>JAWUYY010000078.1:0-63458 GCA_034110565.1 Bermanella sp. | reverse complement strand
AAAATGCGCAGGTTACGCTCGACAGCTACTTCATCAATCACAAAACACGGTGAAGGCACGCGGGATAAATCCAATTGATTAAAATCGGTAAATTGCATCAGATTTACTCACAAGAAAGGTACAAAATAATTTGTAGAATGAGTTAGCAATGAGCAAATCGCATTGCGTAACCCATACAAGCGATGGGTTACATGGCTCGTAAAACTCGCCATTAACCCATCTTACGGTTTATTGGTCTAAATCAAATGCGTCTAGCTCAATCACTTTCCAAGGTAGGCCATATTGGTTCATGGCATCCATGAATGGATCAGGGTCGAACTGTTCGATGTTAAACACACCAGGACCTGACCATTTTTTCTCCACTAACATTTTCGCACCTATCATTGCTGGCACGCCTGTGGTGTAAGAAATTGCTTGAGATTTAACTTCTTCCCAGCATGCTTCGTGGCTACAAACTTGGTAGCAGTAAACGATTTTTTCTTTGCCATCTTTAATGCCACGAACCACGGTGCCGATGCAGGTGTTACCTTTTGTACGAGGCCCTAATGAAGATGGGTCGGGCAGTAATTTAGCCAAAAACTGAATCGGCACAATTTGCTGGCCTTCGTATTCAATTGGCTCGATGCCTGTCATACCCACATTGCCTAATACTTCTAAGTGTTTTAGATAATTGTCAGAGAAACTCATCCAGAACTGCGCGCGCTTCAAAGTTGGGAAGTGCTTAGTTAAGCTTTCTAATTCTTCGTGGTACATGCGGTAAATGTTGTAGTCACCCACATTATCAGGGCAAGTGAATGCTGCTTTTTTGCTCATGGCTGGGGTGGTAACAAATTCGCCGTTTTCCCAGTGACGACATTCGGCCGTGACTTCACGAATGTTGATTTCTGGATTGAAGTTAGTGGCAAACGGATAGCCGTGATCACCGCCGTTAACATCGATGATGTCTAGGTAATGAATCTCATCAAAATAGTGCTTGGCCACATAAGCGGTAAATACGTTTGTGGCACCAGGATCAAAGCCGCTGCCGAGTAATGCGGTTAGGCCTGCTTTTTGGAATTTCTCTTGGTATGCCCACTGCCAATGGTATTCGAATTTTGCAGTGTCGATTGGCTCGTAGTTGGCCGTATCCATGTAATTCACGCCTGCTTCTAGACAGGCATCCATGATGGTTAAATCTTGATAAGGCAGAGCCACGTTAATCACAAGTTCGGGTTTTTCTTGTTTTAATAGTGCAGCCAGTTCAGGCACGTTATCGGCATCTACTTGAGCGGTGCGAATGGTTCGGCCTGTTTTTTCTTTTACGCCAGCGGCGATGGCAATGCATTTACTTTCTGTACGACTGGCCAGAATAATATCGGTGAATACGTCTGGAAGTTGTGCACATTTTTGTGTCACAACATTGCCGACACCGCCGGCACCAATGATCATAACTTTACTCATAGCGTCTCTCTCGAAAGTAAGGGTTCACCTAGGTTGGCTTAAAGGCCATTACTGTTTGTCTTTGCTTATGGCAAAAGACATGACTCAAATAGTCGGTATGCCGTTGTATGGTTTAACGTAAAAAGTGGAGGCGTAGCAGACAAAACGAGTATTTAAGAAGCAGACAACATTTAGTCTGTCTTAATGCTCAAGAGACGTTTCCGTTGTGGGCTGTTTTTGTATTCACATACAAGCACACACTCAATAAAGGAAAAGTTGAGGGGGGTTAACCGTTCAACGATCTCTGTGTCATGGCAAAGGCCAACGCATTTTTACGGCTTGCGCGCCTTCTGACAAAGAGAAAACGCTTGGGCTAAACTGGCATAAATCCTCAATAGGAATCACTAAATTGCCCGCATTTTATGCGCTGACTTCCAAAATACAAGGTTTTTTTATCCCCTCATCTAGGCCGTATTTTCGTGGCTTATTCTGTGATGTGCGCCATCTCGAATCTTTGTTCGGTTTACTGAAAAGCTATGTGTTTACAGGCCTAGTTCAAGCCCACGTATTTCCTGAGTGGAAGGTTATAACCGGTCCTAAATCATCATATTTCATTTACTTCAAAAGTACTGGTATGTCACATAGTCGTCCTATTTATTGATGATGAAATATTCATTTTTTGTTATGCCAGTGACGACTGACTTAGATGCGAGCGATTGGATGAAGAGAAGATCAGGCAGTAGAGCTGACGCTTAGTTTGCGTTTTCTTTAGGGTTTGCTGCCTTGTTATTAGCCATATTCAAGGTGATTTATAAAATTCTGCGCTATTTATGGGCAAGAACTTTACGGCTGACCCCGCAAAATGGGGTGCACCAGCATGTGGCATAACCGTTGCAAAATGAACGTATTGTCTTCACTTGGTTTGGTGGTGTATGGATTTCAAATATTCAGCAGATGGTTTGTTCGATGAGATGTTTTTGCAGGAAGGGGATTGTCGAGAGCATTACCAGATGTATAAAAAATGGTTGTCGGATATGTCCAGCAATCAGTTTCAATTGAAGCAACAGGAGGCTGATTTATTATTTCATCGCTTAGGCATTACATTTAATGTTTATGGGGAGGATTCAGGCGTAGAAAGACTGATTCCATTTGACACGGTACCCAGAATTATCCCAGGTAACGAATGGACGATGGTGCAAGCAGGGGTTAAACAACGGGTATCAGCACTTAATCATTTTTTATACGACATTTACCATGACAAAAGGATAATAGACGCTGGGTTGATTCCAGAGGAGCAAGTTTTTGCCAATGAGCAATACCAACCCTGTATGCAAGGCGTGGATTTGCCGGGCAATATTTACACCCATATAGCAGGGGTGGATTTAATCAAAGACGATAAGGGTGATTATTATGTATTAGAAGATAATTTAAGAACCCCATCGGGCGTGTCTTATATGCTTGAAAATCGCAAAATGATGATGCGATTATTCCCTGAATTATTTTCTAAACATTCTGTGGCGTCCATTGATCATTACCCGTCATTGCTACTAAAAACCTTAAAAGAAAGCACATCTATTCTTAATCCTTGCGTGGTGGTGTTAACACCTGGACGATTTAATAGCGCGTATTTTGAGCATGCATTCTTAGCGCAACAAATGGGTGTGGAGTTGGTGGAAGGCCGTGATCTATTTGTAAAAGACAGCTACATCTATATGCGCACAACCAATGGTCCTGTGCGTGTGGATGTGATCTATCGCCGTCTTGATGATGAGTTTTTAGACCCACTGACATTCAATGCAGGTTCAATGTTAGGGGTGGCGGGTTTAGCGTCGGTTTATCGTGATGGACATGTGGTGCTTGCCAATGCAATTGGCTCTGGGGTAGCAGATGATAAATCCATATACCCTTATGTGCCTGACATGATCCGTTTCTATTTAGACGAAGAACCTATCTTAAAAAATGTGCCTACTTGGCAATGTCGAAAACCCGATGACTTAGCTTATGCGCTTGAAAATTTAGAAAAACTCGTTGTAAAAGAAGTGCATGGTGCCGGAGGCTATGGAATGTTAATAGGGCCAAGAGCCAGCACTCAAGAAATAGAAAAATTCCGAATCCAACTGATCAACAATCCGTCCAATTATATTGCTCAACCGACACTTTCCCTATCGAGTTCACCTACCTTTGTTAATGGTGGATTAGCGCCGCGCCATATTGATTTAAGGCCATTTTTACTAACGGGTAAAGATTCTTATTTAGTACCAGGAGGGTTGACCAGAGTTGCGTTAAAAGAAGGCTCATTGGTGGTGAATTCATCACAAGGTGGTGGTACCAAAGACACCTGGGTATTGGAGGAAGAAGTATGCTAAGTCGCACAGCCAGTGAACTATATTGGATGGCTCGCTATTTAGAACGAGCTGAAAATACCGCACGTATGATGGATGTAGCCTTTACGGTTTCCATGATGCCCAATATTTATGTTGCTCAAGAAGAGCTATCGGCCCAATTAAAAATAAGCGGTTGCTATGATTTGTTCCGCTCTAAGTATGAAGAGATTAACACTCATAATGTCATGCAATTTTTCTCATTAGATGAAAGTAATCCTAGTAGTATTTATAACTGTATTTCTTCTGCGCGTGATAACGCAAAATCAGTTAGGGGCAAAATAAGCTCAGAAACTTGGGAGGCCATTAATGTTAGCTGGATTGAACTGCAAGCTATTAAGCAAAAGGGAAAAATTTGGGAAGTTAATGCGTTTTTTGACTGGGTAAAAGAACGTAGCCATGTGTTTCGTGGATCAGTTTACAGCACCGGATTACGCAACGATGCGTTTCGCTTCATACGACTAGGGACTTTCTTGGAGCGTGCAGGGAACACGGCTCGTATTTTAGATGTAAAAAATCAAATAGTTCGGCAAGATCGCGAAACCGAATCTGTTGAGTATTACCGCTGGAATGCGGTGTTGAAATCATTGGGGGCGTATGAGGCTTATCGTGAAATTTATGGTGACAGAATCACGCCTGAACACGTGGCTGAATTATTGATATTAAGGGAAGAAGTGCCCCGCTCTATTCGTGCTTGTTTAGAAGCTATTAACGATATTCTATCCGGCATAGAAGGCATAGTGGGCAAAGTACCTAAGCGTTTAGCGGCTGTGCAATATGCGCGAGTGAAATATGGTGATAGCCATCATATTTTTGAAGAGACAGGTTTACATGAATACTTAACGGATTGCCTAAATAGAATGAGCGCCATTGCCGAAAGTATTCACGTTGCATATATGGAGGCAGTATGAAGCTGACTATTGAACATACCACTCATTACCAGTATGAGAAATCGGTACGACAAAGTATTCAATACCTACGTCTAACCCCTAAAGATTCTAAACATCAAAAAATAGTTAACTGGCAATTAACAGCACCCGGTAATATTACTGAAACCACAGATGCGTATGGCAACATTCTGCATGTTATGACCTTGGATGAACCTCACGATGATATATGCATTAAAGTCAAAGGTGAGGTTGAAATCATACAAAAAGATTTAGAAGATGCCGACCGACTTATATCGCCTTATGCGTATTTGCGCACGACGGAGTTAACGAAAGCAGATCATGCCATTAAGTTATTTAGTGATGAATTCGTAAAAAGAACGGCAACCTTGTCTGGATTATCAGACATGATGAAGAATTTATTGATTCTCATGCCCTATTCACCGGGTTCAACCAAGGTATATGATTCTGCAGCTGTGGCGTTTGAAAAAAACAATGGTGTCTGCCAAGATCACACTCATGTGTTTTTGAGTGCATGTCGCCATAATGACTTACCGGCACGTTATGTCAGTGGATATATATACACGCCAGACATTAATCACGTGGCGAGTCATGCTTGGGCAGAGGTCTGGCTTGATGGACAATGGCATACGTTTGATGTGACCAATGGTTTAACTTCACCCGACCAGCATATTAAATTGGCGGTAGGTTTGGACTATCTAGATGCCTGTCCTGTAAGAGGAGTGCGCACAGGGGGCGGTGACGAAAGTATGTTAGCAGTAGCCAAAGTGGGTAAAGTTTCATTATCATTGGCCAGTCAGCAGTAATGAAGAATGTCACATGACCTATTGTGTTGCCATAAAGCTAAAAGATGGCTTAGTACTTACCTCCGATTCACGCACCAATGCGGGGGTAGATCACATTGCTACCTTTAAAAAATTACATACATTTGAGGTTGCGCACGATCGTATTTTGTTTTTGCAAAGTGCGGGTAATCTAGCCACCACACAGAGTGTGTTGGCTATTATCGAACATGAAATAAATACAGCAGAAAAACACATCCTGAATACTCACACCCTGTATGAAGCCGCCGAAATTGTTGGCCGCATCATTCGTAATGTGATTTCACGGGATGAGGGTCAGAACCAGGGGATCGACTTTGGCTGTAATATTTTACTCAGCGGGCAGGTCAAAGGAGACGTGCCTAGGTTATTTCATATTTATCGTGAAGGTAACTTTATCGAAGCCTGTGAAGACACCCCTTATTTTCAGATAGGGGAGAGTAAGTACGGTAAGCCAATTTTGGACCGTATAATTCAGTTTGATACACCGCTAAAGCAGGCACTGCAATGCTGTCTTATTTCCATGGACTCAACCTTACGCAGTAATTTGTCTGTAGGTATGCCATTAGATGCGCTTGTTTATGAAGCGGATGGTTTTGTGATTAATGAGAGTATTCGCATTGATGATAACCATGAAGGCTTTGCGAATTTACGCCAGGCTTGGGCCGGTGGGATTAAAACCTTGTTTGATAGCTTAGATATTCATATTTAACGAAAAACGGCTAAACCTCAAGTTTAGCCGTTTTCATTCAACCTTGATTCACAATCAATTGCTCAGTTTTTCGCTTTTAACGTTGTCACACCTTCACCGCTACCCATCAAAAACACATCCGCAGGGCGGCAAGCAAATAAACCGTTTGTTACCACACCCACAATGGCGTTGATGCGCTCTTCCAATTTTGTTGCACTCTCAATTTTCAAGTTATGCACATCTAAGATGACGTTACCGTTATCAGTCAATACTCCTTGGCGATATACAGGGTCGCCGCCAAGTGCCACAAGCTCGCGAGCCACATATGAGCGCGCCATAGGGATCACTTCAACCGGTAGGGGGAAGGTACCCAAAATAGGCACCAGCTTGCTGTCGTCGGCAATACAGATGAACTCTTTACTGCAGGCGGCGACAATTTTCTCACGGGTGAGGGCAGCACCACCGCCTTTGATGGCTTGCAGATGATCGTTGATTTCGTCAGCGCCATCAATGTAGAACTCTAATGTGCCCACACCGTTTAGGTCATATACCGGAATACCATGATCTTTTAAGCGCTGGGTAGTGGCGTCTGAACTGGCAACTGCACCATCAAATAAGTGCTTAATTTTGGCTAGGGCATCAATGAAGCAATTCGCGGTAGAGCCGGTGCCCACGCCGATGATGCTGTCTTCTTCAAGGTGAGGTTGGATATAATCCACGGCCGCTTGGCCAACCGCTTGCTTGAGCTGATCTTGGTTCATATTGGGTACCCGAGATAAACATGAAATTTAATTTAGGTGTGATTATATCTAAGCACAGGGCAAAATGGGTACAATATTCATTTTTAAAATAGGCGAGTTGATTTCCAATGGCGGATAACTACATAAAACGCATACTAGAAGCCAATGTATACGATGTGGCGGTGGAAACCGCCTTATCACCGGCGCAATTTCTTAGTGACCGCCTAAAGAATACAATTTTGATTAAGCGCGAAGATGAACAGCCGGTATACAGCTTTAAATGTCGTGGTGCTTATAACTGCATATCGAAGAAAACCCCAGAAGAGTTAGCCAAAGGTGTGGTGACAGCCAGTGCTGGTAACCATGCGCAAGGGGTTGCCATGTCTGCGCAAAAGTTGGGAATTAAAGCCACCATCGTTATGCCGCTTACCACTCCTGAGATTAAAGTAGCCTCTGTACGCGCCCGCGGCGCTAAAGCGGTATTGCATGGTGATACCTTTGATGAGGCCTTCGCTTTCAGCCAAAAACTGGTTGAAGAAAAAGGCATGACATATATTCATCCCTATGATGACCCTGACGTGATCGCAGGCCAAGGCACCATTGCGATGGAGATACTGCGTCAGTATACAGGCGATATCCACGCGATTTTTGTTCCTGTTGGCGGCGGCGGCATCGCTGCGGGTATCGCGGCTTATGTGAAATATTTGCGCCCTGAAATAAAAATCATTGCAGTAGAAAGCACCGAGAGTGCCTGTCTTGCGGCGGCTATGAAAGCAGGGCGTCGTGTGACGCTACCTCATGTGGGCATTTTTGCCGATGGCGTAGCGGTTGCACAAATCGGTAAGCACACGTGGCAGGTCTGTAAGGATCACATAGATGAATGCATCACAGTGACACCAGATGAGCTGTGTGCTGCGATTAAAGATATCTTTGATGATACACGCAGCGTGGCAGAACCGGCTGGTGCATTAGGCGTAGCAGGTTTGAAAAAATACGTAGAGCGCACAGGCATAGAAGGTAAAACGTTAATTGCCATTGAGTCGGGCGCCAACATGAATTTCGATCGCTTACGCTATGTGAGCGAAATGGCTGAAGTGGGTGAAGGCCGTGAAGTGATCATGGCAGTTACCATTCCTGAAAAGCCAGGCAGCTTCCAAACATTTTGTAATCTATTAGGTAAGCGCCCAATTACCGAATTCAACTACCGTTATGGTCGTGATGACTCGGCGCAAATTTATGTGGGTGTGAAAGTACCATTAGGAGGCAAGCAAGATCTGCTTGATGAGTTAGAGGCTAAAAACTACCCAGCCGTGGACCTTAGCAATGACGAAGTGTCTAAATACCACATTCGCCATATGGTGGGCGGACATGCACCTGACTCAATGGATAACGAGATTTTATATCGCTTTGAATTTCCAGAACGCCCTGGTGCGTTATTGGTGTTCTTGAAAACCCTAGGTAAGCGTTGGAATATTTCGATGTTCCATTATCGCAATCATGGTGCCGCTAGTGGTCGTGTACTGGTGGGTTTACAAGTACCAGCAAAAGAGAAAAAAGAATTAAATAAATACCTAGATGAAGTGGCTTACCCATATTGGGAAGAAAGCGATAACCCTGCGTATAAATTATTCTTGCGTTAGTAGACCAATGTTCACAAATAAAAAGGCAGCTTCGGCTGCCTTTTTTATTATTCAGTGTCTAATATTTCATTAATGGTACTGATATATTCTTGCAGTTTTTCTTGTAAATGAATAATTTGCTTTGGTTGTAAAAGCAAACTGATTTCCTTAATAAAAATTTGCATACTCTGGCGATTAGCATACTGTTTATTTTTATATGACGGTGATTGAAATGGCTCTGGATTATTTAATAAAGCCTGTAATGCAGGTTGGTCTATGGGTGGTGTCATGTATACTTTTAACTGTGCCTGGTAAGACCTTAGATATTCAATACGATCTAATGTTAGGTCATTTTGATTATCGATTAAGTTATATAACAATTGTGCTTGCTTGACGTTAATAGAGCCAAGCCAGTCAATTAATATATCTTCAAATCGTTCTAATTTACGTTCTTTGATGTCGTCAGGTGTTAACGCTAGATGATCTGCCAAGCGTTCTTGATTACTCGCTTCAAGTTGTTTAAATAAAAACGTTACCTGTGAGTCGGTTAACTTAGCCACTAACGGTGTGAGCTGTTTACTTATATGTTGGCGAAGGTTGTGCCAGTGATCAGTAATCGCCGAGACATGCTGTGAAATTAATGCGCTAGGAATCGGCCGAGTATCTAAATCGGTTGAGATAGTTTGCAGTTGTAAACGATATTTTGGCAGCTCAGATTGCGCATGCCAATTTAATAGTTGTGTTAGCTCTGTTTCAAATAAATTTTCTTGCTGGCGGCTCAGATCAAGATAATCATCGCTATACCAAAGAATGACCCAGTCTAGGTGACGATAGGCAAATTGTGATGAGCAACTCGTGATCATTAAGCTAACGATTAGTAGTATAATTAAACGCATGATCCCCCCTAAGCCAGTATAAAGTTGTTACTAATACGGTTTTCTCAATACATTGGATCTTAGCGTGTCAGATACAAAAAAGGAGAGCCTAGCTCTCCTTTTTTGTCATCTACTTATTAAAGCACTATTTGTTTTTCAGCTTAGCTAATCGCTTAACCCAGTAATCGGCTTTTTTGATGCCAAGTTTTTCTGGGTCAAAGGTGTACTCTTCGACATTGTTATTCTTTTGCGCTTCATAATCTTTCAGCGCTTTCATGGCAGGTTTTGCCATGAAGAAAATAACCAAAATACCGATAATGTTTAACCAAGCCATTAAACCTACCCCAATGTCACCTAAGCCCCATGCAAGATCAGCTGCTTTTACGGTACCGTAAAAAACAGAGGCTAGTAAACCAAACTTCAAAAACCCCATCATGCCAGGGACTTTGAACGTGCGGCGGATATAACTCACATTGGTTTCCGCAATGTAGTAGTAGGCCAAAATAGTGGTAAACGAAAAGAAGAACAAGGCAAATGCAACAAACGGTTTACCTAAGTCAGGCAAGGTACTTTCAATAGCAAGCTGAGTGAATGCCGGACTGTTGGCCGCAATGTCGGCACCTAAATTTTGAATTAAGAAACCATCCATGGGGCCGTGCACATTATAGGCGCCGGTAATTAAAATCATGAAAGCCGTAGCAGAACATACAAACAGAGTATCCACGTAAATGGAGAATGCTTGCACTAAACCCTGTTGTGCTGGGTGATCTACGTTAGAAGCTGCCGCTGCGTGAGGGCCAGTACCTTGGCCAGCTTCGTTTGAATACACGCCCCGTTTTACACCCCAGCCAATTGCCGCACCAACACCTGCCATAGGCGTAAAGGCATCGCCTAAAATCATGCCGATAACGGTAGGTAGTTGATCAATATTTAAGCCAATAATCACAAGCGCAACGACGATGTAAGCCAACGCCATAAATGGCACGATTACTTGAGCGACCATCGCGATACGTTTAATACCACCAAAAATAATAAAGGCTAAAGCAATACAAATCAGAGTACCGGTTGCGATCTTAGCTGAGCTAATAACCCCCATGCCGGTATTGACCATTTGACCGTCGCCAAACGCCATGACCACCGCATTACCAATACTGTTAGATTGAATGCCTGGCATTAACAAGCCACACGCGATGATGGTCGCCACGGCGAATATCATGGCAAACCATTTTTGTCCTAGGGCTTTTTCAAAATAGTAAGCTGGACCACCACGGAACTGATCGCCGTCTTCTTCTTTATATATTTGCGCTAACGTGGATTCTACATAAGCCGTGGCAGCGCCTAAAAAGGCCACCATCCACATCCAGAACACAGCGCCCGGGCCGCCAAAACCAATCGCAGCGGCTACGCCAGCAATGTTACCTGTGCCTACGCGACCAGATAATGAAATAGCGAGAGCCTGAAATGAAGATATTCCTTTGCTACTTGTATTTGGGGTGAAAAGTAAACGCCACATTTCTTTAACGTGTCGTACTTGCATAAAGCGAGTCGTGATGGAAAAGAATAAGCCTGCGGCTAAGCACAAGTAGATGAGCGCTGGGCTCCAAATTACGCCATTAATGGCGTTAACAATATCTTGCATGGGGAAATCCTTTTAGTAAGTAGCAAGCAGAATAACAAATGACATTCGTGTGAAAAGAATAAATGTAACAACTAGGGAATTATTTTTAAGATTGGCGGGAATTGCATCAATTTTGTGCCATTAACCTATGCGTGGCTATTTTTGTCGTCTCATATTGATAAAAATTGGGTCATGTAACAGATCCGCAAGCCCTGTTGTTGTTCATGTTTTTTGCTGATGATGAGAATATGCGGAGCTTGTCTTATAACGCCTAGTCATAAAAAGACAGAGTGGAAATGAAAAACGTCCTGCATGGCCAGATTTAACCTGCTCAAATGCCGTAATGTGTGACTGTCTAACAATCATAAATTATTGATTTTATTAGATAAAAATCACATGGTACTCATGTACGTTAAATAAGTTAACAAACGGTTACAAAAGCCTAGGAAGCCAGAAAAGCCACATGTTAAGGTGCTCAACCTGAATGACTGTCTGAAACAAAAATAAAAATTATCAGCGCATTTTCAACACAATCAAAACGCCTGAACCAGACAGACTTGCAAACCCGAACAATAATAATATCCACGGGAGCCTAGCCATGGCAGACAAGTATAAAATTATCGGACCTGTTTACGATTTTCTAAGCGCTATTTACAGTGGTCGCCAGATTCATAAATGTAAAACCGCTATGAACATAGATTTAAAAGCCGACGACAAAATTTTGTTTGCTGGTGTGGGCCATGGCCGCGACGCCATTGACGCCGCAGAAAAAGGCGCGCAAGTAACGGTGGTTGATTTATCAGCCACCATGCTAAAAAACGTCGAAAAGAATTTAAAAGGCAAACAGTTCAAGCATCCTATCCGTTTAGTTCACAGTGATATCTTAGCGTTTGATGAAGTCGGCGAATACGATCAAGTGGTGGCGAATTTCTTTTTAAATGTCTTTCCAGAAGATTTCATGGTTACCGTTATGCAACATCTAAGTACCTTGGTAAAACCCAATGGTTATTTTGTTATTGGTGATTTCCATTATCCAACAGGCAATGCGTTAACGAAAACCTTCCAAAATGCATACTGGTATGTTGCTGTGGGTATTTTTACTATATTTGCTAAAAATGCATTTCACAAAATTTATAATTACCCTAAGCACCTTGAAAACTTAGGCTTCTCGATTGAGAAAAAACAGTCTTTTAATGTGCTATTGGTGCCTTCTTTGTGGTCAATGAAGGCGTCACGTAAACAAATTTCAAAACCTCAGCAAGTTGATGCCGCATAATTTAGCGGACTCGGTTGCACATAATAAAAATAGAGGTCTCACGATGAGTAAAGCCGAAATACAAACCACAGGATTAGCCCAGGGGCACGAAGCTGCTCATGGTAGTGGTATTTTTACGTTTTCAGAGCGGGTTGAATATTTAAAAAAATTCGGTCGTCACTCTATGGCTTTTTCTGCACTGCAACCCTTGATGCGTTACTTTGATATGGATGGTATTGGCTATATCGCTTATCGCAAACAATGGGGCTCAGTGGTGTGTTTAGGGGATCCTATTTGTGCACCAGAGAATCGCGATATTTTAATTCGTGCATTTTTCAAAAAATATTCAAACCCAGTGTTTATTCAAGTGACACAAGGTGTTGCGGAACTTATTCATGACATCACGGGTTTTTATACCACGCAATTTGGTAAAGAAACCTTAATTGATCTGAATACTTGGACCATGTCAGGTAAAAAGAAACAAGTTATACGGACAGCGGTTAATCACGCTAAAAAAGAAGGGATTCAAGTTAAAGAAAGTTACGGAGATTTGTCTTACCGTGATTTGTCTGATTCGTGGTTAAAAACTCGCAAGTGCAAAGGCCGTGAAATTGTTTTTTTGATTCGACCAATGGAAATGGATTACAAAGAAGGCACGCGGCGCTTTTTTGCGTATCAAGGAAATGAGATGATCGGTTTTATTTTCTTTGATCCTGTTTATGAAGGTGGCCGCGTAGTGGGTTATGTGCCGAATATCAGCCGTGCATCTGAAAAATTTCCACAGGGTATTTTTTATATGTTGATGGTACAAGCCATGGAAAAATTCAAAGAAGAAGGCGTACCGTTTATCTTCTTGGGTTTATCACCACTGGCTTTGGATTATCCGCCTAAAGGGGCAGAATCTAAGGTATTGCGTTGGATGTTAGAGTTTACGGCTAAACATTTTAATTTTTTATATAATTTTAAAGGCATAGACTTTACTAAGTCACGTTTTCGCGGCATTGAAGAGCCCACTTATGCGGTACATAAGCGCATCATGCCTTCAAAGGATTTTGTTTGTATGTTTAAAATCTGTAACGTTATTTAATTGTATTGAATGAGATGCTAAGGCCCGCTAATTTGCGGGTTTTTTTATACCTGCCATTTAGGAACGCATTATTCCAATCGCTCCTCTAGTCTTAAAATTTTGCTGTGCCACAATAACCAAATATAGATCAGCGCCTAATAAGCAAAGAGCCAACTGTGATAGTAGAGAACTTTAACCTAGATTTTAGCAAGGTTGTGGTCATTGAAACGGCCAAACAGCCTTGGCAGGATTCACCGGCTGCTGGAGTACGTCGAATTCCTTTAGAGCGCGAAGCCGCTGAGAGCGGGCATGTGAGCAGTATTGTTGAATACGCCCCAAATTCTGCCTTTAAAACACATAGCCATCCCTTAGGGGAAGAAATTTTTGTGCTGGAAGGTGTGTTCAGTGATGAAAATGGCGATCACCCTGCTGGTTCTTATTTAAGAAACCCACCTGGGTCATCTCACGCACCGTTTAGCAAAGACGGCTGCAAGATCTTTGTGAAACTCAATCAATTTCATCAGCAAGATTTAGATTCAGTTGTGATCAACACTCAAACAACAGCTTGGCAACAAGGTCAAGGGAACCTGCAGGTCATACCCCTACATGAATTTGAAGGGCGCAGTACGGCTTTAGTATTCTGGCCAAAAGGCGAGCGCTTTGTGCCTCATAAGCATTGGGGCGGTGAAGAGATTTTTGTGTTAAGCGGCGAATTCAAAGATGAACACGCAAGCTACCCAAAAGGCACTTGGATTCGCAGTCCGCACTTAAGTGAGCACTTTCCATTTGTGGAAGAAGATACGGTTATCCTCGTTAAAGTGGGCCATATTTAATCTAGCTTATTGGCTATTTATAACGTCATAAATACGATAACAATCGTTTGATTTAAAGGCGAACCAAGATCTCGAGAACGCCAATTCATGTCACATATCACAAACAATACTGATCAATCTTAGTCTTTTCTTTTGCCAATAGAGCGTCTCAATTGGTGAATGCCAAATTAATAGTACAACTGTACATAGTGAAAAGTTGTTTATTAGCATTTATTAATATTGAACAAAAAATGATCTGGTCTACAGTTAATTCATTGCTATTTGAGGAAGAGACTATGGCTTGGCTAAGTTTTATGAGTATCGCACGGCGTTTAAGGATTGTTATCTTATTAGCATTGGTTGCGATTATGACGGTATCCATTGTTGAGCTAATTCAATTCCGTGATCAACTTTTATTGGAAAAAACTCAGCAAACTCGATTTCTAGTCGAGGCTGCGCATAGTGTATTGCAGAATGTGCATTCTCGTGAAGGATCAGAAGGGTTAAGCCAAGCGCAAGCACAAAAAGAGGCTCTTTCAATCTTAAAGGCCATGCGTTACGACGGTGGTAATTATTTTTGGGTACACGATATGGATGCACGTATGGTGATGCATCCAATCAAACCTAAGTTAGACGGCCAAGATTTATCAGGTTTCAAAGATCCTGATGGTGTTTTCTTATTCGTCGAAATGGTGGATCGGGTGAAGGTAGACGGGGAAGGAATGGTAGGGTATCGCTGGTCCAAACCTGATGCGCAAGAGCCCGTCGATAAAATATCTTATGTGAAAGCGTTTGCGCCATGGGGCTGGGTGTTAGGTTCAGGCGTTTATGTTGACGATGTTGATGCTATTTTTTGGGACAGTGTGTGGACATTAGCCGGTATCATGTTACTGATTATGGTGCCTTTAATTGTGCTGGCGATGATCATTGCAATCAGTATTACTAAGCCACTCAATGATACAACCCAAGCGTTAGTGAATATTTCAGGCAGCGATGGTGATTTGGGTTTACGACTTCCAGTGAAGGGTAGAGACGAAGTGACCGCCCTTGCGCGGGCGTTTAATCAGTTTGCGGATAAAATTCAAGGCACGATTAACAAAGTAGAAGGCGCTAGTAATAAGTTGTCCCAAGCCTCAAGTGAACTGACTGAGTCGGCCCAAGGCAGTGTTGAAAATATGGAGTCGCAGAATGCTGAAATTCAGCAGGTAGCCTCAATTATTTCACAGGTTTCAACTGCCGCGCTAGAAATGGAATCACAAGCGAATGCCGCGTCGGAATCCTTAGGTTTAGTGAATGATGAAGCCGAGCAAGGCATGTCTATTATGGCAAAAGCCTTGAGTGGTATAGAGACATTAGCAAATGAAGTGGCTCATGCTACTGAAGTGATTAATAACCTTGAATTAGAAACTCAGCAAATTGGTACGGTGTTAGATGTGATAAGAGGAATTGCCGAGCAAACAAACTTGCTTGCATTAAACGCCGCTATTGAAGCCGCACGAGCGGGTGAGCAAGGCCGAGGCTTTGCGGTTGTTGCAGATGAAGTAAGAACCCTTGCAGGGCGCACTCAAGTATCCACAGAAGAGATTCACAGCATGATAGAGCGCTTACAAAAAGGCAGTCAGCAAGCAGTGAGTGCCATGAGTAGCGGTAGCAATCACACCCAAGCGGCGGTGGAAACAGTGACTCAAGCGAATCACACACTACAAAGCATGGTGGGATCAATAAATGAAGTGGCCAACAGTAGCCGAGAAATAGCCAGCGCTGCCCAAGAGCAAGCGCGGGTGAATGATCAAGTAGATAAGAATATTGAGAGTATTGCTCAGCTTTCTTTAAAAACGACTCAAAGCAGTACGCGAGTGTCCGAATCATTGGTAAAACTAAATGAATTGGGTGCTGAGTTAAAACAACTCATTTATACATTTAAGCGTTAGTTTAACGATTCTTTGCTTCAATCCACTGAGCCATGTATTGCGTTGATTTCATACTGTGATGACGCAACATACTGCCAGTAAAATTAGCCAGCCTATGAGCGTCTAGATTATTTTCTATTTCACTTATGCGCGCAATCAGTTGCGCGCTAAAGGTGCGCCACGCAAATCCTTGAGTTAAAAATTCGTCACAATTATTTTGTAACCCGAGCCAAGAATCCTCTTGGCTATACAGATCAATAGCGTGCTTGGCAAACATATCAAAGTCATCACTGATTAAGGCGGTGGCTTGGGAAGACTCATCAAATAAACCTTCTGCGCCTATAGACGTTGTAACACTAGGCAACCCACATTGTGCCGCGTCTAATAACTTGCCCTTTAAGCCAGCACCAAAACGCAACGGCGCTAACAATACGCGAGCGTGGCTTAATTCTTTAAATGCATCTTCACACCAGCCCTTCACCAAGAATCCTTGTTTTTCATTATGCAGCTGTGTGGCTTTTTTGGGCGGATACGCACCAAACACATGGAGCTGTGCTTTGGGCAATTGTTTGCGAATCAAAGGCCATATGTGTTGCTTAAGTTGCAGTACCGCATCCCAATTAGGTTCGTGTCGAAAATTCCCGATGGATACAAAGTGCTCGCGCTCAGTGAAATCTAATTGTGTGTTCACTTTAATGTCTTTAAGCATAAAGGGTACGTACAACAAGATACTGGTCGGCACATTGAAGGCGTTTTGTAATAACTGCATTTCATACTGGCTAATAGTAAGGGTTAAATCACAGCGATATATAGCGGCAACTTCTCGCTTGGCTTGTTCGTTATATAAGTTGTGTTTAGGTACATCTTTAATAACGTCATGGTTATTTTTCCCTAAGGCTTGGCGTGCAAAGCGTAAACAATGCAAGTCCTCACTATCTAAAATACGCAGGGCTTGTGGACAGTGCTTTTCAACGCGCCAGCCAAATTGCTCTTCCATCATGAAACGGTCAAACATGACAGCATCTGGATTCAGTCCAGCGATAAAATCATCAAAACTTGAGTGATTTAATTCAATTTTGGCGGTGGAGATGTCATAGGCTTGATAGTCAATGGCGTGCTCGCTAGGGGCCGCAGGGGAAGCATAGGTAACGGTGAAGCCTGCTTGTTGAAAGCATTCAATAAGCTGCAACATGCGACTGCCCGCAGCAGACGATTTCGGCTCGGGCCAGACATAACCAATGACAAGAAGGCGCTTCATACAGAACTTCGTTTAAGTAAAATAGGCATTGTACCTCAAAGCCTCGTCTATGGCCTGATACAGACATTTACAGCGTGCTAGGTATAATGAGTCCTCAATACTTATGTGTGATGACTATGTCTGCGCTACCAAAACCGAATTATAAGAACCCAATCCACATGCTGGCCTTTGGCTTAGGCAGCGGCTTATTTCCAAAAGCCCCTGGCACCATGGGCACCATTGCAGCTTTACCTATCTATTGGTTTTTCTTGCAAGACTTGAGCGTATTAAGTTATGTGATTGTGATGCTCCTAACCATGGTCATAGGCACTTACGTGTGTCATCAGACTTCGAAAGATCTCAATGTGCATGACCATGGCGGTATTGTGATTGATGAATGGTTGGGTATGTGGATGACCATGTTTTTAGCACCACAAGGGGCGTTGTGGTTGTTGTGGGGTTTTGTATTGTTTCGTATTTTTGACATTGCCAAGCCCTGGCCGATCAAGTGGTTTGATAAAAACGTAGACGGTGGCTTCGGCATCATGATCGATGATGTGGCGGCGGGTATTGCCGCTTGGGTGTGCTTGCAGTTAAGTGTGTGGCTGATTGCTTTGCTTTAAAATGTGAACGCCGTTTTTAACGGCGCAAAAAACGCAGCCAGCGCCAAATATTTAATAAGCTGCCCAGTGCCGCTGACACATACGTTAGCGCGCAGGCCAGTAAAATTTTACGGGCGCTTTGATAATCCTTTTCTCCTAAATAGTTACCGTTTTTAAGAATAGGCAGCGCCTTTGAAAAACTGGCGTTAAATTCTACCGGTAATGTGACCAAGTGCACCAATGTGCTGGCCAGCATCCCTCCTATGGCTACGATTAAAGATAAGCGACCCACGCCAGGCAAAAAGCTTAAAAATACAGGCGTACTCAATAATGCGACCTGAGCGATTCTTTCTACATAAAACGCAAATTTAGCCAGTGGGCTGCGCAATAGCAGCAAAGCCATGCCTTGCTGATGCTGAATAGCATGACCTACCTCATGGGCGGCTGTGGCCACGGCGGTTAATGATTTACCGTTGAAATTTTCATGGCTTAAACGCACGGTTTTACTGGTGGGGTCGTAATGATCACCTTGTTCGGTAGTCTCAAGTTTGACCTTTAAGCCTTGCTGTTTAATTAAGTGGCGGGCAAACTCTCCACCTGTGCCGGGAAAATCGGTGCGCTCGTTACTGTGTTGCTTCAGTACCCGTTGCACCCAGAATTGAGGCAAAAAAATGAGAGCCACTAATATGACCAGCAGAACAATCCAAAGCATGACGCACCTCAAGTAGTTATAGGGACAGTATACGTGAGAGTTCTTAAAATATTGACTGGCTTAAGCCTACTATTTGTCACTTTTGTATCTCAAGCTGGTATTCAGGCGGTGGGATTGATGCCTGGTATGGCGATTCTTGAAAAAGATGGCCAGCGCTTGGTCATTAAGGCTGGGCAAGAAAAAGAAGGGATTACCTTGATCCGCTCCGATAGTGAGCAATGTGTTGTCGAGATAAACGGCACTCGTCAAACGCTATTACTGGGTGCATCTTTAGCGTCTGGTTATGCCGCGCCGCAAAAAACAGAAGTGCGTCTTCAGCAAGACTTCAGTGGCCACTATTTTACGGATGTAAAAATTAACGGGCGCAGTGTTCGCATGTTAGTGGATACCGGAGCCACCAATGTGGCCTTAAGTGGCGATATGGCAAGGAAATTGGGCATTGCTTATGCGAAAGGTCAACGCGGTCGCAGCTCCACCGCCGGTGGTATCGTAAATAGTTATTATGTGCGGGTAAATAAACTGAGTATGCATGGCATCACACGCTACAACGTGCCAGTGAATGTAATTGAAGGGGCGCACCCAGATATTCCGTTATTGGGGATGAGCTTTTTAAGCCAGCTTAAAATTCAACAAGATAACGGCGAGCTAGTCATTAGTGAATAAGCGTTAGCGCTGTTGACGAAAAGCCTGTAGTTCATCTAAAAGCCATTGCCTAGAGGTCATGGCTTTTTTATTGGGGCAGTGAACCTGATATTCCTTTCCGCTTATGGTGCTTTTAGTTGCACTTAATTCGATAAAGTCTTCAGCTGTTTTAATATCGTCTTCGAAATAGTCGTATTTCTTTTTGATATGAGCCACGGCATCGACACCGTTGTGTTGGGAGCCATTACGCTCATACTTACAATTGGTTTGTTGCACAAATGTTAGTAGATGTTGAATTTCTATATTCTCAGCCAAAGCTGAGAATGAAAGGCCCATGGTAAGTAAGCATGTAATGATACGTCTCATATTTACTCAGCCTTTTAGTTACGATGGCGAACTTCGATGGTTAAATGATTCAACATATTAAAATCTTTGAGCAAGGCTTTAAAATAATCACTGTCCACCGTCATATCTGATTCGATGGTCATCATGGCGGCATAGTCATCGGCGCTTACTTTCCATACGTGTAAATCAGCAATGGTGTGAGGGCCATCTTGCTCGATGGACTGACGAATCATTTGTCGTTGTTTAGATTCGATATTGTTGTCCAATAAAACCGGGGCAGTTTGTTTCATTAAGCCAATGGACCAGCGGCTAATAATAATGGCGCCAACAATTCCCATGATAGGGTCCAGTATATTCCAGCCAAAAAACTTACCGGCGATTAATGCGCCAATGGCGAGCACAGATGTTAATGCATCGGCTAATACATGCATATAAGCTGCACGTAAATTGTGATCTTGATGATGCTCGTGCTCGTGCTCGTGCTCATGGCTGTGGTGATGATCGTGTGCGTGATCATGATTATGACCGAGCAATACAGCACTGATTAGGTTGATCACTAAACCAATGACCGCAACGATAATAGCTTGATCAAAGGCGATATCGTGAGGCGAGAACAGTCGCTGGGTGGATTCAATTATCATGATAAATGCAACCACACCCAGTGTAATAGCGCTGGTGTAGCCGCCTAATACATTGACTTTGCCTGTGCCAAAACTAAAGTCAGGATTGTGTTGATGTTTTCGCGCGTAATGATACGCAAATAAAGCAAGACAGAACGCAGCCACATGGGTGCCCATGTGCCAACCGTCGGCAAGCAATGCCATGGAGCCATAAACTGTACCCGCTACAATTTCCACAACCATAGTAACGACAGTAAGAATTAAGACATACAGGGTGCGCTTTTCACCGCTGCTATTATGCTGAGTAAATTGATCGAGGTGTTGGCATTCAGTCGTGGACATGTCTTTCACTTAATAATAAAAATCGTATTGTAAAAAGCAGCCTATTTAGACTGCTTCGTATTTTACTTTAAAGCGTTTAAGGCGGTTAATATGCCGCTAGCATCCAGTCCCATTTCTGCCCACTGCTGTTGTTGTGAGCCGTGTTCAATATAGGCATCGGGAATGCCCAACATGGTCATGTTTAATTGAATGTTATGTTGGGCATAAAATTCCATAACCGCAGAACCCGCACCACCCATAATGGCATTGTCTTCTAAGGTGACAATATGCTGATGGGTGTCGCTTAATGTTTTAAGTAGGGCTTCATCAATAGGTTTAACAAAGCGCATATCCACAAGCGTAATCGTTTTGCCGTGATCGCGCGCAAAGGTTTCAGCGGCTAACTTGGCTTGTTTTAATAATGGGCCAAAGCACAACAAGGCGATGTCTTGTCCTTGTTGAATAACGTCACCTTTACCAATTGGCAGGGTTTCGTTGGTAACGCTGACTTCGTCCTCACTGGCGTTGCCACGGGGGTAGCGCACGGCAGCAGGACCTTTAAATTCATATGCGGTGTTTAACAGTAAGCGACATTGTGACTCATCACTTGGGCAAGCAATTACCATATTAGGAATGCAGCGCATAAAGCTAATATCATAAGCGCCTGCGTGAGTAGGGCCATCGGCACCCACAACACCTGCGCGATCAATGGCAAAGGTTACATCAAGATTTTGCAGTGCCACATCGTGAATCAATTGATCATAGGCGCGTTGTAAAAACGTACTGTAAATGGCGACCACAGGTTTGGCCCCTTCACATGCCATGCCTGCAGCAAGGGTGACAGCATGTTGTTCAGCGATGGCCACATCAAAATAACGATCAGGGAATTTTTCTGAAAACTTAACCAAGTCACTGCCTTCACGCATAGCAGGTGTAATGGCCATAAATTTAGAATCTAGGGTGGCGGTATCACAAGCCCACTTACCAAAAATATTACTGAAGGTTTTTACTTTTTTACTGCTTGCGCCAACAGGAGATAGCGCATGATATTTAATGGGGTCCGCTTCGGCTGGCTCAAAGCCTTTGCCTTTTTTGGTGACAATATGTAAAAACTGCGGGCCTTTTAAATCGCGCATATTACCTAGAGTACGCACCAGTGCTTCAAGGTCATGGCCATCTACTGGGCCGATATAATTAAAGCCAAGTTCTTCGAAGAAAATCCCTGGTGTAAAAAATCCTTTCACGTGTTCTTCGGTTTTACTAGCAAGCTCCCACACATGTGGAATGGTGCTTAACACCTTACGTGAACCTTCACGCATGGAATTATAGGTTTTTGAACTCAACAGCTTAGATAGGTATTTGTTCAGCCCGCCCACGTTTTCACTGATGGACATATCGTTGTCATTTAAAATCACCAACATGTCGGTTTCGGTATCACCCGCATGATTTAATGCTTCGAATGCTTGGCCTGCTGTCATGGCGCCATCACCAATAATCGCGGCGACTTTTTTATCACTGCCAGTTTTTTTCGCAGCGATGGCCATGCCCAGTGCAGCGCTGATAGAGGTAGATGAATGGCCCACACCAAAGCTGTCGTATTCACTTTCACTGCGTTTAGGGAAAGGCGATAGCCCATCTTTTTGACGAATAGACGCTAATTGCTCACGGCGGCCAGTTAACACTTTATGTGGATAGGCTTGATGGCCAACATCCCATAACAAAATATCATCGGGAGTGTTGTAGACATAATGCAGAGCGATGGTTAGTTCAACCACGCCTAGTCCCGCCCCAAAATGTCCGCCGCTTTGACCCACGCTGAAGAGTAAAAATTCACGTAATTCACGGGCGAGTTGCGGTAACTGGTTAGGGGCCAGTTCGCGTAATTGGTTGGGAAGATCAACGCTGTCCAATAATGGTGTGCTTGGACGGCTGTTTGGGATTTCCTGGAACATCTGTTACCCAGTGTAAACATGACTTTTAAGGGGCAGTATTCTACCCGTTATGAGCCAAAAAGTAATGAAGCGAGCGGGCCTTAATTGACCCGCTTGATAATGAAGTCTGCAATTTGGCGCAAGGCTTGGGCGTTTTCACCAAATGGCTCGAGGGCATTCAGTGCCCTTTGGTGCAATTGGGCGGCCTTTTGCTTGGCACCATCAAGACCCAATAGCGATATATACGTGGGCTTATTCAGCGCGGCATCAGCACCTTGTGTTTTACCTAAGGTTTGCGTATCGCTGGTCACATCTAATATATCGTCTTGCACTTGGAAGGCTAGACCAATGGCATCGGCATATTGGCTTAATGCATCCTTGGTTTGACTGTCTAAGCTTGCTTGGCATTGGGCGCCCATTAAAACGCTGGCTTTAATTAATGCACCCGTTTTATGGTTATGCATGTTTTCAAGGTAAGGCAGATCAACGGTTTGATTCACCGCTTCTAGGTCTAAGCTCTGTCCTCCCGCCATACCATAAGCGCCGCTGGCCATGGCTAAGGTATTGACCATGCTTAATTGCTGCGCGGGTAATAAGCCATCAATGGGGCTGCTTAATAAGCTGAAAGCTTCGCTTTGTAAGGCATCGCCCGCCAAAATGGCGCAAGCTTCATCGAAGGCAATATGACAAGTGGGCTGGCCACGGCGAAGACTGTCATCATCCATAGCCGGTAAATCATCATGCACAAGCGAATAAGCGTGCACCATCTCGATGGCTAAAGCGCAATAATCCGCATGATTCAAATTTGCTTGGCAGGCATGGGCGCTGGCATATACCAATAATGGTCGAATACGCTTGCCGCCGTTTAGCAAGCTGTACTTCATAGCTTCAAGCAGGCGGGCGGCATTGGCATTAGGCAGTACGCGAGGGTTGTTGAGCGTTTCAGTAAAGCGCGCAACGGCCATGGATTGAAATTGGCTAAACTCCATTACTGCCCGTCACCTTCAAATGGCACTGGGGTGCTTTGGCCGTTTTCTTCAATCAGCAATTGCACTTTCTGCTCAGCTTGGCTTAACGCTTGCTGGCATTGGCGGGTCAACTTAACCCCTTGCTCAAATGCTTGTAGAGACTGCTCAAGGGTGAACTCGCTGTTCTCGAGTTTCTCCACTAAAGATTCTAATTGAGACAATGATTGCTCAAAGTCGATCGCTGCTGGTTGGTCTGCCATGTTATTCCCTATCTGAAGTAGCCTGTGGCCAAACGATGATTTGGCGCAATTGTAGCCTATATGGTCGTGCAAACTGAAATACTCTGACTAGACTCATAATAAGTGGAGCCCAAAATATTATGGAATTCAGGGTGATAGAGTGGATTTAGCGACGATTGTTGGGGTTATTGGGGCGTGGGTCATTGTTGTTATGGCCATGGTATTGGGTGGAGACCCATCCATGTTCGTCAACATTCCTTCTATGCTTATCGTAGTAGGTGGCGCTATCTTTGCGGTGCTTATGAAGTTTGAATTGGGGCAGTTCTTAGCCGCAGGTAAAATTGCCGCCATTGCCTTTAGTTTTAAATTGCCAAAGCCGGATGCCATGATCGAAGAGATCGTAGAGCTAGCCGGTGACGCCCGTAAAAATGGTTTACTGGCTCTTGAAGGTAAAGCCGTTAGTTATGATTTTCTCGCCAAAGGTATCCAGCTGTTGGTGGATGGTCATGATCCAGATGTAGTAAAAAGTCTACTCAGCAAAGACATGCGTCTGAGCGCTGACCGACATAAGATAGGTTCCCAGATTTTTTCTCAATTAGGTGATGTGGCTCCCGCCATGGGTATGATCGGTACGCTGATCGGCTTGGTGGCCATGCTTGCCAATATGGATGATCCAAAATCCATCGGGCCTTCCATGGCCGTAGCCCTGTTAACCACCCTTTATGGCGCCATGATGGCAAACATGCTGTGTTTGCCAATAGCCGACAAGTGCTCATTACGATCGGATGAAGAAGGCCGACTGCAAAACATGGTCCTCGACGCCTTGTTGGCCATCCAAGCTGGGCAAAACCCGAGAGTGATCGAATCATTACTACGTACCTATTTGCCTGTGTCAAAACGGGGTGCCGAAGATGGTTAATCCTTGTTTGTTCACGGAAGAATAAAGGAGCAGATTCATGTCTGATGAAGATGACGCTCCGGACTGTCCCGATTGTCCCGTTTGTCCCCCCAGTTGGTTGGCTACATTTGCAGACTTAATGTCATTGCTCATGTGCTTTTTCGTGCTATTGCTGTCGTTTGCAGAAATAGACGCGCTAAAATTTAAGCGCTTGGCCGGTGAGCTACGTATGGCCTTTGGTGTACAGACCGCTATTAACGCGGACGACCCACCAAAGGGCACCAGTGTGATAGCTAAACATTTCAGCCCATCGATTCCCGAGCCGACGCCGATCAATGAAATTCGTCAATCCACATCTGACATTACCGAAAGCAGCTTAGAAGTTTTATGCCAAGACGCCATCACTGCGCAAACCGAGGCACAGGGGGATACCGGTAAGCAAACTCGTGAAATATCGGTACCCACAGAAGCCAAGGCACAAGCAGACGCTGAAGATACGGCGTTAGAAATGGCCAGTGAATTAGAAAGGGAAATTTCCAAAGGGCAGGTTGAGTTAGAAACCCAAGGTAGCAAAATTATTATCCGTATTACTGAAAATAGCTCGTTTAAAGGGGGCAGTGCATTTGTCGAAGATGCCTTCTTACCTGTGTTGGATAAGATTCGCGAGGTCCTGGTGGAAGTTCCCGGTCGTATTAGCGTAGAAGGCCATACGGATAATACGCCGTTAGGTGGTGGTGGGCGTTATAACTCAAACTGGGAATTAAGCGCAGCCCGAGCGGCATCTGTCGCACAATATTTATTCGTAGCACCTGAGATGGATGAAAAACGATTCATGGTGGTCGGGCATGGTAGTGTTCGTCCGTTGGTGAGTAATCGCACCGCAGAAAACCGACAAAAAAATCGTCGAGTGGAAATTATCATCATGAAAAGTGGACCAAAAGATAACGATGATGAAGCAGAATTGAATCGAGAAAACAGCGGCTTTGAAGATCAATTGAACGCAAGCCCAGAAGACTTTGGCTTAAACCCAGACGAAGTATTCTAATGGAGACGACAGTATGACAGAGGAGCGTCGCCGGTTTTTTCGTATAGATGACGAAGTGGCTATTAGCTTTCACAGCCCAGATGACGGATACGGTGGTGATGACATTGCGGGCATAAACGAAATGCAGCAAGAGTTTCATGTGAGTTTAGAGGTACAAATTCGCCAAGCCATGGTAGATGTGCGCGCCCAATACCCAAAGCTTGCGCCCTTGCTGGATTTGATGAATCAAAAAATTAACTTACTTAATGCCAGTGAATCATTAGTAGAAGATGCACCGGTTTTAAGAAAAGCCAACTTAAGTGCGTGCGGTGTTGCATTCACTTGGGGTGAGAAAATGCCAATTAATCAGCAGTTGATCGTCAATATCTACCTCCAACCCAGTCATGAATTAGTACGCAGCAGCGCCCATGTGGCTGGTGTGGATATTAACCCTGATTACCCAGCAGAGTCTGAAGAGCCTCATATTGTGCGTTTAGATTTCGATGAAATGCACGATGCGTATCAAGAGGTACTAATACAGCATGTGGTGCAACGCCAAGGGTTTCAATTACGCAAAAGACTGGATGATCAAACGAATTAGCCTGCCTTCTTTGAGCCCCTTGGGGGTATTCTAATTAGAAGGTAGCACCCGCTGTTAGATAATAACCGTTGTAACTATCACCGCTAAACTCATCAATCACATAGCTTGATTCATATGCAGGATCATCGCCGAGTGAACTGGTTAAGAACCAAACACCGCGAACACCGGCCTGAAGGAAGCCTTGGCTTTTTGAGGTGCGGTCATACATGAACGTCACCATGTAACCTAGATTAAATTCAAACGTTAACAGTAAATCTGAGATGTAATCTTGGGCTTTATTGATTTCGACATCGTAGGTTTCATTGAGATACGTTTCTTGCTCGCCAGAGCTTTCTACTTCAATGCTAGAAAGCATGCAAAAAAAGCTACCCACAGGGCCAGAGCTGATAGGCTGGTTACGGTTATAGGCATTGATAAGTTGTCGTTCGGTACCGTCCATTCCAAAGTAGAGACTTGAAATTTCGGTTTTACCATTCGCATCTATAACGGACTGCCAAAGTTCTTTGTCGTCATAACTGACCACTTGATTGCCATTGCTATTTCCAATGGGAGTAACATTAGGGTCAAGTTTACGGCTGAGTAATATTGGGGTTTCAATGTTGTATTTAGAATAGCCAAAGACGCTTTGAACGCCATCTTTCATGCGGAATGCGTATTGAATCTTGGTGCCCTCAAATGTCATTTCTACTTCTTCACCGCCGTGAATCATGACGCGCTCTAAACAGTCATATTCAGTTGTTCCATTGCACGTTGTTGGCAGAGAGGTGCCGGCATCAACGAATGTTTCATTTTGAGAAAAATTACTGATGAATTTGCCTTTAGCAGAGCCACTTTCCAGTGAAAACTTTATGCCTTTCCATTTTAGTCCTGCCGAATACTTTTCACGCTCATTTTCTGCACTTAACAACCCGCTCACATCGATGGAAAAATCTTTATACCTAGGTGATCTGAAGGTGAATTCTTGGGTGTCATAGCGTATTTCGTCCTCGAAGGCAGCTTCAAACCAATCATCAATCACCGCATCGGTATCCGGCATACCAGACGCCATATTGTATTGAGAGAAGGAGACAATAGATTGGTCATAGTATTCATCTGCCAGTGTGGGAAGAGAAAGACTAATGCAAAGCAGTAGGGCCGAAGCGCGAGCACTTTTCATGGAATATACTAGGAATATCAGGTTTAGGGTGCAAGATTAGGCTTATTATGTTCAAGGTTTGTGAAAATTGGAATGTGGATGCCATGTAGCCCTTGATTCTCCCGCTAAGCTTGTCATATTGAGAGCTGAAAAAATCAACCGAATTGACCCTAAGCGTGTATAATCTTCGCCTATGAAAAAAAACAACCCAGAAACAACCCCTAAAAACCTAGCCGATCCATTTGCCAAACGCGAAGCGGACAAATACGACAACCCAGTGGCTAGTCGTGAACTCATCCTAGAAACTCTAGAAAAGAATCCTCTACCGCTGACTCATATGCAGCTTGTGGAGCACCTTCATGTGGAAGGTGAAGATCAAATTGAGGCCATGCGCCGTCGTTTAATCGCGATGTGCCGTGACGGTCAATTAGTTGAAGATCGCCGTCGAGCCTATATGCCGATGAGCCAGGTACCCATTGTTAAAGGCCGAGTACAAGGCCATAAAGATGGTTATGGCTTTTTAATCAAAGACGAAGGGGGCGATGACTTACACCTTTCGGCCAAGCAAATGCGTAAAGTATTTGATGGCGACAGAGTAACGGTGCGTTTAGCTGGTGCGGACAACCGTGGTAAACAAGAAGCGATTATTGTTGATGTGATTCAACGTAACACACATCAATTAGTAGGCCGTTTTTATACCCAAGGCGAAAGTGCCTATGTGGTACCAGATTCTCGTCGTGTCACCCAAGAAATTATGATTCCAGGCACAGATATGAATGGTGCCAAAAACGGCCAGTTCGTTGTGGTAGAAATCACTCATCAACCAGACACTCGCCAATTAGCCCAAGGTAAGGTTACTGATGTACTTGGGGATCACCTTGCCCCAGGTATGGAAATCGATATTGCTCTGCGCAGCCATGAGATTCCGTTTGTGTTCCCCGAAGCGGTGGAGCAACAAGTGGCCAAGATTAATGCCGAAGTAGAAGAAGCGGATAAGCAGTTCCGCATGGATTTACGTCAGCTACCATTTGTCACCATAGATGGTGAAGATGCCCGCGACTTCGATGATGCCGTTTTGGCTGAATATAACTCTAGCACCAAAGGCTGGCGTTTATTTGTAGCCATTGCCGATGTGAGCCATTACGTACCGGTTAATTCCCCCCTTGATATTGAAGCGCAAAATCGTGGCAACTCGGTGTATTTTCCTGAGCATGTTGTGCCTATGTTGCCAGAGAAGCTCAGCAACGGTTTATGTTCACTTAACCCGCATGTTGATCGCCTATGCATGGTTTGTGAAATGGACATCAGTTCAGCTGGTGAAATCACGAATTATAAATTCTATGAAGGTGTCATGCACAGTCATGCACGCTTAACCTACAAACTTGTGGGTAAAATATTAGAAGATGAAAACGGTGACGAAGGGCAAATTCTGCGTGAGCAATACGCCAACATCGTGCCGCAACTCGATACTCTTTATGATTTATACAAAACGTTAAAAGCAGCCCGCGGTGAACGTGGTGCCATTGAATTTGAAACCGTTGAAACGCGTATTGTGTTTAACTCAGATCGCAAGATCGAAGACATAGTGCCAGTACAGCGTAATGATGCTCATAAAGTGATTGAAGAATGTATGTTGTGTGCCAACGTGGCCACTGCACGCTTTTTAGAAAAACATAAACAGCCAAGTTTGTTCCGTGTGCACCAAGGGCCAAGCGATCTAAAACTTGAAAATCTAAAGCAATACTTAAACGAAAGTGGCATTACCCTATCGGGTGGACTAAAGCCTTCGCCAAAGGATTTCTTACAAGTGATGCGCCAAATCGAAGGGCGTCCAGATGCTCATTTGATTCAAAGCATGCTGTTGCGTTCTATGAGCCAGGCCGTGTATCAACCAGATAACGACGGCCACTTTGGTTTAGCTTACCCTGCGTATACACACTTCACGTCGCCGATTCGTCGTTATCCAGATTTATTGGTACACAGAGCGATTCGTCAGTTGGTGCGCAGTGAAAGCCAAGAAGCCAGCTTACTAAGCGATATTCGCCGTGCCGAAGGCGCAAGCGTGATTAATAAGAAAGATATTTATCCATACGACATGGCGGCACTGCTGCAGTTTGGTGAACAATGTTCATTAACCGAACGTCGCGCTGACGATGCCACTCGTGATGTGATGGATTTCTTGAAGTGCGAATACATGCGCGCTCATGTGGGTGAAAGTTTTGAAGGTGTGATCACGACGGTGACCAACTTTGGCATCTTTGTGCAATTAACTGATTTGTACATTGAAGGCTTGGTACACGTCACCAATTTAACCAGCGACTTCTATCAGTTTGACCCTGTACGTATGCTGTTACGCGGAGAGCGCTCTGGTCGAATATTCCGCATGGGTGATCCGGTTGAAGTGATCGTCAGTCGTGTGGATCTAGATGATCGTAAGATCGACTTCGAAATGGTTGGTGCGGGTAACGATGGTGGTTCAGGAAAAAAAGGTAAGCCACGCACAAGTAGTGGCAAGCGCAGCATTGGTTCAGTACGCAAACGTAAGCCTGAGTTAACAACGGGTGGCGATAGCGATACAAAAGACCCATACGCCAAAGCCAAAGCCGATAAGAAAAAGCTTATGGATGAAGCCAAAGGCGAGGCGAAAAAAAAGAAAGCTCCCAGTAAACGCCAAAAACCAACCAGTGCCAAAAAGAAGGCCGTTAAAAAGCCGGCTAAAAAGAAAAAGTAGAGATTTGATACAGTTATGAGTGATGAGATTGTTTTTGGTATTCACGCGGTTGGCAATGTATTAAAGCGCTCAAACGAGCGCGTGCGTGAAATGTATGTGCAGCAAGGCCGTGATGATGAACGCTTACAAGAGTTGTTCAGTCTTGCTAAGCAATATGGCATTTCAGTACAAGTCGTGAAAAAAACCTTCCTCGATGAAAAAGCCGAAGGCAACCATCAAGGCGTTGCGCTTAGAGTAAGGGCGGCTCAAGTAAAAGGCGAAAATGACTTATTGCGTCAGTTAGACAGCTTAGATGAACCTGCATTCTTACTTATACTCGATAGCATTACCGACCCCCACAACCTAGGTGCGTGTTTACGTACCGCGGATGCGGCGGGTGTACATGCGGTGATCGCGCCAAAAGATAACGCTGTGGGAATCACGTCTACAGTCAGCAAGGTCGCGTGTGGTGCAGCGGAAACCGTGCCGTTTTATCAAGTAACCAATCTTGCCCGCTGTTTAAAAGAGCTACAAGAGCGCGGTATTTGGCTCTATGGCACCGCTGGTGAAGCCAGTGAATCGGTATACAAAACCGATCTTAAAGGCCCTATTGGCATATTGATGGGGGCTGAAGGCAAAGGTTTGCGTCGTTTAACTCGCGAAGCGTGCGACCATCTTATCCACATCCCTATGAAAGGCGACGTGAGCTCTTTGAATGTCTCTGTGGCGACGGGTGTCTGTTTGTTCGAAGCTTTACGTCAGCGTAGCATTGACTAGTTTATCCTTCCTAAATAGCTGCAATAGCCGCTATCTTTGTCTACTCTTAATGGATGTATTAACCATTAAGAGCCGACCTTTGTTATTACCTTTTATTATCAGTTTGTTTGTTGGTCTCTTCGCTTTTATTGGATGTAACCATGAAACCTAGTGGCCTGTCGGTCCGCCTAGCTATGCTTATGGTTGTCGCAACGTTAGTGATGCAAATTGCGCATGGTTTTTACCGTTTCTCGGTGGATGTTCCTAAAGCAAGACAGCACGGAATAGAAGACATAAGCAAGCTTGTGGTCAGCTTGCAGCCAGCGCTGTCTGAGTCCTTGTATCAATATAACGAATCTCTTGGCAATGAATTACTCAAAGTCTTTCGGGCGTATGAAGCGGTGCAAGCGGCTTGGATGCTGGACTATGACGACTCAGGCGTAGGAGTGTGGATGCGTGTAGACGCAAAGCCCTCAGGTGAGGAGTATGAAATGTCTTGGCCATTGACTCATAAAGGCGAAAAAATTGGCAGTTTAGTGGTGCTCACGGATATGGCTGTGGTGGAGAAAACCGCCATGATTCAAATATGGAGTGTGATTTCGTTTTCTATGCTGGTGGGTTTGCTGGCGTTACTGTTTCTTTATGTGATCGCCCAAGCCATGGTAACCAAGCCCATTGAAGCCTTATCGAAAGTGGTGAGAGTTATCGAAAGTCATGCTTTTACAGCTGAAGATGTAAACGAGCTGGATCAAATCAAAGCCTCCCATGAAATTGAAATGCTCAGGGTGTCGATTAAACATATATTGTTAGAGTTGGCGCAACACATAGGTGAAAACCGTCAGGCGATGATTATTCTAGAAGAATTTAATCGCACGCTTGAGAACCAAGTACTCAGTCGCACTCAGGAATTAGTGGGCGCAAAAGAAAAAGCAGAAGTTGCCAATCGTGCAAAAACCGATTTTTTAAATGTCATCACCCATGAATTACGCACGCCTTTAAACGGTGTGTTGGGTTTTTCAGGTATATTAAAGAAACGAGATTTATCAGATAAAGATAAGCAATTAGTCATCGGTATTGAGCAAGCAGGTAATGGTTTGTTAGTGCTGCTAACCGATATTATTGATTTTGTCGATTTAGAAAGTAAGTCACTTAGCAACCAAGCGTTTTCGGTTCACGATGCTTTATTTGCGGTTTTCAAAGAGCAAAAAGATAAAGCCGAACAAAAAGGCCTTGAATACACTATAGATGTAGACCCAACGCTTATTTTAAAAGGTGACCCTAAGCGGCTGGCTATTTTAACTCGCCAGCTTCTTGCTAACGGCATTAAATTTACACACAGTGGCTCGGTGTCACTTAGCTGTCATAAGCAAGATGATAACTCAGCGTTATTAAGTATTTGCGATACCGGTATCGGAATGGATGAGGCTCATTACGGAGAATTTAGCCCTGAAGCGTTTACCCAAATTGAACAAGGGCTCAATCGTAGTAATGAGGGTGTGGGTTTGGGTTTGACCATTGTAAATCGTATTTGTAAAAAGTGGCCCGCAAAAATGTGGTTTGAAAAAAATTCACCACAGGGCACAATCGCATGTGTCATTTTATCGAATATGAGTGATGCGCAGAAACCTTAGTCGTTAGAGTTTCAAGCTGTCGCGCAGCTGCTGTAAGTGCAGTTTATTTTCTTTGCGTGTCATGGGTGTGGTGATCTCAGCAGGCAAGGCTTTCTCTACTGGTACATTTAACGTCTCACCTTTGATCACTCGAGCACATAATATTTCATAGTTACGTTTAAACACTGGAAATACTTTTTCTTTGGATTCGCTGGATAAAAAGAACCAATCTGTGGCTAACCCTGCAAAGTAAACGGCAGGATGGCTCCATTTAAAGGCTTTTTTGGGCTGGGTTGCGCGACATGCTTCGATGTAAGCACTGTCGGCAGAAGGTAAACCAAAAATATCGTAAGCGTTTTCGCAATAGCCACGAAACGTAGCAAGGTTTGGCAAGTAACGTTCATGCTGAATGACTTGTTCTGCGGCGTTTTGTATTAAGGTTGCAGGAAAATCCGCTAGATTCTTTAACCATAAACGCATCGCAGCCGTTGAGCTTTCAACATTTGGATAAGCTGCATTAAATTGGTTGCCGTAATTAATTCGCATTAACTCAAAAGAAGCGGCTAAAGATGATTTAAGTTCTTTAGAGATCGTTTGCCCAGCTGAGGTCGGAGACTCTTTCGGCGATGCTTGTACTTGCAATGTAATCTCGTTGAGAAGTTGCGGCGTTACCTTGCTGACCATTTAAGCGCTTACTCCATAAGTGTTTGGCATGTTGCAAAAATTTGCTGTTCCATGACGTGTGCAGCTGATTACTGTCGCGCCAGTATAAAACAAACTCTGGCACGATACTTTGCGCAAAGTTTCTGTCAATACTGGCCATGGCGAGTATCTCAAATACATCTTCAGATGGCGACCAGCCATCTGTCATGGGTACTGGGTCGCTTGGGTGGGCAAGGCTTGCACTAAAGCGCGCCCATTGACGACGTACCCAAGCCACGAACTTGGTGTTCCAAGTGTCGTGAGCATCCCCTTTCTCTTTCCAATATAAAATAAATTCACTAATACAATCTTGAATGAAGCTTGGGTCGACACCGGCTTTTTGCAGTATTTCTAAGGTGGTGTCTTCAGGTTGCCATTGGGCATCCATCTGCATTCTACGGTTGGCATCCCCTTGGAAAACCGCAGGGTGGCTTTGATCTTCTTTGTTGCGTTTATTTACCCAGCGAATAAACATGGTGGACCAGCTGGCGGCCAGTGTGCCTTGGCTTTGGTGGTGATACACGAATTCTTTTACTTGAGCTTGGGTGTAGCGTTTGGCGATACCAAGGGTTTCGGCAATGTAGCGCAAGGTTTCGTGGTCAGGTTGCCAATTGGCCGCAATCACATTTTTATACTGCTGTTGTGATTGTTTATAGGCCTGTTGGGTTTTACTTTGCTGACTGCTGGCGGGTACTTTTGCCTGAAAGCTATAAAATAACTGGTCGCTTTGCCCAAACGGTGGGCTGTTGTAATGAACGACACCCTTATCGGACAGGTTTTTTAAGATGCGTTTGATTTGGGCATCATCCCAAAAGGGCAGCCATTTGCGCAAGGTGGTCTTGTTGATGAACTGCCAATCGGCATCATGAGGCTGAGCACCATCATTAAGTGCTTGCAACACGATGGCCTCTTCAAGACCTATGGTGGCGGCAAGACTAGGAGAAACCACTAGCATGCGTTCTGGAATTAAACTATGACCCATAATTACTACGTATTCATCTAAAAAGCGGTACAATGCCAGAGGCATTTGCAGGGTATATCTGCACGACTAGGCTAAAGTATTTGTATTAAATTACCTAGGACATTTCATGTAACAGGTAACAAAAACCAGTTGGCGTTGGGCCAAGGGGCGGTTAAACAGTCTGCGCTAGAGCATCTAAAAGGCTTGAAATAAGCGGCGCAAATTTGAACTCGCGAGTATAACGTATTTTTATCTGGCAGGCAGTATGGCAAGAGCCACTCAAGCAATCATAGATCTCCACGCGTTGCGTGAAAATTACCAATTGGCTAAGCGTATCGCGCCTCACGCCAGTGCTTATGCCGTGGTGAAGGCCAATGCCTATGGTCATGGCGTAGTGCAAGTCGCGAATGCCTTAAAAGCGCATGCGGACAGTTTTGCCGTGGCCTGTGTTGATGAGGCCATTGTCTTGCGCGAGCTCGGTATTTTATTACCTATCTTAGTGTTAGAAGGGCCCATGGATCAGGCCGAGTGCCAAACGGCTGTGGACCTTGATTTAGAATTATCCATCCATAACCAGCAGCAGTTACGTTGGTTGGCAAACTTAGATGAAGGCGCAATACACGTTTTTGTAAAAGTAGACAGCGGCATGCATCGCTTAGGCTTTGATGTACATGAAGTTCCAGGCGTCGTGAGCCAGTTGCGCAGTCTTAATACGGTCAGCCATATTCAGCTGATGAGCCACTTTGCTTGTGCTGATGAACCGAATCATCCATTCGTGGCCCAGCAAGTCCAAGCGTTGCAATCGTTGGTGCCCATGAAGTTGCCAATGAGTCTATGCAATAGTGCTGCAGTGCTGACCTTGCCCCAGTGTCACCAGCAATCGATTCGTCCGGGTATTATGCTTTATGGCTCAAGTCCGCTTGTGGATAAAACCGGTCCAGATTTAGACTTATCCCCAGTGATGACCTTACAAAGTGAGATTATCGCTTTGCATGATGTTCGTGCGGGTGAAAGCGTGGGATACGGCCAAGGCTTTATTGCACAAAGGGATAGTCGTATTGCTGTGGTGGCTATTGGCTATGGTGATGGTTATCCACGCAGCGCTAAAAACGGTACACCAGTTTTGATTAAGGGTAAGCAGTGCCCGATCGCTGGGCGGGTTTCTATGGATATGATCACAGTAGATGTGACGGGTTTAGATGCCGTATTGGGTGACACAGTGACCTTGTGGGGAACCGGCTTAAGTGCTGATGTAGTAGCCAAACACTGTGACACGATTTCCTATGAATTATTTTGTCAGCTTACATCCAGAGTTAAATTTCGCTACTTGGGCGGTTAAATAGCCAGACCTCCGTCATGGTGACGTAAAAGGGTCTAAACTTTAGTCATAACTCGGCAAACAATTGTTTATAAAAAGCCTCGGTTTAATCGTGCTTTTTGTTACAATTCGCTTTTAAATTTTGTGTGTCGTCAAAAAACGCCACCCTAGTCCTACCTTTTACTTTTACAAAAAGTAGCGGTGCTGCATTGAGCACAGGTAGCGGGCCAGTTTTCAGTTAAAGTAAGGCGGAAAACAATGATAGTAAAAACAGTAGATGTTTTGCTGGTTGGCGCAGGCGCCATGAGCAGTACGCTGGCTATGATCCTTAAACAGTTGGATCCTTCGTTAAAGATATGCGTTGTCGAACGTTTGAAAAGTGTGGCGAAAGAAAGTACCGATGGTTGGAATAATGCCGGTACCGGTCATGCAGCGTATTGTGAATTGAATTACACCCCTGAAGATGACCAAGGTCATGTGGATATTTCTAAAGCTTTGACCATTAACTCGTCTTTTGAACTGTCTTTGCAGTTCTGGAGCCATTTGGTTAAAACGTCTGTGTTGCCCAATCCCCAAGAGTTTATTAATCGTACTCCTCATCTAAGCTTTGTATGGGGTGAGAAGAATGTCGCTTTCTTGAAAAAGCGCTTTGAGTTAATGAGCGCCCATCACTTATTTACCGACATGCAATACAGCGAAGATCCTGAACAGCTAACGCAGTGGATGCCGCTTATCATGAAAGGCCGTGATCCAAAAGATCCTGTTGCCGCTACGTATGTTGGCCACGGCTCAGATGTGGACTTTGGTTCGTTAGCTCGTTATATGATGGCTCACCTAGTTGAGCAAGACGATTTTGAATTAATTCTAAATCACGATGTAGAAGATTTGCAGCGCTCAACTCAAGGTGGGTGGTCTGTTATGTTGGAAGACCGTGAAACAGGTAAGCAGTCTCGTGTGCGTTCTAAGTTTGTATTCTTAGGTGCCGGTGGTGGTGCGTTGCCGTTATTACAGAAGTCAGACATCCCTGAGAGCAAGGGCTATGGAGGCTTCCCAGTGAGTGGTCAGTGGTTAGTATGCAGCGACACCGAAGTAGCCAGTCATCACCACGCTAAGGTTTACGGTAAAGCAGCCATAGGTGCACCACCTATGTCAGTGCCTCACCTCGATACCCGTGTGATTAATGGTAAGAAAGCATTGTTGTTTGGCCCCTTTGCCGGCTTTACCACCAAGTTTTTGAAGAAGGGCTCGATCTTTGATTTACCATCTTCAATTCGCGGCAATAACTTAAAGCCTATGATGTCTGTGGGTATGAATAATATGGATTTAACTAAGTACTTAATCAGCGAAGTATTTCAGTCAAGTCGTTCGCGTATGAGTGCGTTACGTGATTATTTTCCACAAGCGCAAGATAAAAATTGGTCTCTTGCGGATGCGGGTCAGCGTGTACAGATTATTAAGAAAAATAAAGATGGCGGTGGCAAGCTAGAGTTTGGTACTGAAATAGTGGCATCTGAAGATGGCTCTATGGCCTCTTTATTGGGTGCGTCTCCAGGTGCATCCACCGCAGTGCACGCTATGATTGATGTAATAGAACGGTGTTTTGCCGATCGTTTAGATAACGATCAGTGGAAAGAAAAACTGAAAGCGATGATCCCTTCTTATGGTGAGTCATTAATTGATGACGCTGAACTGCTTAATCGTGTACGCAAAGACACCTTGTCGACGCTTAATTTAAAGCCTTAAACTTAACTTTAATATTATAAGCCCTGCCCTCTACGCCTTGTGCGTCAGAGGGATTTTAAAGTGGCGCTTACCTGCTATGCCAATGCACATATCTCTACTATAGTTTTAGAATAATCTCATAAGCGGCTGATTAGAGTCGTATTTTTTTCCACAGGGATGGATCCGGAATGCTTTGTTGCATTATCGGGTACTAGTCAGATTTTATTGAATCAGTAGAATGTGGCGATCAATTTGCTGGGCCAAACTTTGTGTTGTTAAAGTTTATTCAGCGTTAAACATGGAAGGCACCATGATTCGGATTTTTGTTTTGCTCTTTATCTTACTGAGCACCTCTCTCGCATTTGCAAAAGATGGCGAAACACTCACGAGTGATTCTAAAGAAACTTGGGGGTGGCGCACAGCCATGATCACCAGCGTGATGCTGACACTGGCGACTAATCCGCTTGGTGCAGATGAGTTTAATGTTACACCTATGAGGTCAACGGATCTTGCGGGAATGAAGCTTGGTTTTCGTTGGCACTCGAATGATGTAGTGGGGCATTTAGCAGGGGCAGAAATCACACACTATTACTTGTTTGCATATAACTATTGGCAAAGTACGGTTGTTGGTGGACAAAAAGGGGTAGTAAATGGTTTGGAGTTTATTCCTGTATTTCGTTTTAATTGGTCATACAATAATTTGCTAAGTTTTATAGAAACTTCCGTTGGAGCCTCGGTTCTGTCGCGTACTGAGATAGGTAATCGACAGTTAAGTACTAACTTTCAATTTTCAGATTCTCTAGCGTTTGGTGGTTATTTTACACCCCAATCCAGTTGGGTATTTCAACTACAGCACTACTCAAATAACAGTATTAAATTACCCAATAACGGCATTAATTTCTATAACTTGAATTTTGCTTTTCGTTATTAGGTCATTTTAGCAAGCCTACGTCTGGGCTTGCTTATCTTTGTTTTTCTTTGTTTTTCTCTAAATAGTCGATGGCATACAGAACCGCTTTTTCGACTTTCTCTTTTATCTCCTGATGCTCTTGAGCCGACATGTAAAAGGCTAAATCCACCTCGTGGCGATAATAACGAGTAGGTAAATTATTCAAGGCTAAGCAGGCGAGATCCGTTAGCTGTTCTAGGTTGTAGCCTTTAGGTTGAGCGACACGGTTAATGGCATCAACCACCTTGTTTTCATAATAATTTTGTATTTGATCACTAATCGACATGGTTAGATCCTTACGAGGTTTAGCCTGAGTATAGTTGATGAACCTTAGTTGTGTGCAGCCTGTTGGCTAAGCCAATGGCGTGAAATACCTAGTATTATCATGAGTTGGGCAAGGTAATAGGTGAACATAATAGCGATACCGGCCCATGGAAAAGGAGCCACAAATTTATTAACGGCAATAAGGGTATCGCTAAGCATAAAAGTGGCGGCACCTAGGGCGGTTAATAAAAAATGAGGGTCTGCGCGAAAACCTGCACTTATGGCCATAAGTGAGATTGCTCCCATGTAGGCTAAAACAACCCACTTCATCTCGTCGGTATGAGGCACTATTTGCCAAGCCGCAATGACTATAAACATCAAAATAGCGCAGCCAAATACAGCACCTTGAGTGGAGAGTCTTGCTTGTTTAAAAAACAGTGTGGCGTATGTCAGCTGAGCCAGCAAAAATGCGCCAAGCCCTTGAATAAATAACCCATCAAGCGACAGCAGTACATCGCCTGTTAGTGAGAAGATTAAACCCAGTAATAGAAAAAGGCGGGGTTGGCCTTTTAACCTGAGCCATACATAACCGATCAATAATAGAATTGGAATTATCTTTAGAATCCAGCCTAACCCGAAAAGATCAAGGTGATGGCAAGTTAAGTATAAGCCGCTGCTTGTGATAAAGGCAGCTAGCCAATATTGGCATTGCTTTGATGTCATGCTAGGCCTGTTATTGTTATTTTTTATGGCTCGATCATAACTAAGCAAGACTGGCTTGCCTAAGTCTAAATCGGACAAATGCAAGCGAGTTTAACTCGTGTGATTTACAGCTCAGGCGTAATCAGGGTTTTAGATATTAATGAGTTACTGATAAAGCAGTGCTCATGAGCCTTATGGTGCATTTTTTCAATCTCTTCTTGGGTTGGCCGTTTATCCCCAGAGAAGGTGGCTTTAGGTGTTAAGCGCACTTCGCTAACGTATAGCTTGCCGTCACTGTTAGTTTCGACCTTGGCTGTTGCGGTGTCTTCATAGTGTTCAACCTGAAGGCGCTTTTTCGCGGCTAATGCGAGAAACGTTTGCATGTGACAGCTAGCAAGACTGGCGGCTAGCATTTGTTCTGGGTCTGCATAGGCGGGTGCATTTGCGCCAGACATGGGAATAGTGTGGCCAGATAAAACTGCTTCATGGCCACGTTCAAAACCTTCGTGGGTAAACGAGCCTTGTTTGTGCCAAGAGATACTCGCTGTGTGTTCACTCATATGTTGCTCCTGTTTTATATAATTACCCTGGGTATTGATTGCTAGGAATTTCAACTTTGTGCACGGTACCGCTCCAATTATCAAAGCCCCCTTGCATCATATGGATGTTCTCAAACCCCATGCGCTGTAACAAATCTGCAGCTAGGGTTGAGCGGCCACCATTTTTACAATACACCACTATATCTTGTTGAAAGTTTTCCAGCGCAGGATGATTACCCACCATAAACTCCAGCAAGCCCCGTGGAATGTGCACTGCGTCAGGAAGATGTCCCATATCGTATTCACTGGGTTCGCGTACATCTAAAAGGATCGCATTGCTGGCGATAAAGGCTTCAGCTTCTTCGGCGTTGATGATGTGTAAGCACTGGCGAGCGTTGTTTAATAGTTCGTCTTTAGTGACCGGCATTAGTGGACTCCTCGAATTAATATTAGAAATAACTAATGTATAGCATTGAATAGTACTCTGGCAAGTGTAGTTGTCATCTGGGTTCTGGGTAAGCTGAGGATGAAATGATAAACTGCGGGCAGAGGACTTATCATGTTTGATCAAAAAGATTTATTGGCCCTAGCCAATATGCCCATGCCCTTTGGTAAATACCAAGGTCGCGTGCTGGTGGATTTACCCGAAGAGTACTTATTATGGTTTCAACATAAGGGCTGGCCTCAGGGTCGTTTGGGTATGTTGTTGGGCTTGTGCTTAGAAATTAAAATTAATGGCCTAGAAGGCATACTTGATCCGCTTAGAGGTAAAACCTACGTGGTTAATGAATGAACACTAGCTACCTAACCCAGTTGGGGTTTACCTATGCACTTGTACGCTCTAAGCGTAAAAGTGCGGCTATTCATGTGCGCAGCGGTGAGGTTGAAGTGCGCATACCAGAGTTTGTTGAAGATAAATGGGCGCAAGAGTTTTTATTCAGTAAGCAAGCTTGGGTACGCCAGAAACTAGCGCAACAGGCACAACAAACTCAGATGAAACCTGCTTTAGAGGAAGGACAGTCACTATTGTGGTTGGGTCGTGAGTGTGAAATTAAGCTGCATAACCTAAAGGGTGTTAACGTAAGGGGTGATGTTATCAACCTAGGAGTTAGCAGTGTTAAGTCTGATGCAAATGAACAATTAAAACAGATTAAAAGTGCGCTAGAAGCGTTCTTTAAGCAGCAGGCAGCCGCCTATATGGTGCAACGCACTTGGGAGCTGGCGAAGCAATATGGTTTGGACCACAAGCTGGTTAACGTAAAATTTCGCCGTACTAAAACCAAGTGGGGACATTGCACGTCAAAAGGGGATATTCAATACAACTGGTTGATCATGGGAGCGCCAAAAGCGGTGATCGACTATTTAATTTGCCATGAAGTGAGCCATTTAAAGCACCACAATCATAGCCAAGCATTTTGGCGATGTGTTGCGCGTTATTGCCCTGATTATAAACAGCAGCAAGCTTGGTTGAAGCAAAACAGCGCCGCGTTAAGCTGGGGTTGAATCATCTGATATTAATGAGGCTTTCTGTGTGCGTGTTAACTTTTTAATGCTAGATTCTCGCTTGCAAGCGCTCGACCGAGTGTCTTGGGGCTCGTGGTAGACAAGCGTTACCGGGCGTCGTACTCGGGTGTATTTTGCCCCCTTACGAGTGCAGTGGTTATGCTCATTAATTCGACGTTCTATATCGGTTGTTACGCCAGTATAGAGTGTGTCATCGGCGCATTTCACAATATAAACAAACCAGCTCATGGCTTAATTGGTATCCTGTTTTAAAAACTTATCCACATACCAGCAGCTGGCTTTTATTGAGTAGCCTTGGGTGTTTGCCCAAGCTAAACCGGCATGAACTAGGGCTTCAGCATGGCCTTGGCCGCGATGGCGAAACGGCACATAAGTGCGAGTAAAGTCCAATGTATGCTCGTCTAATAGCTTGTACTCCAATACGGCCTCATCATCACCAATGGCGATACAAAAGCGTTGCTGGTCGGCTTGGTGTTCAATATTAAAATGGGTTGCGTTCATGGTTATTTCTCTAATAACGGGATTCAATGTACCCTTTAATAAATCATATGATACACGTCTCGAAAAGGAAGTAGCGATGAAAACATTATTGTTGGTGTTTCACGCCCCCTCGCAAAACACACAAGCCATGGTGAATGCTATGGTTAAGGCTGTGGCAGAAGAAAACCTAGACAACCTGCAACTAAAGGTCAAAAGCCCTTTTGATGCTAATGCCGAAGATGTCTTGGCGTGTGATGGCATTATTTTAGGCACCACAGAAAATCTAGGGTATATGAGCGGCGCATTGAAAGATTTCTTTGATAGGGTTTACTATCCTTGCCTAGACGTTAAACAAGGCTTACCAGTGGTCGCGGTTGTTCGTGCTGGCCATGACGGCACAGGAACATGTCGCGCATTGCAGACTATTTTAACCGGTTTACGCTGGCGTTGGGTGCAGGATATTGTGGTGTGTAAAGGGCCTTGGCAGGCGACTTTTATTCAAGAGAGTAAGACCATAGCACAATCAATGGCTGTGGCACTAAGTGAAGGCATGATTTAAGGAATTGTTGTGAGTGTATATCGTTTATGTCTCTTTTTTTTAATCTCAGGCTTGTGTGTCACGCAGGTACAAGCTGAGAGTATTTCAATTCGGGCCGATTATTGGTATCCAATGAATGGAGTGCCTGAAAGTGATAAACCCGGTTATATGATTGAGATTGCCAAAGCTATTTTCGAGCCTAGTGGTATAAAAGTGGATTACAAATTAATGCCATGGCAGCGTGCGTTACAACAAACTCGCGTAGGTGTATTTGACTGTGTAGTAGGAGCTTATAAAGCCGATGCCCCAGATTTTTTATTTCCTAATAATCATTGGGGAGTAGATGAAACCATGTTTTATAAATTAAAAAAAGACTCATGGAAATATAATGGCGATACCACCGTATTGAATCATCGCAGCATTGGTATTATAAGTGGCTATTCCTATGGACCTACCTTAGATGTGTACTTTACAACGCACAAAGTGCAGGTGGTTAGTGGCGACAATGCACTAAATACGAATATTAAAAAATTAATGTCAGGTCGCATTGACACCTTAGTTGAAAGTACTTATGTCATGGCCGCTAAATTACAGGAGCTAGACCTAACTAAAAAAGTGGTAAAGGCGGGTCATGCGTTAAAAGGAAATCCTATGTATTTCGCTTGTGGGCCAAGCAAAAAAAAATGGATAAAAATGGTAAACGATGCCATGCCTATATTGAAAAGAAACGGTCAGTTACAAAAAATTCTTAAGCCTTACAATATTAACGTTTGGTAGGTGTCCCATTACAGATAGTCAAACTCAATTAATAGATACACATATCATCACTGGTTTTTTAGGCGTTGGTAAAACCAGCTGCATTCAACACCTTATCGAGCACAAGCCTAAAAACGAACGCTGGGCAATTCTGGTTAATGAATACGGACAGCAAGGAATTGACGGGCATATTTTTCAGGGTGATGAAGTAATTATCAAACAGATAGCAGGTGGTTGTGCTTGCTGCGCTGCGTTGTTGTCATTTCAAACAGCGCTTAATCAATTGATTCGCCATGAACAACTAGATCGTATTCTTATTGAGCCTAGCGGCCTTGGACATGTGGATAATATTGCTGCATTACTGCAAGAAGACAGCTATAAAACCCATTTGCGACTTAATGGTATTGTCTGTGTTATTGACCCAAGACATTTGTCGCAACCTAAATACCGTTATCATGAACTCTATCTACGCCAGCTTTATGCTGCTGATGTATTAGTGGCTAATAAGTGTGAAGTTGTTAGTGAAGATGATTTGAATTTATTTGATCGTCTTGCGGATGACTTTAAACGCCCGTCGGTTAAAATTCGTCAGGCACAACTGACGCTAGATATTATTAAATGTGAAATAACTGAAAAACATAAACCTTTTCAAATACGCAATGAAGACTTATCGTTTTATACAGAAGTGTTGCATTTTGAGGGGACCAGTTGGCAGCTTGAAAATATGATGCGAGCATTAGCGACATTGAAGTTATCTCGAGTGAAAGGGTTATTGGTTCAAGATGAGAAGGTAGCGGTTATTAATATTAGTGAAACAGAATCCAGCTTGAGCTACTTTGCGTTATCGGTAATGAAAAATAGCCAACCAAGTGTTATTGAATGCATTGATACTAAGCCGTTAGATATCGACGCCATCAAAAATATGGTTAATGATTATCGTCTTGTGAATGGGGTTAAATAACATGAACATAACTGATTGGGTGATTGCCAATGAGGTCATGGTTCGAAGCGCCTGCTTTTTTTTGATTTTAGTAGTTATGATGCTTTGGGAAGTGGCATCACCAAAACGTCCTAGAAAGTATTCTCGTTTATTAAGATGGAGCCAAAATATAGGTTTGGTTTTTGTGAATAGTTTTTTTGTACGTTTACTCGTACCTCTTGCTACGGTTGGGGTCGCGCAATATGCAGAACAAAATCAAATTGGGTTATTTTATATTTTAGATGTAAATCCAGTATTGGCATTTGTTGCAACGCTATTTATTTTTGATATGGCCATTTACTGGCAGCATAGACTCTTTCACGTTATTCCTATGCTATGGGCGCTGCATAAAGTACATCATGTGGATCAAGATATAGATGTCACGACAGGCTCGCGTTTTCACACAGTCGAAATACTATTGTCTTTGTTGATTAAGTTCTCATTGGTTCTGATACTTGGTCCGTCTGTTTTTGCGATCATGATATTTGAAATTATTTTAAATGGTACGGCCATGTTTAACCATGCCAATGTAGCGTTACCCAAAAAAGTGGATGCGATGTTGAGATTATTTATTGTCACTCCAGATATGCATAGAGTACATCATTCAACTATTATAGATGAAAGCAATCGTAATTTCGGCTTTAACTTGAGCTGTTGGGATCGACTCTTTTCAAGCTACCAAGAGCAACCAAGCAAAGGACACCTAGGAATGGATATTGGCGTAAAAGGCTATACGCAAGCCAAACAAACCCAGTATCTACCGGGCATGTTATGGTTGCCTTTTTCACATACCGCAGGCTCGTTATTAAAAAAGGGAACTAAGCTTGATCAGGATTCTCTTAAGTAATGCCTTTGCTAGGTGCTATATCTGGCGTAAGATCATCGGGTTCCCCATTGGCTTTGGTTAAACTATGAAACCACTCCACATCATAATGTTATGCGTGATGCTGCTAATACAAGGTATTGGTCAGTCTTATGCTGCGCAAATGATGACGGCCAAAGCCACCACATTAGTCCCTGCACCTATGTTGCAAATGCCGTGTCACGAGGTGAATACTGATAGTAGCGCGACCATGAGTGACTGTTGTGATCAAGATTGCCAGTGTCAAATGATGGCATCTGTCATGATCATGAGTGCCATTGCACTACCAATTAGACCAAAACCTTCAGTGGTCAGCGAATACACGACCAGCTTTTTCTCTGCCCACTCAAATAACCTTTACCGCCCTCCCATTCTTGCTTAACACACCCAAGTTACGTCTAAAATTTGTCGTTATTTAAATAAAGTGTTGTTAATTTATGCTGAAAAAATCCATTGCTATACCTGTTATAACCTTTGTATTAGGTGTCATAATTTCTGGGTTTCTAGTGAATAGAATTTCACTGGACTCTATTGAGGAAGAAACTCAAAAGCCTTTGTATTGGGTTGCACCCATGGATGCAAGTTATCGTAAAGATGGCCCAGGGAAGTCTCCCATGGGGATGGATCTTGTACCTGTTTATGAAACGGCTAAAACTGAGTCAGTCCCAGTAGGTACAGTTACTATATCCTCGCAAATAGAAAGTGAGTTAGGTGTAAGAACCGCAAAGGTTAAATCACAGATCATGCGTCAGGATTTAAATGTGGCCGGATTTCTGCAATATGATGATACCAGTGTGCAGCATTATCATAGTCGCACGAATGGCTGGGTTGAAAAACTGTATGTATACAGTGTGGGCGATAAAATACAAAAAGGTGACAAGCTATACGATTTATACAGTCCAGAACTCGTTTATGGTCAAGAAGAATTCATAGCAGCGTTAAATACAGTTAACCATTCCTTATTGCAATCCTCTCGTTTAAAACTACAAGCGCTGGGTGTCAGTACTCAGCAAATTAATGAATTACAAAAGAATAAAACCGTCAAACAGCGTTTGACATTTTATGCGAAAAAATCAGGTTATGTTTCACATCTTAATGTTCGTGAAGGCATGTATGTGCAGCCGCAAGTTGAAATGCTTGCGAGCGCAGATTTATCCAGTATTTGGGTGATAGCCGAAGTATTTGAATCTCAGTCGGCCTGGTTAGAACTTGGCTTGCCTGTCACTATGAGCGTGAAAGCCTTTGCTGATAAAAGATGGCAAGGAAAAGTGGATTACATTTTCCCGAATATGAATGCGGTTAATCGTACGCAACAAGTTCGAGTTGTATTTGATAATGCTGACTTATTACTCAAACCCAATATGTTTGCACAGTTAAGTATTGAAACAAAACCCACTTTGCCGCGATTAACTGTGCCAGATAATGCCATTATCTTAACAGGTTCAGGTGAACGTGTGGTATTGGCATTAGGCAGTGGGAAGTTCCGTTCAGTCAGTGTGACCACAGGCTTGCAAGCACAAGGTGTTACAGAAATATTATCTGGTTTAAAGGCAGGGCAGAGTATCGTTACTTCAGCTCAGTTTTTAATTGATAGTGAATCAAATGTATCGGCAGAATTAAATCGAATAGATGCAGATTCAAATACCATGACGACTAATCTCCCCTCTGCCATGGATCAGACAATGGTTCATGATCATCATGAGATGGAGAATCATCATGATTAACGCCATTATCCAACTAGCGGTTACTCAAAGAATATGGGTTTTAATATTAACGGTCTGCTTAGTTTTAGCGGGGTTGTTTAGTGTTAAGCAAACCCCTGTTGATGCCATTCCTGATTTATCCGACGTGCAAGTTATTATAAAAACATCTTATCCAGGACAAGCCCCACAAGTTGTACAAGACCAAGTTACGTATCCATTAAGTACGGCCATGTTAAGTGTGCCTAAAGCCACAACCGTAAGAGGGTTTAGTTTTTTTGGTGATAGTTATATTTATATTATTTTTGAAGATGGTACCGACATGTACTGGGCACGCTCTCGCGTGTTGGAATATTTATCTCAAGTGAGCGGTCAGCTACCGCAAGGCGCACAATCAGAATTAGGTCCAGATGCTACGGGTGTAGGTTGGGTATTTAATTATGCATTAGTAGATAGAACAGGACAGCATGATTTAAGCGAACTGCGCTCGTTACAAGACTGGTTCTTAAAGTTTGAATTGCAAACTGTAGCGGGTGTGTCTGAAGTGGCAACGGTTGGCGGCATGGTGCGTCAGTATCAAGTGGAGATTGATCCGCAAAAATTACGCGCGTATGGGTTACCGCTTTCGCACATTAATACGGCGATTAAACAGGCCAATCAAGAGCGAGGAGCGTCTGTTTTGGAGATGGCCGAAGCTGAATATATGGTACGAATTCATGGCTACTTAGAAAACATAGATGATATAAAAAATATACCGCTTGGTGTAACTGCGCAAGGCACATCTCTGTTGCTAGGAGATGTGGCAAGGGTGAGTGTAGGGCCGCAAATGCGCCGAGGTATTGCGGAATTAAATGGCGAAGGTGAAGTCGTTGGCGGTATTGTGGTTATGCGTTACGGCGAAAATGCACAAGCCACCATAGAGCGAGTAAAAGATAAGCTCGCACAACTAAAGAGTAGCTTGCCAGCAGGCGTTGAAGTAGTCGTCACGTATGACCGTTCTAATTTGATTCAGAATGCTATTGATAATTTGATGAGTAAGTTACTTGAAGAATTTGTAGTAGTTTCAATTATTTGCTTACTGTTTTTATTTCATTTTCGTTCATCTTTGGTGGTGTTAATTAGTCTTCCTGTGGCAATTCTGTGTGCTTATATCATTATGTACGCACAAGGAGTGAGCGCAAATATTATGTCATTAGGCGGTATTGCTATTGCCATTGGTGCCATGGTGGATGGCGCAATTGTAATGATTGAAAATGTGCATAAGCATTTCTCTAGGCAGGTTATTACTGAAAAAAATCGCTGGCAAGTAATCGTTCAAGCTTCCCAAGAAGTGGGGCCAGCTATTTTCTTTTCATTATTGATTATTACATTGAGTTTTTTGCCCGTATTTACCCTAGAAGCCCAAGAAGGAAAACTATTCTCACCATTGGCGATAACCAAAACCTACGCTATGGCTATGTCGGCTGCGCTGGCTATTACCTTGGTGCCTGTTTTAATGGGTTATTTTATTCGTGGTCGAATTCGTGATGAAAAACATAATCCGATTCAAAAAATATTTCTATCCATATATGAACCCGTTTTACAGAAAAGTCTTGAATATAATAAGACGGTGCTGTTGGCGGCCTTATGTATTTTAATTGCAGCCTGGTATCCGTTGAAGCAAACAGGCAGTGAATTTATGCCGCCTCTTGATGAAGGGGATTTGATGTATATGCCTACAACTTATGCAGGTATATCCATTGGCAAAGCCAGACAAATATTACAACAAACCGATCGATTGATTAAAACTATTCCAGAAGTAAAAACGGTGTTTGGTAAGGTTGGACGAGCAGAAACGGCAACCGACCCTGCGCCGTTAACCATGATTGAAACCGTGATTCAGTTTAAGCCAAAATCGCAATGGCGAGAGGGTGTAACCAAGGATTCTTTACAAGAAGAACTCAACCAGTTGATTGATTTCCCAGGGTTAACCAATGCGTTTGTCATGCCAATTAAAACCCGTATTGATATGTTGGCTACAGGTGTTAAAACGCCAGTAGGGATTAAAATATCAGGGCCTGATTTAAATGTAATCGAAAAAATAGGCAAGCAAATTGAAACGCAACTTTCACAGCTAGAACAAACTCGCTCGGTATATAGTGAACGCGTAGTGGGAGGGCGATACATTGATATAAAAATAGACCGCCAGCAAGCAGCCCGCTATGGATTAAATATACAATCGTTACAAAATACGGCGCAGGCTGCTATTGGCGGTGTAGATGTGACGCAAACCATAGAAGGATTAGAGCGCTACCCTATTAATGTACGCTACCAGCAGGCTTATCGTAAAAATGTACAGAAGCTAAGACAGTTACCTATATTGACCGACGATAATATGTATATCCGCTTGGCGGATGTGGCAACGATCGAAGTAAGTGATGGAGCCGCCATGATCAAAAGTGAGAATGCTCGATTAAATGGTTGGAGTTATATTGATATTAATGGTGATGACCTTGCTGGTTATGTCAATCAAGCACAAAAACATTTAAATGATAATTTAGATTTACCCAGTGGATATTCATTGTCTTGGACCGGGCAATATGAATACTTATTAAGAGCACAAGAAAAACTCAGTATCGTTATGCCAATCACTTTATTTGTGATTAGTATATTGCTGTATTTAAGTTTGAAGCGTATTCCTGATGTATTGATGATTTTATTGACCATGCCGTTTGCTTTAGTCGGCGGTATTGGCTTAGTTTATATATTAGGCTTTCAATACAGTGTAGCGGTTGCGGTGGGGTTTATTGCGTTAGCAGGCGTATCAGTTGAGATTGGCATATTGATGATGTTGTATTTAAACCAAGCATGGAATGCCATTGAGCCCGATGAACAAGGCCGCGTGACTCGTGAGCAATTAACGCAAGCAGTACAGATGGGTGCAAGTGCCCGATTACGTCCAATATTAATGACATCTCTATCCAGTGTAGTTGGTTTGTTGCCTATTATGTTTTCTGAAGGGACGGGTTCTGAAGTGATGCAGCGTATTGCGGCGCCCATGGTGGGGGGGATGTTGTCAACACTGATATTGTCTTTATTGATTTTGCCAGTATTGTTCTTTTTTATTAAAGATCAAAGTATCAAGAATAAAATTTAATATTAGTTTAAAAAACCTCGAGGATTTTCATTCTCGAGGGTTTTTTATGTGTCAAAATTAGAATAAATACAACACAGACAAACTAGTGGTTGTGTCCATCTCTTCATTACCATCTGGAACTTCGGTGTTGTGAATGATATTAAAAGATGCCTTTAAGCTCAGGTTGCCCATTAGAGTGGCAGAAATAGATGTTTCCGCTTTGCTTTTTGTATTGTTTTCGCTTTCTAGTGCGGCTTCCGTGCTGATAGTTTGTTTAAATTTAGACGTTTCGCTAAGTTGTAAACGGTAATCCAGTGCTAAACGGATAATGCCGCCTTCTTCTGAGCCGCCATCATTCAGTTCGTTATAAAAATAACCCGGACCTGCATTATATTTTAGAGATGAAGATGCGGTACCAAATATTTGATCAGCGTAACCCGCAGCCACTGAGTTTTGGTGTTGGTAACCTGTAAAGCGGTCATTTTCGTATGAACCATAAACGAAAATTGCAGAATGTTTTTCATTTAATCGGTAGCCACCCTGTGCAGAAACAAAGTAACGTTCGGCACTGGTTTGGGTATTTTTACTACCATCATCTTCTTCAATTTGCTCTTCTTTGAATAACGTATCAACTAGATAGTTATTTTCCCAAGACGTTAAATTTTGCGTAACGGATAACTTACTTTTAATAGAGGTCGTTTCAGTGTTACCTGATGTGGCAACCACACCTAACTCAATTTCACCTGTGGTAGGTTCAGGCTCAGCGGCCAAGCTCATTTGTGTAACTGAAGCAATTGCAACTGCAATTAGGGTTTTAGATAAATACATTATTATCCCTTTTGATCTTGATTTTTATGTAAATGAACATCCATTTGAGGAAATGGAATGCCAATGCCAGCACCGTCTAATGCTTGCTTGATGGTTTGGTTTAACTCGAATTTAACGTCCCAGAAATCTTCTGTTTTAACCCACGGGCGCACAGCAAAATTAACGGATGAATCGGCCAGCTCTAAAACACCAACAGTGTAAGCTGGATCTTTTAGGATGAGAGGGTGATTATCAAGAATAGATTTTAATAATTCCTCAGATTTTTTTAGGTCCGCGTCATAAGCTACGCCGATAACGAGGTCAATTCGACGAGTCGGGTTTGATGAGTAATTGGTAATAGCGCTACTTGTTACTTGTGCATTGGGGACTACTACATGCTTGTTGTCAGGGGTTGTCATGACGGTAGAGAATATTTGAATCTCTTTTACCACACCTGAAACACCTCCGGCTTCAATATAGTCGCCTGCTTTGAACGGGCGAAAGCCTGCGATTAAAATACCGGATGCAAAATTTGAAAGTGATCCCTGTAAAGCAAGAGCAATGGCTAAGCCTGCTGCACCTATCATGGTCACAAAGGTAGTGGTTTCAATGCCGAGGTTGCTCAGCCCCGCGATGATAACCGCAATGAGTATTAGGGCACGTGCAAGACTTTGTACAAAAGCAGAAATTGCAGCATCAATGGATTTCCGTTGGAGCAAGTGTCCAATCCATCTGGACACTAATTTGCTGAGCTTAAAGCCCAGCCAAATAATGAAAAAAGAAACCACCACACGTAAAGTGTAATCTTGTATGACGGTTTGGTTTTCGATTATAAAATTCTTAAGAAAATCCATTTGGCTCCTTAGATTGGCTAATCTAAAGATTAACCAACAAAAATAATTTTAGCTAATAATAGGGCGGCTAATACCCAGACACTGGGGTTAACCTCTTTTGCTTTACCGCCTAGTAGTTTCGCAACTGCGTAGGTAATGAACCCAAGGGTAATACCATGGGCAATAGAAAATGTAAGAGGAGTCAGCAATAACACAACGGCCACAGGGGCGGCTTCTGTTAAATCGTCCCACTCAACTTCTTTTAATGTAAACATCATTAAGATGGATACATAAAAAATTGCACCTGATGTTGCATAAACAGGAATCATACCTGCTAATGGAGCGAAGAATATACTTAATAAAAATAATATACCAACGGTAACAGCCGTCATACCGGTACGCCCACCAGCGGCGACACCTGCTGCACTTTCAATATAGCTGGTTGTCGTTGATGTACCCAGCGCAGCACCCGCCATCGAGGCTGTACTATCTGCCATTAGTGCTCTGCCTAAGCGAGGAACAGTCCCATCTTTTTCGGTTAATCCTGCACGTTGCGTTACTGCAATCAAAGTACCACTGGTATCAAATAAATCCACAAACAGGAATGCAAACACAACACTGAGCATGGCAATATCAAACGCTGCAGCAATATCCATCTGCATAAATGTTGGTGCTATTGAAGGTGGTGCTGAAATAATACCTGAATAGCTTACGTCGCCAGCCAGTAAACCGATTACAGTGACAGTTAATACTGCAATCATAACTGCGCCAGGAATATTGCGTTGAATCATTGCAATAATAAGGAAGAACCCGAGGATCGCCATAGCGGGAGTAAAGCTAGTAATATCACCAAGGCCTACTAAGGTGGCTGGGTTATCAACAATGATTCCCGCATTTTTTAGTGCGATAAGTGCAAGGAAAGAACCAATACCGGCGGCAATGGCTTTTTTAAGCGTGTTGGGAATGGCATTAATAATCCATTCGCGTAATCTAAATGCACTAATTAACATGAAAATGACACCGCTTAAAAACACGGCGCCTAGAGCGGTTTGCCAGCTATGACCCATACCTAATACAACGCCATAAGTGAAGAAGGCGTTTAAACCCATTCCTGGTGCTAAAGCTACGGGGAGGTTTGCCCAGAAACCCATAATGAAACAACCGATTGCAGCGGCTAGACAGGTAGCGACAAAAACCGCGCCTTTGTCCATTCCTGCATCCGCTAACATAGCTGGGTTAACAAAAATAATGTAAGCCATGGTCAGGTAGGTGGTGATACCTGCCATGATTTCGGTTTTGCTATTGCTACCGAATTTGTTCAACTGAAACAATTTTTCTAGCATGGGTGGGGCCCCTTATTGTTGGTTTTTTATGCTAAGCGCTTTGACTATAAACCCAAATCAGGGCATAAATCTATTTAAGCGCTTGAACATGCACGGTTATCCTGTGTACGATTCGAAATTATACCTAATTCTGACCAAAAGGTTAGTTTTCTACTTCCCCCCTTAGGAGAGCCCCCCTAAATGAAAAAGTTAACACTTGGCTTATTATTAGCCGCTTCAAGCTTAGTAAATGCTGAAACCTTCTTTAAAGATCAAAGCCTGACATTACTACAAGGTAATGATTATGAGCTAGGTGACAACGAAAGAGTGGTAGTGACTTATGAATATTTAAGCGTACATGACTGGGGTGACGTATTCGGCTTTGTTGATCGCTTGGTTGATCAAAACAATGGTGGTGCAGAAACTTATATTGAGGTAAGCCCAAATTTTAACCTAGTGACATTTAAAGATGGCCTTGTTAATAGTGTGAAATTAGCCACTACGTGGGAAATGAATGAAAATGATGATCAATTTTTATTAGGTCTAGGCGCTGGCTTAAACTTACCTGGTTTTTCCAATTTCAGTGTAAGTGCTTATCAGCGTTTTAATGATTCTGGTGAAGATAATCAACAAGTCACATTTGTTTGGGGTTTGCCATTTAATGTCGGTGGTCAAGATTTCATGTTTGATGGTTTTTGGGATTTCGAAACTGATTTAAATGACACGACAAGTAGTAATTTTACGCCTCAGCTAAAATGGGATGTATCTAAACTCGTAGGTGTCGATAATAAATTATTTGTTGGTGTCGAATACGTTATGTGGAATGATAAATTTCATGTAGAAGGCGTAGACGAAAACAATGTTAATCTTTTACTCAAAGCACATTTTTAGTAACGCTTAAAAAAGCAGGTGGAGCGGAAGCTTCATCTGCTTTTTTTTATGTTTCAACGTATCAAACCCTAATGGGTTTTAGCAGTTCGTTAAAGATTGGAAGCATTATGTCTGTTTATCAAGATGAAATTAAAAACGCCGTTCGTACCGTAGAAAACTGGCCAGAACCCGGTGTGATGTTTCGCGATATCATGCCGCTATTACAAAATAAACAAATCTTCCGTAAATTGATCGATAGCTTTGTTCACCGTTATCAAGGTGTGCAGTTAGATGCAGTGGCAGCGATTGATGCGCGTGGTTTTATTCTCGGAGCGCCGCTTGCTTATGAGTTGGGGTTATCTTTGGTTCCAATACGTAAAAAAGGCAAATTGCCATTTGATACGGTGTGTCAAAGCTATGACTTAGAATATGGCAGTGCTGAAATTGAATTACACACCGATGCTTTTAAACCCGGTGACAATGTTTTAGTAATGGATGATTTGATTGCAACAGGAGGCACCATGTTAGCCGCATGTCAGTTAGTAAAAAAACTAGGGGCTAATGTAATTGAGGTGGCCGCTATTATTGACTTACCTGATTTAAAAGGCAGTGAAAAAATTAAAGCAGCAGGTTTTAATGTTTATTCGATTTGTGAGTTTGACGGTCTTTAATTTTAGATTTTGTTAATTTTACTAGTTAAAAAGCCCAGTGCAAAACACTGGGCTTTTTTTGTTCTTAATCTTTAATTTACGCTAGCGCAAAAATGGATTAAGCATGCGGCCAAAGAAACCGGTGAACTTCAACGGTGCATCCAGCACTGCAAAACAGATGCAGTCCTGATCCATGCTTGCTCTTGGTTGGTGGTGGATACTGGTATCAGCTAAGATAAAATCACCTTGCTTGTAATCACCGGCATCGTCGGAGAACTGGCCCGACATGACCAAGGTAAATTCATTACCTCTATGGGTGTGCACAGGCAATTCTTTACCGGCGGCTATTTTGTAGAATTTTGCCACATAGCGTTTATCACCAAAGGGCAGATTAAATTCTTTAATGTTTTTTGTTAACCCGCTCCAAGGCAGGGTATCAAAATAAGCCGGCACATGTCGGCGCAGCGGTCGCGGTAAGCGAGCATCACCTTGTATCGGTTTTTCTTCAGTCTGTTTTTCATTCAGTCGACTTAAAAGCTTGTCTAGCAGACCATTGCTTAAAGTGGCATCTTGGGTTTCTTCCAAGATCTCACCGCCTACTTGTTCAAATACTTGACTGTGTTTCTGGCATTCACGGCAAGTCTCAAGGTGGCAGGCCACCATGATACCTAGGGCATCGTGTTTTTGCCCTGCTGTGAACTCCATTAAAAGTTCGTCAGAAGGATGATAATTAGCCATGTCATTTGCTCTTGTGCCAAGGTGTCTAGCTTTTTCATCGCCAGTCTTAGCCTTGATTTAATGGTACCTAGAGGTAAATCAAGTTCATTAGCGATTTCGCTATGAGACTTACCCTCAAAGTACACCTTATAAACAATCTGGCGCTGCTCATCTGGCAGGCCGTGTAATAATGTACGGGCGATCTGCCCGTTTAGATCACGTTCTACATCGGTTTCAAGATCTTCACCTTCAGGCTCTGGCCATAAGTCATCAGATACCACTACGTCATACTTGGTCTTACGTGCCATATCGATGCGTTTATTACGCACTATGGTGTATAACCAAGTGGTTCCAGATGCGGTTTTAGGGTTGAATTGATGGGCTTTTCGCCAGACCGTTAGCATGCATTCTTGTACGATATCTTCGGCTTCACCGTCCAAGGCACCACAACGCATGGCGTAAGCTTTGAGCTTAGCCCCTGACTTTTCAAATAGCTCAACAAAGGCTGCTTGATCTTGGTTGTTGGCAATTCTTACGATGCAATCGTCCCATGGTCGTAGATTTTTAGGGGGTTGCGAACTCAAATTTTGATCCCTTAGCACCATAAAATGTGTGTGTTTCCGTTCTTTTTAAAGTAAAGGAATGCTGTCTTCTGGTAAAGCCTTATCTTTAAAATAGGGGAGATAAACACGTTGAGTGATCTGTCTTTAGTGTCAAAGCGTAAAAGACATGATTATAGGTAGGGTTTGATTATGATTTCGACAGATGTATTGGTCATCGGCGCAGGTATGGCCGGTTTAACCTTGGCATTAAAGCTAAAAGGCGAAGGTAGACAGGTTGTCTGTGTGGATAAAGCTCGTGGCAGTGGTGGTCGTCTATCGTCTAAACGAATTCAAAGTGATAAATATTCAGTGAGCTTTGATTTAGGCGCATTAAGTTTTACGGCTAATACGTCACAATTTCGCCAAGAGGTTAAAGACTGGAGTCAAGCTGGGCATATGACAACTTGGTTACACAGTGAGGGTGAAGAGCAATATATCGGCACGCCTAGAAGCTCGAGTATTACGCGTTTTTTAGCTGATGAGGCTGCAGTGCAATTTGACGTACGTATTAGTGCGTTAGTGAAAGGTGAAAAGAACTGGAGTGTCTATCGGGAAACACAGAGCGGCGAGACTCTGTATGCTTACGCCAATGAGATTGTATTGGCCTGCCCAGCGCCACAAACCTATGCATTATTGCCAAAAGAGCATGAATTTAAATCGTTGTTGAATGGTGTCTCGATTCATTCACAATGGGTCGCTATGTTTGCGTTACCTCACACGTTAAGTGTGCCGAATCTGTGGCAACATCCAAATACAAACATTGCGCGTATTAGTTACGAAAATAGTAAGCCAGGTCGTCATACAGAGCATGGTTTACATATATATTGTGTGCAGGCTAGCAACCAATGGAGTGAAGCGAGATTGGATTACTCAAAAGATAAAGCGGTGTATGAACTGGCCAATGAGTTGTCTCAACTTTGCCCAGAGCCAATCGTGATAAAAAGTGACTACGCTCACCGTTGGTTGTATTCACATGGTAGCGAAAATGGTCATGTGGAAAATGGATTTTTAACCGCTGAAGATGGCCTTCATATTTGTGGTGATTATTTATTATCTGAGTTGAGCGTTGATGGTGTCGAGGCGGCTTATTTAAGTGGCCGGGCATTGGCTACTCATATGAATAAACGGCACAAGTTTTCAATGATGGAGTCATCACTATGAACCTTATGTGGTTTCGAAGTGACTTGCGAGTTTATGATAACCCTGCTTTGTCTGCGGCCATGCAGAGCGCACCGACTATAGCCGTTTATTTTGTAACCGCTAAGCAGTGGCAACAACACAGTATGGCACCGATTAAACAAGATTTAATCTTACGTCAATTAGCAACACTATCAGCACAACTTGAACAGCTTGGTGTGCCGTTAGTAATTATGGATGCTGATGATTTTGCTGGGGTCATTCCAAAAATAAAACAGCTAGTAACTGAGCACGCTTTAGATCAGGTGTATTTTAATCACGAATATGAATGGAATGAATCTGAGCTAACGGAGCTGGTGAGTGCAAAATTAGAAACCATGAGTGTTCGAGTGCATGGCTACCATGATCAATGCATGATTCCACCTGGTGTCATTCGCAATAAACAAGGTAATTATTACAAGGTATTCACTGCATTTAAAAATGCATACTTGTCTGAGTTAAATGAGCAATCTCGTCCTATTTATGGGCTGCCGAAAGTGCAGCATGCCATTAAAATTAAATCTGATGTTAAAGCACTTAGTGATGTAAAGATTGAAGCGATTTCTCAGCTCTCCTCGCAGTGCAAAAAAACATGGCAGGCTTCATGGCCAACTGATGCAGACTATGCATTGAATCTATTGGAATCATTTATTGATGAGCCGATTTTTCACTATCACGAAGAGCGTGATATCCCCAGCGTGAGCGGGACTTCAAAATTATCTGCGTATTTAGCCATAGGTGCCATAAGTGTTCGTCAATGTTTTCAAGCAGCGATCACTGTACCGAACGGTTTAGATAACCCAGGCGTAAAAACTTGGGTGACTGAATTAATATGGCGTGATTTTTATCGTCATATAATGAGCGCGTTTCCTGAAACATGTCGCTATAAGGCCTTTAAATCTCACACGGATCAGCTACCGTGGAAGCAAGATTCAAAACTATTTAAAGCTTGGTGTGAAGGCCGTACAGGTTATCCAATTGTAGATGCCGCCATGCGTCAGTTAGTTGAAACCGGCTGGATGCATAACCGCTTACGTATGGTCACTGCTATGTTTTTAACCAAGCACTTATTTATAGATTGGCGTCTAGGTGAGCAATTTTTCATGCAGCATTTGATAGATGGTGATTTAGCGTCAAACAATGGCGGTTGGCAGTGGTCAGCATCAACAGGTGTTGATGCTGTTCCGTATTTTCGAATTTTCAATCCTACTCGTCAGTCTCAGCGTTTTGATAAAGATGGTCATTTTATTCGCCAATTTCTACCAGAATTAGCCTCACTGGATAACAAAAGTATTCATCAACCAACGAAAGAACAAGTTATACAGTGTGGTTATGTGCCGCCTGTGGTTGATCATAAAATGTCAGTGGCACAAACCAAGCTACATTTTAAGCAGTTGAGCGACCCAGTGCTGGGAAAAATTAATAAGGAGTATGGTTTGTCATGAATCCAACCCCAGTGCACTTACCCAAGCGGCAGCGAGAGACCCTTTGGCAAAATATTATTCGCTGGGTTGATGCCGAAGCCCCTGTGGGTGTTGATGTAGATGAAAACAGCCGTCATATAAACTGGGTGCGCTGTTTGCCGTTCTTTTTTGTTCACGCCATGTGCCTAGGAGTTATCTGGGTGGGTATTAGCCCTGTGGCGGTGATTGCATGTCTATTCTTTTTTTGGTTACGCATGTTTGCCATTACTGCTTTTTATCATCGGTATTTTTCTCATCGCAGTTTCAAGGTTAATCGTTTCTGGCAATTTGTGTTTGCTTTTATAGGTAACAGCTCCGCACAACGAGGCCCGTTATGGTGGGCCAGTCATCATAGGAAGCATCATAAATACAGCGATGAAAAAGAAGATCGACATTCACCCGTCCAGTACGGCTTTTGGTGGTCTCATATAGGTTGGTTTATTTGTGAAGCCGCGTTTAAGACAGACTATAGTGTTATTAAAGACTTAGCCAAATTTCCAGAGCTTAGATTTTTAAATCGCTTCGATATCATAGCGCCGGCTGTTTTAGCTCTGTTTTCGTTTATTTTAGGTGAAGTATTGCAAGCTTATTGGCCTGAGCTAAAAACCAATGGCTTACAAATGCTGATATGGGGATTTTTTGTATCAACCGTTATTTTATTTCATGCCACGTTTACGATTAACTCGCTTGGACACATTTATGGTAAACGCCGTTTTGAAACCAAGGATCATAGTCGTAACAATCCTTGGTTGGCATTTATTACCCTAGGAGAAGGTTGGCACAATAATCATCATAGATTCGCTGTATCGGCGCGCCAAGGGTTTTACTGGTGGGAAATAGATATTACATATTACATCTTAAAACTGCTTAGTTTTGTGGGCATTGTGCGTGATCTAAACCCTGTCCCTATTCGTATTCTAAAAGAAGGCCGTGATAATGATCGCGGTGTTAATTAAGTGATTAGGAGAGTCTCATGAATGCTCAGCAACAAGGCTCTGCCGATCTTGAACAAGCAAGATTATTAGTTGAGTCATTTAAACACTTATTTAACACGCTAAATGCTGATACGTGTAAGAGCGGTATTATCGAGATGGTCTATGCCGACAACGTAGAGTTTATTGATTGTTTTCATCATATTATTGGCGTTAACGCATTTAATGAATATTGTGCGTCTATTTATCAAAATGTTCAATTTTGTCAGTTTGAATTCCATGATGAGTTTATCAAGCAGGACAGTGCCATGCTCACTTGGACCATGGCTTATATACATCCGAAATTAAACGGCGGCAATACGATTTATGTAAATGGCAGCAGCCATATACGATTTAATGAAAAAGTCTATCATCATCAAGACTATGTAGATGGCGGCGCTTTACTTTATGAGCATATACCGGTGCTAAAGCGCGTTATTCAATTTCTAAAAAAACGCATGAACTAAGCCAGTAAAAAGGATTCATTGTGAAAAAACAAAAAATTGCAGTTATTGGCTCTGGTATTGCCGGATTAACGTCTGCCCATTTGTTAAGTCGCGAGCATGAAGTTTCATTATTCGAGGCGAACGACTATCTAGGCGGCCACACACACGTTAAGCCTGTGAAATTAGAAGGTAAAGTCTATCCTGTCAATACGGGGTTTATTGTATTCAATGATTGGACTTATCCTCACTTTATTAAATTGATGGACCAGCTAGGTGTAAAAAGTGAAGCGTCCGATATGAGCTTCAGTGTGCGCGATGAAAATACAGGTGTCGAATATAATGGTACCAATTTAAATAGCCTGTTCGCTCAGCGTATTAATCTTATTAGACCATCATTTTTACGTATGGTGTGGGATATCTTGCGGTTCAACAAGCAAACGGTTGCGGCGTTAGAAAACAACGAAATAAACGAAGAAGAAACATTGGGCGAGTTTGTTGCCAAGCATGGTTATTCAAAGTCGTTTGTAAATCATTATATTGTCCCTATGGGCGCGGCTATCTGGTCCGCATCTGAAGATGTGATGATGGACTTCCCATTAAAGTTTTTTTTACAGTTCTTTAATAACCATGGCATGCTAAGTGTGGATCAACGTCCGCAATGGCGCGTAATCTCAGGGGGCTCTCAATCTTATATCGAACCTATTACTCAATCGTTTAAAGAAAGAATTCATCTTAATACTCCCATCACTAAGGTCGTGAGAAATAAAGACGGGGTGATTCTTTATAGTCATGATAAGGAATTTGAATTTGATCAGGTCATTTTCTCATGCCATAGCGATCAAGCATTGAACATGCTGGCAGAACCTACTCAACTTGAGAGTGATATTTTAGGTTCATTGCCATTTCAAAAAAATGATGTAATTTTACATACCGATGATAGCATGATGCCAAAGCGTAAATTAGCTTGGGCTAGTTGGAATTATCACATCCCTCAGCGTAAAAGCGATACGGCTATGCTGACTTACAATATGAATATTCTACAAAATTTTAACGACGCACCCGAGACAATATTAGTTACATTGAATCGTTCCCAAGAGATTGATCCTAAAAAAATCATTTCCAAGTATAGCTATGCGCATCCTGTGTTTACACTGGATGGCGTGAAGGCTCAACAACGTCATCATGAAATAAATGGCCATAATAATAGTCATTTTTGTGGTGCTTATTGGTTTAATGGTTTTCATGAAGATGGTGTGAAAAGCGCATTAAGAGTGGTTGAAAAGTTTGGTATCAGCTTGTGAGTAACCGCTCTCAAATACTGATAAGTTGTGTGTATAAGGGTCAAGTTAGGCATCGCCGGTTTATGCCAGTGAAGAATAATTTCACTTATGACATGTTCATGCTGTACTTGGATTTAGATGAAGTACCTGTGCTGTTTTCTAAAAAGTGGTACACAGGGTTTAATCGTTTTAGTATTGCCAGCTTTAAAAGAGCGGATTATTTTGAACCAGATAATCCAGATTTAAAACAGGCTGTCATTGGTAAAGTAAACCAATACGCACAGGATAATGGTCAGCCTTCTATGGCCATTAAATATGTCAGAATGCTTACTCATGTTCGGTATTTTAATTTAATATTTAACCCGGTTAGTTTTTATTATTGCTTTGATGAGAATGAGAAATTACTTGCCATTATGTCAGAGATTACCAATACCCCATGGGGTGAGCGTCATGCTTATGTACTGTTGATCGGCATAGACACAACTGATCGCCAATACAAATTGAAAGGTGATCGCCATCATGTATTTCAATTTGATAAGCAGTTTCACGTTTCACCGTTTAACCCCATGAATATGCAATATAATTGGGTCTTGTCAGAGCCAACAGAAAAGTTGCATATCCATATGGATAACACACAACAGCAAGGGGATCTGGTCGAAAAACACTTTGACGCAACGCTTATGCTTGAAAGGTACGAATGGCAGGGTCATTTTAGTAAGAGTCTAATCCAATATCCATTTATGACCGTAAAAGTAGTGCTGGGTATTTATTGGCAAGCACTTAAGTTATGGCTTAAAAAAGCGCCATTTTATGATCACACAGATACTAGTGTTATTGATAAAGAAGTGAAATGAACCAGCCGAACATAAATAAAATATATTGTCCGGGCAACGCCCCGAAATGGAGTACATAATGAATTCAGTTGCCAGTTTATCCGTTAAGAAAAATAGAATATCAATGCTTAGCCAAATGGCCAGAGGCATTGTTTTAAAGCAGCTTGAAAAACTGCATACAGGTTGCATTGTCATCAGAGAAAACGGCGAAGTCATGCGCTTTGGTGAGGCCTTAGATGCCGAAGATGATTTATATGGCGAGTTAACTATTTTAGATGTTCATGCCTATAGCGATATTATGACAGGCGGCAGCATAGGTGCAGCTGAAGGTTACATGACAGGGGATTGGACTACACCCGACCTTACCCGATTAATGCGCGTCATGGTGCGCAATATGGATATTTTAAATGGTCTAGAAGGTGGCTTGGCTAAATTATCTAAACCATTTTTAAAAGGATTTCATTGGTTAAACCAAAATACTGAGAAAGGCTCGCGCCGTAACATTGCCGCTCATTATGATTTGGGCAATGATTTCTTTAAGTTGTTCTTAGACCCAACCATGATGTATTCATCGGGTATTTTTCCAAGTGCTGATGCCAGCATGGAACAAGCTTCGTTAAATAAGTTGAAAACCATTTGTGAAAAACTGGATTTAAATGCCGAAGACCATGTCGTTGAGATAGGCACAGGTTGGGGCAGCTTTGCTATTTATGCTGCAAAGCATTATGGCTGTCATGTAACCACCACGACTATCTCTGAGCAGCAATACTTGTATGCAAAAGAGCAGGTTAAGGCGCAAGGTTTAGAAAGCAAAGTAACCTTGTTAAAAGAAGATTACCGTAATCTCGATGGTCAGTTCGATAAATTGGTTTCCATCGAAATGATTGAAGCGGTAGGCTGGAAATTCTTTGACACCTTTTTTGCTAAGTGTGCTTCGTTACTTAAGCCCGAAGGTGTCATGCTGGTACAAGCTATTACCATTGAGGATCAACGTTTCGAGCAAGCCAAGAACGATGTGGATTTTATTCAGCGCTATATTTTTCCAGGCAGCTGCATTCCATCGATCGCAGCCATGACTGATTCAACTAAACGATCTAGTGATCTGCGCTTAGTGCAACTACAGGATTATGCACAGCATTATGCTCGTACGTTAAGAGCATGGCACGTTGCGTTTAATCAGCAAGAGAAAGTCATTAGTGAGCAAGGTTATAGTGAAGACTTTCAACGTATGTGGCGTTTTTATCTAAGTTATTGTGAGGCCGGCTTTACTGAGCGTGCAATTGGGGTTTCCCATCTTGTATTTGCTAAACCCTTGTATCGTAAAGAACAGCTATTTAACGTTTAATTTAAAGGGTGACTAGGTCACCCTTTTCTATAGGTGCTAGGTTATTTATATGATCTAGGGTTTGTTTTACTGCGTAAATATAAATAAATATAGGAGATATCTATGAATATTTGGGTGGTGGGTGCATCAAGCGGAATTGGCTTAGAAGTGGCCAAGCAATATGCGGCGGAAGGTCATCAAGTTTGGATCAGTGCGCGCAATGAGGGGTTATTGGCGAGTATTGCTTTTGATCACAAGGGGTTATTGCCTTTGCCTGTGGATATAACAGATGATCAAACACTGATATCAACTGTTACTCAAATCCAAACACATAGCCCATTGTTAGATAAAGTCATCATTAATGCGGGTACGTGTGAATATATAGATTCGTATGAGATTGAGCGAGATAAGATTCGTCGTGTCATGGAAACTAATTTCTTTGGTGCTCTCAATGTGGTGAATGCTGTGATGCCTTTATTACGCCAAACCAAAACCATCAATCCTTCTTCTAATCCGCAGTTGGTTTTTGTCAGTAGCAGTGTAACCTATCAAGCGTTACCTAGAGCAGGGGCTTATGGTGCATCTAA
>JAWUYY010000077.1:0-47571 GCA_034110565.1 Bermanella sp. | reverse complement strand
AAGGGCGCGCATGACATGCTCTTGCCCTACCATGTCCTTGAAAAATTGTGGACGCCATTTACGCGCCAGTACCTGATAACTCATGAAATATTTCTCAGCCTTGCTTGGCCTAACAGCCTGATTTACAGGGAAAATTATAGGTGCAGATGATATCTGACCTAGCCTAACAATGCTAGGTAAGCCCGCCCGCAGATAACGCTAATTTAAGTCATATATAGAACCTTAATTTCATATAATATACACCTTACTCCATTCATACATAAGGACACCCCATGGCTGGCGCTAGCTTACTCACATTATTAGATGATATTGCCACCGTCTTAGACGACATCGCCGTCATGAGTAAAGTGGCAGCAAAGAAAACCGCTGGCGTACTAGGAGATGATCTCGCTCTAAATGCACAACAGGTAAGCGGTATTCGAGCGGAGCGAGAATTGCCCGTGGTATGGGCTGTGGCCAAAGGTTCATTTTTAAACAAACTCATTTTAGTCCCTATCGCTATTGCTATCAGTGCGCTCTTACCTTGGTTGATTCAACCATTATTAATGATTGGCGGCGCTTACTTATGCTTTGAAGGTGCAGAGAAGATCATTCATAGCCTGTTTCACTCACGTGACAAACAATATGATCAAAAACATCAGGCAGAATTAGATGCCATTAGCGACCCTAAACTAGATTTAGTGGCGTTCGAAAAAGGGAAAATTAAAGGGGCAATCAGAACCGACTTCATATTATCAGCTGAAATCATTGTTATTGCGCTAGGTACCGTAGCAAACGTTAGCCTTTCTAGCCAAATACTTGTAGTCAGTGCCATTGCTATTGTCATGACATCTGGAGTTTATGGCTTAGTGGCCTTAATCGTTAAATTAGATGACATGGGGTTATACCTCATCAATAAATACAAGACAGGTTTACGCAATAAAATAGGTGCAGGACTACTGTGGTTTGCCCCTCAACTAATGAAAACCTTATCTGTTGTGGGCACCGCTGCCATGTTCTTAGTGGGCGGTAGCATCATAGTACACGGCTTGCCGATCTTGCATCATATAGTCGATAACATCCATCTTTGGGCGCAAAGCTTAAACACGATGTCAGGTGTGAGCGACATCATGCTCCCTATTTTATTTAACCTAGTGGTGGGTTTGGTTTTAGGCTGCCTGGTTGTCGCCATAACGGCAATAATAAATGGCATTAAAGGTAAGTTTTATAATACGTAATAATTCATTAATACCAAAGCTGCAACAGTATGTTAATTGATCCTTGTCTATAGATTAGAACTTAAATCATGAGTAAATATGGCTTCAAAATATGAAGGAATAATGTAAATGAAGTCGCGGTTAATTATATCTCTTGTTTCTTTATCTGTAGTAATAATAGCCGTGTATTGGCTGTACCTAAAACCTAGCGAATCAACCGACTTCTATCAGACTAATGGACGCATTGAAGCCGAACAGGTACTCGTGGCTTCAAAGTTCGCAGCTCGTATAGATAAAATATTCATAGAAGAAGGCCAATATATCGAAGCTGGTGGCAAAATAGCTCAGCTTGACATGAAGCAAATCGAGAGCCAGTACAAAGCCTCTTTAGCCCAAATTCAGCAAGCACAGAAAGCAGCGAATGAAGCTAACACCGTATTAAAGGTACGCAAAGAAGAAGCGGATCTAGCCTTATCTCAATGGAAACGTGGAAACCAACTAAAAGAAAAAGGGTTCTTATCTGACCAAGACTTTGACAAACTCACCACACAAAAACTCACAAGCGAGTCAGCGGTAGAGCTAGCCTATGCAGGTGTTGAGCAAGCTAAAGCCGCTATTGATGTCGCAACTGCCAATGCAGAGCAGCTAGAAAGTGTACTGGATGACGGCTTAATTTTAGCACCACGATCCGGTCGCATTCAGTATTTGTTAAGCCAAGAAGGTGAAGTACTTGCTGCAGGTGGTCGCTTAGCGGCCCTGCTTGATTTGCAACAAGTCTATATGAGTGTTTTTGTGCCATCGCAAATTATGACCCGCTTGCCACTGGATGCCCAAGCAAGACTATCATTTAGCTCCACACCTAATATTGTAGTCCCTGCAAAAGTAACATTTATTGCAAGTGAAGCTCAGTTCACACCTAAAGCGGTTGAAACTGAAAGTGAACGCGATAATTTAATGTTTAAAATAAAACTCTCCATCCCTAAAGCATTACTGGAACAACATGAGAAACAAATTAAAACAGGGGTGAGAGGCAATGCATTTATTCGGCTAAATGACAGTATTGAATGGCCTGAGACCCTTAAACTTTCATTCGAGACTGAAAACAACTCTGAAGAAAATATCGATACATCAAAATAGCCTCCTGAAGGTACACACATCATGCTGACTGTGAATGGCTGTTTATGAAGAATATTGCAGAATTAAAAAATATTTCCCTAAAATATGGAAAGCAGACTGCACTCAATAATATTAGTGTCGATCTACCGACAGGTAAAATTATTGGTGTGATCGGGCCAGATGGTGTAGGTAAATCAAGTTTACTTGCATTAATCGCTGGGGTTAGAGAACTACAAACTGGCGAAGCACATGTATTAAATGGTGACATCAGCAAAAACCGACACCTGATGTACTGTCGCCAACACATCGCTTATATGCCTCAAGGTTTAGGTCGAAACCTTTACCCTACATTATCGGTAGAAGAAAACTTAAACTTCTTTGCCGGCTTATTTGCTCTAACTTCAAAGCAAAAAAATGAACGTATAAGCATTCTTCTTGACGCCACGCGACTTACGCCATTTAAAGACCGCCCTGCGGGTAAACTATCAGGTGGCATGAAACAAAAGTTAGGCTTATGTTGTGCCCTGATACACCAACCTGAATTATTAATACTAGATGAACCAACAACAGGTGTTGATCCTTTGTCTCGCCGCCAATTTTGGCAATTAATTGAGAAAATACGTAACAGCTCGCCAGAAATGAGTGTCGTTGTGGCAACCGCATACATGCAAGAAGCTGAAAACTTTGATTGGCTAATCGCATTAAACTCAGGGGAAATATTAATTCAAGGCACCCCGGATGATGTAAAAAACAATACCGGAAAGAACACTCTTGACTCAGCCTTCACATCCCTTCTTCCTGGTGATAGTGAGCCGATTGATTTAGAAAAATATAAAAACACTTCGTCAAATAACACTGAGTCTGTTATTCAAGCCACCAACTTAACCATGAGATTCGGTGACTTTACCGCCGTCGATAACGTTTCTTTTGATATTAAAAGAGGCGAAATATTTGGATTTCTTGGTTCAAACGGATGTGGTAAAACAACCACAATGAAGATGCTAACAGGCCTACTTCAGCCAACGCAAGGTGACATCCTTTTACTAGGTGAAACCCCGGACAGCAGTAATTTAACCCAGCGCACACACATAGGTTATATGTCACAGTCATTTTCTTTATACGAAGAATTAACTGTCGAAAAAAATCTACTCATGCACGCTCAACTCTTTGAATTAGAGAAAGACAGTGCAGCCAAACGAATTCAATATTTAAGTGAAACGTTAGATCTCAAAAACGTCATGGAGCAAAAACCAGGACAGTTATCACTGGGTGTAAAGCAACGACTGCAGTTAGCGGTTGCCGTATTACACGAACCTGAAATACTGATATTAGATGAGCCAACATCAGGTGTTGACCCCATTGCAAGAGATAAATTTTGGGCTTACCTACTCAAATTAGCACGTGAGCAAGGTGTGACTATTTTCATTTCAACCCATTTTATGGATGAGGCCGAGCGTTGCGATAGAATCTCACTCATGCACAAGGGCAAAGTTTTAGATGTTGGCACACCAACAGAACTAACTAATAAACAAAATGCACAATCCCTAGAAGATGCATTTATTAGTTATCTGGAAAAAGAAACGCCTGCTTCATCGAAAGACCATAAAAATGAAGATGTAATCGGATTTGAAAAATCTAAAAACTCGAAGCGCTTTAGCTTAAAAAGACTATGGGCAGTCACACAACGAGAAACTACAGAACTGATCCGCGACCCTATTCGCTTAGTTTTTGCACTAGTTGGCCCACTCATATTAATGGTAGCATTTGGTTATGGTATTTCATTTGATGTAGACAACATAACCGTGTCCGTATGGGATGACGACAAATCACTTGAGAGTCGATTGCTGATTGAAAATGTTGACCAATCAAAATATTTTGATCGAATAGAAGATTCTCACAGTAAAGAGGATGTCATACGATATCTGAAAAGCAGCCAAGCTCGTGTAATTTTACATATACCCGAAAAATTTGGTCAAAAATTATTACGCCAACAAACACCAGAAGTTGCCATATATATCGATGGTGCTATTCCTTTCAGGGCAGAAACGACACTGTCATATATGAAAGGCATTGCGCTTACTTACGCTCAAGAGCTACAAAGTACTTCGCCATTGCCACAGGCTAATGTAAGAAGCATTGATACGCCTATACGCTTTCACTACAACCAGTCTTTTAATAGTGTTAATGCAATTGTGCCTGGAATCATCATGCTGATGCTTGCATTGATCCCCGTCATGATGACAGCTGTTGGTATTGTTAAGGAAAAAGAATCCGGTTCAATTTCAAACTTCCACTCAACACCCATCAGTGGCTTGGAATATTTACTTGGCAAACAAATTCCCTATGTCATTGTTTCTTATATCAGCTTTTTATTAATGTCATTGGTGGCTTGGGCAGTATTCAATATTAGTCCAAACGGCTCATACTTTGCGTTAAATTTCGGAGTTATTTTATATGTAATGAGCACAACCGCATTTGGCTTACTATTAAGTAGTTTTTTAAAGACACAAGTAGCCGCCATGTTTGCCAGCGCCGTCATCACATTGATTCCTGCCCTTAATTTATCTGGGCTACTAACACCGGTATCCTCACTGGATCCAAGCGGGCGACTACTTGGAACTTTGTTTCCAGCCGCATGGTTTCAAAAAATAAGCCTAGCTAATTTCATTAAGAGCCTTGATTTTCATGAGCAGTGGTTCAATCACCTTATCTTGTTTATGTTTTTTGTCATATTCATGTCTATCGCCATATTGCTATTAAAAAAACAAGAGGCATAGCATGAAAATCACTAAGAGAATGATCAACCTAAATCAGTTATGGCGCCTAACAATAAAAGAATGGTATAGCCTAATATCTGATCCGATATTAATACTTCTAATCATCTATACATTTAGTATTGCTGTTTACGTAATCGCACACGGTATTGATATTAGTATTAGTGATGCCAGTGTGGCGATTGTGGATGAAGATAACAGTCAGCTGTCTGCATCTATTTCTGACGCCCTACTTCCACCTTATTTCAAAACACCCATTCGAATCTCTGCAGATCAAATAAAACCCATGCTAGACAATGGATCCATTGTGTTTGCCGTTGAAATTCCAGCAGGATTAGAACGATCTTTATTAAATAATGAAGACTCTGAAATAATGATACATGTTGATGCGACTGCTATGTCACAAGCAGGCAATGGCACGATCTATATTCAAACTATCATACAAAATGCATTAAACACTCAGAAGGTTATTTTATCTGCAAACCAGAGCAGCTCTATCAATATTATTTCACGCGCATATTTTAATCCAAATTTAGACAGTATTTGGTTCAGTTCCGTCATGCAGGTTGCCAATGCCATCACCATGTTAGCTGTCATATTAACGGGTGCTGCCGTATTACGAGAGAGAGAACATGGCACTCTAGAACATTTACTCGTTATGCCAATTGGTAGCAGTGAGATCATGTTGTCGAAAATAATTGCCAATGCGAGTGTCATTATTATCAGTGCGCTTCTATCAATAAAGATAATGGTTGAATGGGTATTAGACGTACCGATACAAGGCTCTATCACCCTATATACCGTCTGCACAATTTGTTATTTATTTTCAGTCACCTCTCTTGGTGTCATGCTCTCAACGTATACTAGGAGCATGGCGCAATTTGGTTTGCTAATGCTGCCAATTATTGTGCTCATGTATGTACTTTCAGGTGCTATTACACCTGTAGAAAGCATGCCCGATTGGCTACAAAACGCCATATTAATTTCACCGACAACACACTTCGTCAGAATCAGCCAAGCTATTTTATATAGAGCCGCTGGACTGGATATTGTGTGGCCAAATATCATCATGCTGCTCATTATTGGTGCGGTATTCTACTTAATTGCTCTGCGCCGTTTTCGACGCACTGTGATTACAAATGGCTAAGCCATTTATGCTCTAAGTACACTTATGGGTATCTTCCATTCTTTTACGACGCACAGTTGTAATGAATGGTTAGGTCTTTAAGTTTTAAAGAAGCACTCTCATATAAAAAATACAAATATTTTTTCGTCTCCTCCATCTATCAACTCATTAATTGCTTAAGGTCAATTAACTTTTTTTGAATAAGAGTAAAGTCTTTCATCGTTAACCTAACAGACATATTTTCGCAAAAAAATTACCCTTAATTAACGCAGAGAATAATATGAACTCACAAAAGAAATTATCCCTAGGTGCATTAGTCGCACTTGTGATTGGCTCTATGATAGGTGGCGGGATATTTTCGCTACCACAAAATGTTGCAGCCAGTACCGGCGTCGGTGCAGCTCTTATCGGCTGGGTAATAACAGCTATTGGTATGCTTTCATTAGCCTTTGTTTTTCAGTCTCTGGCCAATCGAAAACCTGACTTAAATGCAGGTGTGTATGCATATGCAAAAGCTGGTTTTGGTGATTATTTAGGCTTCTCTTCTGCTTGGGGTTATTGGATCAGTGCTTGGATCGGTAACGTAAGCTACATGGTTTTATTATTTAGTACGCTCGGATATTTCTTCCCTGTATTTGGTGAGGGTAATACGCTTACATCTATCGTTTGTGCTTCCGTATTATTATGGTTTATCCATTACCTAATACTCAGAGGCATTAAAGAAGCTCTAATCCTCAACCTTATTACTACCATTGCTAAAGTTATTCCTATCATCGCTTTTATTCTTATCGTTGCTGTAGCATTTAATTATGAGATTTTTACCTCTGATATTTGGTCAGTGGGTAACATAGAGCTAGGTAGCGTCATGGATCAGGTTCGTGGAATGATGCTTGTAACTGTATGGGTATTTATCGGCATAGAAGGTGCCAGTATTTATTCTTCTCGAGCGGCTAATCGTAAAGATGTAGGCAAAGCAACTGTAATAGGATTTTTAGGTGTATGGGTCATCCTAGTTCTCGTAAACCTACTTTCTATGGGTATCATGAATCAACCAGAACTAGCCGGCTTACAAAATCCCTCAATGGCTGGCGTACTTGAACATGTAATGGGTAAGACTGGCGCTATAATTATTGGCGTTGGTTTAATCATTTCTTTACTAGGTGGTTTACTTGCATGGTCATTACTAGCTGCAGAAATTTTGTTTGTCGCAGCGAAAGACGACACTATGCCTCGCATATTAACCCATGAAAATAAAAACCAAGTTCCTTCAAATTCACTTTGGATTTCAAGTGCAATGATTCAAGTTTTCTTGATCATTACATTGTTCAATGAATCTACTTATTTGAATCTATTATATTTAGCTACATCGATGATTCTATTACCTTATTTATGGTCTGCTTTATACGCCGTTATGTTATCGGTTAAGGGCGAAACATATGAAGGTCAGTCTAAAGAAAGAAATAAAGACATGGTCATTTCTATTATCGCCTTAATTTATAGTGTGTGGCTGGTTTATGCAGGTGGTGCACAATACATCTTATTATCAGCACTACTATATGCACCTGGTACTATCTTCTTTGTAAAAGCAAAATCCGAGCGCGGTGAAACTATCTTCAACACAAAAGAAAAGTATCTATTAGCTGTCATCTTACTTGGCTCAGTTATCGCAATTTTTGGATTATTTGGCGGATGGCTATCCATCTAGTTTAAAAAAACCAACTAAATTTTAGAGATATAACATGAAACAAAAAAACAGCAATATCGGCGTTTTTTCTGAAGTAGGAAAACTCAATAAAGTTCTAGTATGCGAGCCTGGTTTAGCTCACCAAAGACTCACACCAAATAATTGCGACGAACTATTGTTTGATGATGTACTTTGGGTTAATCAAGCAAAACGTGACCACTTTGATTTCATCAATAAAATGGAAGATCGTGGCGTTGAAGTATTTAACATGCCTGACCTTCTTGAAGAAATTGTAAAAAATGATGTGGCTCGAAATTGGATATTCGACCATAAGCTAACCGCTAATAATATCGGGGTTGGTTTAAATAACGAAATCCGAAGCTGGATGGATGAATTACCGTCAAAGCAAATAGCTGAGTATTTACTAGGTGGTGTATCCGCAAGTGATCCTGAATTTAGGCTCGACTCTGAAGTGCAATCGTTCCGTCAGTTTTCGGGAGATGATGATTTTATTTTACCGCCACTACCTAATGCAATATTTACTCGAGATACCTCATGCTGGATATACGGTGGCGTAACGCTTAACCCTATGTTTTGGCCTGCGCGTCAACAAGAGACTCTACTTACATCTGCAATTTATAAATTCCACCCTGAATTTGCTCAGGCTGATTTTGATATTTGGTATGGTGATCCAGAATCGAATATTCATCTAGCATCCTTAGAAGGTGGGGATGTAATGCCTATCGGACAAGGCATTGTATTAATTGGTATGGGTGAGCGCTCGTCTAAACAAGCCATTAGTCAGTTAGCTCAGCGATTATTCAAAAAAGGTGCTGCTAAACAAGTCATTGTTGCGGCCATGCCTAAGTCTCGATCGTCCATGCATTTGGATACTGTTTTCTCGTTTTGCGATCGAGATTTAGTCACTATCTATCCTGATGTTGTAGATAACATACAGCCGTTTAGTTTTTATCCTGATGAAAAATCAGAGTACGGATTTTGTATTCGTAAAGAAACAAAACCCTTTGTAGAAGTTGTTGCTCAAGCCATGGGCTTAAAAGCCTTAAGAACCGTTCAAACAGGTGGCAACCAATTTCAAGTTGAAAGGGAACAATGGGACGATGCTAACAATGTTTTAGCACTCGAACCTGGTGTCGTAATAGGCTACGACCGTAATACTCATTCAAATACCCTATTACGTAAAGCAGGTGTAGAAGTTATCACTATTGCCTCAAGCGAATTAGGACGCGGCAGAGGCGGCAGCCATTGTATGAGCTGCCCAGTTTCACGTGACCCTGTTGACTTCTAGTAAGGAAATATAATGCCATTTAATTTACATGATCATAGTTTACTCAGTCTTCATCATCATACGAAGAAAGAGATTGAGTACTTATTAGATTTAGCCCATGACTTAAAAATAGCTAAACGCATGGGGACAGAACAAAAACATTTAGTCGGAAAGAATATTGCTTTGATTTTTGAAAAAGCATCCACTCGTACTCGATGTTCTTTTGAAGTCGCAGCCTATGATCAAGGCGCAAATGTGACCTACATTGACCCAGCTTCATCACACATAGGTAAAAAAGAGACCGTTAAAGATACCGCTCGCGTATTGGGTCGTCTTTATGATGCGATTGAATACCGTGGCTTTGATCAAAAAATAGTAGAAGTATTAGACGAGTTCGCAGGCGTCCCCGTTTTTAATGGTCTCACTGACGAATATCACCCAACGCAAATGCTAGCTGATGTTATGACAATGCAGTCATACAGCGACAAGTCGCTGACTGATATTTCATACGCCTACCTAGGTGATGCACGTAATAACATGGGTAATTCTTTACTGCTTATCGGTTCAAAATTAGGGATGGATGTACGTATTGGTGCGCCGAAAGCACTATGGCCTAAACAAGAACTCATAGATTTATGTAAAGAAATTGCAGAAGAGTCCGGTGCGCGTCTAACGATTACAGAAGATCCTGTAGAGGCTGTACTGGGTGTTGATTTTATCCACACAGATGTATGGGTTTCCATGGGCGAGCCAGTATCTGCATGGGGCGAACGCATAAAGCAACTTATGCCTTATCAAGTAAATAGCGCGCTAATGGCTGCCAGTCAAAATCCGCTGGTTAAATTCATGCATTGTTTACCTGCTTTCCATAATATGGATACCATAGTAGGCCAAGAAATTTTAGAGAATCACCCTGAGTTAGCCAATGGTATAGAAGTAACGGAAGATGTTTTTGAGTCTCTTTATTGCATTGCGTTTGATCAAGCTGAAAACCGTATGCATACCATCAAAGCGCTTATGGTTTCTACTCTTGGTGACATTTAATAAACGATTAATCTATTCCTACGGGAATAGATTAACTCCGTTTTACCGACCTAATGTCTGTCAACCTATGTCTGGAGAAGTCAAAATATGAAGATCGTTGTGGCACTAGGTGGCAATGCATTACTCAAAAGAAAGCAGCCATTAACTCAAGAAAATCAACAAATTAACATCAAACAAGCCGTTAAACAGATCGCACAAGTTGTGCCCAATAATACAGTTATTATTACTCATGGTAACGGCCCTCAAATCGGACTACTTGCACAACAATCATTAAATGAAAATAATGAGCAGGCCTATCCGTTAGATGTCTTGGACTCGCAAACAGAGGGAATGATTGGTTATTTAATTGAACAAGAAATGAATAATGCTTTGGGTTCAAGCATAGATGTAGTCACTGTACTCACCCAAGTGATTGTGGATATTAACGATACTGCATTTACACATCCAACTAAGCCCATTGGTGCGGTTTTTAATGAACAACAAGCGAAGTTATTAGCCGACAAATACAATTGGAGCATTGCACCTGATGGTGAATATTTCAGACGAGTCGTGCCCAGCCCTAAACCAAAAAGTATTGTAGAGCTCAATGCCATTCGACTATTGGTCGACAAAGGGATGATTGTCATTTGTGCAGGTGGCGGCGGTATACCCGTGCATATTGATGACAATGGTAAATACCGTGGTGTCGAAGCAGTAATAGATAAAGATTACTGCAGTTCACTGCTAGCAGATAATATAGATGCCGACTTATTAGTCATTGCTACTGATGTGGATGGAATCTTTCTAGATTGGAAAACAGCTGATCAACGTCAATTCTTTAATGTAACACCTGAAGAGTTATCGCAGTATACGTTTCCGGTAGGATCAATGGGACCAAAGGTTCAAGCCGCTTGTGAATTTGTTAACAATACAGGTAAACGCGCGGTGATAGGTTCACTAGAAAATATTGAAGCTATCGTAGCGGGCACCGCTGGTACACAAATCACACCAACAGGTGACGGTGCGACATTTCATAGTAACTAGCGCTTAAAATTAAAAGGGGCTGGGAGACTCCACTAACATCTCTTGCCCGGTAACTGGATGCCTAAAACACAAACTACTGGCATGCAGCATTAATCGATTTGCTAAATCTGAAGACGCTTGGGTTGCGTACAAATCGCAGCCCAAGATAGGATGACCAAACTCTAAGCTATGTATCCGTAATTGATGCGTGCGCCCAGTAATCGGCTTAAAGCTCACCTTGGTTACACCATTCAAACGCCCTAATACTTCAAACTCACTCTGCGCAGGCTTGCCTGTTTCAAAACATATCTTTTGTCTTGGAAATGTTCCTTTTGCAATAGGAAAGTCCATCATCCCTTGATCTTCTAAAACATCACCATGTAACAAGGCGGTATAGGCTTTACTAACATCACGATTCGAAAACTGCTGATTTAAATTTTTCACCGCTTCCTTTGATAATGCCACCAGCATTATGCCAGAGGTGCCAAAATCTAAGCGATGCACCAGTAATGCTGTTGGGAATAATTGCACTAAACGAAAATGGACAGAGTCTTTATTAAGAGGGTTTTTACCAGACAAACTTAATAACCCACTGGGTTTATTAATCACTAACATGGCATCATCTTGGTAAAGAATTACAATCTCATCATCACAAGGTGGCGCAATAAAATCATCTACCAGAATCGATTTTTTATTATTCATTTATTCATACCCTGGCGCTTTAATACATGACCAAGCGTATTAAAATACAGTTTAAATGCTGCATTAATGCGTAAACGGTGTTCACCTTGAGGGTACAAGCCAAGTTTTGCTTCTTCGGATTGCTTGGTGCCTTTGACTAAAAAATTATTCTTAATAGGTGCGTCTTGTATGAAGGCTTCAAATGCGCGAGCGCACATTTCTTCTGGCTTACTAAAATAGTACCCCTTGGTTTTCTTATCCATGAGCGCGCTATTTTTAAAATAATCACTGGGGGCATCCCCTGCTTCGTTCAAAATAATGGTTTGAAAACACTGAGCTAATAGTGCATTTAAAGGGTGTTCGATGTGTGTCACATCGTCTAACCAAGCATTGCTAGCAAAATCATCTTTAGCTGCACCATTGAACGCTTTTTCTGTAATGTAATGGTCAAAGCCATGAAACCACTCATGTGCAATACTGCCTGGACCTGCATTTTTAGCTAGCGAAAAACTGCGGGTAGCAGGTTCATAATGTGCCATGACGCCCGGTTGACCGCCACAGCCATATTGCAATGCTAATGTGCCACGTAATGAGATTAAATTTTCGTTACCGCCCAGAATCGTCATCAAGTCGCATAACGCATCATAAAATAATGGGGCTGCTTTTTGCTTTTCAACGTCTTTCACCCACTTACCAATTTGAATACTACGAAAGTCAAAGCGCTGTCGAATCGATAAAAAGGTAACCTCCTCACCTTGTTGATGATTGGGCCCACGACGATAGAACTCTCGATTTAACATAAAGTAAAAATCTTATTATTTTTCTACAGCACTTAAGGCAGCAGCCTGAGCGCGTAAAGATATAATCCCTGCAGCAAACAATGCACCTAAACTCGTTAAACAAAGAGCGATTACACCATGAAATGTTAATGGCTCAGATAACAATACCACTGCAGCTAAACCACTGATAACAGGCACAAACGCCATCATAGCGCCCATTTTTGAAGGGCCTATTTTTTCCACCGCTACCATGTAAAAAACCATAGCGACAATGACCGCAATAAAGCCCTGATAAAACCCTTGTAGCAATAACTCACTCCAAGGTGCAGCAGATATGTTAGATTCGAAAAAAGCGACATAAATGGGTAAAAATAAAACTAATGATCCATAAGCAACTGTCGTAGTGGCCTGCCAAGGAGAAATTTTCCAACGCTTTGCAAGAACGGTATATAGCGCCCAACACACAACCGACAATACAATTAATGTATCACCAAGCATCGATGCACCAGGGGACGACTCAGTGAGCATTAGCGCGGCTCCAGCCGCAATTAAGGCCAGACCAACCCCTCTCAACCCATTAATTTTTTCCGCTAAAAACATCACCGCAAACAAGGCACTTAAAAACGGAATTAATCCCGGCAGTAACACCGCACCATGAACCGCCGTTGTATGTTGAAACCCAGCATAAACAAAAAAACAATAACCTAAGCCACCGGTTAAAGCTAAAGCAAAACCTTTAAGGTTAAACCAAGGACGGTAAAAATAAGCAAGTGGAAGCAATAAAATACAACCAATCATAAAACGCAGCGCAACTGTATCAACTGGCATCAATACGCCTTGCCCACCTAAGCGGGACACCAATACAAAACCAGACCAACAACTAATAGCGAGTAAACCGGCTAGGAAGCCAATCATCGAATTGCTGGATTGTTGCATAAATACACCTTATAGAGAGCCAATCGCAGCCCATGCGAATTGGTTAGTGAATGCGTTATAAGCACATGCTATAGATAGCCTGTCGTGGCAATCGATTGTCATAGTAACAAACTGAAAAACAAGCTCAGTAAAAATCGACAAATCGACGTGAAATAGAGTGTTTATAAATAGGGAATAAGATGGAAAAACTAAGAGGTGGAGGGACCTCCAGCCACACCCCGGCACACAAGTCCATAACTACCGTTGCTCCCTTCCGGGCCTGGCGGAGTTCGTCATTTATTGTTGCGGGGGGACCGGAGGCCACCATAATGTGAAAGCTAAACAGCACTTTCAAATGCTTCACTGCAAGTAAAGCCCGCGCATTGTCTTAAAAAAACCAGTTAGTTTCAAGGACTTATTGCCTTTAAGGCAGATTAACCCAACAAAGGCAGGCGCACAGTTTCCTGATACACTAAGAAAAAAGCATGAATCGGTAATCCTATGCTCAAAATTACACCTATTTCTATTTTACAAGATAACTACGCTTGGTTAATTGAGCATCAACGCAAAGCCTTGATCGTTGATCCAGGTGAGGCCGAGCCCATTATCCGCTACTTAAAACAGCATAACTTAGCTCTTGATTACATGTTCATCACCCATAAACACTGGGACCATGTTAACGGCATCACCGAAATCAAAGCGGCATACCCTGATTGCGTGGTCTATGGCACTGGCCACCATCATATCCCCTGTCGAGACATCCCATTAATGGGTGGTGAAGCATTTGAACTAATGGGCCTTAAGTGGAAGGTCTGGCACACCCCCGGCCATACGCTTGATCACATTGTATTCCACACACAAAGCCAAGAAGATAACGGTATAATACAGGATTACATTTTTAGTGGTGATAATATCTTTGCCTGCGGTTGTGGTCGCATGTTCGAAGGTACGCCCGCAGAATTCTATGCGTCCCTACAAAGCATCGTCTCGCTGCCACCGGCCACCAAAATTTACTGTACTCACGAATATACCCTTAGCAATATCAACTTTGCTCTGCACGTTGAACCCAATAACACCTATACACTGCACCGCCAAGACGTTTGTACGGGTCTAAGAGAGTCTGGTCAGCCTACTTTGCCAACCACAGTAGCTGATGAATTAAAAAGTAACCCCTTTGTGCGCTGCAATGCTCCGGATGTTATTCGCGCTGCAGAACATTTCAGTAATAAAGTGCTCGCCAAGCCAGAGGATGTGTTCGCTGTGATACGCAAAATGAAAGACGAGTTTTAAATAACCGGCCCGCATTAAAGCATGGATGCTCACACAATTACCCTGTCATAAGCCCACAACCTCAATTCTCAGCCATGAAAATATCCAACAAGCCCCATCTTTGCCTAAGCCCCTACAACGAATAATCAACCCGTAATTATCATATTTACGTGGCCCAGTCTCTTGTATTTATCTGAAGGCGCATGGCCCTAAACCTTCGTATTGTGTACAATGCGAAGAATTTTAAGACATTTTTAAACCTTACTAACAGGTATATGCATGCAAACGGTTCAGCACATTCTTGAACAAAACAAAATCCCCACCCCTTTGGTTGAAACCATCAATACCGTGCTAAATGCCAGTAAAGACATCGCATTACTTCTACAAAAAGGTGGCATGGGCGACATCTTAGGCTGCGCTGGTATAGAGAATATACAAGGTGAAACCCAAAAGAAGCTGGATGTTATCTCTAACGATTTATTAAAAGATGCCCTAAAGGCATGTTCTTATGTGGCGGGTATCGCCAGCGAAGAAGAAGACTTACCGGTAGCCGCCAATGCTGATGGTAAGTTTTTAGTTATTTATGATCCGCTTGATGGTTCATCTAACATCGACATTAACGTCACCGTAGGCACGATCTTTTCTATCTTGCCAAGCAATGGTGGTGATACATCAGAAGAAGCCGCTTATCTGCAAAAAGGCCGTCATCAATTAGCCGCCGGCTATGTATTGTATGGGCCATCTACTTTATTAGTCATCAGCACAGGTCAGGGCGTTGACATATTCACTCTAGACCCTGACACCAAAGAATTCGTACTAACTGAAGCGCAATCGAAAATCACATCGACTACACAAGAATTTGCGATCAACATGTCAAACCAGCGTTTTTGGGCAGAGCCAATGCAAAACTACGTAGCCGACTTACTTCAAGGTGAAGAAGGTCCACTGGGCAAACGCTACAATATGCGTTGGGTTGCTGCGATGGTTGCTGAAGTACACCGTATCATTAACCGTGGAGGTATCTTCATGTACCCATGGGACAAACGCGAGCCGAGCAAACCTGGTAAATTGCGTTTAATGTATGAAGGTAATCCAATGGCCATGCTAGTCGAACAAGCTGGTGGCTTAGCAAGTAATGGCGATATCGCCATTTTAGATATTCAACCAGAACTTATCCACCAACGTGTGCCAGTTATTCTGGGCAGCAAAGAAGAAGTGAATACGGCCTTGTCTTACCACAAATAGATTCACCTTCTTAATAATAAAATTTAACGCCTTCAAAGTTTTCTTTGAGGGCGTTTTGTTTTTTACATTAAGAAGAATGCAGGCTTTTTTTCCACCCTTGTAATAACAGTAAAAAATCTTCAGGCAAAATCGGCTTACTAACGTAATAACCTTGAGCCATATTGCACTGCATGGCTTTTAATCTTTCCATGGTCATCAGGTCCTCTGCCCCTTCGGCCACCACGTTTAATGATAAGTTATGCGCCAAATTAATTATAGAATTCACAATGATTTCATCTTGATCATTGATACACATGGTGCGTACAAACATGATATCAATTTTGAGAGTATCAATGGGCAACTGGCGTAAATAAATAAGCGATGAATAACCTGTACCAAAGTCATCCACCGAGATACTTACACCCATTTCACTGATTTTATTCAATGTATGCAACGCACGTTCTGGGTCAACCATAAGTGCACTTTCTGTAATTTCAATTTCTAGCATATTGGCAGGCACTTGATATTGGGCAAGTTTCTCTTTTATAAAACCAATTAAGTCATCATCTAATAAGTTACGGGTCGAAACATTAACCGATGTTTTAATATACAAACCAATGTTCATCCACTCTTTAATTTGCCTCAACGTCTCATCGATTACCCACTGAGTCATAGATATAATCACATCACTCATTTCAGCTAGGGGAATAAACTCACTGGGATTGATGAGCTCAAGCTCACTATGCTGCCAACGTAATAATGCTTCTGCAGCATAAATTTCATTCGTGGCTAAATCCAGTTTGGGTTGATACACCAAAAAGAATTCATTATTACGCAACCCTTTATTCATATCGGCCATAAGAGCCAAGCGTCTTGGGCTACTTTCGTCCATTTCACTGCTATAGGTTAAAACACCCGAGGTTGCTTTTTTAGCCTTATACATAGCCACATCTGCACATCGCATTAAGGTACTAGGCTCGTTGCCATCCTCGGGATAAAACGCAATGCCAATACTACAACCAATTTCAACATTAAGCTGACCAAGATCAAATGGCTCTCTTAACTTCTTTACTATTTCAAATGCAATCTGATTAGCTTCTTCGGTGTTTTCAACGGATGGCACCACCAAAGCAAATTCATCACCACCTAAGCGAGCAAAAAACCCTCGTTTTTCATTAACAATATTGCGAATTCTAGGCTCTATTTTCTTTAAAAGTACATCCCCATAGTGGTGACCTAATGCATCATTTATTTCTTTGAATCTATCTAGGTCAATTAGTATTAAAGCGGTTTTAAAACCAAATTGGTTTGCTTGATCAATTTTTTCCTCCAAGCACTCACGCAACGCAATGCGATTTCCAAGGCCGGTTAAGCTATCGTGACGAGCTTGATGTTCTAAATGACGTATATGTGTTTTTCTATCGGTAATATCACGTAAAATAATCCATAGCCTATGCAATTGCCTCTCTTCAATATCGGCCATCACTGTACAACTTAACCAGCGAATCTCTCCGTTCTCATCTTCATGGGCCACCTCTATTTCTTCACTACTGTAACCACTTTCTAATACATAGTTCATCATATGTTTTAAGCTTTTAATAGCCAGAAAGTCTTTCGCATTGGGCGTTTTTCCAAAACCAAATAACTGAGTAAACGCAGGGTTAACTTCTTTTAATTTTGCTTGTTTTTTTATGTTTTCCCATTGATCAGTAACACTATCGTCGACATAAATACTGGGCTGAATAATAATATCGGCGATGGCTTCATTGCTGCTTTCGATAAACGCACGATATCGATTACTACTTTTCTCAATAAGACGTTTATCTTGCCTATGTTCTAATTCAGCGCGCACACGATTGCTAAATATAGATAAAAAATCCACCAGAAGATCACTTACAATAATTTTATTCGTTTGCATTAATAAGATAATACCAAGCGGGGCTCCTAAATCATCCGCAAGGACAATCCCACCATAAAATGTGGCAGAGATATTTTTCACTAAATTAGGAATATCACCATTTTTCACATCTGTAACATCAAACCAAGACCAATCTGTATTATTAAATTTACTTTCGTTCAGCCTAGTATCGGAATAAATTACACTATCAACGCTTCCTTGGTGTGTTAAATATTTATAACCGCCGCTATCTGCATTGTATTCACCCACATACAAAATAGAACTTGGTACGAATTCATGCACTAATGAAAGCACACTGTGTATTGTGGTTTTATTTTGACTATTAATATCTTTTGCCACTTTCTGAATGAAGCTGCCTTGTAATTTCACCGAGGTAATGTCCGTAACGATATAGGCTTGCCCTTGAACGTTGTCTAATGAAAACTGATTCATCCAAAATGCAAATCGCTCACCGCTTTGCGTAGTTAACCAAATATCTTGCTGACCCTGTTTCACCTGAGAGAACGGGTTATCAAGATTGAATTGTTTTTGAAGACGCTTAAAGACGTGGTTACTATAAGTCACCTGTTGATCCTGAATCACATAAACAGCTGCAGGAATATTATCGTAAACCTGCATGAGCCATTGCTCACGCCGGTCTGTTTCTTGATGTTCTTGTTCACGCACACTAGAGACCCAAATGCCCCAACCGACTCCAGCAAAAACCACCATTCCAGCGAGCGTAAAGGCAAATGCCGCTGCTTCAGTCCAGAACTCAGATACCTGCTCGTGAGCATAATATTGTGCGCACTGCGCAAGTAATAAAATAATCAGCGCGGTTAACATAACGCCAAAAACAGGCATACCTAAAGACCGAATCACCCTTTTAGCCATAAATGCTAAGCCCAATAACAGAGCCGTTATCAAAAAGAGTCTAAATCCCAATAAATAATCTAACCAATACACAGTAACCACCAATGTTAATCCTCTTTTAGGTATAGCCAATGCTCGCGATACTGGCCATCTTTCCAACCATTGACAGCCTCAGAACTTGGCCCTAGTGTAGGGCTTAAAATTGGAGCGAGATCATCATGCCTTTATTACCCATTACTGCCCTATATGGCGCATTACTCGGCTTTTTACTGCTATATCTTGCGTTCCAGGTGGTAAAAAATCGACAACTGCATAAATCAGGCTTAGGTCACAAGAACGATGATTTGTTGATTGCAGGGCGTAATCACGCCAATGCCACTGAATATATTCCTATTGCTCTTATTTTACTCGGCTTAGCCGAATTAAACGGCGCACCTAATGACGTGTTACACATTATTGGTGCCTTATTTGTCTTTGCTCGCGTTATTCATGCTTGGGGCTTTAAGGTCAGTAAAGGCACGGTTCACAAGGGTCGCTATTGGGGAACCGTTATCACTTTTTTATGCCTAGCGGCCTTAGCTCTGCTTAACCTCTACCTATGCTGGCCTTACCTATTTTAATGGCGGAAGGTTTCCACCTTTTTTAATCATGGGTGTTTGCTTTACAATGTGTATCACACGATAAATATAAGTAAACGCCATGAGCAAAGTGATCGAAAACCTATTTTATTCAAAGTTTGGCCAAGGCCTACTCAGCACCATGGGCATAAAACCCGCTATTGAGCTGACCCGCTTTAACGGCGAGTCTCCTTGGGTAACAACACCAGTTCTGCTAGCCCAATCCCCCACTGACAATCTACACCGTGTATTAAAACAAGCAGACATTCAGTTTGAGGTCTTTCAAGCCGAACAAGAGCAGCACTATGATGCGGCGCTGCTGGATGCCACCGCCTTTAAAACCACTCAAGACCTTGTAGCCTTAAAAACCTTTTTTGCCCATTCAGGCAAGCGCTTAAATGCGTCATCTCATGTGGTGATAATGGGTCTAGATCCAGCAAACTGTGATGACATTGAGCAAGCCAGCGTTATGGAAGCCCTAAACGGATTCACCCGCTCCCTTGCCAAAGAGCTGGGACGTAAAGCGGTGATGGTTAACTTAATTTATTGTGAAGTGGTTGATTCATCCATTGTAACACCGCTCAATTTCTTACTGAGCCACCGTGGCGCATACATCAGCGGTCAACCCCTTTACGTCAAACAGGCCGCTCAAGCTTCACAAAATTGGCAGCAACCTCTAGCCGGACAACTGGCGCTGGTTACCGGTGCGGCTCAAGGCATTGGTGCATCCATCGCCCAAGCATTGAGTAAAGAAGGGGCCACCGTGATCGGCCTAGACGTTCCTCCCGCCAAAGACGCACTAGAGGCGACACTTTCGCCTCTTAACGGTATTGCCGTAGCGACTGACATCACCTCAAATGAGGCCATCAAGCAGATCATTGCCGCCCTTGATGGTAAAAAATTAGATATCGTCGTGCATAACGCTGGGATAACCCGAGACAAAACCCTCGCTCGTATGCCTGATCACTTCTGGGATATGACCATCAATATTAACCTTAAGGCCCCAATGACAATCACCAGCGCTCTTGATCAGCAAGACCAATTAAGTGATAGGGCTCGGGTGATCTGTATTAGCTCCATAAGCGGCATTGCCGGTAACGTGGGGCAAACTAACTACGCAGCATCTAAATCAGGTGTGGTGGGATATGTTCGCCAGCAGGCTAAGTTATGGGCCGGTAGCAATAAAACGATTAATGCCATTGCGCCGGGCTTTATCGAAACCCAAATGACCGATCAAATTCCATTCATGACCCGCGAACTTGGCCGTCGGATGAACTCGTTATCACAAGGTGGTAAGCCAGAAGATGTGGCGCAAGGGGTAGCGCTATTTGCTCAACCTGGCAGCCAAGGCCTCAACGGCCAAGTGCTGCGTGTTTGTGGTCAGTCCTTGATTGGCGCATAAGCCAGTATTAAAACAAGGTTTGTGGGGTTTTCTTTTCCCCACTGCCTTGCCAAAGTTGCCACTTGCCTTGCACCAGAATCAACTGCAAGCGTTTCTCAAAAGGCCGCTCATGACTCTCAAGGGCTCGTCTTAGTAGTCTATTCTCCCGTTGTCTTACATCCACACTGGCCACCCAATCAGGGATATCGTTCACCTGCCAGGACAAATACACTTCACAGAAATATTCACCAGAAATATCATTCACCTGACTCACCGTAAAGACCTCCTGCACACTAGGACGGCCATAGAAGATTCCATTCTCACTGACTAATGGGTTGTCTTGATTAAACGTATATTTAAACCCACCAACACTCACTTCTCTAGGCTCACCATACATCATCTTTTCAGCTAGAAAACGCGTCTTTTCTTTTTTAATAAGCTCAAGCTTGACCCAGGGTTCAATACTTTTGACTAAGGCTTTATGGCTGCGCTCTACTTCAATCGGTAAGTCAAACGGCTTATGGAATAACAGTTTTTGCCCTAACTCACGGTCGAATATTTCCACAACCTGATCATTAGTAGGCTGAATCGGTAACAAATAGATATCGCCATAGCTGTTCGTGCCGAGCCACATCAGTACCATTAAAGTGGCATATTTTTTAACGCTCAAAGTCTCCCCCTTCGCCTGATAGTAAGGCCATTGTTTACGATTCATTTAAGCCTAGTTCAAAACCGAAAGAATGGCCGTCACTAAACTGTAAAACCATTGTCACATCACTGTCATTTGATCACCTTAACGTGCATTAAACATGTCAGGAGATACTTATGAATCAGGCAGCCCAATTACAGCCACAAGCACAAGAAGCCAGTCTCGTTGCTTACGTCACTCAAGACCAAGCTGAGATTCAGCAAGCCTATCAATTACGCCATCAAGTGTTTAGCCAAGAGTTCAGCGCGCAATTGAATACACAAGAACAAGGAATCGATAAAGATAAATTCGACGACAAATGCCATCATCTCATTGTGAAAGAGTCCAACAGTGGCCGCATTGTGGCTTACAGTCGCATTATCACCAGTGACATTGCCAAGCAACATCATGGTTTTTATACCGCCAGTGAATTCGACCTTTCCAATATTATTGATGACAACAAACGTTACATGGAAATTGGGCGCACTTGCGTCAGTGATGATCATAGAAGCGGCAGTGCTATTGCACTTTTATGGGGGCAAATTGGCCAATTTATGTTGGAGCAGAATATCGACTGCTTAATAGGTTGTGCCAGCATTCCTTTTGCACGCGGCAGTCGTCAAACACTTGCGGTGATTGACTATCTTCGTGGTAAACACTTCACCCAAGAACACTTAAGAGTCACGCCTAAACATCCACTGCCTGCGTTAAAAAGCAGCATAGATGGTAAGTCCCTAGTGCCACCATTACTAAAAGCGTATTTGCGAATGGGCTGTAAAGTCTGCGGTGAAGCACACTGGGATAAAGACTTTAACGTAGCCGATGTCATGGTGTTATTAGAAAAAGAAAACATCAATATGCGTTACATGAAACATTTTTTACGTGCCGCTTAATATTATTACTTTTTAACTTATGCAAGGAATCATAATGTTAACCATTTTAACCGCTCCACTTAGAGCACTGGTTGGCTTCATTACTCTGGTTAGCATGATTGTTAGCGCCGTTGTCTTGTATCTTATTGTGAATAATGAAAGCAAACGCAAAGCATTAATTGAAACCTGCCAACGCCGTTTATGTGCGATTTTACTGCGCTGCTTTAATGTTGAGATTCAATACATCGGCACAGCCAATACAGACGCTAAAATGCTCGTAGCGAATCACATTTCTTGGTTGGATGCTCTTTTGTTTATGCCAGCACCTAAGCTGCGTTTTATCGCTAAATCGCAAGTTAAAAATTGGCCCATTATTGGTTTACTGGCCCAATTGCTTGGCACGGTATTTATTCGCCGTGAGAATAAATTTCAAGTGTACCGCTCTCTTCCCAATGCTCAGCGTCATATTCGTCAAGGGGATAATCTTGTGATTTTTCCTGAGGGCACTACAACCGTTGGGTTGGACGTGCTTACATTTCGCCCCATGATGTTTGAAGTGGCCAAACGCGAAGCCTGTCTTGTTCAGCCAGTGGCTATTCGTTATTGGGATCATAATCAGGCTATCAGTCAGACCACACCCTTCATTGATGACGATGGTATCTTCATGAGTATTCTTAAATTATTAGTGGAACGTAAAATCTATGCTCATGTGCATTTTTTACCCGTATTAAATGCAGCCGATTTAGATCGCAAACAAATGGCAAAACAAAGCCAACACTTAATACACCAAGCATTACTGCAGCCTTATAGCGCCAGTGAAATTCATCAAAAAGTCGTCACAGGAGCGACCCCTCACGCTCAATCCTAGTATCAAGCAAACAAGCTAGCTAGAATAAGCCATTACTTATTAATCTATAATGAGCACATGGCTATGAAAAACCGCTTAACCCAATTTTTTAATCGACCCCACATACTTCGTCATGTGCTCAACTGGTATGGCCCATATCGCGGCGCTGGGGTGAAAATAAAACACCTCGCTGATGATTACAGCAGCGCCACTGTGGTAATGCCTCTACGCTGGTATAACCGTAATTACGTAGGCACCCATTTTGGTGGCAGCCTGTATTCCATGGTGGACCCATTTCACATGCTACTCGTCATGAATCAATTAGGTAAAGATTATATAGTCTGGGACAAAGCCGCCCACATTGAATTCATTAGCCCTGGGACAGGCACAGTCACCGCTCACTTTGAAGTCTCTGAAGAGCAAATAGAAGACATAAAACAACGCACAGCTGGCGGCGAAAAGTATTTACCAAAATTTGAAGTCGATGTAATCGGCCATAATGGCAAGCTGGTTGCAAAAACTGTTAAAACTCTTTACATCCGTAAAAAATCACATTAACACTCTCTTGATTCCCACTTAATCATTTTTCAATTGAGCGGGAAATCTTCCTACCAAGATAAATAAATCCGACTAAACTTACATCCTATATAGGCATAAACAAGAGTAGGTATTATGAGCACGAGCATTGCACAGGCAACGGTTTTTATTGAGGAGCTACTAAGCGTCATCGAGGATGTGTACTGGGAATGCACCGCGTTGGATACAAAGAATTTGTGCTTTAATACCGTGCGACTGCTGCAAACAGAATTGACAGAATTAGCCAAGGTGTCGGCGCAGGATCATCATTACGAATATGAAATCATCGCTTATCAGGATAACACCGTCATTGACACCTTGAGTCAACTTGAACATATGTTAAAAGGTGCGGTACTGCGAACGAGCACGCAAACTAATCTTAAACCTCTATTAATACAAGCCATGGACATGTTTGCCCACCATTAACCACACTAATAAGTGGTTAAAAAACCTCAGCTTCGCGGTGCAACTGATCGCTGACATCTTTCATGACTTGATTACGTCCAGCGGCTTTCGCACTGTACAAGGCGTCATCCGCTTGTTGTTGCCAAGACTTAAGTGTTTGCGCGCCATCAGGCAGAACCGTCGCCACACCAATGCTCACAGAAACACGACCAAGTGGCGTATCTTCATTTAAGATCTCACGCCTAGCCACTACTTGCATAATTTGTTGCGCCACATACAGGGCACCGGTTTCAGGGGTATCCGGTAAAATAATGGCGAACTCTTCACCACCAATTCGTGCGGCCACATCATGAGGGCGCACAGCCGCTTGCTTGAATATATCCGCCAGCTCACGTAAACACTGATCACCGGCTAAATGCCCATAGCGATCGTTAAAGCGTTTGAAGTAATCTACATCCACGAACAATAAACTACACGGTGTATTTTGACGCTTACCTTGACGCCAGCACGTGTCCAACTCTTGATCAAACTTGCGACGATTAAAGACACCTGTTAACGGATCAGTTACCGTCAAACTCTCTAAAGTATGAACATAGCGAATACGCTGAATATGCAATGATAGACGTAACAGCAAGGTGTCCACATCAGCGGGATACTGCGCATATTCAGCACCATGCATCAGCACTTGCTGCTCTATTTGTGCCTGATTGCTTGAATCGATAACAATCAGATCTCTTGGCAGGATATCGCCTAACTGCTTATGGTATTGGAACGCGGCCCAATCCCAAATTTGTAAACTGGCTAATTCAGGATGAAAAACTTGTTTAAGGTCCGCACAATCTAACAGCCACTGCTTAATGGGCGCCGCCAATTCAGCGACCCCCATTTCAATATAAACATTAAATTCTGTGTCAATCTGGCTTCTAAGCGAATCCATGCACAACCTTGTAACAAATTGAGTCAAATAGGCTCAATGATATTAAACGGATAAAAAAATAAAGGCGGAATGTTACCCAAAAGTCATTTCATTAGATATGACTGACTTCAACTAATAATAATAAAATCTAAAGAAATGAGAGACTTACCTCATTTAAATGAAGCGGCTACAATATACGTCAAATATTGATCATTATTTATTCAAGGAACCATCATGGCACTGGTTTATTCCACTGAAAGTGGTCGTCTATGTGAAGGCTGCGCGCAACCTATCGACCAATGTTGCTGTAACGCAGGTCAAGCGCCAGAGGGAGACGGCATTATACGCGTACAAAGAGAGAAAAAAGGCCGCGGCGGTAAGACTGTTACCATTATCAGTGGCTTAGAAGGCGATAAGAAGGTATTGAGCGATTTATGCAAAAAACTGAAAAAGCGATTTGGCTCTGGCGGAGCGGTCAAAAATTGGACAATTGAACTCCAAGGGGACCTTGCCGAACAAAGTGTGAAGTATTTACAAGAATTAGGTCATCAAGCTAAACAAAGTGGTGGCTAAACAAGCGTTTACCCAGCAAACTAGGCTAAAATAAATAGATTCTAATAGACTCAAACAAGGAGGCGACAACATGGAGCTCAGTGTCAATGTTCTCAGCTGGTTAGGTCGCCCTAAAAAAGCGGTAAAAGCACAAACCATAAAATTTAACCGTTTTAATCTTATTTTTCATAGCCGCTGCAAACTTAAGCCAGGACAAATGATTTTCATCAACATATCCGAAGGCCTTCACAGCCTACGAGAAGTCAGTGCTCGAGTAGAAAGCTGCGAACGCAGTGGCTCCAACTACCAAACGCAAGTGCGTTTTGTATTAGAGCGCCCAGACAAACAACCTTATCGTGAAGCCATCGCCATTCTTAAAGCTATTGAACAGAATGTGCCTACTTCAGTGCTCGCGCCGTTACACATGCAAGCGCAATAAACAGACTATCCAAGGATTTCATTCTTTTTTATGGATCATCAATACACCCTCGTTTTAAACTGTGGCAGTTCATCTTTAAAGTTTGCCGTACTTCAGCCTCAAACCGGTGCCTGTTACTTACAAGGTATCATAGAACGCTTAGGCACTGATCAAGCATCCCTCAGTTATCAATCCGAACAAAATAAGCATCAAACCACGCTCAATGGTGGCGATCACCAAAGCGCCATTGCTGCAATTATTGCACTGCTTAAAGAAGACAATTTATTAAACGCCATTACTGGCGTGGGTCATCGAGTGGTTCATGGCGGTGAAGCCTTCAGTCAATCATTATTAATGACCCCAGAAAACCTGAAGCAACTTGAAACCATCAGTCATCTAGCGCCCTTGCACAACCCTGTTAATTTATTGGGCATTAAAGCAATCAGCGCATTATTACCTGAATTACCTCAAGTAGCTGTTTTTGATACCGCCTTCCACCAAACCTTACCTGAAGCCGCTTACCTATATGCCTTACCTTACGAGCATTACACCCAACAAGGTGTGCGACGTTATGGTTTTCATGGCACTAGCTATCGCTATGTCAGCGCTAAAGCGGCCAGTATATTGAATCAACCCCTCGAAGAGAGTCATTTCTTAATCGCTCACTTGGGTAATGGCTGCAGTGCTTGCGCCATACGCAATGGCAAAAGCGTCGATACATCCATGGGATTGACACCATTAGAAGGTCTGGCGATGGGAACCCGCAGCGGCGATGTTGACCCAAGCTTAATCCCCTTTTTATGTGAACGCTTAAATCTCTCCACTGCTGACGTAATGAATATTCTTAACAAAAAAAGTGGCTTACTCGGTTTATCGGGCATCACTAACGATATGCGCGAAATTCAACAAGCCGCAGAACAAGGGGATGCTCGCGCCAATCTTGCCATCGATGTTTTTGCCTTTAAAATCGCCCGCTATCTAGGCGCCCTCGCGGTTTCATTACCACGTATTGACGGGCTAATTTTCACCGGAGGCATAGGTGAAAACGACCGCCTGACACGCTCATTAGTACTAGAACATCTCGCCATATTAGGCTTTGAAATAGATGGAAAATTGAATCAAACAAACGGCAATGAACAAGGCCGCATCACCACCACGACCAGCACACTCGCTATGGTCGTTGCCACTAACGAAGAGTTAATGATTGCACAAGACACCTTCGCACTTACTGGCAAGCAAGCTTAATTCGGTTTAAGGATACATCATGCACCAACATACTTTTTTTATTGCCCCTACTGAAATGGAAACCGGTTTAACCTCCATTACCTTAGGACTGATTCGAGCATTGGATCAACTGGGTTTAAAAGTAGGCGTTTGTAAGCCCATTGCCCGCGCAGAAGATGACAAGCAACACCGCTCCATTGACCTCATCACTTTAGCTAGTAATATTGCACCGCCTAAAGCCATCAGTTTGCAGCATGCACAAAGAATGGTAAGCACTGGCCAGCAAGATCGCTTAATGGAAGAAGTCATCGCCATGCACCGTAAGGTTCGTGAAGCTGTTGATATTGTAATTTTTGAAGGCATTGAACCCGATCGCAGTGAACCATTCACCGCTAAACTCAATGTCGAAATGGCAAAAACATTAGACGCTGAAATCATTTTAGTGACGTCTCCAAAGTCCCGTAGTTTCTCTGAGTTCACTGAACACTTAAACATTGCAAAAGGATTATTCGGCGGCGACAAAAATCGCAATCTTTTAGGCTGCATCATCAACAAAGTAAACGCCCCGAAAAAAACTAACATGCCATTAAAGGCCAATATGCCTATCGCCGCAGATGTGGTGCACAGCATATTGGAAGACAGCCCATATAAAAAATTCGAAAACGATCACTTTAAAATTCTTGGACTCATTCCATGGGACGCCAGTTTAATCGCCCCTCGTACATTAGATATTGCCCGATACTTACAAGCTACTATCTTAAATGATCAAGGGTTAGAAAGTGCCCGCGTAAAATCCATTAGCCTATGTGCTCGTACCGTACAAAACATGGTAGGTGATTTACAGCCAGGCACCTTGGTGGTCACCCCTGGTGATCGAGACGATATTCTATTAGCCAGTGCCATGGCTGCTAATAATGGCGTACCGTTAGCGGGCATATTGTTAACCAGTGACATTGCACCTGACGAGCGCGTCATGAATTTAGTACGACCTTCACTAAACCTTTTACCCATCATGGCAGTGAAAACCGATACCTTTCAAACGGCATCGCAATTATCTAACATGTCAGATGGTGTGAAAGCTGACGATACCGAACGTGTTGAGTCCATCATGAACCACATGGCAGCACACATTGATGGTAACTTCTTGAAAGACCGTTTAAAAACCGACCAGCAAATCCGCTTAAGCCCAGCGGCGTTTCGTTATCAATTGGTGCAAATGGCGCAAGCGGCTAAAAAACGCGTTGTACTGCCTGAAGGGGAAGAACCTAGAACCATTCAAGCCGCTGCTATCTGCCAAGAACGCTCCATTGCTCAATGTATATTATTGGGCCGCAGAGAGATTATCGAGCAACAAGCCACCAGCCTAGGCATACAGCTACCGGAAGGCTTAATCATCATGAATCCTGATGATATTCGTCATAACTACATTGAGCCTATGGTGGAACTAAGAAAGCATAAAAATCTTTCAGCCCCGATGGCAGAAGCCCAACTAGAAGATAACGTCGTACTGGGCACCATGATGCTCGCCCTAAACGAAGTAGACGGCTTAGTAAGCGGTGCCATTCATACAACCGCTAATACCATTCGTCCTGCCCTGCAATTAATTAAAACCGCACCGGGTGCCAAATTGGTGTCATCTATTTTCTTCATGCTGCTACCTGAGCAAGTAATGGTATATGGCGATTGTGCAGTTAACCCTGACCCAAGCGCTGAAGAACTAGCGGATATCGCCTTGCAAAGCGCTCACAGCGCCCAAGCATTTGGCATCACGCCCAAAGTGGCCATGATTAGCTATTCAACGGGCTCATCAGGCACAGGTAGCGATGTCGAAAAGGTCCGTAGCGCCACGGCCATTGCACAAAGAAAACAACCAGACTTAATTTTAGATGGCCCGCTACAATATGATGCTGCCACTACAGTTAATGTAGCGGCATCCAAAGCCCCTAATAGTAAGGTTGCAGGCCAAGCCAACGTATTGATATTCCCTGATTTAAACACCGGTAACACGACTTACAAGGCGGTTCAACGAAGCGCAAACGTCGTGAGTATTGGCCCTATGTTGCAAGGTCTAGCAAAGCCTGTGAATGATCTATCTCGCGGCGCACTGGTTGAAGATATAATCTACACCATTGCACTCACCGCTATACAAGCGACGCAAGTTTGAAGCACGCGCCAAATTGACTTAAATGGTCAGTTTGGCGGTAGTGTTTGGCCATTTGCCTTACATCAGTTTAAAGTATGATCATTGAGATAATAAAAAATAGAGTTCTGTCATGTTAAATTTTCTGCCTAAACCTGTTGTTGCTGTCATCGCATCTATCTTGCTACTGCTAAATGTGCTTTTTTGGTGCCCAATATTATTGATCGTCGCGCTCATCAAGGTGCTTATTCCGTTCAAACCCTTACGACTGGTCATCGACCCTATTCTGATTAAAATCGCAGAAGGCTGGATTTTATGTAATTCCGGCTGGATGAGCCTCACACAAAACACCCAGTGGGATGTACAGGGCCTAGGTGATCTAAAATACAAAGGCTGGTATTTGGTAAACGCTAATCATCAATCTTGGGTTGATATTTTAGTTCTGCAGCATGTGTTTAATGGCAAAATTCCTTTTCTTAAGTTTTTCTTAAAACAAGAATTAATCAAAGTCCCTGTCATGGGGTTATGCTGGTGGGCGCTGGATTTTCCATTCATGAAACGCTTCAGCAAAGACTACCTAGAAAAACACCCAGAAATGAAAGGCAAAGATCTAGAAACCACCCGCAAAGCTTGCGAAAAATTTTCACTCATGCCAACCAGCGTGATGAACTTTTTAGAAGGCACTCGCTTCACACACAAAAAATATGACGAACAGCAACCGCCATATCGTTACCTACTTAAACCCAAAGCTGGCGGCATCGCTTTTGCGCTTAACGCCATGGGAGACAAATTTGATAGCTTATTAAACATCACAATTGTCTACCCTGATGGTATTCCTAGCTTTAGCGATTTTTTAAGCGGCAAAGTAACGCGTATTATTGTGCGTGTAAAAGAAGAGCCGATTCCTATCGAGTTTACGCAGAAAGATTACAACAATGACCCAGAGTTTCGCCAAGAGTTTCAACACTGGACGCATCAGCTTTGGTTAGAAAAAGACGAGCAAATTCACGAGTTACTCGATGGCAATCCACACCAGCCGTTACAATAGTTTTACATTTTCCAAACTAGGAGCAAAGCATGCAGGTTTATGACGACATTACGATGTCTATTGGCAACACCCCGTTAGTGCGCCTTAAAAAACTCACTCAAGCAAACATATTATTAAAAATTGAAAGTCGTAACCCTGCCAACTCTGTTAAATGTCGTATTGGTGCCAACATGGTATGGCAAGCTGAAAAAGACGGCTTGCTTAAACCCGGCATGGAAATCATCGAACCAACCAGTGGTAACACAGGCATCGCATTGGCATTTGTAGGCGCCGCTCGCGGCTACAAGGTAACGTTAACGATGCCAGAAACTATGAGCATCGAACGCCGCAAAATCATGAAAGCACTCGGTGCTAATATCGTATTAACCGAAGGCCCTAAAGGCATGCGAGGGGCGATAGAAAAAGCACAAGAACTATGTAATGAATCACCCACCACTCGCTTTATGCCGCAACAGTTTAGCAACCCAGCTAACCCAGCTATTCATGAGCAAACCACCGGCCCAGAAATTTGGAACGATACCGATGGCACCGTTGATGTGGTGGTTGCGGGTGTAGGGACAGGCGGTACGATCAGTGGTATCAGCCGTTATATTAAACACACGAAAGGTAAAGCCATTACCTCTGTGGCAGTAGAACCTGAAGCATCGCAAATTATTGCCCAAGCCATAAAAGGTGAAGACATCACCCCTGCCCCCCATAAGATTCAAGGCATTGGTGCTAACTTCATTCCTGATAACTTAGATTTATCGCTTATCGATCGTGTAGAAGCCATCAGCAATGAACTGGCTATTGAAATGGCTCGTAAATTAATGACTGAAGAAGGCATTCTTGCTGGTATTTCAGGCGGTGCGGCGGTGGCGGCTGCGTTACGTCTTAGTGAACAAGATCAATTTAAAGATAAAACCATTGTTGTAATACTGCCTGACAGCGGTGAGCGCTATTTATCAACTATCTTATTTGATGGCATGTTCAGCGCCAACGAAGGGGCTTAATCCTGCAAAAAAAATGCGCCCTACTAAGCGGCGCATTTTTTAAGTTAATGCCTAGGAATTAATCATCAATACCTAAAATCATTTCTAGTATGAACGTAATAGCAGGTGTGACTTCATAATCATTTTCACGTGGCCAAGCGACCTCAGGTACAAGTTCGGCAAACAAATAATCTTTATGAATCTTGCGTCGATAACTAACCGATATCACCGTGTTCGTTACCTTAGTAATATCTTCAGTGTCACCAAAAAAAGCAACTTGGTATAACATAGCAGAGCGATGACTAAGCTCATCAAATATCGCCACACTGCTATCTAACTCAGCAAAATCATCATCTAATAAGTAATCGGCATTAAATCCGACCCTAAAATGTCGCATGAAATCCAATGGGCGAATCGCACTACTACTAAAACGGGCACCCCAGTGTTCATCTGTACGCCATGATACTGTTTGCAATATTCGCGTACGCCAAGTTTGAAAATAATCCGTGCGTCGCGCTCTCACTCTGGAAAAGAAAACCGGCTCACCGGACCAGCGTACACCATTATCAAAACTGGTTTTCCAATGACGCCTTTCTTTAAAATCCACACGAATGGCGGTTGAGTATGTGACGTTATCCTTGGTACCTAATAAATCTGTTTCATTGGCATCATCTTCATTTTCATCGGTTTCAACCAATAACTTAAGGCGGTCACGTGTATGGGGTAAGACTAAACGTAAATTTAAACCCGCCTGATAGTTAAGGTCGACACCTTCTTCACGCCGACTAATAAAATACACACGCCCATTACTGCCGGATAATTCATCCTCTATGATTTCATCATCAAAGAAGGCACCCATGAAAAACGAATCCACTCCGTCATTTAAGCTTTCAACATAATCAGAAGCTAGTCCCTGACTCCAGTCTAAAAACTCCACATCGGTGTAATCAGATTCCGCTTTGTAATCAACAGTCACCTTGTACTCATGATCAGGGGCTGAAGGTTCAAACTCATACATGAATGCTTTTTCAGGCGCACTCCAGCAGGCAAACGTAACGCTGATCATCTGCAGGAATACAAACCATTTAAACAAAACTAATCCTCAACCTTCACAGGATCAAGGTGTACCAGAACATCGGCGTTGGGGTAGGCTTCTTTGATCTTAAGTTCAATGCGATCACCAATCTCATGGGCAGACCACAGGGTTAGATTTTCATCCAGCTCCAGATGGAATTGAATAAACAAATCAGGGCCAGACTGGCGGCAGCGCACATCATGGCAACCTTCTGGTCCATGTTCTTTGCGCACCAGAGTTTCCACTATGGCTTCAACTTCTGGTAATTGCTCATCCATTAACTCTCTGAAGGCTTTAATACCCACACGCCATGCATTCACGCATAAGAACACACCGATACCAATAGCCATAATGGCATCAATCCAATGCCAGCCAAAACCCACCAGCGCCATAGCCACTAGAACCGCGCCATTCATGAGCATATCGCCCTGATAATGCAGGGAATCTGCCTCGACAATTAACGACTTAGATTTACGCAGCACATATTTCTGAAACGTCACAAGGGCAAGGGTTAACACGATCGCCAGCACACTAACAGCAATACCAATATCACTGTTTACCATTTGGCGATTATCAAGCATGACATCGAAGCTGTTTAGAACCAGCACCAAGGCCGAACCTACCATAAATGCGGCCTGAGTCAGTGCCGCAATGGACTCTAACTTACCGTGACCATATTTATGGTCATCATCAGCAGGGATTAAGGCGTAACGTAAAGCGATGAAATTAACGATAGAGGTAACACCATCTATCATAGAGTCAAGTAGCGAACCCAGCAGACTAACTGAGCCGGTAGACCAATACGCCCACGTTTTAGCAATAACAAGTATTAATGCGACAACCACACTGGCAATGGTGGCTTGTCGACTCAAATGTGCGTGGTCTGACATGATATTTCCTTACTTCCTTTTACCCTAGCATAGTTTTGTCTGAGAACATTTGGTCTTACCCATTTACCAAGCATTCTCGAAAGCTTCATCTATACTCAGAACAGACATTGATTTTGGGTGCATTATGCCATTAGACGTCAAAGATCTCACGGTCCTTTTAATTGAACCATCCCTTACACAGAGCAAGTTTCTTAAAAATGTCATGAGTGGTGAATCCATCTTTAAAGTAGATGTGTGTACCACCGGCAAAGATGCTCTGGAGTATGCGCAAAAACAGCAGCCGGACCTCATCATCAGTGCCATGTATTTTGATGACATGAACGCGATTGAGTTATTAAAGGTTTTGCGCCAAAACCCGGACACACAAGATTTAAACTTCATGCTGGTTTCAAGTGAGACCGACAAGCAAATGCTAGACGATATCAAACAGGCTGGTGTCTTAGCCGTATTGCCCAAACCTTTTGATAAACGGGCGTTCTTTACGGCATTAAATTCTGCAAAAGACACAATAGAGGTCGAGCATATTCAGCTTGATGATATAGACGTGGAATCATTAAAAGGCTTAGTGGTTGATGACTCACTCACTGCCCGACGCCACATTATTCGTTTATTACATGCATGCGGTGTAGAACATACCATTGAAGCAGAAAACGGTTTAGAAGCGATTGAGATATTAAAGAGTCAGTCAGTGGATTTTATTATTAGTGACTATAATATGCCCCACATGAATGGCGAAGAACTCGCAAACTACTTACAGAACTCTGAGTATTCGTATCTGCCCATATTAATGGTCACCAGTGAACAAGACTCCAGCCGCTTAAGTGCGGTGCGCCAGGCGGGCGTTTGTGCGCTATTGGATAAAACCATTGGACCTGCATCATTAAAAGATGCATTACGAGCCGCATTAAATAGCTAATAATCCGTCATTCACCATTATTGTTTTTTTAGTGACACAGCCGCTAGACATTCTCGCCTAGCGGCTGTGCTTTATTCATGTATAGTCGCGTTACGGCTAACGCTTAGCTGGCTGATTTTTTCAAGCATCATTTCACATGCCTTTGATTTACTCTCAGACTCAACCAGTATGGATTCTTTTTTCGCCGTGATAAGCAATAACTGAGGGGTTTGCCAACGTAAAAAATAGCTGCTCCCTAATTTTTCCTCTAGGGTTTGGCAAGCATCATTATGCCACCAGCTATAAGCTAGAGTGACCACGACTAAAACAATGGTCACCGCACCAAAAGGGAGTATCGATTTACTGTACATCATTTTTCTCAGTCTTATTTTTAAGCATAACCGGCTGAGCATAATACTGTTTAATATTATTCATCACGTCTTTCGGTACCGATTTAAAGCGTTTACTCCAGATATAAGCCAGCTTATTCTGCGTTTGAGTTTTCAACGCGTCATCGCTTAACTCATCATTATTTTGTAATAAACGCATCGCGAAATGGTTATTTTCAAATAAGTGATAATGATTATGAATACTGTCATCAATGGCCGAGCTCCAATGCTCTGGCACATTACTATCTAATGCCAGTGGTTCACTGAAATGCAATGCCACTTTACCTTTCTTACCTTGCAAGCCTTTTACAATACTTTTGAAATCTTCATCATGGGACTTTTCATAACGGCCCACTTGCGCAACCGTTAGACGTTCTTGTGCTTTATCAATATCACAAGGATCCCATTCATAACTGATCGATACCGGTACAATATTTAAAAAGGCCATACTCTGATTAAAATCCCAGCCTAGCTTACGCCCTGCCATATGCAGCATTTTAAGAACGGCAGTATCGGTATAGTCTAACCCATCTTTCGCCCTGCCTTCTTTTTGTGCAATCCAAACGTGTTGATTAGAGTGCACACAATGATGAATATAATCGGACAAATCTTGCACTGCTTGTAGCTTTTCACGCCGTCCCGCCACCGAACGTTTTACAACAAAACTTTTATTCAAGCGCATCAGCTTTTCGACAAATTGACGCCCGAGTAAGTTGTCACCTATCGCAACTTTGCTGGTATTTAATCCTGCCTTAAATAATGCAAAGTTCACCAATAACGGATCCATCGCAATATCACGATGATTACTGATAAATACATAGACTTGATTTTTATTTAAATGCTCAAGGCCCGTCACTTGAAACTCACTAATGGTTTTATCCATCAGCTTTTCGACATGAGGCGCTAACTGGCTTTGCCAAGTTTGAATACTATCGATGCGCGTAAAGTGCTTATTTAAGGCTGCTTGAATTTTTTGTTTCGTCCAACGCGGCAAAAAACGACTTAAATAGGGAAACTGGTGTTGAGCTACAAATTGTAAAAACTCACCATCTTCTAATAGCGACGCCAGTACGGCGTTTACTTCATGATCGTGGTAAGCACGAATATCATCAAATGACGCTGAACTCATGTTGAGGAACTCATATTCTGACTATGTAACATAAATTGTTGGGACCAATATTGGGCTTTGATATCATCTTTTTCCAAACCTAAAAGGCCACCACCATAGGCTTTACTCAAACGCAGCGCGGCCATAGGATGACCTTGCTTGGCTGCGGCTTCGTACCAAGATACGGCTTTTTGCTCAACTTGGTCCGACACAATAATATCGGGTTGAAGCAGAGCCTCTGCTAATAAAAACTGGGATGATGCATCCCCTTTTTCGGCTGCGCTTTGCAGCAAGGCTACACCAGCGCGCTTATCTAGCGGGCTTTCACCACGATAAGTTAACAACGCCGCCATTAACTGCTGCGCCTTTTGATGCTGTTTATGACTAGCTCGTTGTAATTGCGTCATGGCAAAGGTATGAAGCACTTTGTGCCAGCCCGCTACACCTGAAGAAAACAAACTTGAACCTACTGCATATTGCAAAGAGGCCAGGAGCTTTAATTTAAATATATTTATGGATGTCATTCAATTACCTTACAAAAGCACAGGTTTTTCTTCTGCTCACCTTGTGGGACAATAGGCATTTGCCTTTGCTTGATTTCAGGAGAAGTCTGTGTCCGTTGATTCATGGCAACCCGTAAACAAACTCGATCAAATCAGTAGCGAACAACTAGCTCGTTTACTCACCCTGAGTGAAGGTCAACCACAAGAGTGTGACCTTACCTCAGATTCCGATTGGATTCAGCCATTAGCGCAAGTTGAAGGCAAAATTTGGCAACAAGTTGCGGCTCAACTCACGCCCCTGCAGCTGAAACAACTCATTGGCCTGTTCACCCTAGCAGAACAACAAGGTGGCTGGTCACTGGGTGAACGATCCGCCGTTATTCCTTTATTTAAACTACTAAGGAAAGAGCAAGGAGTTGATCGGGAGTTAGTCCAATGGGTAAAAGCCCATAGCGATAATAAATTTTTACCCTTCGGCCCACTGTTATAAGTAACCGATCAAGTGTCCCAGTGTGAATCTTGCGCTGGGCTTTGCTTACCTAAGAACTCTTCTAATACCTGCTGTATAGCTTGACGAGAGATGGGCTTGGTTAAAAAACTATCCATACCAACAGCAAAGCAAGCTTCTTCAATTTCTTTTTGACTATTCGCAGTTAAAGCAATCACAGGTACGTAAGGTTTATCAAGTTTACGGATTTGCCGCGTGGCTTCTATACCATCCATTATGGGCATTTGAATATCCATAATAATGCAGTCTACTGCTGACGATTTAAATTGAGCCACACCTTCTTTACCATTATTGGCCACGACCACCTCGTAACCTAATTTTTCTAAGGTTCGCTTAATCACCAATTGATTATTCAGGTTATCTTCCACTAATAAAATCCGAGCAGCTTGACCAGCCCTAACGGTATCTGACTGGCTAGACTGATAATCCGTTAAGCGGTAATACAGCGTTTCACGCCGATATGGTGCGTTTAATAAAACACCATGTGAAGCAGACAGTTTATAGTCGTCTCCTAACCACCAAAGCCACTTGCATCCCTTCGATTGATAATGATCACTCACGAGCAAGCTGATCTCTTTTGGTAAATCCCCCTGTGACACTTCTAGAAAAGGAAGTTGCATGGATTGAAAAAACACTCGAAACCAAGACAAAGCTGTTTCATCTTCTAGCGCTAACACCACAGGCTTTTGTTTAAAGACAGAGAAAGAGTCTTGTTGCTCTACCCGCTCTAACGGCAACGTAAACCATTGTTGAATCTTGCCGTCTTCTAAGAGTTTTGCTCCCATAATACCCTTTAGGTGACTCACCAAATTCTGACAGACTCTGAACGCTGCCACACTGACAGAGTCCAAACTCGCCACATTAATCTCTTCTATGTCTTGATTGAAATACGCTACCCAATCTGCAGCCACCTTGGTGTCCAACCCACTGGTAATGGTAAATTGAATCACTGGCTCTTGTGCTAACTCAGCCGTATGAATACTCAACTCCATTTTACCTTGCTGGCAAATCCCAAGGTGACAACTCATTAAGTTGTATAACACTTGGCGTAAACGAAACGCATCCGTCATCACATAATGGGGAAGCGCCTCGTGCTGGAACGTCAGATTAATTTGCAACTGCGAGGCTTGAGGTAAATAAAGGGCCTCAAGATCATCGACCACATGCCATAAGCTCGTGTTAACTGACTCTAATGAAATGTCCCCTTTTTTGGATTGTGCCAATACCGATATGTCATCCACAATTTGGGATAAATGCATAATGCAGGCTTCCATAGCATGTACATTAGCGTCTGATTTCTGTGGCTCAATATGCACAAGCGAGTCCTTTAACACAGATATTGGGCCTCGCATCTCTTGACTCACATTCATCAAAAATTGCGCCTTACTTTGCAACACACGTTCAAACTGTTGCTTATCTTGCTGCAACACCCTTTGTGCGTCTTTATAGCGGGTAACATCTGAGGTAATGATTAATGCATGGGGTTTCGCCCCATTCATCAAGGGCATAACACGATTATGGCTAAACTGAGTTTGCCCATTACGCTGATATTCTAATTCATACTCGCTAGCCAGACCTGTGCTTAAGGCTTGATGTAAATGCTGACGAAGTAACAACTTTCCTTCTTCATTTAAATAAGCGTAACAACGGGTGCCGATAATTTCTTCAACGCCGAGCTGATCATCAAATGGTTTATTTAGCGCTATGATTGTCCCTTCTTTGTCCACCTCTATCAGCATATCGGGCATATTATGCCAAATAGCCTGCATTTTGGTTTGATTGTTACGTAGCTTTAACACGATACGATAAAAGACAAAAAAAGCAGTGGTCACACCAAAAAGCAGCAACCAAACAGCTCCCTGCGCGCCAAACCATGCATAAGATGATTCAACCTCAACCGTGCGTACCTCCAACGCCCATAGCGCCGGGCTCCATAGCAAGCATATCCATCTCACAAGCACAAAAATCCCTAAATTGTGTCGTTTTAATAAGTATAGGGCATCGCTAACAACACGCATGCTAGGGTGTTATTTTTCATGCGAATGGAAACTTTGCGACAAAAAGGGACGATTTGAATCGCCTAAGGAATAACTAAGTTAAAAAGCCGTGAGCTTGGGCTATAGTGTAATAATACCCACTTATTTTTGATTATATGGCCAATATTTTAATAGTTGACGATGTCCCTGCAAACCTACAGATCTTGAATGTCCATTTAAGTGACGAAGATTATAATGTCATCGAAGCACAAAGCGGCAAGCAAGCTCTTGAGGTTCTCAAGCAAGACCCAGATGGTATCGATCTTGTTTTGTTAGATGTAATGATGCCTGTCATGAGTGGTCTTGATGTATTGGCCGAAATAAAGAAAAACCCTCAGCTTGAAAATATTCCCATCATTCTTGTAACAGCCAACGCCGACGATGATAATGTAGCCGAAGGCTTGGATATGGGCGCATTTGATTACATCATCAAACCTTACAGCTTAGTAGTCTTACTAGCACGAGTGCGCGCTGCCCTTAGAGAAAAAGAACGCCAAGACTTACTCGAAAAATGGGCCACCACCGACCCATTAACAGGCCTGATGAATCGCCGCCATTTCTTTGAACTAGCCGATCGCGAGCTCGAACAAACTCGCCGCTCTAGTCGTCCCCTTTCTTTTATCATGTTAGACATTGATAATTTCAAGCAGGTAAACGATCAACATGGTCACCTAGTCGGTGATGCCGCGATCATTCGCTTGGCTGACTTACTCAAAGAACAACTGCGTAAAGTCGACTTTTGTGGGCGTTATGGCGGTGAAGAATTTGTTCTATGCCTGCCTGATACTCCCCTATTAGGGGCCTTGGACGTAGCCGAACGTATTCGTAAACAAGTGACCACAATTGTTGTGGATACCGTTGAGAGTAAAACCGTACACATAACTATTAGCCTTGGCATTGCTGAAAACAGTGACGACCCCAGTGTTGAAAGTATCCTAAAACGAGCAGACAAGGCACTTTACGACGCTAAAGCCGCTGGACGCAACGTATCTAAAACCGCTTAAATGATCCTGCCATCAGTATCGTTACCATAGACGATATAAGGTAGAATCACCCCAATTCCATTTAGCACACAGATCAAAGAGCCCGCAGTGAATAAAGAAAAAGCATTTAATCGTATCGCCAGTGCCACTATCAAAGCTTTAAAGGAACAAGCAGAGATGGGCAAGGTCAATGCTAAGACTACAGAAACCGTTTACCAAGCCATTGAAGCCGCATTTAACAAAGAATACATGTCCCTATTTGAAAAATTAGATGACAGTAAGACGGCACTTGAATTTATTGCTCAAGGACAAGACTTGGATATAAAAAAAGCCACCGCATTAGCTCAACAAACATTGAGCAAATTGGCTGCAAAATAAGGGAACTTCATGCCTACACGCAATCTCACATTTTTCGCTGCTATCGTATTAGCAATTGGTTTTAGTTTCTTCCGCGGCACCTTTGACCCTCAACCAGTCACTAGCAGCCAAGACACCAAACAATATCGTTATTTAGAACTCGACAACCAACTTAAAGTATTATTGATCAGCGATGACAATGCCGATCACGGGGCCGCCAGCCTTGATGTGAATGTAGGTAGCCTTCAAGACCCAAGTACCCGCCCTGGTCTGGCTCACTTCTTAGAGCACATGCTGTTTTTAGGCACCAAAACCTACCCAACTGCTGGGGAATACCAAAGCTACATTAACCAGCATGGCGGTATGCATAACGCCTTTACAGCACCAGAGCATACGAACTATTTTTTCCAAGTAGACGCCAAACAACTAGAAGGCGCACTGGATCGCTTTAGCCGTTTCTTCTACGAACCACTGTTTACCGAAGAATACGTGCAGCGTGAAAAAAACGCGGTGCATAGCGAATACCAATCAAAATACAAAGACGATTACCGCCGTATACAATACGTCGACAAAACCCTGATCAATCCAGCGCACCCTGCCAGTCAATTTGCTACCGGGCGTTTAGATACGTTAAGCGATAACGATTCAAGTAAAGTTCGCGATGACTTAATCGCCTTTTATGGTCGTTACTACAGCGCAAACCTCATGACACTTGTGGTTTATGGTCCTCAGTCATTAAGCCAATTAGAAACATGGGCTGAGCAATTATTTGATCCCATCGAAAACAAAAAAGCGGCCGTAGATAGCTACCCAGTGGAGCTTTACACCGATTTACCTAAAGACGTGCGCATTGAGCCTGTAAAACAATTACTCAATTTAAGTTTTAACTTTCCATTAAATGACGCTGTCACTGACTACACCAAAAAACCCACTCAATACATTGGCCATTTACTAGGACATGAAGGCGAAGGCAGCTTATTAGCTTGGCTAAAACTGCAAGGCTGGGCTGAAGGTTTAAGTGCCGGACTTGGTAGTCAAATGAGCAATAACAGCTCCATACAAGTGACCATCAGCCTGACAGAATTAGGTTTAGATCATATTGATGACATCAGCGCGCAGTTATTTGCCTACATTCGCTTGATCCAAGATAAAGGCGTAAAAGAATGGGCATTTGAAGAAGAAAAACAACTCAGTCACTTACAGTTTACTTTTGCTCCTGGACAACAACCCGCCAGTCTAGTGCAAGGTTTAAGTATGGGTATGCACGAATACAAACCCCAAGACTTCTTACAAGGGCCTTACCTTTGGGAAGAATTCGATGCACAACGTATTCAATACTTGTTAGGAAAATTAACCCCACAAAACACCATACGCACCTTAGTTGCGCCTAGTGTTAAAACCGATAAAGTAGAAACTTGGTTTGCAGCCCCATATGCGGTTGAGCCACTGTCTAAAGTACATCAACAAGCATGGGATAACGCAGAGCTAGCCGAAGGCTTGCACCTGCCTGAGGCTAATCCGTTCATTCCGCAAGACATCAGTATTTTAGGCAGCACCACTCAAGAAAAACCAGAGCGCGTTAAACAAGAAAACGCCATGCAACTATGGCACATGCAAGATACAAGCTTTAACGGCCCACAAAGCAGCATTTTTGTGAACATGCGATCCCCTATTATTAAACAAAGTGCCCACAACCAAGTCATGCTGGATGCTTGGGTAAAATTGCTTAACGATCACCTCAATAGTTTCAGCTACCCCGCACTATTAGCCGGGCAAGAATACAGTTTATACGGCCATATGCGTGGCTTAGGCATTCGCTTATATGGTTACCGTGACAAGCAAGATGTTCTCCTTGAAAAAATTGTTAGCGAGTTAAGTCAATTTAAAGCCAACCAACAACAATGGTTACAAGCACAACAGGAATTAGTGCGTGCTTATGAAAATGCACTTAAACAAAAACCATTCGAGCGCTCAATTGCGGAGTTAAACCAGCGTCTGATTCATCCAAGCTTTGATGAACAAACATTGTTAGACGCGATTCAACAAGCAACACTAGAAGATGTAAACCAATTCAGCAGCGTGTTCTTCAATAAAATGGAAGTGGTGGTCTTGGGTCATGGCAACATCGATCAAGCGCAACTTTTAAATGCCACACAAACCATTAAAAAAACACTGATGAAAAATAGTCGCATGGTATCGGTCGAGCGCAAACACGTGGTGCAATTACCATCGCGCTTATCAAAACAAACCGTCAAAGCTGAGCATAGCGACAGCGCCATGACATGGTACGTGCAAGCGGTAACAGACACGTTAAAAGAACGGGCCACCATAGGTTTACTAGGGCAAATTGTGCGCGCGCCTTATTACACGTATATGCGTACCGAGAAAAAATATGGCTATGTGGTATTCGCTACCCCTTACCCAATGCTTGACCAAGGTGGTCTAGCGTTTATTGTGCAATCGCCCACTGCAAATTCAAAAACCTTATTTGATGAAAGCCAGCAATTCTTAAAGGGTTATGTGGATGACATTCGCAACATGAGCGATGAGAACTTTAGCGCCCACCAAGAAGGCTTAATCACTAACCTGACTAAAAAGCCGTTAAACCTTCAAGAAAAAAGCAATAAATTCTGGAGTGAAATTGACCGCAATAATACGCAGTTTGATACCCAACAAACATTGGCTGACTACATTGCCAAGCTGAATCAAAAAGACGTGGCCGACTACCTAGAGCAGCATGTTTTAAGTAACAACAGCAAAAGCCTGTTCTTGCACTTTGATGGTCAAAAGTAACCTCTAGCGCTTTAGCAACTGAAGCCAGCTCATTGAGCTGGCTTTTTTGTGGGTATTGATAAATAACTTGAATAAACTCATATAACCCACTACATTAGATAAATCTAATATAAAGGAGCCGGTTATGCGCTACGTTACGATTTTAATCACACTGCTTATCTCATCTTTCGTACACGCCCAAGATACGCAGCCCCAAGATGAACAAGCGGCTCGTCAAACCATACAAGGTTTTGCCAAAGACCTAAAACAGGTCCTTGTCAGCTCAATGAAAGCCAATGGCCCAGCTGCCGCCATTAAGGTCTGTAACATCAGCGCCCCTGCCATTGCCTTACAGCACAGCCAATCACCCTTGGAGATCAGCCGCAGCTCACTCAAAGTGCGCAATCCTAACAACAAGCCAGACGCTTGGCTTAAACAAGTATTAGTAGAATTCGAACAACGCAAAGAAAAGGGCGAGCCTGTGGCCCAAATAGAATACAGCGAACAAAAAGCAGACGGCTGGTACTTTGTAAAAGCCATCCCAACCGGTGAGCCTTGCCTAGCGTGCCATGGCAGCAACCTAAAACCTGCGGTTCAAGCAAAACTGGCTGAGCTTTACCCTAATGACCAAGCCACAGGCTTTAAACTTGGGGATATCCGCGGTGCATTCGTGGTAAAAAAAGAGACCTTCGAGCATTAATGTCTAGAACACCACACCATTGAATAAGTAGGGTTGGGCACGGCCCAACCCTAACTCTTTGCCCCACTGTACAACCCCCATTTATTTTAAACGCCCACAAAAAAGCCCCACTTCTTTCGAAGCAGGGCTCTTAGCTCACAACTACTTTAAAACATTAAAGTAAGTTACGGCCTTTTTTCGCAGCGATACGTAAACGCAAGGCATTCAATTTAATGAAGCCGGCCGCATCTTTTTGATCGTAAGCACCGGCATCGTCTTCAAACGTTGCAATGCTTTCGTCGAACAATGAATCGTCAGACTTACGACCCACAACAATCACGTTACCCTTGTACAGTTTAATACGCACGGTACCGTTTACGTGTGTTTGAGTGTCATTAATAGCCGCTTGTAGCATCTTACGCTCAGGGCTCCACCAGTAACCGTTGTAAACTAGCTCAGCATAACGAGGCATAAGCTCGTCTTTTAAGTGAGCGGCGTTACGGTCAAGAGTCAAAGACTCAATGGCACGGTGAGCTTTCATCATCACAAAGCCCGCAGGGGTTTCGTAACAACCACGTGCTTTCATACCTACATAACGGTTTTCAACGATATCGGTACGACCCACACCGTTTTCGCCTGCAACCTTGTTAAGGTATTCCATAACCGTGGCTGGGCTCATGTCTTTGCCATCAATGGCTACGATGTCACCGTACTGATAGGTGATATCTAGGTAGGTTGGTACATCTGGAGCGTCTTCTGGCGACTTGGTCCACAACCACATGTCTTCTTCTGGCTCATTCCAAGGGTTTTCAATTAAGTCACCTTCGTATGAGATATGCAGCAAGTTTGCATCCATAGAGTACGGAGACTTCTTACCGGCTTTGTTTTCAACTTGGATACCGTGGTCAGCACAGTAAGCCATTAATTTTTCACGGCTGTTCAAGTCCCATTCACGCCAAGGGGCAATCACTTGTACGCCAGGCTTAAGGGCATAAGCACCCAACTCAAAGCGCACTTGGTCGTTACCTTTACCGGTTGCGCCGTGAGAAATAGCATCTGCACCGGGTTCGTTAGCGATTTCAATCAAACGCTTAGCGATGAGTGGACGAGCAATAGACGTACCTAGGTAATACTCACCTTCGTACAGAGCATTCGCGCGGAACATAGGGAATACGAAGTCGCGAGCGAACTCTTCGCGTAAGTCTTCAATATAGATTTCTTTGATACCCATAGCCTCGGCTTTTTTGCGCGCAGGCTCTAACTCTTCGCCCTGACCTAGGTCAGCGGTAAAAGTTACGATTTCAGCTTGGTATTCTTCTTGTAACCACTTGGCGATTACAGAGGTATCCAAACCACCGGAGTAGGCCAAAACAATCTTATTGATCTTGGACATGAAGTGCTCCTAAAGGCATAGAACATTGACCAACTTGTGGCCAATACGGATAAAATAAGGTGGCGTATTCTATCGGGATTACTGGCCATACGCCAGTATTGGTCTAATGTTGATTAAAAGCTTAGGCTTATTTTGTCCAATAGAACTTTGCCTTTAAGGGTTCCTATGAAACTAGCATTCATCTTGATACTCAGTCTTTTTATGACCAGCCCCGCTTATAGTCGTGATTTAGAGAGCACAAACATCAAAGGGCTCTCCTTTAGCTACCGAGACGTCCAACAAAACTGCACCGTCCAGCGCGCTGGGCAAGACTCCTTATCTATCGAGTGCCTAGGTAATCACCTTAAAAGCGTATCACGCAGCTGTGGAGGTTATATCTCTAGAGGCCTAGAGAGCGCCAAGCTCAATTGTGGCGGCGCGTTATGGGTACTGAATCAGCAATGTAAAATCGAAATGCGCAGCGCCAACTACGGCGAAATCAACTGTAAAACCTAACGTTGGCTAAACTAGCCCAAAGCAAAATACCGAATGCCACCATTTACCTTAGTGTGGTGCTCACTGTCACTGTCGCTTGCCATTAAAAACATTGTAAGTAATCGCTCACATATCCACCTAAGCAAGCTAAGTGCGCAGGTATTAATCTTTAACTGGGTGTTTCCATTGGTGATGCCGATCTACAAAAACATTGAAGGTAATACGTTTGATAAATGGCGTTCTCAAAGCATTCAAAGCTGGCGCCAGTACCGCCTAAGGACAAAAATAATAGCCGTGGCGTTCAGGTCCTATGTATCTAAGAAAAGCTACAAATGTTCATCAATCACTTACAACATATTACGACATTGTTTTATGTAAGCTGCTTAAATCAACAATATAAGAACGACTTCATCCACCTTTGGCATACATCACATGAACGCACGGACTCACACTAAATATACACCGCTGATTAGCACGACCATGGCTGGGATTGCTTTTTTTATTCACGTGATCCTAAGTATTATCAACTTTAACTTTACTGCGTTAGTTAATGATATTCCGCTACACCAAAGTAATGTAAACACACTCATAATGGCCATCATTCAGCCGCTAGCCGTAGCCGTGATAGTTGCGCCGGTATTATCCACCATACGTAACTCTGACTTTATCACCGAGTTTAGAAACATCCTGTTTCTGGCCGTGGGTTTATTTGTCGTTTATGCACTTGCTGACATGTCTGGTCTACTTAGTTAAACCAGTATTTTATTAATAAAAGCCTGTATGTCTTTTACTTGTGAAGGGCATACATTATGAGCCATTTGATATTCGCTCATGGTGGGCGCAAAGCCCGCCTGTTTTAACGCTTCAAATGCGCGCTCGCCTAAACTCATAGGCACCACATCATCTAACGTACCATGACTTAGCCAAACAGGTGTTTGTTTAAACTGAGTCTGTGTTACAGCACTTGAGTCAGCAATATAAGTACTCATCGGCATCACAGCGCCTAACGGATGAGTGCAATGAAATAATACGTCATACGCCACGGCACCTCCTTGAGAAAAGCCTGCAACAATAATGCGTTCACTGCTAATGCCTGTTTTGATTAATTCTTCAATTTTTGCAATCACATGATTACGCGACTCAGCCAAATCATCTAAGTTCGCTGTACGTTCAACACCTTGAATATCTAAATCATACCAAGCAGGCATTTGCATCCCACCGTTGATCGTAACACTGCGCATGGGCGCATCGGGAAACACATAATGCATTGCAATACTACTATCTAACTTAAGATGCTTAGCCATGGGCACAAAGTCATCACTGCTAGCGCCTAAACCATGCAACCAAATAAGCGCCGCATTGGCCTGTGTTTTGGGTTTTATTTCGACACACTCAAATGAACTCATAATTAACCTATGAAATATCCTGTAATAACTGACGCGGCGATGCGTTTAACACATCACGATTGGCCCAAAAGCCACTGATTAAAATACTGGTTAATGCCAAGACAGGGATACCCACCCATAATGACCAATGTGGTAACCAACTCACATCAAAAATAAACACATACAAAGCAAAACTAATCGTCTCAAACGAAGCAATAGCCAGCACGCTGGCCACCAATGCAAGGGTCACGTATTCACTGCGAATACGAGCACGAATCAATTTTTTACTGGCACCAAATGTACGATATAAAGCCGCCTCGTGTTTACGCAAACTTAACGTGCTTAATAACGTAGCAAACATCAGCACCATGGCACAAATCAATACAAGGGCCAGAATTGCTTCAACCGCCACACTGGTTTGCGCCAATATTTCTCGCACTTGTTTGAGTATTTGATCAATTTCAATAATGGTTACCGCTTTAAACTCTTGATTCAGTTCAATCAACCAACGGCTATCATTAGGCGGCAAGTAAAAACTGTTGATATAGGTATGGTGAAAATCATTAATCACACCATCGGCAAATACCACATAAAAATTTGG
>JAWUYY010000076.1:0-48209 GCA_034110565.1 Bermanella sp. | reverse complement strand
AAAAAACAGAGAGGAAAGGCTTGACCCTGAAGCCAGATCTCCATAAAATGCGCCCCACTTCTGTGCCGACATAGCTCAGCTGGTAGAGCAACTGACTTGTAATCAGTAGGTCCCGCGTTCGACTCGTGGTGTCGGCACCATTTATTTTAAAAGCTCGTTTGTGAAAGCAAACGGGCTTTTTTTATGTCTATCGTTTTTGATTGATAAAACTGAGACAACCTAAGCTTTCATCGAATGGCCAGAAGATTCACTGAATTTATAGAGTGACCTGTAAGATATGTGCATGTGCTACCTGGCTGGTTGTTAAAGGGTTTTTCTAGAGGCTTAGTGTGATGCATAAAAAAAGCCCGCTTATTTTCATAAGTGGGCTTTTTATTTGGGATTAATTAGCTTGAGTCTAAAACCGCACACTGACATTCAACGACACGCCTTTCTCGATGCCTTCGCTGGTTAAATTCAGCTGCACGGGCACATCGGTTAGAGCGCCATTCTCAAAACCACCCTGCGACACATACCAAAGGGCGGCAGTAGCGGCTTGTATAGTGCCTAGGTCTTGTTCGTTGTTATCAAAGCCATAGACACCTTCTGTGGCTTCAAATGGGCAAGGGCTCTGCGCTACCTGGGTATATGAATATTCTGGCAGTTGCTCTAGCTCATTATTGCCATGACAAAATGAAAACGGGGCCATTACCAGTGCCGTGATAGCCGCAACTCTACGTAACCAATGTTGCTTGATTAGGGTGCGACGGACTTTAGACCGGTCGGTATAACCTAAAGCAATTAACGCTTTGCCCAAGGTTAATTTATGTTGCTGCTGATAAATTAGGGCTTCATCTAGCTGACTGTGAGTAATAACACCTCTACTCGTCAGTAAATCCCCCAGTCGATAATTCTGTTTCATGCAACAGTCCGTTTCGTTTTGATTGAACCTAGTGTGACACAAACTGTTCTAGGCAGAAGGGGTTGGCTAGAATGTTGAGGTATAGATAGTAGGGGTGTTAATAGCTTGAAAGCATCCATTACAATATGTATCTGGTAGCCGATAAAAATAAACCTAATAAAAACAAACTATTAGGGACATATTTTTAGCCTAGGTGTAAATAGGTCAAAATTATGGATTACAATTTTATACACAGCTCGAAGCGTCCATTGCGCATTTACTCTAAGCTTAAGCATGTAATCTAGGAGATGAATATGAGTTGGATAACCGATTTACTATTACAAGCAAACGCTTGGTTAAAACCTTACAGCATGCAGTTAGCGGTAGCATTTGTTGCGACCTTATTGGTGATATACGGTGACGCTATTAATAAAACCGTGAGAGTCTTTGTAAAACCCTATCCCTTTATAGTGAGAATCACCGCTTTTGTGGTGTTGTGCACACTGGGTTACGGGGCACTTACTGTATGGGGCTCTGGGCAGGTACATAGGTTTATGTTGCAACTACCAGGGACCTTATTTGCACCTGTGGTATTTGTGGCATTCATAGTGCTGGGTGTATTAGCTGAGCGGTTTCACAAGAAAACCTAGGGGCTTTAAAGCTCCCCCGTCTCTCTTTATACTGGTGTCTTATAAAAATAATAAAAAGATGCCATGAAAAAATTCCTGTTTGTATCCTTACTTGTTTGTAGCCAATGGACCTTAGGGTTTAGCGATCTAGGTCATAAAATGGTGGCGGCAGCTGCTTGGCAACAATTGACGCCTTTTGCTAAGCAAAGTGTTGAGCGACTACTGGGCATAGGTGAAGAAAATTTCATCGAAGCCAGTGTTTGGGCTGATCGCATTAAAAGTAATGAAGATTTCAATTATTTGAAGCCTTTGCATTATGTCAATATGCCCAAGACAGCCGTGTCTTATAAGAAATCACGTGACTGTAAAAAGAATAAATGTGTAGTCGAAGCCATTAAAGATTTTAGCAGCATTGCAAAAAACGGCAGTGATAAAGAAAAAATCCTGGCCCTGCGCATGTTGATCCATTTAATTGTGGATGTGCATCAGCCATTGCATGCTGGTTTGTATGAAGACAGAGGTGGTAATTGGTATGAAATTAAATACCAAGGAAAGAGCGTGACGTTACATAAATTCTGGGACAATCATTTAGTCAAACGCTTTGATAAAAAAGTAACCAGTGGTGCCGAAAAAATCCTAAGCAATCAAATGAATGTGAATGTCAGCAACCCGGTCAAGTGGGCAGAAGAGAGCCATGCTATTACGGTGAACTCGATTTACCTAGCGCCAGAGAATAATGTGCTCAGTGAAGAGTATTTATTAACGGCAGATAGCATAATGGAAAAACAGTTAAGTCGAGCATCTTTGCGTTTAGCGATGTATCTAAATAAGCTTTGGTAGTTTGGATGTTTTTTGAGAGGGGAGTTTAAGATATGCCACGGGTTCAGCATTAAACCAATCCATGGTTTCAAGCGCATCATGCGTTGCTGAATGTATCATCCGTGAAACGTGCCATCCTAGGCTCGTCATCCTGACGGGTCCATCATCCAATGATGTTTTCCTGTACCTATTTCATCCTAGAAATAAGTTTTGAAATTGGGTCGTCTATCCGTTAGACGTTTACTTTTCATCCTGAAAAGTGGGCGGTCAGTATGATTAATACCATCCTAGGTATCAGTCAACGTACCGTTGAATCCGTTCTGTTTTTAACGTTTTTTTAATCCTTAAAAAAACGGTGGAGGCTAAAGTGACCGTTAATAACCATCCTAGTTATTGCTTGTCAAAGCACCCTTAATGGGTGAGTACCTTCCAATTGAATCCTTTCTATTTAGAGCGTTTTTTAATCCTTAAAAAAACGGTGGAGGCTAAAGTGACAGGAAATACCAATCCTAGTTATTTCCTGCCAAAGCACCCTAGGTCCACCTTCCAATAGCGGTCTATCAATCCTTTGTCACACTTCCGTGTTAACCAGTAATCCTTACCGGCATCCTTATTGGTTCGTCCTGAACGAGGTCCAATTTAGCAAAAAAAAAAGTTTTGTCTGGCGCAAAGTAACGACGCTAACTGTCTGTTTTTTAAGCTATAAAGATGAGGCTAGCTACGACGGTACTTGCAGCCTAGGTGATTTCTAATTACTACGATGTCTTGTAGTTATTTATTCTTATTTCGCACAATTCGTGTAGGAAATATCTTACAAGCTAGTTAGGCATTTGCTTACTAGGCGGTTTTCCTCAGCAACTACTACACTGTAAAAAACACATATGAATGATTATGTTTGCCTTTATTTCGTATCAAAATTTACCCTTATTGAAGCAACTGCGCTTGCCATTCATGACGGCTGCGCAACTGGATGACCCCTATCTCGTGAATACGCGGGTGCATCGACCAGGTGCTGATCAGCCGCTAAGCGATAGTGAATTCCGTGAGGCCATGGAAAAAAGCTATCAGGCACTTGAGCCTCATATTCAAGCCATGGTGACGTTTGACTATTATGTGAGTCAGGCCCAGCAAAAACGGGGGGAGATTGAAAAGCAAATACAGCGCCCAAAAACACCCAAGCAGTTAGGATTAGCCTCGTTAGACCAGTACGACAAGGTGATGTGCTTGCGGTTATTCAAGCAAATATACCTAAGCGGATTATGGCAAAGCGCTGGAGATAATCACGAAGGTTTGGCGCTTCAATTTGACGACGATCACGATTATTTCCGCCAACCCAGTTACGCGAGTAAACCCCAGTTATTTTCTCCCCTGCAATATGATGACTCGCGCCCAGATATGCCGTCTAAGTTACAACCCTTCCCCGCACTTTTTCGTCGACCTGAGCATTTTGCCTTTGAGCAAGAATCCCGATTAATTCGACCGTTAAGCGTGGCAGAACAAAGCAAGGATGGTGTGCTGAACTGCAAAATACCTAAAGGTCTAATTAAGGGTATCTACGCAGGTTTGAACTGCCCTGATGAGGTAGTGACGGGATTACAGGCTTTAGTGAAACAAGACTTGCAGTTTAGAGGGGTGGCGTTAAAGCAAATTGGTGTCAGTGCTAGCCATTTACGCTTAGTGGCCACTAAGGTCGGGCTTTAGAGCGTTGATAATTGAATATTATTTACAATCTATTGAACTAATAGGCTAAAAATCCTGTGCTACTCTGAAGTGATGAGATTTATTTGGAGTAGCCATGAAGGGGCTGAATATTTTAGTCGTCGATGACGCTCGGTTTATTAGGGATCTGGTGCGCAAAGCAGTCAAAGCGCAATATCCGTCTGCTCAAGTAGACGACGCAGCAGATGGCTTACAAGCGCAAAGCAAGATGAAAGCCGGTACTTACCACGTGCTGCTGTGTGATTGGGAGATGCCCAACATGAGCGGTCTTGAGCTATTACAGTGGATGCGTTCGGAAGAGCGCTATCAAAAAACGCCATTCTTGATGATTACCAGCCGCTCGGAGAAAAGCCATATCGTTAAGGCGGTTGAAGCGGGCGTGAGTGATTACATCGGTAAACCGTTTAATAATGAGCAGTTAGGGACCAAACTGGCCCGCTTGATTTATAAGTTTTATAAAATGAGCCCCATGCAAACCGCCAGTCAGGCTCAAAAAAGCGACAATGCCAGTTTGCTAACCGGTGCTGCGCCCAGTACGCCTAAAGCAAATCCAGCTTCAGGCAGTGCAAATTTATTGGCTGGTGCGGCTCCATCAGCTCAATTACTGGATAAACCTAAGACCAAAAAAAGCGCGAATAAAACCATAGCCTTAGCCCATGTGCGCACATCGGATGGTCATGAGCTGCGTTGTATTGTTAAAGACATTAACTTAAATGAAATGTTATTAGTGGTGAAGCGCGAACAAGGTGTGCCACGTTTGTTTGATCAAGTTGTAGTCGATATTGTCAGTAAAGTAGAAGACATCGTGGCGCGAGTAAATTGTTTTGTATGTGCGGTGAGTTCACCGGATAAGCGCATCGACGGGGAGTTATTTAACTTACTGGTGCGTTACGAAGATGAAGACCCAGAAAAACTTGCGGCTTTATCTAAGTTTGTGGCTAAAGTAAGGTAGCTCGCTCAGCTATTAACCGCATCTATTTGGGCTCGTGCCATTTTTCGAGACACAGGAAAGTGGCATGTAAAGCAGCTGCCTTTACCAAGTTGACTGCTAATGTGTAAGTGGCCGTCATGACGTAGTAAGGTGTGCTTGACGATGGCTAATCCAAGTCCTGTGCCCCCAGTATCACTGTGACGACTTGGGTCCGCACGGTAGAATCGTTCGGTTAAGCGCGGAATATGTTTCGGGTCGATTCCTAAGCCGTTATCTTTAACTTCAAGATGCAAGCCAGACGTGTCCTGCCACCAACGGATATTAATCTCGCCACCTTCTGGTGTGTACTTCACCGCATTAAAAATTAAATTTCCAAATGCACTAGATAATTCGGTTTCAATGCCTAGCAAGTCAAAATCTTCACAGTCCAAGTTTATATTGTGATGCTTATCGGCACTTAGGGATTTGGCATCGGCCACTAGAGCATTTAGCAGTGAAGACACGACAACTCTACCGTGATCGGGGCCTTGGCCGCTTTCTAAGCGGCTTAAAACCAGCAAATCATTGATTAGGTTCTGCATGCGCTGACTTTGCTCATGCATTTGCTGCAAGGCACGGCCCCAGCGAGCGGGCAGGGTATCTTTGTATTCAATGAACGTTTCTAAGTAGCCAGAAATGACCGTTAGAGGTGTGCGTAATTCATGACTGGCGTTCGCCACAAAGTCTTGGCGCATGGATTCTAACTGATGTAAGTGAGAGATATCACGGCAAACGATTAGGCGATCTTTACGCCCAAATAACGTGATATGGCATTCTAAAATAGCATCATTATTGATGGGACTGGTGATTTCTAATGGCGCATCGTAATGGGATTTATCAAAATAGGCTTTGAAGTCAGGGTGGCGTACAAGGTTGGTGATGGGTTGGCCGATATCTTTGGCGTTTTGCAGGCCAAGTAATGTACTGGCCGCTTGGTTCCACCATTCTAAATTGCCCTGGCTATCCACCATGAGCACGCCATCTTTAAGTGCTGCGGTACTTTCTTGTACACGCTTAAGCATGGCTTTTAGTTTGTTTTTAGATTTTTCTTGGCGGCGTTGTAATCGGTAGACATCGTCAAAAATGCTGCCCCACAAGCCATGGCTAGTGGGCGGTTCTTCAATATCTCGACTGGTGAGCCATTGTTGTAGCTTATGTAGCTGACGCAAGTGCCAAGCCAGATAGGCCCCAAGGGTCAATATGAGGGTGTGAGCCAGAATATCTAAGCTCCAACCTACAACAAATGCGAGTGCCAAATTAAAAATAAGTCGGCGAATGGCAGAGCGCCAATCATGCTTCATATTAACAACATACCAAACAAAGTAACTATGTCAGATGACTATGTACTGGGCCTATGCAGGACCAAGCGAGCCGTACCTTAAGCGAGATTAAGACGCTTTCGTTGAAAAACGATAACCTGTGCCGCGAACCGTTTGAATCAAGTGCTCAAAATCACTGCCCAGTGCTTTACGTAAACGACGGATATGTACATCAACCGTGCGTTCTTCCACGTAGACATTACCACCCCATACTTGGTCCAGCAATTGAGTCCGGCTATAAGCGCGTTCTTGGTGAGTCATGAAGAACTGTAATAGTCGATATTCAGTAGGACCTATATCCAAGGGCGCTTCATTGGCACTGACACGGTGGCAAACTGGGTCAAGAATCAATCCATTTACCGTGATAGGGTCTTCCATGCCTTGAGGCGTACTACGACGTAATACGGCTTTAAGACGCGCCACTAATTCACGGGGTGAAAAAGGCTTAGTAATGTAATCGTCTGCACCCGCTTCAAGACCAAGAATTTTATTATCTTCTTCGCCTTTTGCGGTAAGCATAATAATCGGTGTTTCAGCGGTGCGATCATCCCGTTTAAGGCGACGGGCAAATTCTAAGCCACTGGTGCCTGGTAGCATCCAATCGAGTAATACCATTTCTGGGCTCTCATCAACAATCATGCTGTAGGCATCTTGAGTGTTGCTGGCTTCTAGACATTCGTAACCGGCCATCTCTAAGGCGACGGCAATCATCTCGCGGATAGACGCTTCGTCATCTACGATTAAGATTTTTTTTCCCTGTTGCTTCATAGAGGCTGCTCTAATTTACTATTTAATGACAAGCATATTACACAACGTAAGTATGACAGATATGTGACACAAGCTTATTCGTATATAAATTAAACGGCTTAGTTCATCAGGTAATGAGCGAACAAGCCTGCAAACATGACCGCGCCGATCCAGTGATTATGTAAAAATGCCTTAAAGCATAAGTCACGGTCACGGTTCTTAGTAAGCATTTGGTGGTAACCAAATAAGCCTGCACTGACTGTAATCGCAAGGTATACAGGCCAAGTGGCCCCGATGTTACTGGCAATCATCAGCCAACTAATGAGGGTAATGATTTGTAGAATACCAATCATCAGGTTATCGGCTTCGCCAAATAAAATGGCGGTGCTCTTCACACCGATTTTTAAATCATCATCACGATCAACCATGGCATATTGAGTGTCATAAACCACTGTCCAAGTGACATTAGCCACATAAAGTAGCCAAACAACATCCGGTAAAGCGTTTAGTTCTGCGGCGAATGCCATGGGAATGGCCCATGAAAATGCTGCCCCTAATACAATTTGCGGCAGATGCGTGTAGCGTTTCATAAAGGGGTACATGAAGGCTAACAGCAAGCCACCAACCGACAGATAAACGGTAAAGGTATTGGTAAATAACACCAAGATGAATGATGTGATGCACAAAGCAATAAATAAGCCTAAGGCTTGCTTTTCGCTGATGACTTTTTGTGCAAGAGGGCGGTTCTGGGTACGTGTGACATGACCATCTACGTGGCGATCAGCGTAATCATTGATCACGCAACCTGCGCTGCGCATTAAAATGACGCCTGCCACAAAGATAAACACATTGCTGATGCTTGGATGACCTTCGCCTGCAATCCACAATGCGCATAGGGTGGGCCATAACAAAAGATAAGTGCCAATGGGTTTATCTAAACGCATTAGCTGAATATAAAACGGCAGTTTTGGGAAGCGGTCAGTAAGCCAATTCATGATATAGCCAATTTCAAATGTGACAACATTCTATCCTTAAAGGCTTTCAACCTGTAGCAAGCTTGGCAGAAAGTATTCGCATACTAGTAAGGGTTTATCGTTAACGTAAAAAATGGAACGGCGACCCCAAACGGATTCACCATTCAACCAACCTTGCTTGATCTCGATGGGGCCGCGGCGCATATTTTTATGGGCGAACAAAAACTCACCCAAGGGTTTGTTATTAAGTTTGAGTAATCGACGTTCGCTGGCGGTTAAAGTGCTACGGGGAATAATACTACGTGCATAAATATGAGCTTGCCCGTCGATACATAAAGTCACTTCGCGAACATACGCTTCATGGCGCGGCTGAATGTTCAATGCTTTGCATTCGGACAAGGACGGACGGCCAAAGCGGCGGCTAAGCAACTGTAAACTAAAGCGTCCAGGGGCGAGGTCTTTAACATTTTGCGTTAGTGAGCCGCTGTCTAATAGCCAGTTTCGCCAAGGGTTATCCACAATGCTACGGGGCATGGGGCGAAGCCCTTGCCAAGGTTGCATCGTAAATGAAGAGGATAACGTGAGCATGAAACCGCCTTGCTTTTTGATCGGCGCACAATGGCTCAATCCGATACCGAAATCAAGTATACATGGGGATTTCCCGTTGAAATGGGTGGCCTAATACGGCATCAGATCAATATTAAATGGCTCTAAATATCTAAATTGCTATAAACACAATAGATTATTTGTGCAGGACAAAAGTTTTGGGTAAGGTTCATCGCTAAAAAATTGGGAGAGAATTGATGGCTCAAGATTATAAAAAATGGCAATGCATCGTTTGCGGTTGGATATACGATGAAGAAACAGGGTGTCCAGAAGAAGGCCTAGAGCCCGGAACCCGTTGGGGTGATGTGCCTGAAGATTGGTTATGTCCGGACTGTGGTGTAGGTAAAGACGACTTCGAGATGATCGAACTCTAACCCGTCTAAGACGTTAGGTTAGCGCCGATAACGCATTTCACCTAAAAGAGTGGATACGTAATAGTTGGCGTTAACTTTTAATAATAGCAATAACAAAAGGCTCCCCATGACTGCACCTTTAGTGGTAATTGGAACCGGCTTAGCCGGTTATAACTTGGTAAAAGAATTCCGTAAGGCTGATGCCGAGCGTCAAGTGATCATGATTACCGCAGATGATGGGCGTCAGTATTCTAAGCCTATGCTCAGCACAGGCTTCAGCAAGGGCAAAGACGCAGATGGTCTTGCCATGAATGACGCTGGAGCTATGGCTGAGCAGCTTAAAATTGAGATTCGCACACACCAAACTATAACGGCTATTAACCCAGCTGAAAAAGTGGTGATGCTAGATGATGAAGCCTTAGCTTATGGGGATTTAGTGTTGGCATTAGGCGCTGAGCCTTTTCAATTGCCAATCGACGGCGCAGAACACCTTTATCATGTAAATGACCTGATGGACTACGCCAAATTTCACGCAGCGGTGCAGGGTAAAAAGCGCGTGCTAGTACTGGGTGCAGGTTTAGTTGGTTGTGAATATGCCCATGATCTGGCCAGTGCTGGATTTGCAGTGGATTTAGTCGCCCCTGACTCCCAACCCCTTTCTCGCTTAGTACCACCTGCCTGCGGCGAAGCACTTATACCGTCTCTTGGAGCATTAGGCGTTAGTCTGCATTTAGAGAAAGCCGTGACGTCAGTTCAAAAAGAAGGGGAGCAATATGTAGCCCACTTGTCAGATGGTTCAGAGCTAAAAGCGGATGTCATGCTCAGCGCGGTAGGCTTGAGGCCTCGCGTTGCTCTGGCACAAGCCGCGGCTATTGATGTGAATCGTGCCATCGTGGTGAACCAGTTGCTGCAAACCAGTGCGCCAAACGTCTATGCCATTGGTGATTGCGCCGAAGTGGCTGGATTAAACCTTCTCTATGTCTTGCCTTTAATGAATGGTGTTAGAGCATTGGCAAAAACCTTAGCAGGTGAGCCTACGCAGGTGAAATACCCAGTTATGCCGGTGATGGTTAAGACCCCAAGTTTACCGATAGTAACCTGTCCGCCTGCAGAAAAGAGTGCGGGAGAGTGGCAAATAGATGGCCAAAGTCCACATATTAGAGCGCTTTTTAAGGATTCTAGCGGGAAATTGCTAGGTTATGCCTTGACCGGGGACTGTGTTGCTGAAAAGATGGGTTTGAACAAGGAACTGCCAGCCATGCTGGCGTGATAACAACAATAAAAAAATCGGATCGTAAAATGCGTAAACCTGAATTAGCTGCGTATGTAGCAGACCAAGCTGATATCAGCAAAGACAAAGCTGCTGAGATCATTACAATTATTACCGACCAAATCACTGAATCATTACGCAAAAATGACCCAGTGAGCCTAGTGGGGTTTGGTAGCTTCGTGCAGAAGCACCGCGCACAACGCCAAGGTAAAAATCCTCAAACGGGTGAAGCGATCACCATTAAAGCGAGCAACTCAGTTGGCTTTAAACCGGGTAAAGCACTAAAAGACGCAGTAAACAGCTAAACCCTTCCTTGTTCAGGCCCTGTTTTCAACGCAGGGCTGGGCAAAACCTCTCCTAAGATTGATGCAGACTTTGACCATGGTATGATGCCGCGGCGCTTTGCGCGTGTTTGTTGCATTCTCATTATTAATAAAAAGTGGTTAAACATGTTTAAGTTTAAGTTTTTACTATGGGCGTTTGCTCAATTACTAAAAAAAGCATCGAAAAATAACCCTGCGTGTGGGGAGTACATCGATGGCAAAGATTTGGTTTTCCAAATTCAAACCGAAAGTGGCAGCGGTCGCAACTTTACGGTGAAAGATGGTAAGGTGAAATCATCGGCTGGCTTAACCAAAGAGCCTACATTTACATTAAGTTTTAAAGATGCAGCTACCGGTATGGCTATTTTGACCGCCAAAGATAAAAACGCATTTATGGCGGGCATCCAAAATAAAGACTTAGTGATTAGCGGTGATTTTGCTGAAGTAATGTGGTTTCAAGGCCTAACTAAGTACCTAAAACCTAATAAAAAGAAATAATCATGAAGCATCCTCACGGACTCACTCAGCAAATTCTTATCGCCATGGTATTAGCCATTGTATTAGGCGCAGCTGCCCAGCTTTTGGTGGGCCTGAACCCTTGGGTTGATGTGGTACTGGATCAGTGGCTCGTGGGGGGATTATTTTTCATTGTAGGTAAAATATTTGTCGCCACCCTTAAGCTGCTGGTGGTTCCCTTGGTCTTGGTGTCATTGGTCTGCGGTGCAGCCAGCCTAGGGTCGGGTAAGCAGCTTGGCCGTTTAGGCGGCAAAACAGTTTTACTGTATTTGTTTACCACCGCCATCGCCATTTCATTGGCCATGGGCTGTGCATTATTATTTGAACCTGGCGTCGGTGCGAATCTCACCAGCAACACGGCGGTCAGCATCAATCAAGCCAGCTCCTTCGCTCAAGTTATGGTGGATATCTTCCCTAGTAACCCAATTGCAGCCATGGCAGAAGGTAAGATGCTGCAAATCATCGTGTTTGCCTTGTTATTAGGTATGGCGGTGAATCATAGCGGTGAAGCTGGTCAGCGTATTCGTAATCACTTTGAAGACTGGAATATAGTGGTGCTTAATCTTGTCACCATGCTCATGAAACTGGCCCCTTATGGGGTCTTTGCTTTGTTGTTTACCTTATTTGCACGCCAAGGCTTAGGAGCCATTGAGGAGTTATCGGTTTACTTTGGCACGGTAGTGTTGGTGTTATTGATTCAAGCTCTTGTGATTTACCCTACCTTGCTGAGTGTGCTCGCCCATTTAAATCCAATGACCTTTTTATATAAAATGCGCGGCGTACAGTTGTTCGCATTTAGTACGGCTTCAAGTAACGCCACGCTTCCAGTGACGATGAAAACCGTAGAGCAACGCTTAGGCGTGGATAACCGAGTGGCATCGTTTAGTTTGCCCCTTGGTGCGACATTGAACATGGATGGCACCGCCATAATGCAAGGTGTGGCTACTGTGTTTATCGCTCAGGCGTATGGTATTGATTTATCCGCCATGGACTTTTTAACCGTGATTGCAACGGCGACGCTGGCCTCTATTGGCACGGCGGGTGTGCCGGGCGTGGGCTTAGTGATGCTGTCTATGGTGTTGACTCAAGTGGGTCTACCTGTCGAAGGGATTGCCTTAATTATTGGTGTGGATCGCTTGTTAGATATGATGCGCACGGCTGTTAACGTGACAGGGGATGCAGCCGTCTCTTGTGTGGTGGCCAAGTCAGAGCAGCAATTAGATGAGCGCATATTTAATGATCGTTCTATTATGTTAATGGACGACACCTCCTCATCTGCAAAGGGTAAATAAGACATGCGTGGTTTGCTGTTGGTTTTAATGCTAATGCCGAGCGGGTTGTGGGCGGCGTCTCCTAATGGAAGTATTGAGTCCCTTTCTGCTCAGCTATCGCCTTTTTGGCAAACGTTACGACCTACTTGCTTGATGGCTCTTGAGCCAAATGTGCAAGTGGCTGTTACCCCTAGGTTACAGTTTTTAGATCAGCGCTTAGTGGGTAATCAATTAGAAAAAGCACTGTCAGCACAAGGCGCAGATCGCAGCGCGCAATGGCGCTCTTCGGTTTGGGCAGTACGAGATAAGTTAGAAAGTAATGCGCTGAAACTTAAAGACAGAGAATCTTTGCGTGAGTATTTTTTTAAGCTACAAACCCAAACCCCTAATTCAGAGCGCTCTGGGTTAGTGTTGGATATTCAGCATATGTCTGAAACATTGAATTTTGTGTTGCGCAAAGAACTATGGAAAACCTGCCATGCATTGGGCTTATCGCAGATTCCAGTCTCTCAGCTAGAGACAGCTGTGCAGCAACGTTGGTTGTTACAAGAGGAAAAGGTTGGGTTGCAGCTTAAGCGTGAGTTGGCCGCGTTTTATTTTTATAGCTTCCGCCAAACCAGTAATGCACAACTGAAAACATTCGCAGATGTTGCCAAAGCGCTTAATCCTTGGGTGGACTCAACCGCAGCGGCAATTAGTCAGCATTTCGCGATGCTCAGAGCACAGCTACTTGAAGTCCCTTTAGTGATCAGCCTTGATTCAGTATCCGAGCCATTTCCTGAATATCGTCCTTGGCCTGCATTACCCTCCCCAAAGCCGCTTCAGCCTTAGTCATATCTAATTCTAGGCGGTCAATGAGTGCTTGGGGGATTCCTTCTAGTGGTGCATCGTTTATTTGCTCTTGGCGTAATAAGCGAGCACTCACAAATAGCATGGCACTCAGCACGCTGTGCTCACCCTCGTAGTTAGGTTCATTCTGATACCGAATGGCACAACAGACGTCTTGCGGTAAATTCCATTGTCTTAATAAACTGCTGCTGATTTGTTCTCGGGTGATTCCCATCAAGTGTTGTTCGATGAAGTAACGGTTGATATTGGGGTTTGCATCGATGTGGCGATTAATCATTTCAAAATGGGGCGGAAATACATGCCCTAAAATCAAATACCCAAAGTTATGCAATAAACCGCTTAAGTATGCCACTCCCTGGGTTGGTCGCTTCTCCGGGGGAATTGCACGGCACAACTCAGCCATAAGTGCAGCGGTATAAACACTTTGCTGCCAGAACGGGATGTAACCTTGTGGGCCGTTATTTGGCACAGATAACGTGCGCCCAAGCGATAATCCTAATGCGAGATTGATGACCAGATCAAATCCCAGAACCCGGATGACGGCCTCTTGGATATTAGTAATAGCGCCACTGACCCCATAATAAGGGCTATTAGCCCAGCTTATAACCTGAGCACTCAAACCAGGGTCTTTACCTACTAGACTGGCCAGCTCATCGGTTTCGGCGTCTGCATCCATGCGTAAATCAATAATTCTTTGTGCGGTTTCGGGCATGGGCGGCATGTCGAGCGTTTCTTCTAAGCGCTGATTAATGCGCAATTGGGTAAAGTTCTCGATGGCGTTATGAATATGCTGTTTATCGGTATTGTGCCATTGCTCCCCTGGCATCATTACCTCTGGTATGTCTACACAGTAATCCCCCACACGAGCACTGCTAACGAGGGTTTGAAAATCGTTTTTAGGAATATGCAGTTCATGTTCTTTGCCTAGCACCATGACGATGTTGTCTTGCTCTAATAGTGCTTCGTCTACAAAAGTTTCAAACCCAGTTACCTGAGGAAGTGCAGGAATCGCCTCAAGGTTTAATCCTTGGCAAATGCGCTCTAACTTGGCTTTATCCACAGGGGTGAATTTTCGAGCGGTTTGCGCAAACAGCTTGTTCAAATCCAAAATGCGATTGGCCGGATGAATCACTTGAATCTGACCATGTGAGTCTTCGAGTATGGCTAATTGGGTGGTAGAAGTGCTAGTAGCGGAGGTGATCGACATGGGTGAGCTCGGTTGTGAAACAGAATAAGTGATTTGCCATTCGTCTAACACTTTTTGTACACGACTAGGTAATGTCATATAACTGCCTGTTAATCGTAATTCTAGTCATTAACTATAGGCAACGTTGCCAATATTGACAGGTGATAAGTGTGAGGTTGATTAGAATTTTACACTTAATCTAAGGGCTATTTTAAAGGGGGTGACCAGAGGTAATGCTATTAAGCGCTGACTGAGAGTAGATAGAATGAAGTGGAATTAATGCCCCAAAAAAAGATCACACCTGACCGTAACGTAGATTTTCACCTAGCCAGCGATCAATCAGTAATTCAATAATCTGCGGGGCTTGCTGTTGGCAAAGCTCGGCCCAATGTTTAATGTCTTCGAGTAAATAGCCATCACGCTGTAGATCCGCAATGCGCATTTGCATCAAGCCAGTTTGGCGGGTGCCTAGCACCTCACCTGGGCCTCGGATTTGTAAGTCGATTTCAGCGATTTTAAAGCCGTCTGTCGTATCGCGCATGGCTTGAATGCGCTGCTTGCCGGCTTTGCTTAGTGGTGTGTTGTACATGAGTACGCAATGGCTTTCTGCGGTGCCTCGACCTACGCGCCCACGTAATTGGTGCAACTGTGCAAGACCTAAACGTTCAGGGTTTTCAATAATCATTAAACTGGCATTGGGCACATCGACCCCAACTTCTATCACTGTGGTGGCCACCAATAAGTGAATATCACCTTGTTTGAAAGCAGCCATAATATCGGCTTTTTCTTGGGGTTTTAAGCGGCCATGTATTAAGCCAATGCTTAGTTCAGGCAGGGCGATTTTTAATTCTTGCGCGGTGACTTCTGCCGCTTGGGCTTCCAGTGCTTCGCTTTCTTCTATTAAGGTACACACCCAATATGCTTGGCGCCCTGATAAACACGCGCCCCGAATTCGCTCTACGACTTGTTCACGGCGAAGTTGATCAATGGCCACTGTATTTACGGGTGTGCGCCCTGGTGGCAGCTCATCAATCACACTGGTGTCTAAGTCGGCATAGGCACTCATGGCCAGCGTGCGTGGAATAGGCGTGGCCGTCATGATTAATTGGTGTGGACTGATGGCCTTGCCTTTTTGTCTTAAGGCCAAGCGTTGATGGACACCAAAGCGATGCTGCTCATCGATAATGGCTAATCCTAAATTCGCGAACGCTACCTCTTCTTGGAATAGCGCGTGAGTGCCAATCACTAGTTGAGCATCACCATTGGCGATGGCTTCTAAGGTCGCAGCGCGGGTTTTGCCTTTCACCTTGCCTGCTAACCAAGCCAGGGAAATACCAAGAGGCTCAAACCAACTTTGAAAATTCTTTAAATGTTGTTCAGCGAGAATCTCAGTAGGGGCCATTAAGGCGACTTGATAACCTTGCTCTAGTGCGCTCAATGCTGCGAATGCGGCAACAAGGGTTTTGCCTGAGCCTACATCTCCTTGTACCAAACGCAGCATTGGGTAGCCCTTGATTAAATCTTGCTGGATTTCTTTGGCCACACGTTGCTGAGCGCTGGTTGGCGTAAAAGGTAAACCTGCTATAAACGGCGATTTTAATTTTGTCGATTCAGGTAAGACAGGGGCATGGTCTTGCTGAATGGATGCGCGCATTTTTAACAGGCTTAAATTATGAGCCAGTAGTTCTTCCATGATGAGGCGTTTCTGCGCTGGATGCTGGTTGTTTTCTAGTTCTTGTAAATTGGCGCCTACAGGAGGCTGATGTAAATACAAAAGGGCGCTGCGCAAGTCAGGTAGTTCATAAGGTTTGAGTAAGGCATCAGGAATAAGGTCATCAATAGCGCGCCCTTTTTTTAATAACAAAACCACCTGTGACATCAACTGACGCCAGCGGGCTTGAGTTAAGCCTTCTGTGCTTGGATAGATAGGCGTTAACGTATCTTCGGTGGGTAAAGCGACGAGGTCTTCGACAAATTGGTATTCAGGATGGTAAAGCTCTAGACCTGCTCGGCCGCGGCGCACTTCACCATAACAACGAATGCGCGCGCCTTTTTTTAAATTGTTTTTTTGTGCGCCGCTAAAATGATAAAAGCGCAAAGTGATGGTGCCTGTGCCATCTTGTAAACGAATGGCAAGGGAGCGGCGCTTACCAAACACCACATCGGCCAGCATTATTTCCCCTTCTATGACCACATCTACATTAGGGCTCAAGGCGCCAATGGGTGTAATACGGGTGCGATCTTGGTAACGCAGAGGTAAATGGAACAAGAGATCTTGCACGCAATGAATGCCAAGCTTGGCGAGCTTCTCGGCGAATTTATCCCCCACATTTTTCAACTCTGTCACCGGGGCGCGGCCCAATGATTGCTCTAGAACAGTTGACATAAACTGGCTGCTTGGGTGATTAAATCCACCGCTTTTGGTCTAGGAAAACTGGCGCGCCATGCAATGGCAACCGTACGCGATGGAGCGGGACGCACGAAGGGGCGAGTCTCTAACCAGCCGTTTGCGTATAGGCCCACACCTGTGGCGCTTTTTGGTAAGACAGTGATGCCAAGACCGGATGCCACCATATGGCGTAGGGTTTCAAGTGAGCTGCCTTCTGCTATTGATTTCAATTTGGTGTTTTGATTTTTGAGCAAAGCAGGGCACATATCTAACACTTGGTCACGGAAACAATGACCTTCACCTAATAACAACAAATCGCTATCAGGCAGCAGTTCAGGCTTGATGGATTTGTATTTCAGCCAGTCATGGCCCTTAGGCAACAGCACTTCAAAGGCCTCATCGTATAAGGGCTTAGTCAGTACGTCAGACTCTGTAAACGGCAGAGCAATGATGATTACATCCAGCTCACCTTCACGCAGTTTTTTGCGCAACACATGAGTGTAGTTCTCTTCGATGTACAGCGGCATGTCGGGTGCTAATTGCTGCACTTGAGGAATGAGGTGGGGGAACAAATACGGCCCTATAGTAAAGATGGCGCCAATCTTTAGTGGGCCTTTAAGTTGGTCCTTTCCACCGGTGGCGATATCTTTAAGAGAACGCACATTCTCGAGTACCACCTGAGCTTGATGCACCACCTCTTCACCTAGGGGCGTAATCAAAACAGTATTCTTTGAACGTTCAAATAAACTGATGCCTAATTCGCTTTCTAGCTTTTTTATAGCCACACTTAAGGTAGGCTGGCTCACAAAGCAGCGCTCAGCGGCCCGACCAAAATGACGTTCTTGGGCAAGCGCCACGATGTATTTCAATTCAGATAACGTCATGTTTTGATTGCCTTATGAATCCGTTATAGTGCGCACAAAGCCTCAGTGCATTTAGCGTCTAAGCTTAACTAGGGCAGTGGCGTAAATAAAGCATGATAGTCGCTTTCTATCATAAGGAGTAGATATGTCGCGTATTCTAATCGTGGGAAGTGGTGATATTGGTGGCGGTTTGGCCAAATCATTAGCGGCTAAGGGTCATACCGTTTGGGGTATGCGCCGCAGTGATAAACCCATAGGGGAAGGTATAACTACCTTAAGTGCTGACGTTTCCAATATGGAAACCCTTATTGGCCAGATCCCCAATGAATTGGATTACGTGGTGTACTCCATTGCCAGTCCTGAATTTTCAGAAGACGGTTACAATTTATATTATGTGCATGGCTTGATGCATATATTGGCGTTACTTAAACAGCAGCACGTGGAACCAAAGCGGGTGATTTTTGTTTCAAGCACCAGCGTGTATCCGCAACATGATGGCTCATGGGTCGATGAATCCACGCTTGCGACCCCCACCGCGTTTGCTGGGCGTAAAATGCTCGAAGCAGAAGAAAAGCTGGTCGCCAGTGAGTTTCCTCATACCATTGTGCGCTTTAGCGGAATTTACGGACCTGGGCGCACACGATTAATCAATCAAGCCAAAAGCGGCAGCCACTGTGATCCTGAACCTGAGTTGTGGACCAATCGTATTCATCGTGACGATTGTATCGGCATATTGGAATTTATAATTGAGCAGGACATGGCAGGTAAAGCCGTCGACAATTTATACATAGGTACAGATTGTAAACCTACGACCTTTTTTGAAATTTTAGAATGGTTAAAAGATCGTATTGGGGATGTGGAACCAGACCATGATGTACCAGAAGCATCACGCCGTGGTAATAAACGCTTATCTAATAAGCGCTTATTAGATGCAGGTTATCAATTTAAATATGAACAATATCAGCAAGGGTATGATGAGATTCTGACCGAGATGGACTATTAGCAAATAAAGTTGAGCAATAAAAAAGGCGTCTAATTAGACGCCTTTTTTGTGTACAAGGTATGAATTATTCGTCTTCGTATTCGATTTTACGACCACTGCTTTTGCAGCCTAAGCAACGCACAAAAGTGGCTCTGGCAGGCGTTAGCACTAGAACATCAGCTGCTTCGCCAGCGTTACCACCTAACAGACTAAATGGCAGGGTTGCTACCCAGATTACGGTACCTATTGCGGTAGCTACAAGCGTTAAAGGTCGGACAATTAGTCCATCAAATGCCATAGCAGCGGCAGATGGCGTTTGATCAATTTCTTGTGCTTGAGAATGCATTGGCAACGCAAACATGAACATGGCTGTAAGAATCATCAGGCCGTGTTTAAATTGGCTAGTCAGGTTTAGCATTGTTATTGTCCTTGTACATGACACTTATTATTGAGCGAACTATATCAGCTTTTTCTGTGGTATGGCGAGCACATCGTCATTTTTGACAATTGTTACAATAAAATGTGCTGCGTTGCCCCTGTGTGATCTGCTTAATGGGACTTTTGCATATAATACATGGCTCGTCTTTACGACCATAAACCGCTAGCTGTTGGGCAAAATAACCTGGCTTGCCATCACTGCCCACAAAGTCTTTAAGGGTCGTGCCCCCTTGAGCAATCGCCTTGGTAAGTACTTGCTTAATTTGCTCTGAAAATTCTTGGTATTTCAATTTGCTGATTTTACCTGCGGCTTTTTTGGGGTTGATACCGCTTAAAAATAAAGACTCACTGGCATAAATGTTCCCCACACCCACCACTATTTTTTGATCCATGATGAAGGTTTTAATGGCACCGGTACGTTTACGGCTTTTATTAAATAAATACTCTCCATTGAATTCTTCACTTAATGGTTCAGGCCCTAGGTGGTCGAGCCATTTGTTCTCATCATTGTTAATGTCTTGCCAAAGGCAGGCGCCAAAACGTCTTGGATCAGTAAAGCGCAGTCTTAAATTTTTTGAGAATACCAAATCAAAATGTTCATGTTTAAGCGGTTCAGGAGCGGGCCCCTTGATTACGCGCAAGGAACCAGACATGCCTAGGTGGATAATTACCGTGCCTTTTATTTTACTTTTACCGATATCGATCAATAAATATTTCGCTCGACGACGCACACCTAAAACGGTTTGTCCTTTTACTAGTTTGGCTAAGTCAGCAGGAATGGGCCAGCGTAATTGAGGTTGGCGCACCTCTAATTTAGCAATAGCTTTACCTTCAATATGAGGTGCAATACCGCGACAGGTGGTTTCGACTTCTGGAAGTTCAGGCATTTTTGGGCTGTGTGTTAGGCGATAAATAGAAGGGGATTGTAGCATAACTGAAGATGAGAGTAGCTTGGTGCAAACGGCAAACCCATAGGTTCAAGCTGATGCTTAGCATGAACGTATATAGAATTATTCGATCCTTTAGATGATCGCTTTTTGGTTACTTTGAAATCCAGTTGGAGATTAAAGCAATAGGGTGATTTTCGAGTACTTGGTTAAGTAGGTGTTCACCTGGACTCATGGTGAGCATCTCAATTTCTAGTTCAATAGGATCAACGGGGTGCGGGGCTGAACTGACAGAGGCTAATGCCGTAGCTGTGCTGATGAATGCGATGGCTAACCCTGTAACTAGGTACTTGGAGATCATGAGTTTTTACCGTTATGCATAATGGATTAATTAAGCTTTATGGTGCAAAAAAGTAATGACATAGCAATACATGTTTGATGACAGTTCAGATAACTTTTTATTTCAAATATATGACAGTCCAGTGGCCTTGGTGAGCTGAAAAATAGGATCGAATTTCCTCATTTCGCTGTCTTTGCGTTTCGAGCAGGCACAAAAAAGCCCACTCGAAAGCGGGCTTTCTTATAGAACCAAAAATTAATTACTTAATTTTAGCTTCTTTGTACATTACGTGCTGACGAATCGTTGGATCGAATTTCTTCATTTCCAACTTGTCAGGCATGATGCGTTTGTTCTTAGTAGTGGTGTAGAAGTGACCAGTACCAGCAGAAGAAACCATACGGATTTTTTCACGAATTGCAGCCATGGTAAGACCCCTTAAACTTTTTCGCCGCGAGCACGCAGTTCAGTTAGAACGGTGTCGATGCCTTTTTTATCGATGATACGCATTGCTTTAGTAGTAATGCGTAATTTAACAAAACGATTCTCGCTTTCAACCCAAAAACGGTGTGTTTGAAGGTTTGGAAGAAAACGACGCTTAGTTCTGTTCTTAGCGTGCGATACATTGTTACCTGTTACAGGGCGTTTACCCGTAACCTGACAAACTTTAGCCATTGTTATGCCCCGATTTATCGAAATATGCGACTAATTAAAAAATTCGTTCGGGGCCAGTGATGACGCGCCTTCCAAGTCATTCGACTTGTTGAAGCGGCTACCCCGTCTAAAAAGAGCTGCGTTTTATATCAAAAACCTTAACCAATAGCAAGGACATTGAGTAAAAAATGAACGTGGACACACTTGGATTTGTGTTAAATCCGGTGCCTGCCATGAATGGTTCTATACTCAATGGATGACGCAGCGGCGGGCAGTATAACAGGCTGATTCCTTGACGCTATTTGTCTTTGTGTTTTTCGTTCAAATAAACAGCAAAACTAGATTGGGTGCAGGTGGATTGAGGGCATATGACAGATTTAACCAAGGGCGCTAAAGGATTCGATAAGAATCTAGCTACTACGGTAGTAAAGCGCTTTTTGGCCTACAACCAGCATCGCTTGGAGCGTACTCAGTTAGCGCTAAGTGAGCGCCAGCGCGTGTTGCTGGATATTATCGGCCTCTTGTATCACGTCAATCATGAGAAGTTGCCTGGCTTTGTGGGTTACGAATGTCCTTGTGGGGTGGCTCGATATAATCCTAATAAAGACACTATCCGTGCGGCAGCGGGCTTGGCCATGGGTTTTCAGTATTCCCAAAGGCGCAGTGGCAATACCAAGATTAAGAGCATGTTTATCATGGGCAGTTGTGGCTCTTTGGGCCATAGCGGCGGGAGTGATCTCGATATTTGGCTGTGTCACGAGCCCTCCATGCCTCAAGTAGAATTAGATCTGCTGCAAGAAAAAGCCACGGCTATCGAAAAATGGGCAGATAACATTGGTCTTGAAGCGCACTTTTTTTTGATGGATGCCGAAAAATTTGTCAAAGGGGAGCGTAACGATTTAGACGGCGAAGATTGTGGCAGCGCGCAACACCATTTGTTGTTAGATGAATTTTACCGTACCAGTATTTTACTTTGTGGTTGCTATCCCTTGTGGTGGTTGGTGCCGGTGGAGCATGAAGATAATTACGATGACTTTGTATACCGCTTGCAAGAACAAGGTTTTGTGAAGCCAAGCGAAGTCATCGACTTTGGGGGTATAGGGACCATTCCAGCGGGGGAGTTTGTCGGGGCAGGCATGTGGCAGCTCTACAAGGCCATTGGTAGCCCTTATAAGTCCATTTTGAAGTTATTTCTCACAGAAGCCTACGCCAGTAGTTATCCAGAGGTGCGGCCTCTTAGCTTAGATTTAAAAGCCCGTATTTTTAAAGAAGGAACCAAGCTCGATAAGCTTGACCCGTATTTATTGCTGTATGACCGCCTAGAAGCGTACTTATTAGCCCGTGATGAAGTGTCTCGATTGGAGCTAGTGCGCCGCTGTATTTACTTCAAAGCCAATGTCCCCATGAGCCAACCTGGGCGGCGCAAGCACTGGAAACGAGACTTTTTAAAGCCGGTGATTAATGAGTGGGGCTGGACAGAAGGCTTGTTGTTGCACCTAGATAATCGACCTCAGTGGCAGGTCCAGACGGTGATGCAAGAGCGTAAGACATTAGTGAATGAACTTATCCACAGCTATAAGTTTTTGTCGCAGTATGGTCGTAGTTATCAACAGGAGACCATGTTGACGGCAAAAGACATGACCTTGTTAGGGCATAAACTCTATGCCACATTTGACCGCAAGCCAGGCAAAATTGACCTAATAAATCCAGGTATCAGTAAGGATATTCAAGAAGAGAAACTCAGCTTACATCTCAGTCGTCAGCATGTTCGCCAACGCATCCCGCAAATGGCGTGGAGTTTATACACAGGTATAGCCCGCCCCGGTAGCGCGCAAAATCCCATTAAGAAATCCGCCAGTTTGATTGAGCTTTTGGCTTGGTGTCATGTGAATCAAGTTATGGCAAAGGGCACCAATGTCGTCATGTATCAAGGGCGCCAGCATGGCCAAGATTACGAGCTAAAAGAAATCATAAACAGTTTCTATCAAACGCCTCTAACCGAGAGTATTGAAACTAATTTTGATGAGCCTCCTGTGCCTCGATACATCAGTTTGTACATTAATGTATTTGTTGACCCCATGAGTCATTATACCCGCCGAGGTATTCATAAAATATCCAATCGTACCGACTCATTGGGCTATAGCGCGCTAAAAGAAAACTTAGTGCTGACCATCGATCAAATGGTGTTTAACAGTTGGCGGGAAGTCTTGGTTACTCGCTATGAAGGGCAAAATACCTTGTTGCGTGTCATTGAAGATTACCTAATGTCCTACCCGCCCGACAGTACGCAAGAACCTCCTGTATTAAATGTATATTGCTGCTGTGCGACCCGCCCTAAAGCCATTGCTGAACGAGTAGAGCGAGTCATGGAGGAGGTGCGTCAATGCTTTTATGGCAATAAAACCAACCACCGTCGCCGCTATATTTTACAAATATCCAATGAATATCATTTGATTCAATTCAGTGAAGGACGGCCCGTGATTTACCATTACGAGAAGCCCACTCAATTGTTTCGTCAGTTGTCTAAGCCGCAGCGTTTTCACAGTCAGATCATGCTCGACAGCCATGCATTACGTGGCTCAGTTATTAGAATGGTGTGCGAAAATGCCCGTCCAGGCAGCTTGCAAGTCTATTACCTTCGCCAAGATCAGCAGGCGCAAATTTATGTCATCGATGAGCGTGGTTCGCTGATTCAGTGGCGTACACCCATGTACAACGAGGCGGCATTGATTAACCCGCTTAATCATTTTTTACGTCAGGTGGAATACCGTCAGAATCGACATCGTTATGGGAAACAAGAAAGCGTCCAGCAGCGGCAAATAGAATATTTTGAAGTCATGCTGCCGACAAAAGAAACGCCGTTAACCATGCGCCCCATTCGACCCAAAGAAGGTCTAGGGCAAGGTCGTTATTTTGATGTGCATGCGCAGGTGGACTTTGATGCAAACAATAAGCTGGGGTTTATTTTGCAATGCGAGCAGGAAGATTTCAGTCAAATGGAGTACGGCGATCAAGTATATAAAGCTTTAGTGCGTCATCTTGTTAGCTTGCGTCAGCATAATAAGCCGTATCCTGTGTATATTACGGATATTGCTATTTCTGATCGCTTACATACCCGCAATGGCAATCAAGTGCTGCAAACCTGTAGTTATCTCGATTATAAGTACAAACTTGAGCAGCGCCTTAATCTTGCCCTAAGCGAATTGTACCCACAAAAAAACAGCAACGATTCCTAGGCTCTTTCCTGAGTTACGGCCTATCCAGCATGGTGGGAAACCCCTATAATTGCCCCCTTTATTTTAAATGAGCCATCGACATGCGCTATTTGATTTTATTGGCTGTGCTCATCCTTAGTGGATGCGGACAAAAAGGGGCCTTGTACTTGCCACAAGATAAACCCCAAACAATGCCTCAATCAGAAGCCGCCACGTCCACTACACAGGGCCAGCCGTAAGGCTAAGAATTGCTATGACAGATGTATTTGATTATCAAAATGGTGAACTATTTGCCGAAGGATGTGCCGTTAGCGATCTAGCAGATCGTTTTGGTACGCCATTGTATGTGTATTCTCGTCAAGCATTTAGCCAGCATTACCTTGCCTATGCGGATGCCTTAAAGGGCCAAGACGCTTTGGTATGTTATGCGGTGAAAGCCAACTCCAATATTGCGGTGCTTAATGTGCTGGCTAAATTGGGCGCAGGGTTTGATATTGTCTCTGTGGGCGAATTAGAGCGCGTACTAAAAGCCGGTGGCTCGCCTGATAAAATGGTGTTCTCTGGGGTGGCGAAAACCGCAGATGAAATGCGCCGTGCGCTGGCCGTAGGCGTGCATTGCTTTAATGTCGAAAGTGCCGCTGAACTTGAACGCTTAAATGACGTGGCGGTTGATATGGGTGTGAAAGCACCAGTGTCTTTACGCGTGAACCCAGATGTGGATGCACAAACACATCCGTATATTTCCACGGGTTTGAAAGAAAATAAATTTGGTGTGGATATTGATACCGCCAAAGACGTATATGCCCGAGCGAACGAATTAGAAGGCATTACAATTAAAGGTGTGGATTGCCATATCGGCTCGCAATTAACGCAAATTGACCCCTACCTTGATGCACTTGATCGAGTGCTGGCCTTAATTGATGAGTTAAAAGCCCAAGGCATCGAACTTGAGCACATTGATTTAGGTGGCGGTTTAGGTGTGACTTACGATGACGAAGTACCGCCTACGCCACAGGATTTTGCAGATGCAATATTACCAAAACTAGCTGGTCGCAATTTAAAGCTAGTATTAGAACCGGGTCGTTCTATTGCGGCTAACGCGGGTGTATTTGTTACACAAGTCGAGTATTTGAAAAACAATGGCGACAAGCACTTTGCCATTATTGATGGCGGCATGAACGATTTAATTCGCCCATCTTTATACAGTGCATGGCAGCGTATTGTTGAAGTTCAACCGCGCAGCAACACACCTAAGCAGTCTTATGATGTGGTTGGCCCTGTGTGTGAGACAGGTGACTTCTTAGGTAAAGATCGTGAACTTGCACTGCAACCTGGTGATTTGTTAGCTGTGATGAGTTCAGGGGCTTACGGCTTTGCCATGGCGTCTAATTACAATACGCGTAACAAGCCAGCTGAAGTCATGGTTGATGGCGATAAGGTTCATCTTATTCGTCGTCGCGAAACCATTTCAGATCAGTTAATGTTAGAAACATTAATCTCAGAATAAGGCATTCGGCAATGTTATTACGCTTTAGCAAAATGCACGGCCTAGGCAACGACTTTATGGTGGTGGATTTAGTCACCCAGCATTTTGCGTTTCGCCCAGAACTGGTTCGCCAGTTAAGCGATCGCCAATTCGGCATCGGTTTTGATCAGTTATTAATTGTCGAAACGCCATCTAATCCAGAGGTGGATTTTCGTTATCGCATTTATAACGCTGACGGCAGTGAAGTCGAACAATGCGGCAACGGTGCGCGCTGTTTTGCGCGCTTTGTTCACGATGCGCGCTTAACTGCAAAAAATCCAATTAAGGTCGAAACCAATTCGGGCATTATTGAATTAAAAATTGAAAACGACGGCGACGTGGTGGTTAACATGGGTAAAGCGCGATTCACGCCAAGTGACTTACCCTTTGATGTACCAGCGCAACAAGATCAGTACATTATAGATGTGCCGCTAAATGATGGTCGTTACCAAGCCACGGTGGGTGCGGTGTCTATGGGCAATCCACATTGTGTGATGCAAGTAGATGATGTCAATGCCGCCATCGTGAATCAGTTAGGCCCAGAACTTGAAAAACATGAGCAGTTTCCAAAGCGCGTGAATGTTGGTTTCATGACAATTAAAGATCGTGGTGAAATGGATTTACGCGTGTATGAACGTGGCGCGGGTTGGACACTTGCTTGTGGTACGGGCGCATGTGCCGCTGTGGCGATTGCTCACAAATGGGGGCTGGTGGATGACGAAGTGCAAGTGAATCTACCGGGCGGCGCACTGACCATTTGTTGGGATGGCGAAGGGGATGTCATTATGAAAGGGCCGGCGGAAAGAGTCTTCGAAGGTCGTATCCAAGTTTAGTTTTAACTCCATCTAAGGGAGTTAAAACTAACGAGAACCTAGTTCAGTACCTCATCAAGCGACAGCATAAAAAGCGCCTTACGAATTAAAAACGGAAACTAAAAGCGTTATGGAAAAAACTAAACAGGATAAAAATGCTCTTAATGAGCGTGAAGTAGCGGCATTTTTAAAACAGCGCCCAGACTTCTTTCGTCACTATCCTGAAATCGTAGCGCAGCTTGATGTGCCCCATGAAACGGGTGCATCGGTTTCTTTAGTGGAATACCAAAGTAAAATCTTGCGTGAAAAAAATAATGAATTACACGAGCGTCTGCAACAGCTTGTGGATAACGCCCGTCGGAACGATCGACTATTTGAACAAACCCGTCGCTTAACGTTAGATTTATTAGATGCGCAATCCATCGAAGAGGTAGAACAATCCTTACAGCAAGCCATGACCGCTGTGTATGGAGTTGACCACGCGTGTATTACTTTATTTGTACCTGCCATGACCATGCAGTCCGTCACCGAGATTGAAATGCAAGATCAGCTTGTGCGTCACTTTGGCCGCAAGCAAGCATTTTGTGGTCAGTTGAGCGATGATCAAATGGAATTATTTTTCCATGATCGTTCTCGAGTCGGCTCCATGGCCGCGTGTTTGTTGAAAAATGATTTAGGCATTTTATCTATTGGTCACAAAGACGATGACTATTTTAAAAGTAATATGGACACGTTATTTTTAGATTATGTAAGTGAGATAGTCAGTCGCCGTTTGGATATTTTATTGTAGCCATGTCAAAAAAAATCATTCCCTCAGGCGTCAAAGTCATCAGTTTCGATTTAGACGACACGTTGTGGAATGGAACCCAAGTCATTATGCATGCCGAAAAAGTCATGCTTGACTGGATGCAAGAGCATACGCCGCGAGTATCTGAAACCCTTTCTCAGCAAGAGCTGCGCGATAGAAAAATCCAGTTCATTCAATCAAATCCTCACCTTGTTAATAAAATCAGTGATGCACGCCGGTTGTTTCTAGAGGAATTGTTTTCTGAGTTAGGGTATTCATCTTCTGTTGATTTAGCCAAGGCCTGCTTTATTGAATTTCATGAAGCACGCCAGCAAGTAGTCCTGTTTGATCACGTATTGCAAACTCTTACAGGCTTAAAACAAAATTATAGGCTTATAGCTATTACGAACGGCAATGCAGATATTGAAAAAACTGGGCTATCCCATGCGTTTGAGTTTTGCTTGCAAGCGGAAAAATTTGATCGACCTAAGCCATTCCCCGATATTTTTGAGCATGCCTTAGAGCGTACGAACTGTTATGCCGCCCAAGTCTTACACGTGGGTGATCACCCAGTTCAGGATATGCAAGGGGCACATGAGATAGGAATGAAAACAGCTTGGTTAAACGATGGCACCCGTCAATGGCAGCAAGAGTTTCAGCCTAATGTGGCCATTAAGCATATCCGCGAGTTACTTTAATTTTTTAACCACTGCCATAATTGGCCAATGTATTCATAAATGCTACGTTCTGTTTTTAATAACCCTGCCGCATCAAAACGCCAGTTGGTTTTCTGTGCGTATTTGGCTAGATAGAAAGTCGGTGCTGGTATGGCTTTAATGTTTTCGTCATTAAAAAACTGAATAGCTCTGGGCATGTGACTGGCGCTAGTGGCGACTGCAATAACGTCGTTACCCACGAGTTGTTTGACTGCTTGCACTTCTTCTTCTGTGTCTTTTGGCCAATCAAGCGTGATAATTTGATTGGCGGGTATGCCTAAGCTGACAGCCATTTCTTTATAAACCAGAGCACTGCTTTTTGAATTATTGCCGCCATAACCCGTAACTATTAATTGGGCGTGTGGGTTGGCGCTCAAAATACGTAAGCCTTCAAGTAAGCGGGCAATGGCTGAACTGGAAAGATGGCTACTTAAAGGAATACTAGGATCGCTGATCACTTCATTTCCCAGTACGACCACATAATTGACCGGAACACTTATATCAAATGGTGTATTACTTTGCTCAATACCGCGCAGCAAGGCATTTGAAATAGGATTCCAGCTGAAAACAAATAAACAAACCAATGAAATAGTGGCAAGTACTTTACCGGTTGGTGCTTGCGGTTTTTTCCATAAGAAAAAAACAGACAGTGCCAATAATAAAACCACCAAGCTTAATGGCATAAGCCAAAAAGCAATTGTTTTCTTGATTAAAAAACCAATCTCTAACATGTCAGGTTCTATTTAATAAGGTTTATCTTTTGTATTTTAGCCAGCCCAACAGCCCGTTTGTCAGCGGCGGCGGTTACTTGGCCGGTTTTTTTATTGAGTAATATTGCTTGCATATTGCCGTACTTACGGCCGATATTTTTTAGCTTATGGCCCTTGGTAATAAGTGTTTGTTTAACGTCATCTGAAAATGCATCTGGCTCATGCTGAATGACATCAGGTAAATATTGATGATGGAAGCGGTTTTTATCAACCCAGTTTTCAACAGGGTTTTCTTGTAAATGTTCAAGCATGCCCAGAAACACCATGGTAATAATTCGACTGCCACCAGGGGTGCCGAGTATGGCCACTTGTGAATTACCTTCTACAAAGCTTGGGGTCATGCTTGATAGGGGACGCTTTTCTGGTGCGATGGCGTTGGCTTCATTCCCCACTAAACCATAGGCGTTGGGTGTGCCAGGTTTTGAAGAGAAGTCATCCATTTCATTGTTGAGCAACACGCCAGTTCCGTCGGCTAAATAAGCACTGCCAAAAGGTAGGTTGATGCTAAGCGTGGCGCTTACACGGTTGCCGTTTTTATCCAATACACTTAAGTGAGTGGTATGAAATCCTTCTAATATTTGTACCTGACTGCCGAGTGTTTTACTGTCTGTGGCTTTATCCATAGTGATGGTTTGCGCTAAGGTAGCATTGTAATCTTTGCTCAGTAAATTTTCTTGAGGGACATTTACAAAATCAGGGTCTCCTAAATAATGGGCACGATCAAAGTAGGCTCGGCGCATCACTTCACTTAATAAATGCACTTGATCCGCTTCGTTTAATGTTTGCCAATTGATGTCAGGCTGTAAACTTTCTAACATATTTAACATTTGGGCAATGGCAATGCCGCCAGAACTCGGTGGTGGTGCGCTGATTATTTGATAGTTTTGGTATTGGCTAACAATAGGTTCGCGCTCGATGATTTGATATTTTTCTAAATCGGCTAGTTGCCAAATACCGCCGTCTTGTTGCACTTGTTTAACCAATTGTTGTGCGACCTTGCCTTTGTAAAATCCATCAAAGCCGCTATCTACAATTGCTTGTAGAGTGTTGGCAAGGTCAGGCTGTTTAATGATGAAACCAGCTTTTGGTGCTTGGCCGTTCTCTAAAAATATTTTGGCAGCGCTAGGGTATTGATTGAGTGTGTCTTTACGGTAGCCTGCAAGTTTTTCGTAGTGATGGTCGGTGGCAAAACCTTGGTTAGCGATTTTAATTGCAGCGCTTAGCGTGTTACTTAAAGGCAGTTCACCGTATTTCTTAGAAAGGTGTACAAAGGCTGCCGCTTGTCCTGGAATCCCTGCTGCCATAGGGCCGTTAATTGAGAGTTTTGGAATGATGTTGCCTTGTTCATCCAAATACATGTCTCGGTGTGCTTTAAGTGGGGCTTTTTCTCGGGCATCAACGAAAATATTTTTGTTTGTTTTTGCGTCATGTAAAAGCCAAAAACCACCGCCACCCATACCAGCACTGTAAGGTTCTACTACGGCTAAAACAGCTGCGGTTGCAACGGCGGCATCAAAAGCGTTGCCGCCCTGATTTAGGATATCGATACCAGCTTGAGTGGCTAATGGATGTGCAGATGCTACGGCACCAAGATGGTTTGATTTGTTAGCTGTCTCTGAGCTACAACTTGCAATAGCAAGGGCAATACAAAATAGTAAGATTGAAAATTTCATAGAAAATAAGCCCGTATTTGAATCAATAGATATAAGCATACAATAGAAGGCAATTGAAAGTTGTATCTATCAACGTGATGCTGTTTGTTTATGAGATTAGAATGTTGGAAAGACGGGCTCTGGTAAGCTTTCGAACCCAGGTTTTGCGATGAGATACCCTTGAATTAATTCAACGCCTGCTGCCTTTAGCCACTTAAATTCTTCAATTGTTTCAATACCTTCAGCCAGTGCGGTGATGTTAAGTTCAGCACATATGTTTAAGCAGTTCTTAATGATGGATTGACGTGCTTTTGATAAATGCACGTTGCGGATTAGTGACATATCAAATTTTATGATGTTAGTTTGAAAGTCTGCCAGTAAATTCAACCCCGCATAGCCTGCACCAAAATCATCAATGGCTGTAATAAACCCTAACGAAGAATAATATTCTACAATACGTTTTACGTGCTCGGTATCCTCTATTTTTTCTACTTCGGTGAATTCAAAAATGATTTTTTCGGTTGGAAAATTGTATTTTTTAGCCGCCTCTAGTGTTGTTCTAATGCATCGTTGAGGTTCATATACGGCATTGGGCAAAAAATTAATACTGAGCATGGCCTGAATATTCAGTTTTGCGGCAAGGGAGATGGCTTTGATTCGGCATTGTTGGTCGAACAAATATCGGTTGCCATTGTTGACTTGCTCAATGATCGTAAATGCGGGCTCGTTATTCATGCCTCGAACTAGCGCTTCATAGCCAAAAATAGTATTAGTCTTTACATTGACGATTGGCTGAAATGCCATGGTGAATTCGAATGGCAGTTCATCTTTGTTTGCGCAATGCCCACAGACTTCTCTGTTTTGTGGAGGGGAGTGATTATTCATACTGAACCTTAGGTGTATCTGTTTATAAGGCTAGTTGTAGTATTGAATCTGTTCAAGCATCTATTTAAATGTTTCCATTAGGCATAAAAAAACCGTTACCAATTAAGGTAACGGTTGTTAGTCGCTTTTAGCTTCAGGCTTTTAAGCCGTTAATTTTTCGTACTTTTCCATTAACTCTTCTTGTGTTTCTTCGTTATCTGGATCAAGTGGAATGCAGTCTACAGGGCAAACTAATTGGCACTGGGGTTCGTCATAATGTCCAACGCATTCTGTACATTTTTTAGGGTCGATAACGTAGATTTCGTCCCCTTCACTAATGGCTTCGTTAGGGCACTCAGGCTCGCAAACGTCGCAGTTAATGCAATCATCGGTAATGATTAAGGCCATATTTACTCCTTAGAATCTTAAGATCCTAAACAACATCTTAATTTAAATACTAAATGTTTCCAGCAGATGCTTTTCGACTACAGGGTGAACAAATTTCTTCACGTCGCCGTTTAAACGGGCAATTTCACGAATCAAGGTAGAGCTTATGTAGGAGTGACGTTCATCTGGTGTCAAGAAAACGGTTTCAACATCAGGTGCTAGAGCACGGTTCATATTCGCTAATTGAAATTCGTATTCAAAATCGGACACGGCGCGAAGGCCACGTAATAGAACCTGAGCACCTTGTTCTTTCACAAAGTGGGCAAGCAGCGTGTTAAAACCAACCACTTCTACATTTTTAATGTGACTGAGTACTTCACGAGCAAGCTCACAACGCAGCTCAAGGTCAAACAAAGGTTGTTTGTTTGGGCTCTCGGCAACGGCAACCACAATATGATCGAACATGCGGGCTGCGCGTTCGATGAGGTCGGTGTGACCATTTGTAATTGGGTCAAACGTTCCGGGATAGATAACTTTAATCATCAAATCTGCCTTTGGGGCGGGATACTAGTGCGGCATGGTAATCAATTTAGCCACGGCACTCAACAAAATGAGTACCGCGCCACATTTTAGCCTTGTTTAATGCTAGCGGCCAATTGACTGGATTGTTTAAGTGCTAAGCCATAAATAGATAGCTGCGGGTTCGCGCCAATACTGGTTGGGAAGACAGAGCCATCTATGACATACAGGTTATCGGCATGGTGAAAACGGCCTTGGCTATTGACCACGGATTCACTCATATCTTCGCCCATGGTACAGCCACCCATTAGGTGAGCCGTCATGAGTCGCTGACGATGCAACTCTTGCGGTAAGGCATCAATAGCTGCTGTGCACTCTTTTAGGCTCTTGTAGAAGGTGGCATCGTGGTGCAAAGGCATCACGCTTTTAGCGCCTGCGGCAAATTGTACCTCAGCCATAACATGGTGCGCTTTGCGCAGCCCTTGCCAAATGTAGTCTGTGAGGGGGTAATCTAAAATAGGTTTGCCGCCACCGTCTAGCTCAACCGTGCCCCCTTGGCTTTGCTCATGAAAGCCATCTCTTAATAGGGCAATAGTGCCTTGCAAATTAGGTAATTGCTCCATGGTGTTGCTGAGCTTTAATCCATGAAAGCCGATGATTTGTGCTCCCATAGTGGGTTGCATAGGTGGCACTTCTAGTTTGAAGCCGATACCACCTTCGGTATTCCATTGAAAGTGGTCAGAATAAATACTTTGCGGGGCGCCATAAAAGGCATTAACTGCATTGCCCATTTTTGCCAAGTTGGCATTAACCGGGTGGATAGTGGTCCGTTTACCAATGCGTTTGTGGGGATCAGGGGCGTCAGAGCGTAGTAATAACCCTGGATTATTTATTGCGCCGCCTGCTAATACGATATGAGGTGCTTTAAAGCTTAAGCGAATCCCTGTTGGGGTCTTGCCATCTTCGCCTAATGCTAAGCATTCAACGGATTCGGCTTTGTGCTCAGAAAAAACAATGCGATCGGCGCTGCAGCGATAAAACAACTTTGAGCCATTTTTTAATGCTTCAGGAACCGTTGTCACCAACATGCTTTGTTTAGCATTAGTTGGGCAGCCTGTGCCGCAATAGCCTAAGTCCCAGCAGCCTGATACATTGCGCGGGATAACCGCCCAAGTCCAGTTATTGGCTTCGCAGCCGCGTTTTAATATGTCGTTATTCGCATTAGGTGGCATCGCCCATTTGGCTACGTTAAGGCGCTTTTCCATTTGCTCAAAATAAGGGGTCATGGTGTCTGGGTTCAATCCTTGGACACCGTGATGTTTTTGCCAATGATCAAATGTGTTGTTTGGGGTGCGAAAACTGGATGTCCAGTTTACAACGGTAGTGCCGCCCACAGCACGGCCTTGGAATATACTGATCGCGCCGTCTTTGGTGGTGCGACCGGCACCCTCTTGATAAAGATCACCATAGGATTGAAGTTCATCCATATTGAAATTATCAGAGGTGAACAAGCCACCTTCTTCGATCATGACAACATTTAAGCCAGCCTGACTTAATACTTCTGCAGATACGCCACCGCCTGCGCCAGTGCCAATAATAATGACATCTGCTTCGATGGTTTGGTTAGTTTGCAGTTTTGCAGCGTCGGTAATATCCCAGTTTTCACTTTGGGTTCGCTGTTTGAATATATCCGGAATGGCCATGTTACTTATTATCCACCAAATTATTTACTAGGATTTTGTAATTAATACATCTGGGTATAAAGGACCTGGATACCCAATGTTTTGCCAAGCGGCGGGTTGGCCAAACCAAGTGGCGCACATGAGTTTATTCAAACCATTGTAAGCGACATTAAATAAGCTCACTGAGCTTTCGCGCCAACGGTTTAAAAAATTCTCGATTTCGTCTTCTGATGCTTTGTCCCAGCTACTCCATATACCCGTTGTTAAGCCACGGCTTAAACCAAAGTTTAATAGAGTAAATAAATCCGAAAGCTGTTTGGTGTTATGAGGCCCAAGCTTTGAAATACCTGTATCAATATATTGCAGCATGATTTCAATATTTTTCTGTTTTGCTTGAGGGTCACTCGGTAAGCTGCCCTTAAGCATGACAGGGGCAATTGCACTTAAAAGTATACGGTCTTTCGCACGCAGTACTTTCCATGCGCTATTGGCGGGTAATGACTCAGAGCAACCAGTTAACGTTGCAGTAAACGCCGTTGCTGTGAGAGCTGCCGAACTGGCAGCTCCTAGTTTTAAAAAATCACGTCTATTCATAATGATAAATTTGTTATTAACGAATAATGAATTTATAAATTAAACGATGCACGAGACGACCATGAGGAGCATGGATAAATTTACCACTATTGAAGCGGCCTTTTTTATGCACAGATTTCGCGTGGCTTAGGGATAAGAACCCTTCTTTGCCATGGTAAGCACCAATACCTGAATCGCCAACACCACCGAAGGGCATATCGTCTTGTGCAATATGTGTAAGGCAATCGTTAATGGCAACGCCACCTGCATGGGTCTTTTCTAAAACGTATTCTTGTTCATTGCTGTTGTGGCTAAATAAATACAAGGCGAGCGGGCGGGGGTGCTCGTTAATATAATCAATGGCCTCATCTAAATTTTTGTACGTTAAAATCGGTAATAAAGGACCGAATATTTCATCCTGCATGACGACCATGTCATCAGTGGTATTGGTTAATAACGTTAAAGGAATTTTACGTGTGCCGGAGAAATCTTCGTTAGCATTATTTAATACTTCAATGCTGGCGCCTTTTTCTTTTGCATCCGTTAAATAACCTTGTAATCGATTGAATTGGCGTTCATTCACAATGGCGGTGTAGTCATTATTATTTCGTAACGTCGGGAATGATTTTTTGTAAGCGGCGCTTAGTTCTATTTTCAAATCATCCAGCATGTGTGCCGGGCATAAAACATAATCCGGCGCGATACAGGTTTGGCCAGCATTGGTGGCTTTGCCAAACACAATACTTTCTGCTGCGCCCGCTAGAGAGCCTTTATCAGTGATGATACAAGGGCTTTTTCCACCGAGTTCTAGTGTGACAGGTACAAGATTTTTACCGGCAGCGCTCATCACGTGACGGGCAACAGCGGTTGAACCTGTGAATAATAAATGATCCCAATGTAGGCTTGAGAACTCCGCACCCACTTGCGCTTCACCTAATACCAATGCCACTTGGTCTTCATTAAATGCCGATGCAAACATACGTTGCATAACTTTATTGGTGGCAGGAGTAAATTCAGATAGTTTAATAACGGCACGGTTACCAGCAGCTAAAGCAGCCGCTAACGGCGCAGCCGCTAACTGAATTGGATAGTTCCATGGCACCATGATGCCTACCACGCCTTTAGGCTGGAAATAAACCTTGTTAGACGCCGGTGCAAACAAAGCGCTCACGTGGCGACGGCTTGGTTTCATCCATTTTTTTAAATTCTTGCGGTTATATTTGATGCCTTCAAGAGTTACCAAAATTTCAGCTAATAAGGTTTCATCTTTTGAACGACAGCTGAAATCGGTATTCATGGCGTCTGCTAGTTCATCTTTATATTCACGTAAGATGCTTGCTAGTTTATCTAGGTCATCTCGGCGCTGCTGAAGGCTAGGGTAAGGTGCATTGGCATATGCGGCTTTTTGTTTGGCAAATACCTGATGTAAATAGGTGATTTGAGCTTGTTCATCATTCATTTGAGCGGCTGTAGCGACCATAGAAATATCCTCTTATAGTGGGCAATGTAGCAATTTTAGATTATTATTAGAGTTATTACTCTACAGGTCAAATGTTTATTTGTCACACAGCTGGCCAAATAAGACACCCATGTAAATTGCTCATTGCGTATCATGGGTAGGATTGAGAAAATGCCCAGCTTAAAATTGGGAGGCCAGTTGGCATGGGAAGCTGACGGTGAGTGACCTGATATCAATAGGAAGCAGTATGAAAACACGTGATCGTATCATTCAAGCCAGTTTAGACCTGTTCAACGAACAAGGTGAGCGTAACGTCACGACTAATCATATTGCATCGCACCTTGGTATCAGCCCGGGCAATCTGTATTACCACTTCAAGAATAAGCAGCAGATCATCTTTGATATCTACCTTGAATACGAAGCCAAAGTAGATGACAACTTGCAATTGCCAGAAGGACGAGAGTTAACCGTTAACGATAAACTCATCTACTTGCAGGCTATTTTCCAAGGCTTATGGGACTACCGCTTTTTACATCGTGACTTGCAGCATCTATTGCAAAACGACCCCGATCTTCATAAGCGCTACAATGCCTTTTTTAAACGCTGCTTAAGTCGTACTGAAATGATTTATATGGGGCTGCGCAGTGCTGATATTATTGCCGCGAACGATGAAGAGCTGCGAGCTCTTGCATTAAATACTTGGATCTTAGTCACGTCATGGTTTGGTTTTATGCACACAAACTTATTAGTCAGTGATGCCCAAGAAGAAAGCCGTGAATTATTAAACGCAGGTGTATATCAAATATTTGCGCTAGAGAAGCCATTCTTAACGGAAAATTACAAAGAGTCGGTTGCCGCTATTGCTGCGCAACTGGGTAAGTCTTTGGATCAACTGTTGGCGTTGTCTTAGCGCTATGGATTGCAATGGTGTTGGTAAGGAGATGATGAGCACTTATTTTTTTGTTAATTTAGTGCTCGTTTTAACTTAATACTAATAGAGAGTCGAATTCTAATCGTTGTACATGTTTTGAATTATTTGAATACTGGGTAGCAAAGTCGAGCGCCAAGTTTGAGCCAGTTCAGGACTAAAGTCAGGGTCGAAACTCTCTAGTGTCTCAATTAACGCATCCAACCAATCATTGTAATGGGTTGGATCGATATTCATATTTTTCTTGCTGTGGCTTTCCCCTAATGCACGAATCTTTGTATCAGGCATTCCTCGTGCATGCATAATTAACCACATGATACCGCCGCGTAATAATCCTCTTTGGGTGTCCATATCAGAGTTTACAAACATGGCGCGAATTTCTTCTGATTTACCCATAAAAATAGTATAAAACTCAGCGAAAAATTCTGGTTTACTACAAGCTCTTCCATAACTTTGAAAAACTAGATCTGCATTACTGCTCATCGTGATCGCGCTCAAAAGACCGCGGATTTTACTGCTAGATATTTTTAGATGCAATTTTATTAATTTCTATATTGATATAAATCAATAAAAATAAACGTGACTTACTGTATTACAATAATTTTATTACATACCCTTACTGTAATTGTCAGACGATTTAACTTTCCCTAATACATAATGTTATTAATTGAATGTATTTAACCGATTGGATTTTGTAGTTTAAAAACACATTAAAGCCAAAGCATATAGCTTGCAATGATCACACTGAATCCTAAATTTAAGATTAAACCAGATTTCATCATGGTGTTTTGAGGAATATAGCCACTAGAAAAAACAATGGTGTTAGGTGGTGTTGCAACCGGTAACATAAACGCACAGGAAGCGCTGATAGCAATGGCGCTTACCATTATGGTTTTATCAAAACCCATTACGTCAGCCATCCCCATAAATGTTGGAATCATCAAGGCAGAAAGTGCAGTATTGCTGGATATTTCTGTCATAAAAATAATAAACAATATAATAAGTAACAGCAGCCAATAAAGATTTAAGCCATCACTTAAAGTGACTAATTGTTGAGCTAAAAAAAGATTCGCTTGGGTTTGACTTAATATGGCACTCAGAGCAAGACCACCTCCAAATAAAAGCAATACGCCCCATTGAGTGTTTTTTTCAAATGCACTCCAACTTAAACTTTTACTACCATGCAGTGCAATGATAACAATAATGGCTACCCAGCTATCAAAGTCTTTTATTTCACCAAGTGCATTTTGAATAAAGCTACCAAAAATCCATAGGCAAGCTGTGATGATAAAGATAACAATGACCAGAATACTTTGACGATCCCAATTGAACGCTTCTGTGGTTGATACCTCGGACTTAAATAAGTCTAAATTAGGTTTGAGGTAGTAATATAAAATGAACCACATTAGCGGCAGTAGCACTAGACTAACGGGCAGCGCAATGATGAGCCAATCGTAAAATGACAAATCTAATGCGCTGGCGGCAATAGCATTAGGCGGGCTGCCTACAATTGTAGCGATACCGCCAATATTGGCCGAATAGGCAACGCCTAATAATAAAAAAGCAAATACGCTTTTGTGTTTGTCATACTCTAGGTGTGACATTAACCCCAGCGCGATGGGGAGCATCATTACTGTGGTGGCGGTGTTGCTGATCCACATAGATAAAAACGCCGTTAAAGCAAATAGCATGAGGCAAATAAATAACCCGCTATTTTTGGCTTTGCGCATGATTACGTGGGCAAAGTGTTGATCAAGTTTGTGCTCATGTAAGGCGGCGGCTAAGGCGAAGCCGCCTAAAAATAAAAAGATGATGGGATGAGCGAAACTGAGCAGGGCCGTTTTTAAGTCCATAATATTGAATGCCACGGCTAAAACAGGTATCAATAATGCGGTGACACTAAGAGGTAGCAGTTCAGCGAGCCAGAAGTGGGCAATAATAGATAAAATAATCAGTCCCTGTTGAATAGACGGGCTGATCTGGCTGGTTGATATCAGCGTTATGAGGCCGGCTTGAACCAGTATTGCCAATAGCCATTTCATAGTGGTGTCCTATAAGGGTTGTTAGCGACAAGCTAATTCTAATGGCCAGTATAGTAAACAGCTTTGGGGGTGTTAGGAAATCCTAGGAATCATAGTGCTTATTAATGTATTTGGAAAAACTCACCTCATTAACCCTAAAACCTTAAACTGAGAGTACCTAATGCTAATGAAATGGTTAGATAAAATAGATTGGAAGATTTTGATTGTCATTGCGTTAATGCTAGGTTTAGCGCCGTTTCAGCCATCACCTCATTTGTTTGTAAAATTCAACATGCTCATGCAAGGCACGCTCACTCAACCCATGGATATTTTTGATTTGTTAATGCATGGCGCGCCAAGTATCTTGGTACTTATAAAGGCGGCGCGCCAATTTATTTTTAAACGGTAGTCAGTGCGACCAGGATCGCTCTTTATTATGTATTAATGATCAATCGCACGATCTGGGATAATCCATAAATAATCCGTACGGCTTAAGTCTTTTATACATTGTGTTTCAGGAGTTAAGTACGACAGTAGTTCAGGGCAGTCTGGATTTTGATAACTGGCAGTACCTGCGCGGTGGTCTGGTGAAGTTGGCCAGCCCGCACGAACATGACAGTTACGACAGCTGGTCGCAATAGGGTGAATCACACCTTCAATATATGGGTTGACTGCAATGTCCATTTTACCTTTATCGTTAGGTGGTACCGCATAAGAGTCCGTTAATAAATAATGCTGCCAAGGGCCTTGTGCGTGGGGCAGTACAGGGCGGTTTTCCCCGTACGCATTTTTACTATTATTAATCTCTTCGTCATCCGCCCACCAAACACTTTGCAGAGTCCAGCTTGGTATTTCTTTTGTGTTCACATGCATAGCAACGGTGACTAGATAATCACCTACGTTGAAGGATTGGTTATTGGCCCAATAGCTTGCGGATGTAATTATGGCTTTGTCTTCGCTATTAAATGTATCCCAGTCTGCTTGAGTGACCTTGTGAAAATAAAAGTCATTAATGTCATATACGGTTGTGGTTTGTTTAACGCTTGGCATCATCGCAGGGCTTTTATCTTTGGCAATAGGTCCTGCAGGACAATTCCAATTATCTTGATGCTGACGCACGCCATATAAAAATTCGACTTCAGCCTGTGTACCAACTTTTTTACCACTTGGGTCAATGGCTACAAGGTCATTCCAAATTTCATAACCCGCGTAACTTGGATTATTCGGTTTAATTTGATTTTTCCAAACAGGAATCGCGGTGAGTCCATTGGCTTTTACTGGCCAGTACATGTGTTTGGTGACGATAGAGCGCTGACTGATTTCGATATCTTTTTTCTTCGCGAATGCCTCATCTAAGGTGGACTGAAGAAACAGTTTGTCGTTTCGAATGCTGTTAAACGCTTCTTTACTCAGTGATTCGGTAGCAATCATGATGTCACCATTGTTTTGAAAATGCTGACCATCTCCAATAACAGGCTGTTTGTCTGAGTCCAGTGATACGGCATCGGGATAAAGCACTTGTACTTCATTGGGTACGCAATAGATGGGCGCGTTGGTATTGATGTTGGGTACATTAGCTGCGTTCATGTGTCGCATGGTTTTAGGTACAAATGGCGCGGCAGGTTTTGAGGTGAGGTTAGAGGGGTCAGCCTTAAATGCTGCTGTCGTATTTTGCCAACTATACCAAATGGGCCAGCCAGTATTGGTATCAGGTTGCATGATGGCGGCCCACATTTTCCAAGCATGGTCGCGGATAATGGCTTTGTCACCCATGTCGGTGGCTTGTTGTAATGCACTTAAGTTTTCCATGTATCCATAGCCAGATGGAAGGGGTTGGTAATTTGTTACGGGCGCTTGCGCTTTATCCTGCGAGCACGCGGCTAGGCAGGTCAGCAAGATTAGTGCGGAAATTTTTTTCATCACTTACTCTCATTATTATATGTAATTCATTGATTGAATATTCGAACAGCTAATACAGCCAAGACGGATAGGCTTGTGCAGATTCTAGATACTAAATAAGAAAAAAAATAATGCCGCTGCGATGGGTTGGTACTAATAGCTTAGGTAAATACAGCCTGAAGGGCGGTTGTCAATTTGATGGGTAGCTTGGGCTCGAAAGATCGGCGTAAAAAAAGCCTGCGTTGCAGGCTTTTTAGTTTTTATGAATGTTTCATCGCTTCAAATAAACGCAACTTAACCTGTCCTACTTTTTTCTCACGATGAAGGCGCCAGTGCTTGGGTATGTTTAGGTCTTCAAGATTTTGTTCGCTTTCGATATACACCCAGCCATCTGTTTTGATCAAGTTATGCTGATCAATCAGCTCAATACACTTGGGGAGCAGGCCTTTACCAAACGGTGGGTCGAGAAAAATAATATCATATGGCGTTTGTAAGGTTGTGAGGATTTGTAATGAATCACCCATGTGTACATTGTAGTTAGTTGCATTTAGGGTTTTGGCATTTTCTTGCAGTTGTTTAGCGGCCTTTTGGCTTCTTTCTAATAAGTTAACGAATCCGGCTTCTCTTGATAATGCCTCAAACCCAAGTGCGCCAGAGCCTGCGAATACGTCCAGTACTTGCGCGCCGGGTAGGTACGGTTGTAGCCAATTGAATACGGTTTCGCGTATACGATCGGTAGAGGGACGCAAGCCTTCAACATCAGGAAAGGGCAGTTGGCGTGAGCGCCATTGTCCGCCGATGATACGTAAACGATTACCTGTGTGCTTAGCCATGGAATACCTGTGACAAATACTAATTCGGTGGTGATTGTAACCACTGTTTTTTTACGCTCTGCCAGTCTTTGTCTTGCCAATTTTCAATGATAGAAAATTGCTTGTTCAAAAAACTGCTGGGCAGGTGATAACGATTTAACCACACCAAAAACTCACTTAAGGCCAGTGCGGTTTGAGTACGCTCTATGCTGTCTATGATGCTCTGACGTTTTGCTTGGCGCATGATATCGGAATCTAGATCTGTGTCTATGCTGCTAAGTAAACTGGGCCACTGTTCGATCAATAGCGTGTTATTAGTGTTTCCTGTGATCAGCTGTATTTGAGTGGGTTGGATCAACTTAAGCACATTCAACATCATCATTTGGTTGGCTAATTGAGCAGCCTGCTCATAACTGCCAGGCATAACAACCAACCCTACATTAGCTTGCTGATAGGCTGCGCTGTGCTGTGGTACATGGCTTCGTTTGGTGTTGGCAGGGTATAGACTTATTGGCAGTAACGATTCCATGATCACTTGCGCGGCTTTTTCACTAATGCTGCCCGTGATGCTGGCGAATACGCGGGTGGGGTGTAAAAAACCTTGCTGGAATTTCTGCACTTGCGCGCGATGGATGCTGCTCATGCTATCAGGTGTGCCGTGCTTCGGGCCTTCATAAGCATGACCTAAATAAGCTTGCTGCCACAGCTCATCAAGATGATTGGGTAAAACCTTCTTGGCTTGATTTAATGCATCTGCAGCTAATTTAGGTCGATACAGGAGTGCGCTTAACCCTTTGATTTGCTCGTTCATGACAAGGGGATCTGTGCTGAGTTTGATACTGACTTCAATGAAGTCAGGGGTAATGGCCACGTGTGTTGGCAGCTTCATTTGACGTGCTTGATGGTTTAACAAGCTGGCCAATAATTGACTGGTGCCTGACCCAAATGGTTTGTGGTTAAAGCTAAAGCCCGCAAGATAATGCAACTGAATGTAAATGTGATCGTCGAGTTTTGGGCTAAACCATACTGTGGCACCGCTGTCCGTTTGCCAAATACTTATGTCGAGCTTAGGAACAGGGGGAGTATCGATACTGGCATCATCTCGGCTACTTTGCCCAAAAATGAGAATCAACACCACGCAAACTAAAATCAGAATGTTCAAACTGGTGCGGCTGAATGTGAGTTGATGGTCGGTGGGCATATTTCGTCCTTAGAAGCCTAGTTTTTATGGTGGCAGGCTGAACTCATAGCGGTATTTAAAGGCGACTAATGTTAGGATAGCTCTTTTATTGCACTAGGTGGAACAAGGCCCATGTTTGGCTGGGGAAAATCTAAAAATAAGGCGCAAAACGCCGCCACAGAACCTGCGGATCAAGTAATCGAGCAAGGTCAATCCACTGAATCCAACCCTGAATCAATCGACTCTCATGGTCAAGCTCAACAGGATGAAAAACCAGTTGTTGCACCGTTAGTTGAAGTTGAAACCAGCAAGGCCAGTATTTTTGCGCGCATCAAAGCGGGCTTATCACGTACCCGCTCAGGTCTTGCTGATGGCTTGGGTGATTTGCTACTGGGTAAAAAAGAGATTGATGACGATTTATTAGAAGAAATCGAAACGCAATTACTGATGGCAGACATTGGTGTTTCGGCGACGCAAGAGATAATCAGTGATTTAACAGCCCGTGCGTCACGTAAAGAGTTAAAAGATTCAGGGGCCCTATACGAAGCTCTAAAAGAAAGCCTGACACAACTGCTTGAGCCATGTCATGCCCCTCTTGAAATCCCTAAGTCTGATGCGCCATTTGTGATTTTAATGGTGGGTGTAAATGGTGTGGGCAAAACCACCACCATAGGCAAGATGGCAAAACGTTTTCAAGCTGAAGGAAAGTCCGTGATGCTGGCCGCTGGTGATACCTTCCGTGCCGCCGCGGTTGAACAGCTGCAAGCGTGGGGCGAGCGCAATAATGTACCAGTGGTGGCGCAACATACAGGTGCAGATAGCGCCTCGGTTATTTTTGATGCGGTGCAAAGCGCAAAAGCCAAGGGTATTGATGTGTTAATTGCCGATACCGCTGGGCGTTTACAAAACAAAGCACACCTTATGCAAGAGCTTGAAAAAGTGGTGCGTGTCATGAAAAAAATTGATGAAAACGCTCCCCATGAAGTGATGCTGGTACTTGATGCGGGCACCGGCCAAAATGCATTAAGCCAAGCTAAACTGTTTCAACAAGCCGTCGGCGTGAACAGTATTAGTTTAAGCAAGTTAGATGGCACCGCTAAAGGTGGTGTGATCTTCGCGATTGCGAAAGAATTAGCCTTGCCTGTGCGCTTTATCGGCGTGGGTGAGCAGATAGATGATTTACGTCCATTTGATCGTGAGCAATTTATCAACGCCTTATTTGCTGACGATTAACTGAGTAAGGCAACACATACAAAAATAAACAGCAGGATGTTTTGTGGCACACGTTCTCTTTGATCGAGTCAGTAAAAGTTATCCCGGTGGTCATCACGCCCTTTCGGATTTAAGCTTTGAGCTTGCCCAAGGGGAAATGGCTTTTTTAACCGGCCATTCTGGTGCGGGTAAGTCCACCTTACTAAAGCTCATCATGTTGATGGAAAAAGCCAGCAAGGGCGAAGTACTGGTGGATGGCGTTAACCTTGCCCGCGTCTCTAATAGTCAAATCCCTTATCACCGTCGTCGTGTAGGCGTGGTGTTTCAAAACCATCAATTGTTATTTGATCGCAGTGTATTCGAAAACGTCGCCCTGCCATTGCGCATTAGTGGTTATACCAGTCGTGATCTTGAGCGCCGCGTACGAGCTGCGCTGGATAAAGTCGGCTTATTAAGCAAAGAAAAACAAAACCCTATTGAACTCAGTGGTGGTGAACAACAGCGTGTGGGTATTGCTCGCGCGGTAGTGAACAAGCCCAGCTTGATTCTGGCCGATGAGCCAACCGGTAACCTTGACCCCAAATTATCGGGCGAAATCATGAGTTTGTTCGAGCAGTTTAATGCGGTAGGTGTTTCGGTTTTAGTGGCAAGCCATGATTTACCCCTAATTAACCGTATGGGGAATCGCGTGATTGGCTTGAATAATGGGCGTTATGCCGGCGAGCGTGCTGCCAATACGGGAGGTGAACGTGGCTAAACCGTCACCTAAGGTCAGTAATCAGCAGAGCCGTGTCACCATTAAAAGCCAAAGCTCTGCTTATATTCAGCATCATAAACTTATGGCCGTTGATAGCCTGAAGCGCTTACTAGCGGCCCCAGGCTCGAGTTTAATGACTTGGTTAGTACTCGCTATCGCTTTGTCTTTGCCTATGACTTTGTATGTCTCACTGGAAAATGTGAAGCAACTGAGCCGAAACTGGGATCAAACCAGTCAAATCAGCGTGTACCTTAAAAAGGGTGTATTAGAGCGATTTGCCAACGATATGACCCAAGAAATTGCGAGCTGGCCGCAGGTTAGTAGTGCTGTTTATATCAATCCTGATCAAGCCTTAAAAGAATTCAGCGCAAGCACGGGTCTAAGTGATGTGATTTTTGGGTTAGGGGATAACCCGTTGCCTGGCGTTATCAGTGTCATCCCTAGATTGTCGAATCAAGATGAAAATACTTTAGAGCAGTTACAGCAAAAGCTTCAACAGCAGCGCAATGTGGATTCAGTACAATTGGATTTAATGTGGGTGAAGCGTTTGTATCAATTTATGGAGCTAGGTCAACGTTTGGTTTGGGCATTAGCCGCATTATTAGGATTAGCGGTGCTACTGATTATTGGTAATACCATTCGTCTGTCCATTGAGAGTCGCCGCGATGAAATTCGAGTCGTCAAGCTGGTGGGCGGCACAGATGCCTTTGTACGTCGTCCATTCTTATACACTGGTTTGTGGTTTGGTCTGGGTGGAGGCTTAATCGCTTGGATATTACTAAGTATCGGACTTTTTTGGTTGTCTGGGCCAGTAGAAGAATTAATCAGCCTTTACGGCAGTGAATTTGCCCTGCAGGGATTAGGGTTTGTAGATAGTATGCTGCTTATCTTTGACGGCGTAATACTAGGCTGGCTGGGAGCTTGGCTGGCGGTTTCGCGGCACTTGAGTAGTATTGAGCCTTAATTGCCAGTACTAGCTAAAATCGTCTTAATCAGCAACACTGAGTTGCTAATATATAAGTAAATGGAACTATCTAAGTCCTTGGCGCTCCAAAATACCAATGCTACACTGCATTGAGTTAAATGTGCTGAGAGCTAAATGAATAGGAGAGCAGTCTTACAATGAACACAAGCCTGATGGCCCAAAACATCGCTAGTCTTACTCCAGGTCGTGACCTAAATGGCTACCTGAATGCGATTGGCAGCATTGCTGTGTTGACCGCTGATGAAGAGAAAGAATTAGCGGAACGCTTATATTACGAAGATGACCTAGAAGCAGCGCGTCACTTGGTTGTCTCACACCTGCGCTTTGTTGTGCATATTGCTAAAAGCTACAGCGGTTACGGCTTAAACCAGTCTGACCTTATCCAAGAAGGCAATGTGGGCTTAATGAAGGCGGTAAAACGTTTCAATCCAGAAGTAGGCGTGCGCCTTGTGAGCTTCGCAGTTCACTGGATCAAAGCGGAAATCCACGAATTTATTCTAAAAAATTGGCGTATCGTTAAAGTAGCAACAACAAAAGCACAACGTAAGTTGTTCTTTAATCTACGTAGCGCCAAAAAGAAAATGGGTTGGTTGAACGAATCTGAAGCGCAAACTATTGCAGACGATTTGGGTGTATCCTTGAGAGAAGTGAAAGAAATGGAAGGTCGCTTAACCTCCCATGACACCGCTTTTGATAGCCCAGTGGCTGACGATGATGACACGGCTTACCAAGCCCCAGTTAATTATATTGAGGACAGCAGTTTTGACCCAGCTGTTGCGGTTGAGAATGCAGATTACGAACAAGACAGCACGGCCCGTTTGCAAGAAGCCATGCTTGAATTAGATGATCGTAGTAAGGATATTCTCATGCGCCGCTGGCTTCATGACGAGAAGTCTACACTCCATGAACTAGCCGCAGAATATGGTGTATCAGCTGAACGAATTCGCCAGCTAGAGAAAAACGCCATGAATAAAGTGAAAGGTTTAATTCAGCAAAACGCTTAATTATCCTGCTCCAAAAAGGCCCGCTTAGTCGGGCCTTTTTTGTTTTTAGCCTTTATGGTCTCTTGCCTTCGTTCAATCAACTGATAAATATACCTATGATGAACTCTCTATTAAGCTCAAGAAACATACTCATTCTCTCCGCTTTGATTGGTTTTTGTAGTGTCGCCATTGGCGCATTTGCCGCTCATGCGTTAAAAAACATGCTACCAACCTACGCCTTGATGTGGGTGGATACGGGGGTGAAATACCAGATGCTACACGGTGGTATTTTGGTGATTCTAGGCTTTGCCCTTAAACAATGGCCACAATGGCATGCTTTAAAATGGGCAGCAGCGAGTTTTCTGCTCGGCATCCTACTGTTTAGTGGCAGTTTATATATAATGGCGGCCACCCAGATTAAGGCCTTGGGCATGATCACTCCAATAGGAGGGTTGGCCCTGTTAGTTGGCTGGCTGTGTTTGCTGGTTGCAGCAATCAAACAGCCTGAATGAGAGCGCTATGACAGACAAGCACACACCTGATACACAAACATCAAACGAGATCGAAAAAGATCAACATGGCGCGCCGAAAGACGTCGCCTTTGCTAAGCGTATTAAGAGCTTTGTAGTACGCGCAGGGCGCATGACAGAGCTACAGCGTGAAACCTACGCGCACCACATGTCAGAAAAAGGCTTAAGCCTAGATATGGGTATGTTGGATTACGCCGCCATATTTGGTAACGACAACCCAGTCGTTTTAGAAATCGGCTTTGGTATGGGCAAAAGTCTAGTGGAAATGTGCCAAGCTAACCCAAATTTGAATTACATTGGTATTGAAGTGCATACCCCAGGTGTGGCAAAACTATTGCGCGATGCAGAAGACTTTGGTGTTGAAAATCTAAGGGTTTTCGAATGTGATGCCATTGAGGTGTTGGAGCAATGTATTTCTGATGGCTCTTTACAAACCATGCAATTGTACTTCCCTGATCCTTGGCATAAAAAACGTCATAACAAGCGTCGCATTGTACAGTCAAAATTTGCACAAGATATTCGTAAAAAACTAAAAGTCGGCGGCACCTTTCATATGGCTACCGATTGGGAGCCCTATGCTGAGCACATGTTAGAAGTGATGGAGATTGCCGAAGGCTATGAAAACGCCGCTGGCAAAGGTAAATACTTCCCGCGCCCAGGTTTTCGCCCATTAACTAAATTTGAAAACCGTGGTGAGAAACTAGGCCATGGCGTATGGGATTTGATTTACACCCGTACTGAATAAAACATTGCTGGATATATAAAAATTTAATTTAAGTAGGAATATCAAATGTCATTGAAGAAAGATAAAGAAAAAGTATTTGGCGGTGACTTTACCGAAGAAAGCATGCGCTTTTTCTTAGAAAGCAAAAGCTACGATGGCACTGATGTTGATTACATTAATATCATGAAAGCCTATCAGCACATGACACCTGAAATCTTTGCCGAATTTATTGCGTT
>JAWUYY010000075.1:0-34916 GCA_034110565.1 Bermanella sp. | reverse complement strand
TCACGGATTCATCAGAGCAAGCAATAAGCTGGCTAATCAGGATAAGAATAAATGCAAATCTCATACATTCGCCTTAAAAAGACACGAGTATATCGGATATATTCGCAAGCCTCCATGCAACACACTTGCAAGGGGATTAATTGATTGTTTAGTAACTATTGAGTTGGCAACAAGAATTTATGTAAACGACTTTCACCTGTTTGGGTCAGCTGCCAATAATTCTTTAAACCTGAACGTTCTGTGGCAACATTTTCAATTACGCCTGCACCCTTCAAATAGGCTTTTAAACGCTGAAACTCAATATCGTTACAGCGCACACCTGAAAGTGCATGGGAATCTTTAATGCTGTTCATAAATTCATCCCGATAATTATCTTCGACGTAATTTTCAAGCGCTGAGCGCATTCGATCTTCTGTCACTGGCGATGTCATCATGGCACCAATATTTAAAAACGCCACTTCCCACGTAAGTAGGATTTTATTGGTTACCTCATGACTATTGCCATGAGCAAACACCTTACCAGTGAAGCGCATAGGATAGCTTTCCATACCAAACAATGTATCGGTAATAGCATCATGCAGATCTGAAGATACCTCTATCTCTGATGATGTATTTGCATCACTCAGCCCTAGCTTCGGTTTAAGTATATCTCTCAGTACTTGGCGTGTGATTAACAGTAGATCTTCTTTATGATTCCAGTATTTAAAAATACCTGACATGGTTAAACGATGAAGCGAACGCAAACGTTCTACATCTTGAGAGACCATGCCTTTTAACTCTGTATTTTTAAGTAATGCGACTAATTTCTTTTTCTTGCTTTTTGCATAGACGGCTTCACGATGAATATAGCTTTCACCACTATTAGAAGGTGACCCATAGGTATCTCCTACCAATAAAATAACCACATCAGCTTCATCAATGGTTTTACGCACCAAGGGCCAATCATAGTCACCCGATTGAGGCATGAAATGTAAGCTGATAGGCAAACCACCTAACTGCAACACAACCCGATTTATTGTATATAAAGTATCTACGGTATCCTTAGGATCCGCGCAAACAAATACGGTGGGCTTTGTGTTTTTATTCATATCCTTATTTATCACGATGTTAAATCCAAACTAAAACCTTAGCCAAATACAATAATAAACTAATTGAGAGTGCCGATAACAAAGTACTCATTGCAATAATATTAGAGGCCAGCACATGATTGCCCCCCATTGCTCGTACCATTACAAAACTGGCCGCAGCCGTAGGGCTTGCAAACATTAAGACGATACACCCCATCTCTACACCACTAAAACCCAGTAAATAAGCAGCTACACCTACAGTAACAGGCACAATAACTAACTTAGCAAATACAGCCTGCGATGAAAGAGCGCTCGTATGCTTAAGTTCTCGTAAACTAAGGGAACCACCAATAGCAATAAGTGCTAGCGGTAACGTCATACGGGCTAAATACTGACCTGCATCATACATGACTTTTGGTAGCTTGAAATCTAACCAAGCACAAAAAAAGCCTAAGCAAATAGCAATAATCAGTGGATTACGAGCAATGTCTTTTAAGGTTTTCCCCCAAGGTACGGCCTGCCCCTCATGCAAACTGCGATTTAATGCATACACCGATAGGATGTTAAAAACAGGTGTCACAACCGCAAGAATCACCGCCCCTATGGCCAAACCATCATCACCAAATGCTTTCGCACATAAGGCAATACCCACAATTCCAAGGTTACTTCGAAATGCACCTTGTACCGCCACACCTCTATCAGCATGAGGCACCCACAAACCAGATAATAACCAAAAACCCACAAAGGTAACCACAGCAGCGCCTATACAGAACCAAACCAAAGGCAACTGATCTGCTAGATGTAAGTCGTTATCTATCATTGATAAGAAAATAAGTATGGGTAAACAGATATTAAAGACGAGAGCTGAGGCATGACCGACAAAGCTATTATCAATATGCCCCTTACGTTTAAGGTAAAGCCCCACAAAGACAATAATAAAGACAGGCCCTGTCACTGACAGGGTATATTCAAGTGCCGCTAAATAGCCCATATAGCATCCAAAATGGCGCATTATATCAGGTTACAGTTCCACAGCCTGTACAATAAACAAACAATTTATTTACCGCTTCACCTGTGCTAGAATGCGCCAGCTATTTACAGGTGAAGATCATGTCTCGAGTTAAAAAATCACGCTCACTCAAGCGCGTTACCGGCGGAGTTAAAACTGGCTCAAAAGAACGCACTAAGCTAGAAAACAAACAGCGCAAGGCAAAGCACAAAGCGGCGAACCCGTTTAAAGCAAATCGCCAACGCTCTGTGTACCAGAAATTTGTAGACGACAATGGCATAGTTGAAAAACAGCACGTTGCTAAACCCATTAAGGTCGAAGAAATTGCGGCACCTAGTCCGGTGCAAAAAGCCTATGAGCCTAAAGAAAAAACAGAGTCTCTTTGGGATCAATTAGAAAAGCCAACAAACAACGACACCTTCTAAACGATACCTTTCTTATTTATGCAGCAAGCCCAGCTAGAGTGCGCCAATAGGCAATTGACCCTAATCCGCCCAGGCGCACACCCCAAACAACCTCTACAGGCTTGGGATGCTGCAGATGAATACCTGATTAACGTTATCTTTAGTCAACACCCTAATGACCAACTGCTAGTTCTAAACGATCAATTTGGCGCCCTTGGTTGCGCGCTACATGAACAAACTGCCACTTGGGCGTCAGATAGCTTCTGTGCAAAGCAATCGCTACTAATTAACCTTAAAGCCAACCAATTAACACTAAAGACCGATATCTGTGATTCGCTTACCATCAGCACAAGCAGCGAACTTGCCATAATGAAGATCCCTAAGAACTTAAGCTTCTTAGATTTTCAGCTTAACCAATGCGCTGAACTTGGAATCAAAAAAGTATTGCTTGCTGGCATGATGAAACATCTGCCTAAAACTCTATTAAACCAGCTACAAAAATTTGGCGATGTCAGCCGACTACCGTTTGTAAAAAAAGCCACTGTATTTGAGCTACTCTTAACAAAGACATCATCTAACCCCTACCCTAAATACAACCAATTTTATGGCGTGAATTTATCTAGCCACGCCAATGTATTTGGCCGTGACAAATTAGACCCAGGCGCCCAGTTTTTTTTAGAACACCTAGAAAAATTACCTAAAGCAGAAAAAATCGCCGACTTATGTTGTGGTAGCGGTATATTGGGAATTAAATATGCTCTGATGCAAGATGATTGCAAGGTCGATTTTTATGATGAGTCTTTCATGGCGGTTGAAAGTTCTAAAGTATCATGGCAACTAAATACACTTAAAAGTCAGGCCGGCTTCTTCTGGGAAGATGGATTAAACCCTCACAAACAAGTGTACGATTTAATTTTGTGCAACCCACCATTCCATGAAGCACATACCGTAGGGGATCATATTGCTAAACGGTTATTTGAACAAAGCAAGAGTGCCCTTAAACGTGAAGGAAAAATTATCGTAGTTGGTAATCGTCATTTGCAATATCATCTGACATTAAAAAAATACTTTAAACATGTCGACCAAATTGCCAGCAACCCCAAGTTCATCTTGTTAAGTGCATATGGCTAACTACTGCATACCAGCCAAACCCAGCCAAATTGAAATCGAAATAAAACGCAGTCGATTTCTAGGCTTCGCGGCCCACACGTCTGGTACTCAAGCCGCTAAAGCATTTATTCAATCTCTAAAAGACGCCTACCCAGACGCCCGCCACCATTGCTATGGGTTTATGGCTGGTGCGCCCTGGGATAGTAATCAATACGGATTCTCGGATGATAATGAACCAAACGGTACTGCTGGCATGCCGATATTCTCTCATCTAAAGCACAATAATATTGGTGAAATCACCATTGTAATTGTGCGTTATTTTGGAGGGACGAAACTCGGAACAGGCGGACTTGCGAGAGCTTACTCAGACGCCGCCAAAGAAGCGTTGAATCAGCTAATACTGAAAAACTTTGTAGAAATGGAAACAGTCAATTTTTCCATTGAGTTTGCACAAGAAGCACAAATAAGAAAAATCATTGAAGATGCTGGCGGACAAATAATGCAGGTTCACTACACTAATAACGTGAACCTACAAGCAAGCATTCCTAAAGACGTGACACTACCACTGCCCTACTCAGTAGAGCCGTCCCGATCAACAATATAACGAGCAATATGGCGATAGCCATCTTGCATCATGCTATTGAAGCTCATATACACTTCAAATTCTTGCTGGGAAACCCTACGAATACTCTGAATTTGAGCTTGAGTCTCCAGTTGAACCACTTCTCCAGACTTAAAGCACAGCTTTAGGGATATTAAAAGAATTGGAAATTTCGGCTGAGCCTCAAAGTTACTGCTCCCGTGTAAAGAGGTGATCTCCTCCTCATTGCAGCTCACATACACCCCTCTGGGTGTAATATTGCTTCCCGTTAAAGAATAGGAATGAGTCCCCTCCAATGCCATGGCATCGACTTTTAAATAAGGGCTAGATAATTGCGGGCTAACAGCTTTCATATTCATATTTCAAAATATATACCTATACGTGTCCTATAAGTAATAAACCACTTAGACTATTTTTCAATCAATCTTAACAATTTATAACAAAAATATGGCCTATGTCACACACTCAATCACTAAAAACAACCAACTGGCTATTCGTTCTAAGATTGAATCGTCACAATAAGCCGCCTTTTACCTCCCTTTTCTCTATATTCCCCCAAATAGACCCCCTGCCACGTGCCTAAATTTAAGCATCCATTAGTGATAGGTATCGTCAACTCTACGCCTAATAGACTGCTTTTAATATGGGCAGGCATGTCATCTAAGCCCTCATCAATATGTTCGAAATACTCACAACCCTTAGGGACTAATCGATTCATAAATTGAAGAAAATCCTTACGCACTGTTGGGTCCGCATTTTCATTTAAAGTAATACCGGCAGACGTATGCAACAGTACCATATGCACAAGTCCTACCTTTATGCCCTTAATTTCAGGCAATTGAAACAGCAGCTCTTGAGTGATCAAATGAAACCCGTAAGGTTTTTCCGATAAACTAATTTCTTTTTGTTGAAACATATCAATCACACTTCAATGGAAGCCCAATACAAAAAAAGCCCATAAAACTGCGTTTTATGGGCTTTTTTATGATCGCTACAAACTAGCCACCAAAGTCATCAAGCATGATATTTTCAGGCTCTACACCTAAATCAATTAACATATTGATCACAGATTGGTTCATGATTGGAGGCCCACACATGTAATACTCACAATCTTCAGGTGCTGGATGATCACGTAGATATTGTTCAAACAATACATTATGAATAAAACCAGTCAATCCTGTCCAGTTATCTTCAGGCTGTGGATCCGACATGGCCACATGCCAAGTGAAGTTCGGAAACTCAGCTGCTAACGCGTCATACTCATCATCATAAAACAGTTCACGTAGTGAACGTGCTCCATACCAGAAGCTAATTTTACGAGTCGATTTCAAGCGCTTAAGCTGGTCGAAAATATGAGAACGCATTGGGGCCATACCTGCACCACCACCAATGAACACCATCTCAGCATCCGTATCTTTAGCGAAGAATTCACCAAATGGGCCGTATACTGTGACCTTGTCACCCGGCTTCATATTGAATACATAACTCGACATGATACCTGGATTAATACCTTCAGTACGCGGTGGCGGCGTTGCAATACGAATATTGAACTTAACCACGCCACGCTCTTCTGGATAATTAGCCATAGAATAAGCACGAATGACGTTTTCTTTGCTGACCGTCTTAAGATCGAAGAACTTAAAGTGCTCCCAATCCCCACGATATTCTTCTTCAATATCAAAGTCCGAAAAGTTAATTTCAAACGGAGGCGACTCAAGCTGAACATAACCACCTGCACGGAAATCAACATTCTCGCCTTCAGGTAGCTTAAGCGTTAGTTCTTTGATAAACGTAGCAACATTAGGGTTCGACTCAACCGTACATTCCCACTTTTTAACACCAAAGACCTCGTCTTCCACTTCAATTTTCATGTCCTGTTTAACAGGCACCTGACAAGATAAACGCCAGCCCGCACGGGCATCACGTTTAGTGAAGTGGGACTCTTCAGTCGGCAGCATAGAACCACCGCCCTCTTCAACAATACATTTACACTGCGCACACGTACCACCACCACCACAAGCAGATGAAAGGAAAACACCATTACTCGCTAGGGTTTGAAGTAACTTATCACCCGCCGCCGCTGTAATTGTTTTTTCAGGGTCACCATTAATTTCAATGGTCACGGCACCTGAGCTTACTAATTTTGCACGCGCACTTAATATCACAGCAACCAAGGCAAGAACCATGGCTGTGAACATAAATACACCTAAAATAATTTCTGTATATTCACCCATATTCTGTCACCGTCCTTATAGAGATACGCCGGAGAATGACATAAAGCCAAGAGACATTAGGCCTACCGTCATAAAGGTAATACCCAAGCCTTCAAGACCTTTTGGCACATCGCTGTATTTTAATTTTTCACGAATACCGGCAAGTGCAGTAATGGCTAATGCCCAACCAACACCGGCACCAAGACCATAAACAACTGACTCAGCAAACTGGTAGTCACGCTCAACCATGAACAATGACGCACCCATAATCGCGCAATTCACAGTAATCAAAGGCAAGAACACACCCAGTGCGTTATAAAGCGCAGGCACATATTTATCCAAAAACATTTCCAGAATTTGAACAATAGCCGCAATCACACCAATATAGCTTAATAAGCCAAGAAAGCTTAAATCAACTTCCGGGAATCCTGCCCAAGCCAATGCACCTTCTTTTAACAAGTAGGTGTAGATTAAATTATTCACCGGCACCGTAATGGTCAAAACGACAATTACCGCTACACCCAAACCAATAGCCGTTTGAATTTTCTTAGAGATAGCCAAGAAGGTACACATGCCTAAGAAGAAAGCTAACGCCATATTCTCAACAAATACGGCTTTCACAAATAGAGAAATATAATGTTCCATTAGTGGGCCCCTGATGTTTCAGTATTTGGCTGAATCGTAAAGTCTGCTTCTTCTACTTGAGAAGGAATCAAAGTACGAGATGTCCAAATAAACAAACCAATAATAAAGAAAGCACTTGGCGGTAAAAGCAGTAAACCATTGCTGTAATACCAGCCGCCGTTGGTCACGAGCGGAAGAATCTCAAAGCCGAACAAAGAACCAGAACCTAATAGTTCACGGAACACGGCAACAAAAATCAACACAAGACTATAACCAAGACCATTACCAATACCATCCAAAAAGCTTAAGCCCGGAGGATTTTTCATAGCAAAGGCTTCAGCTCGACCCATTACAATACAGTTAGTAATAATCAAACCAACAAACACTGAAAGTTGCTTACTAATTTCGTAGGCATACGCTTTTAATATTTGATCAACCACAATTACTAGCGATGCAATGATCGTCATTTGTACGATAATACGAATATTACCTGGAATATGATTACGAATAAGTGAAATAGCAAAGTTCGAAAATGCGGTTACCAAGGTCAGTGCAATACACATAACCAAGGTTACATTTAAACTTGTCGTTACAGCTAGTGCTGAACATACACCCAGAATTTGTACTGCAATTGGATTATTAAGCAGTAGCGGCTGAGTTAATACTTCTTTAACAGTTGTCGACATGTTAAACCCCCTGCTCTTTAAAGCTAGCCAAGTAATCAGCAAAACCTTGCTTGCCTAACCAAAATTGAATTAAGTTAGAGACACCCTTACTAGTAAGAGTGGCGCCTGATAAACCATCAACTTGGTTTACTGCTTTCGCAGACTCTGGATCAACCTTACCTTTGATAACACTAATGGCAACATCACCGGCGTCATTATGAACTTGCTTACCTTTCCAGCTCGCTTTCCATGATGGATTATCAATCTCACCACCTAACCCTGGGGTTTCAGCGTGAGAATAAAATCCAAGACCCGCAATCGTTTCAGCATCGCCCTCTAATGCAACAAAGCCATATAAGGTCGACCACAAACCGTAACCGTGCACGGGTAAAATAATGCGATCAATTGCACCGTCTTTTTCAACTAGGTAAACAGCCGCGTAATCTGCTTGACGCCTGATGCTTGCAGGATCTTCATTACCCGCTAACTTCTTGCTAAATTCAGGCTCTTTCGCAAGTTTTTTCTGATCAAACGTTACAACCGGATAACCTGCTTTCGCAAGCTCACCTAATTCAGTTTCATCGGCGTACTGACCTGTTTCTAAATTTACGATACGGGTCGTTACTTGTTTAAATTGATCATCAATAGACATATCAGGCACTAATAAGCCCGCTGCTGCTAAGATATTTTTCTTCTTATCTTCAAGTTTATTTTTAACTTGAATCGGTTTTAAAGTAACCGCTGAACCTGCCACAATGATGGAGCATACAAGGCACAGCAGTACGGCAACCATAATGGTTTTTTGAATGCTATCGTTTTTAGCCGACATTGCGAGCAACCCTCCGCTTGATGTTTGCTTGAACTACGAAATGGTCAATTAGAGGTGCAAACAAGTTTGCGAACAGAATTGCCAACATCATGCCTTCGGGGAAAGCTGGGTTAACCACACGAATCAACACAACCATCACACCAATCAAGGCACCGAAAAAGTACTTACCAACATTAGTCATTGATGCTGACACTGGGTCTGTTGCCATGAAGATCATACCAAAGGCAAAACCACCCACTACTAAGTGCCAATACCAAGGTAGTGCGAACATGGCATTCGAGTCAGAGCCAATCAGATTAAATACAGTCGACAAGCCGACCATGCCTATCATGACACCCAAAACAATGCGCCAAGAGGCTATACCCATAACGAGAAGAACCGCACCGCCGATTAAAATAGCAATTGTACTGGTCTCACCAATAGAGCCTTGAATGGTGCCAGAGAATGCATCAAACCAAGTCACACCATTACCAATGATTTCGCCGACACCACCCAATGCAGCTAAGCCTAAAGGCGTCGCACCAGAGAAACCATCAACCGCTGTCCAAACAGCATCACCAGAAATTTGCGCAGGGTATGCAAAGAATAAAAACGCACGGCCAGTTAGGGCTGGGTTTAAAAAGTTCTTGCCGGTACCGCCAAAAATTTCTTTACCAATTACCACACCAAAAGTAATACCGAGGGCAACTTGCCATAACGGAATATCAGGTGGGCAGATCAACGCAAACAAAATAGAGGTTACGAAGAAACCTTCGTTAACTTCATGGCCGCGAACAGTTGCAAATAATACTTCCCAAAAACCACCTACGATGAACGTCACCGCATAAATAGGTAGAAAATAAGTAGCACCAAAGATTAAATTATCCCAGATGCTCGTCGCGTCATAGCCGGCAATCAAAGAAATAATCGCACCGCGCCAGCCTTCAATTTCGGCAATGCCCATGCTATCTAATGCATTATTCGCTTGGAAACCTAGATTCCACATACCAAAAAACATGGCAGGGAAACAACACAACCAAACTGTAATCATTATACGCTTAAGGTCGATACCATCGCGCACGTGAGCTGTATTATTAGTAACTGATGGCGGGGAATATAAACCCGTATCAATAGCTTCATACAGAGGGTACATCTTCTCGAATCTACCGCCTTTCGTAAAATGCGGTTCGAGGCTTTCTATAAATGATCTTAGTCCCATAATTATGCCTCTTTCTCAATACGCTCAAGGTTACCGCGTAGAATTGGACCATACTCATACTTACCAGAACAAACATAAGTACAAAGTGCTAAGTCTTCTTCATCCAATTCAAGTGCACCTAAACTAATGGCGGAATCCATATCTTCAACAATTAGTGCACGCAATAATTGAGTCGGCAGAATATCCAACGGCATAATTTTTTCATAAGCGCCAATTGGCACCATGGCACGTTCACTACCGTTAGTAGTCGTAGTAAAGCTCAGTAGCTTTTTAGGTAAAAGCTTAGAAAGGTAGATATTTTTAACAGAATGGCTCGCAATACCAGCACGTAAATAATGCAACAAATAGCGCTCACGCCCTTCTACTAATACTGAAACTTGATTAGCAAAGCGACCCAAATAAGCGGCTGTACCAATTGCAGTACGTCCACCAAAAACAGAACCTGAAATCACACGATTCTCACCGTCTTTCAATTCATTCGCTGTTAACTCAGTCAAACAAGCACCTAGCTGTGTACGAATAAGACGAGGTTTGCTCACCTGAGGACCCGCAATTGCAATTACACGATCAGTATTCAACTTACCTTCTGTGAATAGTTGGCCGATAGCGATTACATCTTGATAACCAACATGCCAAACCGTTTTATCCACATTAACAGGGTCAAGCTCATGAATATGCGTACCAACCAATCCAGCAGGATGCGGCCCAGTTACATCAACCACTTGCGCTTTACTCGTTGGGACACTTGCTGCAGGTGACTTAGTCACAAATACTTTATTAGCTAAACACGATAAAACAGCTAAGCCGTTAGCAAACGCTTCTTTTTGCTCAGCAATAATAACTGCGGGGTCAGCTGCTAGTGGATTTGTATCTAATGTTGATACGAAGATAGAACTTGGCGTACTACCAGGTGCAGGTGTCTTCGAAAATGGACGCGTACGAATAGCCGTCCACATGCCAGACTCAATTAATTGAGTCTCAACTTGTTCACGGCTTAAGCCAGAAAGCTCATTGGCACTGAAGCTGTTAAATGTAACTTCTTCATTGCCTTCAATCTCAATCACAAGCGACTCAAACACACGACGCTTGCCACGGTTAATCTCAATAACCGTACCTGAAGCCGGGGCAGTATACTGCACCCCTTCATTTTTCTTATCAGTAAAGAGCAACTGCCCTTTCTTGACCTTGTCACCTACCTGCACAAGCATGGTAGGCTTCATGCCCACATAGTCGAAACCCACCAATGCTACCCGAGAAACGCCATTACCTTGAGTAATGTTTTGCTCCGGTTTCCCAGCTATTGGCAGGTCAAGACCTTTTTTGATATTGATCATATGCCTTGCCTAATCACAGTTTCGAAAAAATTCTTTATGTTTGCGCCGCATGACGCTGCTTTTTTGCTTGTTATTCAAACAGTTAAGACCCGAGTAAACGCTCTATTTTTACTGTTTGATAGTATAATCATCTCACCATAGGGTGACTAGCTATAACTAAGCAATATTCTCAAAGCAATTTGGAATAAGTATAGACACAGTCACCTACAATGCGCATATTTGATCACACAAAAAAGCCGCTGTCATAACAGCGGCTCCTTCTTACTGGCTAACCAGTGGATATGCAGGGTAATTAACACCGCATAGTTGCTCTGCAATACGAACAACCTGACAGCTATAGCCGTATTCATTATCGTACCAAACATATATGTTCACACGATTTTTACTCACGATCGTCGCTTCACCATCCACAATACCCGCACAACGGTTACCAACAAAATCGCTCGATACCACTTCAGGGCTCGCTACGTAATCAATTTGCTTCTGCAAAGGCGAGTGCAAAGATGCATCACGTAAATAAGCATTTAAGTCATCACGAGACACTTCTTTATTTAATGTTAAAGAAAGAATTGCCATTGATACATTTGGTGTCGGAACACGAATCGCGTTACCTGTCAGTTTACCTGCTAGCTCAGGCAATGCCTTAGCTACTGCGCTTGCGGCACCTGTTTCAGTGATAACCATATTCAAAGCAGCCGCACGACCACGACGATCACCACTGTGGTAGTTATCGATCAAGTTTTGATCATTCGTGTACGAGTGAACGGTTTCAACGTGACCGCTATCAACACCATACTCATCATTAAGCGCTTTAAGCACAGGTGTAATTGCGTTAGTCGTACAAGAAGCCGCAGACAAAATAGTGTCTTCTGCCTTCATGTCGCCATGGTTAACGCCGTATACGATATTCTTAATATCGCCCTTGCCTGGCGCCGTCAGCAATACTCGCTCAATACCTTTACAAGCTGCGTGCTGGCCAAGACCTTCAGCGTCACGCCACACACCGGTATTATCGATCAGTAGCGCATCTTTAATACCATACTTAGTGTAATCAACTTCGCTTGGATTCGAGGCGTAAATGATATTGATGTATGTACCGTTAACAATTAGTGCACTGTTCTCTTCATCAACCTGAATGGTGCCTTTGAAAGAGCCATGGATAGAGTCTCGACGCAATAAACTTGCGCGTTTAACCAAATCATCACCCTTACCTTTACGCACAACAATCGCACGTAAACGCATACCAGTACCGCCACCAGCCTTCTCAACCATGATACGAGCAAGCAAACGTCCAATACGACCAAAACCATAAAGAACAACGTCTTTACCTACTGCGTCTTCAGTTTTCTGTGCGGTTAGCTCAGATAATTGTGCTCTAACAAACTCACCTAAAGAAACCCCATTGCCTTCTTTGCGGAAATTGACGGCCATTTTACCAATATCAATATGACATGATTTGATATTCATCTCTTTTAAGATACTGATAACCGGGCAAGTTTCTTGGACAGAAAGTTCTTCTTTTTCCATCTGACGTACAAAGCGGTGGGCTTTTAAGATATCAATCACAGAACGATTGAGAATAGGACGGCCATACACAGACAACACGACGTTGTTCTTGCGGTACAAACCACCAATTAATGGGATCATGGATTCTGCGGTTTCTTCACGCAACGTCCAATCAGACAAGCTGGCTTCACGAACATCTTGACTCACGGATATACCCTCGATACTTACGCCAAAAAATTGTGCGATATTATGCCCATAAAGGCTAGTAATCTCAACGACTATACAAGCTTTAATGCGCCCCAGCATTAAAGCTGGTTACCCTTTAAACAAACAATAAAACCCATAGGCGATTAAATCGCTCAAATAGCGCGCGCAATCATCGCTCATTCACAACTAAAATCCAAACCACTGACTAGAAGCCTTAACAGCTTCTGTTGCTTTGAGTACACTAGCGCCTCTTAAAAATAGCTCATAGGACAGTCATGGCGGCCAACGCTCCTTTGCCAAGCAAATCTGGTGATATGTTATCTTGGGGTAACATTCAAGGTACCCACCTTGCTCATGCCATTGCCAATACGGCTAGCCAATATTCAGGGCTCACCGTGGTCATTGCTAATAACGGCAGTGACAGCCAACGACTAACCGAAGAGATCCGTTACTTTTTCCAAGGAAAGGTGTTCAACCTACCCGATTGGGAAACCCTCCCCTACGACTATTTTTCACCCCACCAAGACATCATCAGTGAGCGCCTAAGCACTCTGGTAAAACTGCCTCAAGCAAAAAACAGCATACTGGTTATCCCAGCGCTATCACTTCAGCTTAAATTACCACCCGTTAACTACATAATAGGACACAGCTTTACCGTAAAGGTAGGTGACACACTCGATTTAGAGCAACTCAAGTTAAATCTCGTTTCTTCTGGCTACCAATCGGTGGACAGTGTTTTTGAACATGGCGAATTTTGCATTCGTGGTGCCATACTAGACATCTTTCCTATGGGATCTGACCAGCCTTTTCGTATCGAGCTGTTCGATGATGAAGTAGACAGCATCCGTTGGTTTAACGCAGAGACACAGCGTTCAACAGAAACTACTGACAGCATTGAACTACTACCAGCCAAAGAAGTTCCGCTCGATAAAAATGGCATCCGCACATTCAAGCAACGCTGGTTTGATTTCTTTGAATGTGACCCAAAAGAGTCACCTCTATACATGGATGTCACCAAAAAAATTGCACCAGGGGGAATCGAGTACTACTTGCCATTATTTTTTGAAGAAACAGCCACATTATTTGATTACCTGCCTGTATCTTCTCAGTTGCTATTCAACCAAGACTTAGAAAAAAGCCTGCAGCACAACTGGCAAGATATTGAGCATCGTTACGAAGAACGTCGTCATGATATTCGTCACCCTGTCTTACCACCCAATGAAATATATTTAAACGACAACCAAACATTTGCTCAATTCAAGCTCTATGGGCGCATTAAAACCTTTACAGACAACATCAAAGAGCAAGCAGGACACTACAACTTCGCACCACCTTTACTGCCATCACTGCAGGTTAATCACAAACACGACAATCCATTAGAAGCGCTTGAATCCTTCTTAATGGAAAATAACGAAGCTGTCGTATTTTGCGTAGAAAGCGCCGGTCGCCGCGAAGCACTCCTTGAGTTACTTGAGCGTATTAATATCAGCCCTCAAATTATTGATTCATGGCACGACCTGCTTGAACACGAATTTGAATTCGCCATCACCACCGCACCTATCGAAGACAGCTTTTACAGCCAGCAAATAGACGCATGGTTAATCAGCGAAAACGCATTATTTGGTGAACGCATTCGCCAAACGCGTCGCCAAAAACAAGAAAAAGATCAAAGCGAAAACATTATTCGCAACCTCACAGAATTAACAGTGGGGGCTGCGGTGGTACATATTGATCACGGTGTAGGACGTTACCGAGGCATGCAGACCATAGAAGTAGATGGTGATGCCACTGAATTTGTCATGCTCGAATACGCAGATCAAGCCAAGCTTTATGTGCCAGTTTCATCTTTACATTTAATAAGCCGCTACAGCGGAGCCGATACTGACATGGCACCCATGCATAAATTGGGAACCGAAAAATGGTCAGTACAGCGCCGCAAAGCACTAGAGAAAATTCGTGATACCGCCGCAGAATTATTAGAAATATACGCTAAACGTGAAGCCAAGCCCGGGCACAGCTTTAACTTTCCACGAGAAGACTACGACATTTTCAAATCGGATTTCCCATTTGAAGAAACCGTTGACCAAAAAAGCGCCATCAATGCCGTCATCACCGATATGATGAAAGCCAGCCCCATGGATCGACTAGTATGTGGCGATGTGGGTTTTGGCAAAACAGAAGTGGCCTTACGGGCTGCATTCATCGCCGTACAAAATGGCATACAAGTCGCCATATTAGTGCCCACCACTCTATTGGCCCAACAACATTATGAAACTTTCCGCGACCGCTTTGCCGACTGGCCAATACGAGTCGAAGTGCTCTCGCGCTTTAAAACCGGACAAGCCAAAACCAAATCCTTGCAAATGCTTGAAGATGGCAGCGCCGACATTGTAATTGGCACACACAAACTGCTACAAGGTGACGTTAAATTTAAAAATCTTGGTTTATTAATCATCGATGAAGAGCATCGTTTTGGCGTTCAGCAAAAAGAAAAAGTCAAAGCTTTGCGCGCCGAAATCGATATTTTGACCATGACGGCCACGCCAATTCCACGAACACTCAACATGGCGATGTCTGGTGTACGTGATTTATCCATTATCGCCACACCTCCCGCACGTCGTCTCGCGGTTAAGACATTTGTTAAAATCTGGGATGAGCATCTAATAAAAGAAGCAATACTGCGTGAAATATTACGTGGCGGGCAGGTTTATTTCTTACACAACGAAGTCAAAACCATTGATAAGACCGCCGAAGATCTAGCCAAACTCATTCCAGAAGCCCGTATTGGTGTCGCTCACGGACAAATGTCAGAGCGCCAATTAGAGTCGGTAATGGGTGACTTTTACCATAAACGTTTCAACGTCTTAATGTGTACTACCATTATCGAAACCGGTATCGACATCCCTAACGCAAACACCATTATCATTGAACGGGCTGATAAATTTGGCTTGGCTCAGCTGCACCAATTACGCGGCCGTGTAGGCCGAAGCCATCATCAAGCCTATGCTTATTTGCTTGCTCCACAAGAGAAAAAGGTCAGCAAAGATGCTGAAAAACGTCTTGATGCCATCACCAATGCGCAAGATCTAGGAGCCGGCTTTATGCTGGCCACGCACGACTTAGAGATTCGCGGTGCCGGTGAATTACTCGGTGAAGAGCAAAGTGGTCACATTCAGAATGTAGGCTTTAGTCTTTACATGGAATTACTGGATCGCGCTGTTGAGGCTATCAAAGAAGGCCGAGAACTCAGCCTAGATGACCCAACCGAACATCAAGCAGAAATCAACCTGCGCATACCAGCGCTAATCCCAGAGGACTACCTGCCAGATGTACATAACCGACTGATTCTCTATAAACGCATCGCGGGCGCTAAAAACAGTAACGAACTCCGAGATCTACAAGTTGAGATGATTGACCGCTTTGGCCTACTGCCCCAGCAAGTCAAATACCTTTTCCAGATCACAGAATTAAAATTCAAACTTGCATCCCTTGGCATTGTGAAGTTAGATGCGGGTGATAGACAAGGTCGCATGGAGTTTGGCGCAAAAACCAATATAGACCCTTATACTATGGTTCGCTTGGTCCAAACCAAACCAGCCAGCTATAAGCTCGATGGCTCCAACGCATTCAAGTTCATTTTTGATATGCCAGATGCGCAAACACGATTTAGCACCATTGATCACGTATTAGATTTACTTTCGCAACCAGGTACACCATGACAGCTCGCTTATTATTCATACTCGCTTTTTTAACCAGCGCACTTACTTGGGCAGAAAATGAAGCCCCAGTAAAAGAAGCCCGTTGGTATCAAATCAACCTGACTTTATTTCAACAAAAGACAGACACCCGCTTGGATGAATCGTTTGGTTTTACGCCATTACCGCTCGACATGGCAGATGTCATCAAAATCAAAAATAACCAGCCTTATGCTTTGGCTAACTCAGGTATGAATGCCACTCTCGCATTTCATCATGAGAACGCCAACAATCTTGCTTTTACCGAGCAAACCATTGACCAAGATTGGGCCGATAAAATGTCGAAACTTGATCCTGTGAATCAACCTATTTTATACAATGCACAATGGCAGCAACCTGTTTATGACCAAAAGCACAGCCTACCTATTTACATTGAAAGTTCTATACAACAAATGGGCACAGCCAAACTAAAAGGCTTATTCTACCTACACGTTTCGCGCTATCTACACAGCAAAATTGATTTGCAGTTTTTACCTGATAACGCAAATGCAGCCACCGACTTAATCAGCTTTCAGCAGGGTCGTCGCATGCGCAGTAAAGAAGTTCATTACATTGATCACCCTTTAATTGGCGCCATCATCCGTATCCTTCCAGTTAAGCATCCGCTTAAGCCAAAAAATCAAAAAGATGAATTAAACACAAACCAAACACCATTAGATTCTGCACTTAACGTACGCCTCTAAATAAAAAAGCCCCTTTTGAATGACTATTCAAAAGGGGCTTTTTAAATTCATCTACCGACATTTATTTAGCGCTAAGGTAACCTGCAATAATCGCCTGAACCTTATGCATACCCTTATCTAGGGTTTTACGTATATCATCCATAGTAATCAAACTATCGCTCTTACCCGCCGCTCTATTCACAACAAGGGCTAAACACGCATAAGGCAAATCCAGCTCACGTGCCAATACAGCCTCAGGCATGCCTGTCATTCCCACCACATCACAACCGTCTTTCTCTAAACGATTCACCTCAGCAATGGTTTCTAAGCGAGGGCCTTGCGTGGCAGCGTATGCTCCGCCAAGTTGAGTGATAATATTTTTAGATTCAGCTGCGAAATACAGTTGAGTTGCCAACTCTTCATCATATGGGTGAGTGAAATCCACGTGATCTAAAGGACGATAAACACCATCAAAAAACGTATCGTCACGACCATGGGTGTAATCAATAATTTGATCTGGAATACAAATCGCTTGCGCACCCATTGCATGCGTTATACCTCCCACTGCATTCACTGCAATAATCTCAGTCACACCCGCTTCTTTAAGCGCCAACAAGTTCGCGCGATAATTCACCTTATGAGGTGGTAATTTATGCGGATGACCATGGCGTGCTAAAAATACAACCGGCTGCCCCATTAACTCACCAAACACCAAGGGCGCACTGGCATCACCTAAATCTGTAGTGACTTCTTTCTCATGACTGACATTTAAACCAGGATATTCAGTCAAACCTGTGCCGCCAATAATAGCGGTTAATGCAACCATATTACTCATACATTCGCTCTATCCTTACCCTTCGCTATCAGAATTATGCGAGGCATCGTTATCCGGACCATTTTTACTGGCACTTATTTCTTTAGTATCCGATTTTATTAATTTACCTGATCCCGTTTTATTAACTGAGCGCGCTTTATCGCTACGATCAACATTTTCAAAAGGCACATTATTTTCCATATAAATACTGGTACTTGGGAAAGCAATCTCAGCATCTTGGCTGTTTATAATCTTGCCTACCTGTAACAGCACATCTTGCTTAATATCGTGATATACAATCCAATTTGTTGTATGGGTAAAGCAATAAATGAAAAACTCCAATGACGAACTGGCAAAGCAATTAAAACTCACCATCATGGTTTGATTCTCATCAATACCCTCATGGTTTGTTAACATTTCTTTTATTTTTTCACAGATCACTTCAACCTGCGAAAAATCTTGATAGCGTACACCTATGGTTTCATAAACTCGGCGATGACTCATGCGCGATGGATTTTCAATACTAATTTGAGTAAAAACAGAATTCGGCACATACAAAGGGCGTTTATCAAATGTGCTAATTCGCGTCACACGCCAGCCAATATTCTCTACTGTGCCTTCTATATTTCGATCAGGGCTGCGCACCCAATCGCCCACGGCAAATGGTTTATCTAAATACACCATTAAGCCACCAAAAAAGTTGGCTAATAAATCTTTCGCTGCAAACGCAACCGCTGCACCACCTACACCACCAAATGCAATAATACCGCTAATGGACAGGCCTAGGGTTTGAAACACCACCAAACAAGTTAGAATGATGACACTGATACGTAAGAGCTTAAAAATAGCACTTATGGTTGTCATATCCGATTTTGTTTCGATTCTACCTTTTAGTATCTGATCCTCTCTAATTCGAATCAAACGCATGACAAACCATGCAAAGAAAACCGAAGACGCCACCACATACAAATGTTGCGTTTTAGGCAGCAGCTTTACGTTAAATTCAATTTGAGCAGTAAACAGAACATAAATAATCGTGCATAGCAAAATGCCATAATTAATAGGCGTCTCTAATGCTCCTACCACCGCATCATCGAATAAATTACGTGTGCGACCTGCTTTTACTTTTAATCTTGCCACTACAAATTTAGCTATAAAATACGCCAGTATGCCAACGACAATACCGACAAGCCCTTTGACCCACAAAATATCCAGTAAACCAAGTAAATCTGTTGTATCAGGCATGCTCACTCCAGTTCTGCCAATAGCGCTAACGCATTCATATAAACGTGTTTATTTTCATTTAAATCAGTGGAAGGTTTGTACGATTTCAAGCTGTAAGGTTCCACATCCATTTCGGACAAAGCATTTAGTATCTCAACGGGTGCATCAACGTTATTACACGCTAACAATATATCGCAGCCTGCATCTAATGCAGCTTGAGCCCTGCCTTTATAATCCCCTTTCACGGCGGCGCCTTCCATGCTCAAATCATCACTAACAATTCGCCCATCAAAACCTAGCTGGCCTCGCAATATATTTTGCAACCAGAATTTTGAAAAACCAGCAGGCTCACTGTCTACTTTTTCATACACTACGTGAGCAGGCATCATCCAATCAATTTGAGGCAACAATTGCTTAAAAGGCTCTAAATCTTGTTGATCAATTTCTTCAAAACTACGTTCGTCCACAGGGCACGCCACATGACTGTCTAAGTTCACCCAGCCGTGACCAGGAAAATGCTTGGCCACCACCGCAAAATTCATCTCTTTTAAACCCAACATAAACCGGGAGGCCAATTCTGTTATCACTTCTTTTTGCCCACTAAAAGCACGATCACCAATCACCGTATTGCGCTCGTAATTAATATCCAATACTGGCGCATAGGTTAAATCGACACCCACTTCTTGAAGCTCGAAAGCTAATACAATGGCGGCCGCTTTTGCTAATTGCTTGGCTTTATCTGGATCACTTTCATGGAGCGCACCAATCTTCCCCATAGCAGGCACCTGTGTAAAACCTTCACGAAAGCGCTGCACTCGGCCACCTTCATGGTCAACAGTGATTAATAAGTCAGGATTGATGGCTTTAATTTCTTCGATCAATTGAGTGAGCTGATCGCGACTATGAAAGTGACGGGAGAATAAAATAATGCCGCCTAAAAACGGATGGCTTAACCATTTCTTTTCGTCTTCAAGCAGACTCGGACCTTGGATATCCGTAATTAAGGTAACTCGCACTTAAACCTCTATCATCACAGGGCAACCAGACGGCACCCAATTAAATAATTTAATTACATCGTCATTACGCATGCGCACACAACCGTGGCTTTTTGGCTCACCCATCGGCTCGCTATCTGGTGTGCCATGAATGTAAATATACCTTGCCATAGAATCCACACTACCTAATCGATTCACACCCACTTGTTCGCCACACAGCCATAGAATACGCGATAAAATCCAATCCCGTTCAGGGTTGGTATCAGCCAATGTTTGATTATAGATCTCGCCAGTGGGTCGTCTGCCAACAAATACAGAGCCAAGGCGCTGACCCGAACCAATTTTTGCACGAATATAATGCTTCCCAAGAGGTGTCTTGCCAGAGCCCTCTTCACAGCCTGGGCCATTCAAAGCAGTAGATACTGAAAATTCGAAGACTTTTTGTTCGCCTTCGAATGCAGATAAGATTTGGTCACTAATTGAAATGTGCAAATGTCGCACGATAATGCTCGCTATAGTATTTAAGGCTTACTTTGCCCGAATACCCGCGGCAAGGAAAGGCAAGAGATAGCCAACTACTTCTTCTTCTGTGCATTTTGTATCAAAATCATGCTCAACAATGGCTCGCAGGTTTTCCATACTGGATAACGTAAACGCCGCGGCCCCTAGCATAAAGTGAAAACGCCAAAAGCGTTCAACCGGTTGCAGGTCGGGCGTGGCCTTGGTAATAAGCGCCATAACACGTCTAAATAAACTGCGGTATTCAGTCTGTAAAAACTTACGCAAATGACCCTGTCCCTGATTATAAGCCAAGCCCAGTAGACGCATAAAGATCGCTAAACGATTGCGATCCCCTTGTGTCACGTTGGCCATAGCACGGGCAACAAAGCGAAGAATGTCTTCAATAGAAAGGATGCTATCTGGGTGCATTTTTTCGTGAGAATCGAGGCTAGACTCAACCAGCTTATAAAATGGCCCAAGAAAGCGGGAGAATACCGCTTGAATTAAGGCCTTTTTCGAACCAAAGTGATAATTCACAGCCGCTAAATTTACATCTGCACGTGTGGTAATAGTGCGTAAAGACGTCTCCGCAAAGCCATGCTCAGCGAATAATTCTTCTGCCGCGTCTAGAATCCGTGTAACCGTATCAACTTGTGCCATGTAGTAAACCCAAACAAACAACTGTTTGAAACATACGTTTAACTCAAAATCATGTCAAGCCCACAGGGGGCTTCAGCTACGTTTTAAACACACAGCGTCACAATTTATAACACAAGCGACAAAAAACGGGCTCAATGAGCCCGAAAGAAAAGTCTTACAGCACAACATCACCTACAAATAATAGGATAAGGTCAGCTTCACAAAATCTTCGTTACGAAAACCCCATAGCGGATTATCATCTTCTGGTGCAAACACTCGCGCCTCAACAGACACCGTCATGTTATTTAACACCCGCGTCTCCCCTTCGACACTCAAGCTATAGTCACCGTATTCATAATCGACTAATACACCTGCCAATAATGTAGAGGACGCCGTATCATTTGCAGCCCAACGCGTCGCCAACAACACATCATGCTCAAACGCCGCTGTAGAAGCGTCTTCTTGGCGAGAGTCATACAAGTGTTCAACCACCCACCCAAGGTCTATACGCGTATCTAGAATGCCCACTTGGGTGTATTCAAAGCCCGCAGTACTTGCAAAGTACTGCTCATCATCCGCAACCGATAAAGAAACGCCATTATAGGCAACAGGAAATTGCCCTACTGAATTTTCAGGCATACCATCACGCAACACCCCTTCAAACTTCCATGCCCACCCTTCATTTAGGTACTGCATTTCAAGCCCTAACTGAGTGATTTGAACGTAATAAGGTAAAGCTTTGCCTTGTACTGCATCAATACCTATTACGGCTTCACGGCTGGTTCCGTGAAACACAGACACGGCGTATTCAAACTCATCAATATAAGTATAAAAACGAGCCGCAAAATCCACATGTTTTTCTTCATCAGAGCTTTCATAGATAGCATCGGCGTATTCTTGGCCAATACCTAAACGCCCGTCCTTACCAACGAAGGTACGCTCACGATGATAAGGTAATACAAATACATCTAAGTTACCCCAATCACGCTCAAGCATTAACTGCACCATGGGTTGGCCCAGTTTCTGCTCACCATCTAGGCTTTCAACGGCATCAGTTTGGTTAATAATATCCACCAAATGCTGAGACTCGGTCACCCCCCAAAAGACTTTACCAATACCCGCTTTTAGTTCGTACTCATCAGCCACTTTATGCCAAATCAGTTCGCGAATATCCCCATGGGTTCGTTCATCGTCATTTTCATCTAAGCGAAAAAAAGGCTTAAATGTAACAGATTGATCACCTTCTAATTCCTTATACAGCTCGGTACGAAATGCCAACGAATGATTGAGGCGAGTGTCACTAGTACTCGCCTTACTATCTGCAAAATACCCTGTCGCTTCATAATCAAGCTGAGATATCACACTCAATTCAGCCTGAGTAGAAGCGCTCATCAATACTAATAAACTTAAGATTGAAAAGCGCTGCATATTATTTCGCTCGTTTTAAACTATTTTTTGTAAACTCTTTATCTTTCAAGCCCACTTGAAACTCATAGCCTTTGTATTCTAAACGCGTGCCTTTGCCTGTTTGATGATTCTGCATCACACTTAAAGCTGGGCGCCAGAATTTACCCAAATATTGCTTGTAACCTTTATTTTCTAAGGTTTTCAGTAAACTTTTTTTACGATCATAAAACTCTATTTTAAGTGCACGGTATTCCGCTTTATCTATCCAAGCCACTTGCTTGGTATAACCTGAATATCGATCTGTCGGAAAACGCTCAACCACAAAGCAATCTTTTCCATCAAAAGTTTCATCACGCAAATATTTATACGTGTATTTTTCAACTTCTTGCGAGCTAATATCTTCAAAAGCAAATTCACTTCCTACAAACGGGCCAGATTTATTTTTACTTGATATTTTTTTCACACGCTTAAGCGCAGGCAAGTACAACCATTGATCATCCGATTTTTCTTTATGGGTATAGGTCAGCATGGCAACCCCTTTTTGATCAAATGGCGTATCAAAGATCATCAATGACTTATCACCATCGTCACCCACGCCCTCTAAGCTTTTCACGCGCATATCACGGGGCGCTTCACCGCCCTTGCTATCAACCAGTACCATTTTCAATTCAACTTGCGAATCACCAAAGCCTTCGCCACGTTTATCCCCTTCGACTGCAATCGCCAACCCTTTTTGTTCAGGGGTTTGTGCAAAAGCCGTTAAATTACCCAACGCGAATAGCGCGGCGACCAGTATATATTTCATCATGACGTTGCTCCTTTTGATCCAGTTTGAGTGTCAGTATCAATGTTATTTTTATCCAGTTGCAACAACAACGGAGGTAAGAAAAAGAAATCCACAATTAAAGCTAAGCCAATGGTTAGCGCGCTCATAATCCCCATATGGGTATTAATAGCAAACGGTGATAACGCCAACACTAAGAAACCCGCACACAGCACAATGGTAGTCGCCGTTAATGCTACACCCACAGTATGGAAAGCATACTCAATGGCCGCTTCTGTTTTAAGATTGAGCTCACGCTTAGCGCGTACATACTTTGTCATAAAGTGAACCGTATCATCCACCACAATACCCAAAGTTACACCCATCACTACAGATAGACCCAACCCCACCATGCCATCAAATACCGCCCAAAGGCCAAAGGCCATGCCTGCTGGCACAAGGTTAGGAATCAAACTAATTAAACCCAGTTTCACCGAGTTAATAGCAATCATAATAATGAACGATATCAAGAACAACGCGCCCACTACACCACCAATCATGCTTTTAATATTACGCTCAGTAATATGAGCAAACATAACCGCTGTACTGGCTCCTTCTGTCACCATGTATTGAGGTGCATTCTCTTCAAGCCAAGCCACTGCACGATTATCCAGTGCAATAATTTGTTGAGCGGTGATTTTATCTATCTGCACCGTAATACGCGTAGCCGATTTGTTACCATTTACTTGATTGGTTAAATCCAAGCCATAAGGCAATGACAATTCATATAACAACATATATTGCGCCGCCAATTGGCGATCATCAGGTACCTTGTAATAAGCTTCGTCATCACCATTCATATTTTTATTCAGACGTTTCATCACATCACTAAAGCTACCAACGTGACGCACCTCTGGCTGTGTGCGCAAATATTCAGCAAAGGCATCAATGGTATTCAAGTAAGCAGGATCAATCACACCCATTTCGCCATCCGCTTTAAGAGAGTAATTCATGCTTTGTACGCCTGTTAAGGTTTCTGCAATCTTCTCACTGTCACTTCTGAACTTAATGCTCCAATCAAAGTATTCGATTGTATTGTCATCCAGTTCGTTTAGAGGAATCAAAGCAATCAAAACCACAATCACAATTGAAAAGCCAACCAACAGCGAGCGATAGTTTTTAATAACAAAGTCAGACAGCACCTGCATTTTTTTATTTTCACCAAACGATTCAGACACCCTCTTCGATGGTAACAACATCATCAATGCGGGCAAGAAAACCACCGCTAAAATAAACGCTGCCAATACACCAATACATACAATATTACCTAGATCATGAAACGGCGGCGCATCAGAGAAGTTAAGCGTTAAGAAACCAATTGCAGTGGTGACACTGGTTAACAATACAGGTTGGAAATTAATACGAATACTTTCCACCATGGCAGCAGGCTTTGATTGGCCCTTTGCAATACCGTGGTAATAACTCATTAGAATGTGAATACAATCAGCAATAGCCAATGTCATGATCATAACCGGTGCCGATAACGTAGTCGGCGTCACTTCAGGCCCAGGCCAACCAAATAAACCCATAGCAATGGCACTAGAAAATACAACAATACTAAACGTGGCCAGTGTGCCCCACATGCCTTTTAAGGAGAAAAACAGCAACACCAAAATAAGTAAAATCATAACAGGGTATAACTGTTTAATATCCTGTGCGCTCGCCTCTGGGAAGGCGTTATTCGTCATGGTCACACCCGTCAAATAGAAGCCGACTTCTGGATACGCCTCTTCATACTTAGCCACCATCTCACGTACAAAACTAACGACTTCTGGTACTTCTTGCGCTTGATTCACGCCAGGTAAGTTAATAGTAATATTAATACCTGTCGCCTTGCCGTCATAAGCAATTAAATTACCGGCCAATACGGGGTCTTTTAATGCTACGGCTTTTTTAGCCGCTATTTCTTCTTGGCTTAAATCACCTGAGAACTCAAATAAGCTCTCAACAATCATGTCGTCTTCTTCAGCATAGGTATGCTGAAAATTAGAGATTGAATCCACACGGCGGCTATACGGCACCTGCCATGATTCTTCTGTTAACTCTTCTACCAAGGTTAAAATGCGAGTGTTAAACACCACACCATCTTTTGGCACAATAGCGATTAATATATTATCAACTTTATTATATTGATCTTGCAGGTCTTCAAAGGCTTGCAAATGTGGATTATCACTACTAAAAAAAGCACGGTAATCTGCATTTAATTGAATGTTCTTTGCACCGTAGCCACTGACTGCCACGAGCAATATGGTTGATAACACCACCGCCCAAGGATGGCGTACCAGCCACCAGGTTATTTTCTCGATCATGTGATTCCCTTATCGTTATATTTATTGTTTTTAATTTACGTGAAAGATTCGTCTAGCTTGCGCCTGAACCTTTTCAAAATCATGACTAATTTGGTCTCGCTTAACCCCTAAACCATCCAAAAAAATGTGTAACGATTCAAAATAGTATCGCTTAGGGTCATCAAAGCCTAACTGTGACATCTCCCAATCATTGGCTAGCACATCTTGCACTCCCCATTTCATCGCCCACCAACCAAACGCGCCCACTTTAACTTTATCGACAGCTATATCTGTTTGCTGGGTAAATAGGCCAATGACACGAGATAAAATACTTTGATCAATAATCGAGATGGCTTTTTGTTGTGTCTCACTCACCTTAATTTGAAATTCAGGCGATTTTGCCATAGAAACCAAGCCTGCGGTTTCGGGTTCAAGCTCTGCATTCATAAAAAATGCCCAACTCACCATCACCACCTTATGGCGCAGGCCTTCACCATTATCTAAAGCTAGATCAATTAAAGAAACTAGCCGTTCACCACAACGAATCACTAACTTGGCTAGTACATCTTCTTTACAGCTGAAGTGCTGATAAATCGTGCCCTTGGAATAATCCGTTTGACTAGCAATGGCCTGCATACTTAGGCCATAAAAACCCTTTTCTTTGAGCAACGACAAAGCAACGCTGAGAATAAGCTCCTCACGTTCTAGGCGGATTTGATCCTTACGGCTCAAGGATTGAGATTGGTCTAATTGCATGTGTCACTTTTATTATTTTTTTTGACGCCACGTCACTTTTTGACGCGGCGTCAATCTAAAGAAATTGTCTAACAAGGTCAACACTTACACGCAAAAGAGTCTAAAGCTTTACAGATAGACAGTACTGTATATAATCACAACATGTATATAAAAACAGATAAGAAGCCATAATGATCAAACTTACCGCTCGCCAGCAAGAAGTATTGGATTTAATCAAACAATCCATTGAGACCACAGGCTTTCCCCCAACCCGCGCAGAGATTGCAAAAGAGCTTGGTTTTAAAAGCCCTAACGCTGCCGAAGAGCACTTAAAAGCACTCGCCCGCAAAGGCGCAATTGAAATGACCCCAGGTGCCAGCCGTGGTATTCGCCTAGCCGAAGATCAAAGCGGTATTCCATTAATTGGTCGCGTTGCCGCAGGCGAGCCCATCTTAGCGCAAGAACACGTTGAGCGTTATGTCGAGCTACCGCGCGAGTTCTTTAAACCTGGTGCTGATTTCTTACTTGAAGTACACGGCGAAAGCATGAAGGATATCGGCATTATGGATGGCGACCTAATTGCCGTACATAAAACCAATCAAGCCCGTAACGGCCAAATTATAGTTGCCCGTGTAGGTGAAGAAGTAACAGTAAAGCGTTTTCAGCAAGATAAACACATTGTGAAATTATTGCCTGAAAACAAAGAGTTTGAGCCTATTGTAGTTAACCTACAAACCGAATCGTTTGAAATTGAAGGCCTATACGTAGGCGCCATACGTCAACATATCCACTAAGCTTGGCTGAATTTCAAACATAAAAAAACGCTGCAATTGCAGCGTTTTTTTTATGTAGCTCACAAACGGTTCACTTAGTGAATGATGTGTTCTTCGTAGTCAGCAATAGCCGATACATCTTCAACATGCACGCCGCTTAACTCACCTACTTTGCGCACACCAGCTTCGATCATAGCCTTAGCAATTTCGATGTGTTGCTCAGGAAAGCTTTCTTTAGCATCACCAGAGAAGGTAATGCGCACTAAAGGCTCCCCTTCACCGTCACTGCGTTTCAACGCAATGTCGCCATCGGATAGTTCTACAATTTCAAATACAGCGGCCATAAAAACTCTCGAAATTTGGTGACACGATACAAAGGGGGCGGGAGTATATCACTGCAAAACAAGCACTCCAACGCCTAAAAAATCGGCAATTAGTTTTCTTGGTAGTGCAAGCGCATGCGTTGAATCGTTTTTTCTAATTCAATCAACCAGTTACGCAATAAGTCCACATAATCGGATTGAGTTGTAATTAATTGTACAGACTGTACCACTGCACCTTCATCTAACCCAGAAACCAACATTCGGCTGTATTGCTTAACAATAGAACTCAACCAACCACTGGATTCATGGCTCAAAAGGCTTAATTCATACAGCTCAGCAGGCAAGTCTTCACGAGAAAACAACTCGTGCAAGCTAGCAAACGGCTCTAAGCGATACTGAGACACAAGCTCATTAGCAAAAGAAAAAACACCAGCATATAAATGAGCCAAAGCGGCCTCTTCTAACTGTCGTTTTTCTTGATGGCTAGATTGCTCGGCCTGCCCAAGGCAAGTACGAGCAAAAAACAACACCTGATTAGTACGGCTAACTGGGCTCATCATTAAAAGTTAATACGCAAGCCAAAGTGGCCGGCATTCACAATCTCGATATCACCCTTTTCATCATTCGCTTCAACAAAGCGATAGCCTAAATACACCATAGCGGTCGGCAATAACATGAACTCAATACGAGCACCTACGTCCACTAGATTCTCTGTGGTCGAAAACGACAGCACGCTAGGCGAATAATACGCATGCCCGCCAAAACCCAAGCCGTTTAGTTCAGGTGGCATATAGCGAGCGAAACCGCCCACGGCTAACGCTCCACTATCATTTGCATCTGTAAAGTAACCGTATAGCTTACCGCCTACACCAATGCGCAAACTGCTTTGTTGGCTGCGTACGTCAACGGCACTTAAACCAAGCGACATTAAATCACCATCATCTTCATGATGTAAAAAACCCGCAGAAACATGCATAGGGCTGCCCATGCGCGTCGCGTCATACTCAAGCGCAGCCATATGATCATTAATACTTAAATCTAGGGTACCGCCAGCATAAACCGCAGAACTCATCAACAAACTGATTGGGGCCAATAGGCGCAGCAATTTCATGAATCACCTTTTATTATAAATTTGTAATTGTAAGATGGCGCTATGATACGTCATGACAAAGCATAAACCTAGTCGTCGATTGTGCGCCAGTGCCCTGATTTAAGACAAAAAAAATAGCCCGCAAGGAAACCTCACGGGCTATTTTTTAAACAATAAATATTACCCGTCTAACAAACCAAGCAATAATTTATTAATACGATCAACATAACCGGCTGGATCTTGTAGCTGGCTGCCTTCTGCTAATTGCGACTGTTCATAAATAATGTCCGCCATTTCAGCAAAACGCGCTTCATCACTTTGTTGATCCATTTTAACAATCAGCGGATGAGCCGTATTTATTTCAAGCACACGCTTAGCTTCTGGTAATGCTTGACCAGCCGCTTCAAGCATACGGCGCATTTGCATGCCCATATCATCTTTACCCACTACCAAACAGGCAGCAGAATCCGTTAAACGTGTAGAGATACGCACATCTTCTACTTTATCGCCTAAAGCGGTTTTAATACGGCCGATTAGACTTTCGTTTTCTTTTTCTGCTTTTTCTTGCTCAGCTTTATCTGTGTCGTCTAGAGCTAGGTCACCCTTAGTGATGTCTTCAAAGGTTTTACCTTTAAATTCACTTAGGTGTGAAATCATCCACTCATCAACGCGATCAGTTAATAACAGCACTTCTAGGCCTTTCTTACGGAACACTTCTAAGTGTGGGCTGCGTGACGCCGTTAAATAGTTTTCTGCTGTTAGGTAGTAAATTTTATCTTGGCTGTCATCTGCACGTTCAAGATACGCATCCAATGAAACAGATTGTTTATCGTCTTCACCTTTTGTCGACATAAAGCGAAATAGTTCGGCGATTTTTTCTTTGTTGGCAAAATCATCCGACGGGCCTTCTTTTAGTACTTGGCCAAAACCTTCCCAGAAAACTTGATATTGCTCTGGGTCTTTCTTAGCCAGCTTTTTAAGCATGTCTAGAATACGTTTTGTTAGCGCAGTACGCATTGATGTAATACTGGCATTGTCTTGTAGAATTTCGCGGCTCACGTTAAGCGGTAAATCGTTGCTATCAACCACACCTTTAATAAAACGCAAATAAGGTGGCAAGAACTGCTCAGCGTCATCCATGATGAATACGCGCTGCACATACAATTTCAAACCACGACTGCCTTCACGATTCCATAAATCAAACGGCGGGCGTTTTGGCACATACAATAAACTGGTGTACTCAAGCTTACCTTCAACTTTGTTATGAGACCAAGTTAATGAATTTTCATAATCATGGGAAATATGCTTGTAAAACTCCTGGTATTCTTCGTCCGTCACATCTGACTTACTGCGAACCCAAAGGGCTTTAGCGCTGTTGACGTTTTCCCATTCTGGCTCGGCAGGTGCTTCATCTTCACCTGTGTGCTCTTTAATCATTTGCACGGGGACAGCAATATGATCTGAATACTTTTTCACCAAATTACGTAAACGGAAGCCATCCGCGAATTCTTTTTCGTCTGCTTTTAGGTGCAACGTGATTTGCGTACCACGGCCTTCTTTTTCCGAGGTTTCGATGGTGAAATCACCCTCGCCTGCTGATGTCCAAAGCACCGCTTCTTTCGTATCACTACCAGCACGACGCGTCAGCACTTCTACTTTATCCGCCACGATGAATGAGCTATAAAAACCCACACCAAATTGGCCAATCATGTTGGCGTCTTTTTTCTCATCGCCTGAAAGCTGTTGTAAAAACGCAGACGTACCCGATTTAGCAATCGTACCTAGGTTCTCGATCACTTCATCACGGTTCATACCAATGCCATTGTCTGAAATCGTCACCGTATTGGCTTCAGCATCAAAAGCGATACTGACTTTAATCTGCGGGTCATTTTCAAACAAGCTGTCATCATTTAACGCTTCAAAGCGCAACTTATCGCAAGCATCTGACGCATTAGAGATTAATTCACGTAGAAAGATCTCTTTGTTGGAATATAGAGAGTGAATCATAAGATGAAGCATTTGCTTCACTTCGGTTTGAAAGCCTAAGGTTTCTTTTTGAGCTGTAGTCATAAGACCCTCACTGTCCTTTTAGAAAAACGCTGAGCAGCCTATATAAGGGCGGGAATTTTTAATTCAAGGGGATTTGTTTAATCAAACAGGATTCAGCTTCTAACACGCGCTTAATGTTTAATTTGTACGAACAAGCCTGCTCGCGAATACGAGCAGCCTTCAATAAAACCAACCAACTAAGGCGCCAGCAAAAAGTGGGCTCGTGCCGTAGCCACCGCCTCTTCGCGCTTGGTCTGCCATGCATTAATGATCACATTGGCCACTCGTGAGCCTTGGCGAATCACCTGGCACTCAGCAAAGGTATCGCGTCCGCCGCGCACCGCGCGCAAATAATCCAACGAGAAATCCACAATCTTAGGCATAGCAGGCGTATCAAGCATCATTAATAAATGAAGCGCCGCCGACATTTCCATAAAGCCACCCACTACGCCGCCATGTACAGCGGGTAAAATTGGGTTACCTATATTATTCGGGTTGTCTGGCAATTTGAAAATCACATCATTACCAAAGCGCTGAAAATCAATACCAATTAATTGCGCATAAGGAATAGCATCCACAACCGGTTTATAATCACCACCGTCATGGGCGGCTTGTAAAAGTGCTTCAAAATTCGACATTTTATTCTCCAGCCTGCTGAGCGTTACTTTGCGGATCAAAATCGAACTTATCGTCACCCACCACCGCATCTCTAAAATCAGGCGGCGACAAGTGAGAGCCAATACGCATAAACGTACCCACACAATTGGCAACCGGCTCGTTCACATCACCTTGATGTACGGTACAACGGGTAAACACCACATGACGGCTTACACGGTAAGCCTCAGCAAAAGCAAAGATGGACTTGTTTGGCTCAGCTGCGCGCACATAATCAACCCGTAAATCCAAGGTTGGGCACAGCTCAAATTCTGGTAATGCATTAATCACCATGGTGCCGCAGGCCGTATCCATTAATGTCGTCAGCACACCACCGTGAATCACACCCGTTGATGGGTTGCCCACGTGTTGCTCGCTATAAGGCAGCTCAATGGTCAGGCTGTCTTTACTGGCCTCTTTCACCTGCATGCCCAACACCTGACAATGCTTTAGCAAACCAACAAAACGCTGGGCACGACCTAAATATGGGTTGCTCTGGCTCATGGCTCTCTCAATCAATTAATGGGGTATTCTAAGAATAGACGGAATCTAACCACAGGTTTATACAACAAAACGCGCCAAGCCAGTAGGCACACTGGCCTATTGTCACATTTTATCCATCAATATGAGCGCTTTTATCAAAACCAACCGCTAGTTTGATTAAAAATTGTAATCCTTAAGACAATAAAATATCACTGTACTGCCCTCACAATCAGCCTATATTTCGCACTTTCTAAAACACCTTATTCAACCAAAAAAGCCATACACACACAGGAGCACCACACACTGATGCAGATTCAACCTAAGGACTACTACGAAGGCGACACCTTCGAGCGCATTAAACAATACGCTGACACACTAGACACACCTTGTTTAGTGGTGGACACCGCCACATTTACTCGCCATTTAGACGAGCTAATTGCCTGTTTTCCTTACGCCAAAACCTATTACGCCATTAAAGCTAACCCAGCTGAAGAATTGCTTAAAATTTTGGATGATCGCAACTGCAACTTTGACGTGGCCTCCCGCTACGAGCTCGACAAAGTATTGGCCATCGGTGTGAAAGGTGATCGCATTAGTTACGGCAACACCATTAAAAAAGCCAAAGACATTCGCTATTTTCACGAAAATGGCGTGAACTTATTTGCCAGTGACTCCGAAGCTGACTTGCGCAACATTGCACAAGCGGCACCGGGTGCCCGTGTGTTTATTCGCATATTAACCGAAGGCTCACAAACCGCAGACTGGCCACTGTCTCGAAAATTTGGTTGCCAAACCGACATGGCGTTAGACCTTTGCGTATTAGCCCGTGACCTAGGCTTGATACCTTACGGTATTTCGTTTCACGTGGGTTCACAACAACGTGACATCGGCGCATGGGATTCGGCCATTGCCAAAGTAAAATGGATTTTCGAGCGCTTACAAGAAGAGCACGGCATTAAATTAAAAATGGCCAACCTAGGTGGCGGTTTCCCTGCTAACTATATAAGCCGCACAAACGACTTAAAAACTTACGCCGAAGAAATCACCCGTTTTTTACGTGAAGACTTTGATGACGACTTCCCAGAAATCATTTTGGAGCCAGGTCGTTCATTAGTGGCCAACGCAGGTGTACTGGTAAGTGAAGTCATTTTGATCAGCCGTAAAAACCGCACCGGCCTAAACCGTTGGGTATTTACCGACATTGGTAAATTTGGCGGCTTGATCGAAACCATGGACGAAGCTATTAAGTACCCAATATACGTTGAGAAAAAAGGCGAAGTAGAAGAAGTGATCATCGCAGGACCAACCTGCGACAGCGCTGACATCTTGTACGAAAACTACAAATACGAACTGCCACTAAACCTAGCTGCAGGTGATCGCATGTACTGGTTTTCAACCGGCGCCTACACCACCACTTACTCAGCCATTGAGTTTAATGGTTTCCCTCCGTTAAAGGCGTATTTTATTTAGCTTGTGATGAGTTGAATAAAAAGTAGACAGGTAAAAGAAAACCGCTGCCGGTGACGGGAGCGGTTTTTAACGTTCCTAAGCTACAGCGAAAATGCGCGCAGCGTGTTTGAGTCCAAGCCCAGTTTGCGTAGCAAACGTTTTTGGGCTGTGTAGCTTTGGTTTGTTAGGTTTTTTCATTTAAAGACTCACGGCATATTGGTCTTATCGAAGTTAACATGCCTTTTATCATTTTTGAAAACGCCTCATCATCCGGATAAGATTTGAAACCAGTAACACGATATTCGAGTTCTTTTAAACGATAGTACGGATTCAACTGAGTAATCGCATCTAACTCAGGCTCACTAAAAGCATAAAATTCATTAATGCCTACTTTTGTTGCCGCTGCTATTGCCTTACATAAGTCGTGGCCGATTTTTTTAAGCTGTTCCTCATTAAATCCTTTTGCTAATAAGAAGCTTTTAACACCTACTTCCAAACTGTGTCCAAGCAAATAGTATTTAGGTCCAATTAATTTTGGACTATGAGTCTTTAGAGTTCTAGCTGCTTCGAGCATTTCATTTGAATCGCTCCAAAGCCCCATTCCTGTAGTTCTCATAATAAAACCTAACAGTTTATTCTACGTCACATGAGCAAATAACTTAATATACGGTCCCATGACGTCTTTTATAGGGCGTGTTTGCCCGGTTAATTTCTTTAGCCTGCAATCATGGGCCTCTCAGCCAAGTTTAGCAAATATGTCGTTCCGTGCTTTACGCCCTATCCAAGTATCGTCAGGCCATTAAATACTTGAGTTTCTTACGTATTTTATAATGTCTGTTTTGACCTATATTTTAACTAAACCACTTATATAGCGTATTTGCTTGGCTTTTACGTCATGTGATTGTATCTCAAAATATACGGTCTCGTGACGCCTTTTACGGAACAATAATAAAGCAAAAGCATTAGTTTATGGCAGCAACTAAGGCATCCATACCAATCACCTTTTTATTGGAATAAACGCCAACCTAGCTATTTGTGTTTTTGACTGTCTATCTAAAATACAACAAGACGAAATATGGCCATGATTTAATATAAACAAAACCAAACTTGTTCAATCAATTCTATTCATATTAATGAGCCGTTTGATTAAAAATCAACGGACAATCCTTTCAACATTCAATCTATTTAATTCGAACAATGAGTTCCTTAAGGTGTTTGTCGTCAATGGCTTTCTTTTCATGCTATGGTCTTTTGCACAATAATAAGTAAGAGGTTTGCTATGGATTTTACAAGTTTTTCTCAATCACGAAAAAGTGTTCGTGGGTTTCTTGATAAACCCGTGTCTAAAGAAATGGTTGATGACATTATTAATACCGCTAAGTGGGCACCCTCTTCTTACAATACCCAAACATGGCGTATTCATGTGGTAACCGGTGAGGCGTTAGATAAAATTCGTGAAGGCAATACTAAAAATACCCTTGACGG
>JAWUYY010000074.1:0-7824 GCA_034110565.1 Bermanella sp. | reverse complement strand
ATTAAGACCTAAACCATGACAAAAAATATAAATAATAAGAGGTCTGGAATGAATAAATTTAAAACATTAACACTTGCTGTGGCCGCGATCAGCGCGGCTAGCAGCCAAGCCATAGAGTTTCAGGCGGGGCCGGTTTCGGCTCAGCTGAACACCAGTTTATCTTGGGGTGTGGCAATGCGCACAGAGGACCCTGATACGGGCCATGTGCATCCTGCAAACGCTGCGGCTATTGGTATGCCAGTTGCGAATACCGCCGCTGGTTCAACTTATAACTATGATGACGGTACCCTTAACTATGAGAAGAATGATCTCATTAGTAATGTGGTAAAAGGCAACATGGATCTAGAACTAGTATGGGGAGACGCTGGTGCGTTTATCCGTGGTACTGCGTTTTATGATGCTGTGATTATGGATGAAGATCCAAACTTCAAAGCCTACAACGATCAAACTAAAGATGCTGCTGGCCAAGGTTACGATCTTCTTGATGCCTTTGTTTGGTACAACAGCTACATAGGTGATACACCTGTATCCCTACGTCTGGGTCGCCAAGTAGTAAGCTGGGGTGAGAGTACTTTTATTCAGGGTGGTATTAACTCTATTAACCCAATCAACGCATCGGCTGTTCGTAAGCCGGGTGTTGAAGTGAAAGAAGTATTACTGCCTGTAAATATGGCTTACGGTTCTTTTGGTTTAACAGATGACGTAACCCTTGAAGCGTTTTACCAACTTGAGTGGGAAAAAACACGTATTGATGGTTGTGGTACTTTCTTCTCTACAACGGATTTCGTAGCAGACGGTTGTGGTCCCGTTATTCTAGGGGGTGTTTCTGATGAGAGAACGATCCTTGAAGACTTCCAAAATGGTTCTGGCGCCCAGCCAATTGCCAAATATAACAGCACAGATGAGCCTTCTGACGATGGTCAGTATGGTTTAGCGCTGCGTTGGTATTCTGAAGCACTGGGTGATACAGAATTTGGTTTGTATTACATGAATATCCATAGCCGTGTGCCTATGATTTCAGGTTTTGCAGCCAACAAAATTGATGCATCAACAGGCAGCCAATACAACACAGCTAACCCTTATTCTGAATATCCTGAGTACATTATTAAGTACCCTGAAGATATCAAGTTAATGGGTGTGTCTTTTAGTCGTACATTAGATAGTGGCTGGTCAATCAGTGGTGAAGTGAGCTTGACTCAAGATCGCCCGATTCAGCACAACACTTTTGAGCTGCTATTAGCGGGTAACTTGTTGCAAAGCAGTAAGTTATTTAAACAGCGCTATGAAGAAGCAACAGGTAACACACTTGATGTGACAGACCCTAGTGCGGTTGAAGCTGCAAAAAGTGAGCTTGCTGGTGCAGAATTTGACGGTTTTGATCGTCTAGATGTTGTACAGGCACAAATGACTTTCTTGCGATTCTTTGATCAAGTAATGGGCGCATCTCGATTAACATTCATTAGTGAAGTTGGTGTGACGCATATTCCTGACTTACCTGATTTAGCAGACGCTCGTTATGGCCGTTCTGGTACAACGGGTATTGGCGCGTTTGACCCTGTCCCTCTGGGTAATGGTGCATTCTTAACATGTGGTGCTGATGAAGCAAATACTGCAGCGGCATTTGATGGTGATGCGGGTACCAACATTAACTCTACTTACTGTACTAATGACGGCTATGTGGATAAAACCTCTGGCGGGATTCGTGCACGTGCCATTTTGGATTATCCAAACGCATTCCTAGGTGTGAACATGAAGCCAGGTATCGCGCTAGGCATGGACTTTGGTAGCGGCCCTGAGCCTGGTAGCCAGTTCATTGATGAGCGCGTACAGCTTGGACTGAGCGTGAACTTTGATTACTTGAATAAGTACAGTGGTGGTATTTCATACACCATGTTTGAAGGCGGCGATTACGATCCATTAAATGATCGCGACAATGTTAGCTTAAACCTGAAAGTGAATTTCTAACTGCTACACTTTTTTGTAAGCTCATAATTGTTAAGGAACTAATATGTTGATGAAGAAAACAATGATCGGGTCAGCCATTGCGCTGACCTTGGTTGCCGGTAACGTACTGGCGGCTGTATCGGCAACTGAAGCGGCGCGCCTAAGTAAAGACTTAACGCCAGTTGGTGCTGAAAGAAAAGGTAATGGCGGTGCTATCCCTGCATGGACGGGTGGTATTGAATCACCAGCTGGCTTTAAAGTGGGTGATAAGCACATTGATCCATTCCCTGGTGATAAAGTGCAGTTCACTATTACTGCGCAAAACTACACTAAGTACGCAGCAAACCTGACCGAAGGTCAGATTGCTATGTTCAAGAAATTCCCTGAAACCTACAGAATGCCTGTTTATCAAACTCGCCGTAGTTCAGGTTACCCACAAAATGTGTATGACGAAACCAAGAAAAATGCCACCCAAACTAAATTAGTGGATGGTGGTAACGGCATGTCAAACTATGATGTGGGCGTGCCTTTCCCTGTTCCAGCTGATGGTATGGAAGTGATTTGGAATCACATTGTACGTTACCGTGGTGGTAGTGTGAGCCGAGTAGTTGGCCAAGCGACACCACAGGCCAATGGTTCATATACCATGGTTAAGTTTAATGATGAATTTACCTTCAAAAATAAATTGTCTGACTATGATTCCAAGACGATGCAAGACAACAACATTTTGTTTTACTTCAAACAAGAAGTTGTTTCTCCTGCACGTTTAGCGGGTAACGTGTTGCTTGTTCATGAAACCCTTGACCAAGTAAAAGAGCCTCGTAAAGCATGGATCTATAATGCTGGCCAACGTCGTGTACGTCGTGCACCTCAAGTAGCTTACGACGGTCCTGGTACTGCATCTGATGGCCTACGTACTTCTGATAACTTTGATATGTACAATGGTGCGCCTGATCGTTATGACTGGAAATTGGTTGGTAAGAAAGAAGTATACATTCCGTATAACTCTTACAAATTGAACTCTGGCGACGTTAAGTATGATGACATCATTAAACCAGGTCACATTAATCAAGATCTAACCCGTTATGAGTTGCACCGTGTTTGGCACTTAGAAGCCACACTTAAAGCAGGTCAACGTCACATTTACGGTAAACGTACTTTCTATATTGATGAAGATACGTGGCAAGCCACTGAAATCGACCATTTTGATGGCCGTGGTGACTTATGGCGTGTAGCTGAAGCTCACAACATGTACTTCTACGATCATAAAGTGCCTTGGTACACGATTGAAACCTTGTATGACTTACAATCTGGTCGTTACCTAGCATTAGGCCTAGATAACGAAGAAGCTAAGCCATATAACTTTGGTTTCACCCGTAGCGAAAAAGATTACACGCCTTCGGCGCTACGTCGCTCAGGTGTGCGTTAATTAACTGAGTTAATTGGCAGTAAAATGAGAAAGCCCTTGTTCTAGAACAAGGGCTTTTTTTTGCTCAGTCAATTAGTGTGATTGAAGGAATTATCTTTAGTCGGTTGCGTCATTTTGCGCCAATCTATTAAAAATCAAATCACCCCTTGATCTTGTTAATGCTAAGTGTTCTCATGCTTGCATAAAATTGGCGTATCCAGTCTTAGTACCATTGATTAAAAAATAATAAAAAAGTCAGGGGCGAAGCCGTGTTTTCCATTGAAAGCTCTGTAGTTAAAACACTCTCTGAAAGTCGTGTTCGAGTATTGGCAATGAAGTTGCAGCTGCCCCTGTTGCCCCTGCATTTTATTCGCCGAGACGCCCTTATGGCGAAACTTGAGCTGTATTCCGAAAATCAATTTCATATATTCGAAGCCGCACCTGGCTTTGGTAAATCACTTGCTCTTGCCCAGTGGCTGCATCAAAAAAAGCACCATAAAGAAGCGGTTGCGTGGTTAACGCTTGACCCTAAAGAAAACGATCCCCTGCGTTTATTGACCTATTTAATTTGTGCGCTTCATTCTGCTGATAACAAGTGTCTTAAAAAATCTCTTAAAGCATTAGAAGATGTCAGACCAATTGATCAAATCATTGAGCTTGTGCACCAAGAACTAGCTAACACGACACAGGTGTTACATCTAGCCTTGGATGATGTACATCATATAAATAGCACTGAATGTTTAGAAATAATTGAACAGTTAATGCATTATGCTCCGCCTAACTTAAAAATATATTTCACCGCCACGGCTTCTTTTCAGATTAAGGCGGCACGCTTTATGGCCCAAGGGTTGTGCACTCGTTACGGTGAACATGATCTCGCTTTAAGTAAAGATGAAACCATTCAATGGTTATCACATTCGATTAAAGAACCTTTAGAGCCAATACAGATTGATGATATTTACGCACAAAGCGAAGGTTGGTTTGCAGGGCTTGTGCTGATTAGAAAAATTTATGATGAAACGCAATCTACAAAAGTGCAGGGTGATGAAAGATTATTGCGTGAATATTTTGAGCAGCAATGGCGACCATTAATTAATGACGATGAGTATTTATTTTGTACTCGCCTGTCTTATATTGGTAAGGCGAATGGTTTATATCTTGATGCTGTTTATAGTACTAGTGGGTCACAGAATTTGCTTCGTTCACTATTCACTAAACACGCATTGATTATTGAAGATCAAAAACACAATAGTTGGTTTTATTTACATCCGTTACTCAATCTTTATCTATCAAGTTTAATTGATAGCATTACTCGATTAGAAGAGTTAGAAAAAGCCAGTGCTTGGCTGCATCAGCATGGTTATTATGTTGAAGCGGTAGAAATGGCGTTAAAAGCTGGAAACAAACAACAAGCTGCTAAGTTATTGCAGACTACAGCCGAAACTATTTTGGAAGAGCAAGATATTGCGCAATTGTTACAATGGAAAAAACAACTGCCTGATGATGTGATTACAGTTTCACCAAGATTGGTGATTATCTTTAGTTGGACGTTAGCGTTTGCTCAGCAGTTAGATGATGCTGAGCGCCTCATGGCACAAATGGATCGATTCTTAGTCGGTGATAAAGCGGTTATTTCAGACGGTATATCGGGGCAGTTATTTGCAATTCGTGCTTACATTGCTCGCTGCAGAGGCAAAATAAGTAATGCGATACAGTTATGTAAACAGGCATTGGATAAATTAGAAGATAGCCATTATGTGGCTAAATCCATTACTTACTTTAATTTGTCGAACGTTTACATGACGTTAAATAAAGTCAGTGAAGCACGTCAGTATAATCGATTGTCGTTTGAAACGGCTCGTGCAGTGGGAAGCATACATTTGGAAATGTTAGCGCTTCACGAACAGGCAAGAATAGAACAAGTTAAAGGCAACCTACATTTGGCAGAGAAATTACTAAATGAAGGTTTAGTGTTATCTGAGCGCTTACGCAATCGTGATCATGCTGCTGCTTATGGCCGGTTACTTATTTATAAAGGCTATATTGTATGGTTAAGAAACCGTACCGATGAAGCGGAACAGCTATTGTTACACGGCATTCAAATATCAGAGCAATGCCATGACTCTTACATTATTATGGGTTATGTGCTGCTAAATAATTTAGCGCGCCAGCGCGGGCAGATAGAAAAAGCCTATGATTACCTCTCTAAAGTAGAAGCGATTTTACAGTATTGGTCTGTGCCTGGTTTTATTTATCAGCCGTGGTTAGCGACCATGCGCGTGAATTTATTAATTGATGAAAATAAAATTGATACGGCACAGGCAAATTTAAAGTACTTGCACGGCTTGCTTGAGCACAATGAATACAGTTTGTCTCCGGAGCACTACCCTGATTTAAAAGGCTTGGTTGATGTGTTTTCAGTTAGGGCTAAATCCATTGCGGGACAACATAAGGTTGCATTGAAGCAGCTAGATAAAAAATTAGATTCAGGTAGTCAAAATCAGCAAGGTTTTGCACTTATCTTTATTTATTTGATGCGTGCATTGTTGCGTTATCAGCTAGGGCAAGAAGACAATGCTTTACAGGATTTTCGTAAGGCTATTGCTATGGCTGAGAAAAATTTTTGCATCATGCCCTTTATAGAGTACAGCTCTGGCATGGCGGCGCTGTATCAACAGCTACCGAGCAATATTAAACAAAAAGAATTTGTGCGTACTATTTTAAGTAATATCCAAATAAATGAACAAGGGCATCATAATCAAGCGTTTGCTCAGGTTCGAAGTATTATCAGTCAGCGGGAACTGGCGGTTTTAAAGTTGATAGCAGAGGGTTTAAGTAACCAAGAGATTGCTGAGCGTTTGTTTATTAGCTTACATACGGTTAAAACCCACGCCCGTCGTATTAACGGTAAACTGGCGGTTAAAAGCCGTACCCAGGCCATCATAAAAGCACGAGAGGTTGGCGTGATTTAATGTCTTATATAGCAGTGATTTAGGCATTAAATTAAAGCGTTTTGGGTATGAAATGTAAGGACATTAAGGAAAGCTAAAATCTATTAGCCTTCCTTCATTCAATTATCGATTCAATGCATCACAGGCATGCATTTCTGAAAAATCCACATTCCAAGGTTGTTCGTCTCTCAACTCTTCAACTATAAAGTCCACAAATGATCTTACCTTCACACTTAGGTGACGGTTGCTTGGGTACAGGGCATGTATCGGCGTGCTTTTATTAGACCAGTCGCACAGTAGGGGGATCAGTCGACCTTGCTTAATGTCATCGGCGCATAAAAATGCAGGTAATCGAGCAATCACTAACCCATTCAAGGCCATTCTGCGCATGCTGAGTGCATCGTTGACGATGACTTTCGGTCTTAAATCTATAGAGACTGCTTCAGGCGTATCGTATTCCCAAGAGTTTCGAGCACCCCAGCCCACGGTTGTATGGCTGTTGAGCTCATTAGGATGGGTCGGTGCATTGTTCTTTGCAATATAAGCAGGGCTGGCACAGGTTACTGTTTGGATGTTGCCTAGTGAGCGAGCAATTAACGATGAATCGGCTAAGTGCCCCACGCGAAATGCCACGTCGATGCCTTCCTGAATTAAATCCAGTGGCTGATCCGTCAAGACTAAATCAAGTTGGATCTCTGGGTTATTTTGTAAAAACTCAGAAACGAGATCACTTAACACCTCGGCTCCAAATAACATGGGCGCTGTAATACGCAACAAACCTTGTGGCTTGCTCTGCATTTCGGTGACGGCAATATTGGCTTCTTCAACATCACTGATGATGCGTGAACATTGGTTGTAATAAGCGCTACCGGTATCGGTTAGGCTTAGAGTGCGAGTGGTGCGCTGTAAAAGACGCACGCCAAGGCGTTCTTCAAGCTGAGTAATCTTGCGACTTACAGTGGACTTGGGTAGTCCTAGTGATTTGGCGGCACCCGTAAAACTGCCTGCGTCCACCACTTTTACGAAAATAGCGATTTCGTTAAGATCAAATTGGTCCATGGTAATGCCTGCCTAAAGTTCAGTACTGTTCCTATTGTGGAACAATAATCTCATTCTTGCCAGTTATTTTTTACTGGTACATTTGTACGGTAAAAATATGGGGATTGTTCGTTTAATCATCAAAAAGGTATAAAACGGTGTGTTTTTAGTGAATTTGTAGTGGTGGCTTCTTTTGTCTATTGGCATACTTCGGCGCAATTTCTCCAATAATAAAAATAATAGAAGAAGACAGTGCCGTACAGTTACAGATGACGGCGTACTCTAGCGTGTTTAAAAGGTAAAAATCGTGATCAACAAAAAAATAGCTTTAAGATCAGCGATCGTGGCAGCGAGCATCTTGCCATCTCTTGCAATGGCCTCTGGTTACAAAATTAACGAACAAAGTGCTGCTGGTATGGGTACTGCTCATGCGGGCCGTGCAGCCATGGCTGAAGACGCGTCAGTGGTTTTCTATAACCCAGC
>JAWUYY010000073.1:0-10036 GCA_034110565.1 Bermanella sp. | reverse complement strand
CAAGGTTAAATCAGAAAGCTCTGGACTAAAGGTGGCCGATAAATTATCACCACCGCTTTCTATTAACACCATTTCAAGACCTTCATGACGATCTTGTAATTCTTTTACCGCTGCCAAGTTCATGGACGCATCTTCACGTATTGCCGTATGTGGACAACCGCCTGTTTCAACACCCATGATGCGATCTTCTTCTAATGCTTTATTGCGCATAAGAAACTGAGCATCTTCTTTGGTGTAAATATCATTGGTTACAACTGCAATGTTGTAATGATCACGCATGGTTTGGCATATCATCTTTAATAACGCTGTTTTGCCAGACCCTACAGGACCGCCGACACCGACTCGTAATACTTGTTTGTTCATAATTTCCTAATCCGCATTCAATTATTACGACCTAAATAATCGTGAATATTGTTGTTCATGTAACGACGATGCGATGGCAAGCCCCATAAGGCCACTGCCAATTTCATCGTCTGCTATTTGTTTTGTCTGTTCACACACATCCGAGATAACGGGGATGAGTGCTTGTAAAATTTGCTGTGCTTGAGTTTGCCCAAGAGGCAGGGCTTTACTGGCACTGGTTACTTGATTTTCACACCAGCTCCAAGCAAAACCCATTAAAGCGGTTTCTAAATCGATTTTATTGAGTGATGCTGCCAATGCATTCATCGCCACAACTGTTGGTTGCTTAATGCCATTCATTATTTTTTCTCGGCTGGCATCTTGACCTAAATGCCATTGCACATAATCACTGCCCACTTGGATATCTTCTAAAAACAATTCTTTGCTTTCACGAAAACTCAATAGAGTTTGATTCCACTCATTAACCGTTTCAACCTCATTGTTTTGCCAAGCATTAAAAATACGACGATAAATAGGTAAATCCAACTGACCAAAACCCAAACGCAAGTTATCTTCAATCCAGCTTTTCACTTCCTCAACATTTTTACACCAACCGCAATCGAGCGCGTATTCCAACCCTTGGCTATAGGCAAAAGCACCTACAGGTAACGCTGGGCTGGATAAGTGCAATAACGCTAATAAGCTGTGTGCATTGGATTGCGACATATTAGTGATGATGCCCGTGGTGAGAGTCATGACTGTGATCGTCATCATGGGAATGCCCATGATTATGACCAGTGCCTGGTGCATAAGCACCGTTCTCCGGTTCAAACGGTGCTTGTTCATGCACAGCATGAATCCCTAAACCATGAAGCATGTCTTCCAATACATAATCTTCTTGAAAACGTAAAAAGCCTTCACCAATTTGTAAAGGAACATGGCGATTACCTAGGTGATAACAACCACGAGCAAATAAGGTTGCATCCGCCACATGTGCCGTTGTCACACTTTCATTGGATGCCATAATCGTTAAATACTCGCCTTGCTCATTGGTCAATACCGTACCGTGGCGTAACACATGACCACGCTCAATTTGAATGCCTGCTTCATTACCATTATCGGTAGTGAGTTTTAAACGACCACGTTTGCGTTCATCAAAATTTAAGCTGATGGTTTCGCTTATCACCCCTTTTGGTAATTGGTCTTGTGAAATTTTCGTAAATATTTTCATGCTTAAAAGGTCGCGCGCGAGCGCCCTCCTAGATTTATTATGTTCAAAACAAAAGAAGCATCACCGCCTCTTTATACATTTTTAATCAAAGCCAATGCTTTCAACCAATAAGAACACGATCTAAAAAAGATAATAGCGTTGAGCTAGGGGCAATGACTCCGCCGGCTCACACGTCAATATTTGACCATCTGCTTTTACTACATATGTTTCTGGGTCGACTTCTAGTACCGGCTGATAATCATTAAGTTTCATATCGGCTTTAGAAATGGTTCGCGTATCACGTACCGCACTTAATTGTTTTTCTAATCCCAAGTGAGATAAGGTATTTTTTGCAATGGCTGCTTTTGAAACAAATGTGATACTGGTTTGATTCACCGCTTTACCCATGGCCCCGAACATAGGTCGATAATGCACAGGCTGAGGGGTTGGAATCGACGCATTCGGATCACCCATGGGTGCGCCTGCAATCATCCCGCCTTTTATAATCAAAGAAGGTTTTGTACCAAAGAACATAGGTTTCCATAATACAAGATCAGCCAACTTGCCCACTTCGATGGAACCCACTTCATGAGCGATGCCCATGGTGATGGCTGGGTTGATAGCGTATTTTGCAATGTAACGTTTACAGCGGAAATTATCCGTGCCTGGTACTTCGGCATTGGTATCTTCAGCCAACGCACCACGCTGCACTTTCATTTTATGTGCGGTTTGCCAGGTGCGCGTAATTACTTCGCCCACACGACCCATGGCCTGGGAGTCCGATGAAATCATCGAAAAGGCACCCAGATCATGAAGAATATCTTCAGCAGCAATGGTTTCACGACGAATACGTGAATCCGCAAAGGCAACATCTTCTGGAATATTTGGATCTAAGTGGTGACATACCATGAGCATGTCTAAATGCTCATCCACTGTGTTGACTGTGTATGGACGAGTCGGATTTGTGGATGACGGCAATACATTGCTTTCACCACACGCTTTAATAATATCCGGCGCATGACCACCGCCAGCCCCTTCTGTGTGATAGGTATGAATCACGCGGCCTTTAAATGCCGCTAGCGTGTCTTCAACAAAGCCGGATTCATTTAATGTATCGGTATGAATAGCCACTTGCACATCGTGTTCTTCCGCCACGGTTAAACAATTATCGATAGACGCAGGTGTGGTGCCCCAATCTTCATGCAATTTTAACCCCATGGCACCGGCTTCAACTTGTTCGATTAATGGCCCCGGTAAGCTGGCGTTACCCTTACCTAGAAAACCTATGTTCATTGGCAAGTCGTCCACAGCTTGAAGCATCTTCCCAATATGCCAAGGCCCAGGCGTACACGTCGTGGCGTTGGTACCCGTTGCTGGACCCGTACCACCACCTAACATAGTGGTCACACCACTCATAAGCGCTTCTTCAATTTGTTGCGGACAAATAAAGTGGATATGCGCATCGATACCACCGGGCGTTAGAATTTGTCCTTCACCTGCGATGATTTCTGTGCCCGGGCCAATCTCTATGGTGACGTCTTGTTGTGTATCAGGGTTACCGGCTTTACCTATGGCCATAATGCGGCCTGCTTTAATTCCCACGTCGGCTTTTACGATACCCCAGTAATCCAAAATCAAAGCGTTGGTAATAACGGTATCAGCAATGTTTTCACTCATGGCTTGGCTTTGACCCATGCCATCACGAATCACTTTACCGCCGCCGAATTTCACTTCGTCACCATAAACCGTGTAATCTTTTTCGGGCGTGATAAATAACTCAGTATCGCCTAAGCGCACTTTATCGCCGACGGTAGCGCCGTACATGTCAACGTATGCTTGTCTAGTAATTTTCATAATTTGCCCATGACCTCACCGCGAAATCCGTAAATTTCTCTCTTGCCTGCGATCTCAACCAATTCAACTGTTCGTGTTTGACCCGGCTCAAACCGCACCGCGGTGCCAGCTGCAATGTTTAAGCGAAAGCCTTTACTGCTGTCACGTTCAAAGGTTAATGCAGGATTGGTTTCATAAAAATGATAATGACTGCCCACTTGAATCGGGCGATCACCTGTATTGGCAACCGTCACTGTTAACGTGTTTAAACCCACGTTCAGTTCAATATCGCCTTGTGCACAAATCACTTCACCTGGGATCATAATTATTCCTTTAAACTCTTAATTTTTTAAAGCTAGAGATCCGCCCACGAACGAACTCAAACAAATTACAGTTATTCACAATTTTTCAAGAGCGTTTCTGAGGAAGCTGAGACAAGACGGATAAATTTTTTCGCGAGGCGCATAGCTTGCCTATGTAACGAGTGAAAAAATTTAGCCAACGCAGTATCAGCGACGCAAGTAGCTCCCTTTTTATTAAGCGATTGGGTTATGAACCGTTACCAATTTCGTCCCATCCGGAAAGGTCGCTTCCACCTGTACCTCATGAATCATTTCCGCTATACCATCCATCACATCTTCACGGCTGATTACTTGACGACCATCATTCATTAATTGCGCGACGGTTAAACCATCGCGAGCGCCTTCCATAATAAAACAACTAATCAAGGCAATGGCTTCCGGGTAATTCAATTTCACGCCGCGATCTTTTCGCTTTTGCGCCACTTCCCCTGCTACAAAAAGCAGTAACTTATCTTTCTCACGAGGTGAAAGTTCCATAGTATTCTCCTAACGCAAGCTTTCGCTTAACGATATTTAAGTATTCCAAATGCGTGGCGTACAGGCTTCGCGTCCATAAACACTGGGGCGCAATAACTGCCACATATATTCAAATATTTCACGAATGGGTTCTGCCCGCTCACCCAGCGCACGAATAATGAATACACCTTGTTTTTGCGTGATGCCCATTAAGATGTTTTTCTCACTGGCGTTAACCGTTTCTTGCATATCCACTAATTGTTGATGAACGTCTTGATCTATTTCACGGTTCACCACAAAGGTCGCATAAGTTGAGTAACCCTGCAGTCCGGCTTTGCTTTGCATGACGCCATTTTGTGCATTCAAATTCAAGCGATCAATAAAGAGTAATCTTTCATCTTGGTAAATAGACAAGGTCTGCATTAGCTTGCCTTGTTTAAATAACGCATTACCTTCTGGGCGACCCAAGCAGGTAATTTCCCAACCAATAAATAAACCATTACCGCTAATCTTTACTTTGGTATTTAAACGCCCCTTGGCGCCATCAAAAATGATATTTTCTTGGGGCAGGTATTCTATTGCGCTGTTGTCAGCAACATTTAGATCCACTTGCTGCACTTGATCTAACTGGCTTTCATTACGGTATAGCTTTCCCGCCGAAGGCGTTGTCACTAATACTTTGGCTTGATCAATTGCACTAACTTGTATAACAAGGTGATCACCGCCGACTAGGCCACCTGGTGGGTGCAACAAGTACATGTGCAATAAGTCTGAGCCTTCCGGAAAGAAAGGGCGCTGCACACGCAGTGGCCCAAAGTGCATGGTTTTACCCATACGAGTATGCACTTGATTCGCTGCATCTTTGGAACCATAAAAATCGCCACGAAACAGCGCACGCCAATGAGGGTCGATTTCATCAGATAGGGCATTCGTTTGCGGGGCTATCAGCATATTCATGAATAAATATTATTCTCTGCACAGTAATGATGCATAAAGCATCCGTTTTTCTAATTACCTAGTATCAATGCAAAGACAGAGCCAATTCTTACAGGCCTTTATTTATAAGGGTTTAACATGCTGACCAAGTGGTCAACCTAGGCGATACGCACCAAAAAAGTGCGAGCGCACCACATTGAAAGGACTTACACCCATAAAAAGTAAAAAAGAGGCGCTGAGCGCACTGGTAAAGGTGCAACTCATATAAAGGGGAAGCTAGATCGCCAGTAGACGCTTCACATCCTCTGAGGTTTTTAGATGCTCTTGATCCCCAGCACAGACCACACGGCCACGTTCTAAAATAATATATTCGTCAGCTAATGCCGTCGCAAAGTCTAAGTATTGTTCCACCAAGACAATAGCCATGGTGCCCCGCTCACGTAATAACTCTATTACTTTTTGAATGTCTTTAATAATAGAAGGTTGAATACCTTCTGTGGGCTCATCAAGAATCAACATTTTAGGTCTGAGTAATAACGCACGTGCAATCGCAAGCTGCTGCTGCTGGCCACCACTTAGGTCGCCACCACGGCGATGTAACATCTGTTTAAGCACAGGAAACAGCTCAAACACCTCTTCATCGATGTAACGCAATTTTTTAGGCAAGCTTGAGAATGCCGTTTTTAAGTTCTCTTCCACTGTTAATTGAGAAAATATATCGCGCCCCTGAGGCACATAAGCAATTCCATTCTTCGCCCGATCATAAGGTGCCTGATTATTAATGGGTTCGCCCTGCCAAATTACATCACCTGATTTTGGGGATAAGTGACCCGATAGAGCTTTCATCAAGGTGGTTTTACCTACACCGTTACGACCCAACACACAGGTGACTTTACCAATCTCAGCCGTCATGGAAACATCGTATAATGCCTGGCTGGCTCCGTATGATACGTCTAAATTTTTAACTTTTAGCATAATATTCGAAAAGCGCTTTATAGAAAAACAACTTTTCACCCTCCCTAATATAGGTTTGTCGAGACTATTTCAGACGAAAAAATTTAAGAAAACCTGTCGCCTACAAGCCGTCTCCTGCAACCAATTAACGACCCAAATACACTTCGATAACTTTTTGATTCTTCTGCACACTTTCCAATGAGCCCTCGGCCAACACACTGCCTTCATGTAACACCGTTACCTTGCAATTCAATGCGGCGATAAAGTCCATGTCGTGCTCAACCACCACCAGAGAATGACTTTTTGCTAATGTTTTGAATAACTCAGCGGTCTTCATGGTTTCTTCATCGGTCATCCCAGCAGCGGGTTCATCAATTAATAGAAGCTCTGGCTCTTGAGAGATCAGCATACCTATTTCTAGCCATTGTTTTTGTCCGTGGGATAAATTCGCAGCCAATTCATCTTTTTTATCCGCAAGTGCAATCAGCTCAAGAGTGCTTAAAATCTTTTTCTCTTGTTGATTGCTTAATGAATGAAATAAAGCTTGCCAAATTCCACGCCCACCTTTCTGTGAAAGCTCTAAATTTTCAAATACGGTTAAGCTTTCAATCACGCTCGGTTTTTGAAATTTACGCCCCACGCCAATGTTAGCAACCGCCGCCTCATCAAACTGAGTTAAATCGGTTGTATTATTAAATAATACCGTGCCGCTATCGGGTTTGGTTTTTCCTGTTATCACATCCATCATGGTAGTTTTACCCGCACCATTTGGACCTATGATCGCGCGCATCTCACCTGGCTTAATATAAAGAGATAAATTATTTAACGCTTTGAAACCATCAAAGCTCACACTTACGCCGTCCATGTACAAACAATATTCTTGTTCTAAATGCTTAGGTCGTAATGCACTCATGGTTACGCCCCCTTACTAAATGAAAATTTAGAAATTTTATTCATCAATAATGTTAACCATTTTGACAACTTGCTATCGCCTTCTTGCATTTGTTTGACCCACCCCACAATACCTTTTGGCAAATACAAGGTCGTTAACACAAATAGACCACCAAGCATAAACAACCAAAGCTCAGCAAACGCACCGGTAAAATAGGTTTTTGCGTAGTTCACAGCAATAGCACCAATCACCGCACCAAACAAACTACCGCGACCACCTACCGCAACCCAAATAATAATCTCAATGGAATTAACCGGTGAGAATTCCCCTGGATTAATAATCCCCACCTGTGGAACATACAAAGCACCCGCAACACCCGCCATCATGGCAGACACCACAAATACAAATAGCTTGTAGTGCTCAACCCTATAACCTAAAAATCGCGTTCGACTTTCAGCATCACGAATACTGACCAATACACGACCCAACTTCGAATTAGTTATGAATCGGCTAATTAAATAACCTAAGATTAAGGCTAAGGCAGAAGCAAAAAACAATACATTACGGGTGCCACTACTCTGTAAGTCAAAGCCAAGGATGTCTTTAAAATCAGTTAAGCCATTATTGCCCCCAAAACCCATATCGTTTCTAAAAAACGCGAGCAGCAAGGCATAGGTTAAAGCTTGGGTAATAATTGAAAAATAAACCCCCGTCACACGAGAACGAAATGCCAACCAGCCGAACACGAACGCTAACGTACCTGGTACCAGCAAAACCATTACCATAGAAAACCAGAATTGATCAAAGCCAAGCCAATACCAAGGCAACTCCCCCCAATTTAAAAATACCATGAAGTCCGGTAAATCAGCATTACCATACACGCCACGATCACCAACCTGACGCATCAAATACATGCCCATGGCATAGCCGCCAAGTGCAAAAAAAGCACCATGCCCCAAACTTAAAATACCGCAATAACCCCAGATTAAATCCACCGCTAGTGCTAGTAAGGCATAGCATAAATATTTACCCGTTAAGGTAAGGGTGTAAGTGGATACATGAAAAATGGAATCTGGTGAAAATACCAAATTACAAAACGGAAAAATTATTGCCACCGCGATAATGGCAATCAACAAACGCTGACCACCTTTATCGCCTACTAACAACGTTGCTAACGGCCCAAGTTTTGGTGCCTGTATTTCAGAATATGTCATCAATTAATCCTCCACCGAGCGGCCTTTTAACGCGAATAAACCGCGAGGACGTTTTTGAATAAATAAGATGATCGCCACCAGTACAATTATTTTGGCCAGTACAGCTCCCGCCATAGGTTCAAATATTTTGTTTGCGATACCTAATGTCATAGCACCAACCAAGGTACCCCATAGATTACCCACGCCACCAAACACCACCACCATAAAGCTATCAATGATGTATTGCTGGCCTAGGTTTGGCCCTACATTAGTTAGCTGACTTAATGCCACACCCGCGATACCGGCAATCCCTGAGCCCAAACCAAAGGTAAGAGCATCCACCCAACCGGTTTTAATGCCCATGGAGCTGGCCATAGGGCGATTCATGGTGACAGCGCGCATTTGTAAACCAAACAAGGTTTTCTTTAAAACAACGGCCAGCGCAGCAAGTACTAATAAGCTAAAGATAATGATGTATAAACGATTAAAGGTCAGTTCCAACCCTGCATTTACGGTAAAGGTGCCGGCCATCCACTCTGGTGTTTGTACATCTTGATTAAGTGGACCAAAGATAGAACGTACTGCTTGTTGTAAAATCAGACTAATACCAAAGGTGGCTAGCAAGGTTTCTAACGGGCGCCCGTATAAATGTCGAATAACACTGCGCTCAATTAAGACCCCCACCAAACCAGAAACTAAAAATGCTGCTGGCACGGCTACTGCCAAAGACAAACCTATGTTATTGGGCATCAGCTGTTGAATCACAAACGTGGTATAAGCGCCCAGCATAATCATTTCGCCATGGGCCATATTAATTACACCCATAACACCAAAGGTAATGGCAAGACCAATAGCCGCAAGCAGTAATACGGCGCCTAATGCCACACCAAAATAAATATTTTCTAATACACCGTTCAGTTTCATTAATTCGTTAATGTCATCGAGCGTCTTTTTCACTAGCTCAACTTCAACCTTACTATAGGTATTACCATCCAACTTTGCCCGATTCAAAAAGGCTAATAAGCCGTTGCGTGTTTCAACGAATAACGATCCATCTAGAAACTTTATGGCCTCAATACGTGCCAACGGATCATTGTCCTGCAAAAACACCAAGGCACGGGCCGTTTTTAGAATGGTTTTGATATGTTCATTGGTTTCTTTGGTTAATGCTTTCTGCAATAAAGGTTGCGCTGAAACATCCGCGACCTTGAGTAGTTCTAATGCAGCCGCTTTTCTTTGTTTTGGATTGCTTGAACTAATTTGCAGTTCGGCGACGACGCCATTAATAGTACGACGTAAGTTATTATTGATACCAACTTTGCGCAGATCACGTTTTTTAAACTCGCCTAAATCGTTATTGGTAAGAACTGAAATGGCTTTATACTTTCCATTTTCTAGCTTTTCACGAGTGACTAGATCACCATTTTTTTTGTTATAAAATAGATCCGCATTTAATAATAATTTTATAACGGGCAGTGCGCTTTCATGGTTGGATTGTGCAATAGATAATATTAATGCTTCTTTTTTATCATAATCTGCATCAACTAATTGACAACCTAGTTGTTCAAAGTTTGCATGATATGAAGGGTCAACCTGAATAGATTGCGTATAGGATTTTAAGTAAGCGTTACATTCACCACTACTTGCTACTGCAGGCAGTACACTACCCAGTGCCATCGTGCACAATAGTAATGCTTTTAATAATTTCATGGGGCCACCTTAACTAAACTTTGAGCACCCATTGTCATCTTCTAATGTATTGAGCCAGAAGTTTACAGACAAGGTTTATCGGGGAGGGTGCGCCCCTTAAAAATCAGGGGCGCGGTTTATTATTGTAGTTATTCAGATACGACTAAGA
>JAWUYY010000072.1:0-60828 GCA_034110565.1 Bermanella sp. | reverse complement strand
TACAAAATCTGGCACATTAGAGGTGCTTGGCAGAGATATTCATTACTTAGATAAACATCAAAAAGCCATAGCGTTTGATTTTAATGATTTATGTTTAGGCCCAAGAAGCCATTTTGATTACATAGAATTAGCCAAGCAATTCAATACTGTTTTTCTGATGAATGTACCAGCGTTAGGTGGTGAGGTGTACGAGCGCATCAAAGCGCGCGGTACTGAAGACGGCAGTGTGGGCTCAAGTAATATAGGTGAACGCCAAGTTATGTTAGCGCCTATGGATGACGGTGCACGACGTTTTATTGCATTAATAGATGAGCTATATGATCAACAAGTTAAATTATTTTTAACCTGTTATGTTCCCCTTGAAGATTTATACACCCACGGCAGTTTGGCTTTTCAATTTGAACGGGCCCGCAGCCGTTTAATTGAAATGGGCAGTGATGAATATATGAACCGCACCCGAAAAGAGAACCCAGTAACATGATGCAATCGGCCTACAAGGTTTTAAGTTCGGTATTCGGTTATGGAGAATTTCGCCCACCGCAAGATCAGGTGATTGAAGCGGTATTAAACGGCGAAGATGTATTTGTACTGATGCCCACAGGCGGTGGTAAATCTTTGTGTTATCAAATACCGGCACTAGTGCGCCCAGGTGTTGGCATTGTGATTTCGCCATTAATTGCTTTAATGCAAGACCAAGTGAGTGCTTTGACTCAAGCTGGCGTGCGTGCCGCCTGCATGAATTCAGCCATGGGCAGCGAACATAATAATCAAGTAGAGCAACAGGCGTTAAGGGGGGAGCTAGATATTGTTTATATCGCTCCAGAGCGCTTAGCCTTACAACGCACACTTGACTGGTTAGGTAAGTGTACACTGTCTTTATTTGCCATAGATGAAGCACATTGCGTGAGTCAATGGGGCCATGATTTTCGTAGTGACTATTTGCAGTTAAGTGTATTGCAGCAGGTTTTTCCCCAAGTCCCCAGAATTGCCTTAACCGCCACCGCTGACGCTAAAACCCGCGAAGAAATTATTTTGCGCCTAGGTTTGCAGCAAGCAAAGGTGTTTGTGTCTGGGTTTGATCGGCCTAATATTCAATACCGTATTACGCCAAAAAATAATCCTAAAAAACAGCTATTAACTTTTTTACAAACCGAACACGCAGGCCATGCTGGCGTGGTGTATTGTTTGTCCCGTAAAAAAGTAGAAGCCACAGCCCAGTGGTTGAGCGAGCAAGGGGTGAATGCACTGCCGTATCATGCGGGTTTAGATAAAACCATGCGCCAACGTAATCAAGAACGTTTTTTACGCGAAGAAGGCATCGTCATGGTCGCCACAATTGCGTTTGGCATGGGCATAGATAAACCCGATGTACGGTTTGTGGCGCACTTAGATTTACCTAAAAGCATCGAAGCTTATTACCAAGAAACTGGTCGAGCAGGACGCGATGGTGAACCTGCAACAGCTTGGATGGCCTATGGGCTTGAAGACGTCATTAAGTTAAAACAAATGATGGCGGGCAGTGATGCCAATGAAAATTTCAAACGCATAGAACAGCAAAAATTAAACGGTATGTTAGGTTTGGCTGAACTCACCACATGTCGGCGTCAAACCTTAATTGGATATTTTGGCGACGTCTTAGCTGAGCCCTGTGGAAATTGTGATAACTGTTTAACCCCAGTACAAACATGGGACGGTACAGACGCTGCGCGTAAAGCCTTAAGTTGTGTGTATCGTACGGATCAACGTTTTGGTGTGGTGCATTTAATTAATGTATTGCGCGGAAAAATCACCGACAAAATTACCCAGTTTAATCACCATAAGGTGTCGACGTTTGGTATTGGCCAAGATCTAAGTGATGGTCAATGGCGCTCGGTGTTTCGCCAACTGGTGGCTCGTGGATATTTGAATGTGAATTTTGATTATGGCCAATTATTTTTAAGTAGCACCAGTCGCGCCATTTTACGCGGTGAAGAATCGTTAATGCTAAGGGTCGATACTATGCAAACCAAAAGCAGCATGGGCGGCAGTAAAAAATCTAAGTCGATGGATATTAATGATGAAGATGTAGATTTGTGGGAAGCGTTACGAGCTTGTCGTAAAAACCTCGCCAGTGAGCAAGGTATTCCGCCGTTTATGATTTTTCACGATGCCACGCTTAAAGATATGCTGGAAAATAAGCCGAACACCTTAGACAGCTTTGGTAATATAAGTGGTGTAGGGCAGAAAAAATTAGATAAGTATGGGGCTGAATTTTTAGCCGTGTTGAATGGGTTTTAATGATAGTTTCAATTAATAAAGTAATGGTTAGTTAAACCAAAGGTCACTAACCTCTGTGATTCTGCAGTGGTTGCTAATTAAGCGTTTAATATACCAAAGCCATCTCCTTGTAGTATGATGAGAATTTATGACTGCTGATTTATTGGCGAGATCGAGCTTAATTATGGTTAGTAGGAAGATTTGTTGTGAAAATACTGCATCTTGATGATCACACCTTGTTTGCTGAAGGTTTAAGTGTGGTTGCTTCTCTGCACTCAGATAATTTATCCATTATCGGAGTCACCAGTGCCGAAGGTGCCTGGCAAGTATTAGAGAAACAGTCTGACATTGAGTTAATGCTGATCGATTTGAACATGCCTGACTTGGATACTCTTGATTTTATTGAAAGTTTAACCGAAAGAAATTTATATATTCCCTTCATTGTATTATCAGCTTCTAGGGATCTTTTTCAGATTCGCAAAGCTTTGAAAAATGGTGCTTCGGGCTTCATCCCTAAAACCTATTCCATAGTTCAAATTTTACAGGTCATTGAACAAGTGATGGCGGGAGATATTGTTGTGCCACGGGATATTGAGCAAGGGATAGCCTGTTTACCAGAAAAGGAGCCCTCCCATACCCACTATAAAATCATGACCAATTATAAACTAGGGAAAAGGCAAATGGACGTGCTGAAGTTGATGCAGGAAGGTTATTCCAATGATGAAATTGCGGATCAACTAAAGCTGAGTAAAAACACGATTAAAACCCATGTGAAAACAATATATTCAGCGTTTCAAGTAAGTAACCGGTTAGAATGTGTGCGTTACGCTGAACGAATAGGGTTAATTTAGCGCGAGTATTTAAAGGAGTTGGAATAATGTCACTAAATATAGAGGATATTGCATCGGCAGAGTTTGAAAATAAACGTCTTAACTATTTTATGAGGGAGTCTCTACCGCATTACATAGGTACAATTTTTGTTGCTGTACCGTTCTTTTCGTTTATCTTACATCAAACAGTTATTAAGGGTGGGCACTGGATTTGGCTTGCTTTTGATGTGCCATTTTTAATGCTTACCCTTGCGGTGTATTATAAATATTCAAAGGATAAGTCAGCCTTTAAATTTAGTATTGGCGTAATACCTATTGTCTATATGAGTTTCTATTTAGCTTTAGCTCCTTGGTTGTTCTTAGATACCAATGAAAGTATTTATTATCTAACCTTGATTGTCATGATGATTTCTATCGCCGCCACATCCGCCTACGCATTTGCTTATTATTTACGATTAATGGCAATGATACTCATTGTTCCATTAGGTTCGTTGTTTATTCGAATATTTTATTCTGATATCGAAAACGCTGTAGCCTATCAGGTGGGAATTATATGGCTAATAATATCGGCATTAACCTCCTTTTATATTCTGAAAAAGAAATTTATTCGGACGATTTCTTTACAGATGGAGACAGATCAAGCAAGAAAAGAAGCTGAGCAAGCTAATCATGCAAAATCTAAGTTTCTAGCGGCCGCCAGTCACGATATTCGTCAGCCTCTTCAAGCGGTCGTCTTCTTTCTAGAAACTTTGAAAGATCGTAATAGAGACCCGAGTGATGAAATTATTTATCAACGCTTAGAATCCAGTGTTGAGAGTATGTCTGGATTGCTTAATGATTTGCTTGATATTTCAAAACTGGATGCTGATTCAGTAGATAGTAAAGAAGAGCACTTTAGCTTGACTGAATTGTGCGACAGGTTGTTGAATGATGTTCATCCATCTGCTGAAAATAAGTCGCTGCGTATTAATAAAAATTTATCTGATCTCTATGTTTTTGGAGATTCCACTTTGCTAGATAGAGTGCTTAAAAATTTATTATCGAATGCCGTTCAATATACCAATCTAGGAGAAGTTACCCTTTCTTCTCAGCGGCAATCTGAGACTGTATTGATACAAGTTAAAGATACTGGTATTGGGATTCCTGAGAGTGATCATCAGAGTATTTTTGATGAGTTTCATCAATTACAGAATCCTGAGCGAGATAGTAATAATGGATTAGGTTTAGGTTTAGCGATTGTTAAGCGCCTATGTGATCATCAAAACTGGCCACTGACTTTAGTATCAGATTCATCAGGCAGTTGTTTCTCAGTTGAGGTACCTTTGGGTGATCGAAATAAAGTAGTTGATATTATCCAGCCTAAGATTACGGGGGGGATAGAATCTATTCGAGCGTTGATTATTGATGATGATGAGGCTATTTGCCATAGCCTAGTTGCATTGTTTAAGAATTGGGGGAGTGAAGTTGAAGCTTTTGATTGTGCGCAAGCAGCAGAAGATTTCTTATTAGCTAATCTTGAATGGCGACCTAATTTATTAATATCGGACTACCGCTTAAGAGAAAATAAAACAGGTGCAGAGGCTATTCGACAAATACATGGAGTACTGGGGGAGGAAATTCCAGCGCTTATTATTACGGGAGATACGGACCCTATCAGGATTAAAGAAGCGGAAGCGAGCGGTTTTGCTATTATTCATAAGCCGATTAAAGCCGTGAGAATTCGAACTTTTATACTGCAGCGTTGTAAACACCTAATTAGTTGATATGGTCAGACTTAGTTTAGAAACACAATATTACTGAGTAGAGAAGGGGAGGCTAATATTCGATTCACCCTCAAGGATTAGCTTAATATCTTCTTGTCTTATTAAACGACTTGAAAAAATTAGCTTGGCATTATGCAATGATGCATCGGTTTTTATACTGAAAACTAATTCAGCTAAGAAATATTGACGTCAATCGATCAGGTCACGAGGGCCGTGTCGTGATTTCTCAAGAGCTTAAAAAGCAGCTCAAGATGCTCGATGAAAAAGCACCAGTAGATAGTGTTACTGCTGAAGTTGCACAGGTACTCAATATAAGTGTTAATACCGTTAACGTTCATATACGAGTACTTTGCGAGGCATTTGAAGCAAGGAATCGTACCCGCTATGTTTTTATGAAGAAAAAATAGGTCTGCTTATTTAATCCATGAAATATCCCAATATTTACTATTCTGAATATCATGTACAGCCTGAAATACTATTCAATGCTTCTTAAATTATTATTTAATAGCGATTACTAAAAAAAGCCTTTAAAATTTACACCACACAAACAAGTGGTTTGATTTACTGACTCAATTCATTACATTCCTATTGAGTGAGAAAGAATATAAGTATAAATATGAATGTATTGACCTTGGCCGTTTGTTTATTACTAACCGCTTGTGTTGACTCAGGCGGCGGGTCTGGTCGCGATGATGCTACCGGTGGTGCTGTTTGTTGTGACTTGGTCTGATAACCCTGATTCTTCTTCGTCAAAAATATCAATTCAAGTATGAGTCCAAAACGCTGGTCAGTCCTTGCTAAGGACTTTAAAGCACCATAAGATATTTTCAATAAATTAGTAATTGTAAAAAATAGTGTATTTTTTTATTACTGAAATATTACTTATCAAACATATGGCTACTGTATTTCTCAACACCTCACCGATACCACGAGAAATTTTTTCTCGCTATAGTTTGCTGATAAGAATGTATTAACAATATCGATACCAGAGTGTCCGCGGCTGCTATTGGCGTCTTCGCTATGGTAAAGTTTGCCGCCAATTTAGTATCTGAAATTGTTTCACTGTTGCCAATAGCGTCTAAAGCGTCTTTTGTATACCAGAGTACTTCACTGCTAAAGTGCTGTGCGCCATATTATGTTAGTAGTCATTGTCTTGGCTGATCGCTAAAAAAAGATTTATTACTTAACAGAAGTTAAATCAATTTGCTCTAGGAGCAGACAATCACTGTGTAGAATTTTGATTGAAATTTTGACTAGAAGCTCACCAAAAGAAGGTGGTTTTTTTGCGGCTAGGGCGTTGTAGCTGCTCAAATTATCTTTATAGATTCGTGTTAAATCACAATAATTAATGTGCTCATAGGAGACTGTCCATTGCTTGTTAGTGTAGGCACAGCTTATGAAACTCTGAAAGTACGACAGTAGGCGGAAAATAAACTAATTGTTTTGTTTTATGAGTAATTAAATGTGCGAAAGTAAAGAATTATGAACGAGGTCAATATGTTGCTAGATATGAGCAGTTAAGTAGTAAGTATAATGTCTACTATTTTATGCTTAAATAGTTTGAGCTGAAATAACTTGGATAGTTGAGAGCGGAGTAAGAGGGAGCGTGAAAGCGGAATAAAAAGGTAATCGTTGATGTTATGGCGATTAAACCATGCTGTATGACTCTAAGAACATCTCAAACGAGAGCCCTTAGAGTAATAATAAAAACTATTTTGCTTGAGTTGAACTATCAAATACAGGTGAACCATCGCCAGCATCAGGATTGATATCTTTTAACAGTACAGTCCCGCTTTCTGTGCCATCAGTGATCCAAAGTTCTCTACCGTTCACTCCATCGTCAACTGCGATTAATAGTTTAGTATCATCAAATGCAGCAGGTACAATTTCAGAGACGGCAGAGACGGTAGTAGTATTTAAGGTTTTAATCATAGTTGTGCCAGCTGTTGTGCCATCACTGATCCAAAGCTGCGTATTGGCTAAATTTGTGGTGTCTAATGCGGTAAATACCACCTTGTTACCTAAGCGAGTCACATTTTCAACATAGCCACCATCAACTCCGGTATTTATATCCAATACAGTAGTGCCCGCTTCGGTGCCATCGCTATAAAACAATTCTTGACCGGAAGCCGTACTGCCCGAGATAAAGAATATTTTACGATTACCCATACTGATAATATCACGTGGGTTAAATGAACTGTTTAACGCAATAGAAGCGTCGTTAGTATCGGCCACCATATTAGTGCCATTCGCTGTGCCATCGGTTGCCCATAGCGCTGTGCCGTCGGTACCGTTGTTGGCAACAAAGTACAAACGATCGCCGGATACTGTCCAGCCAGAAGGGAAGCTACCAGCAGTTCCTGGATTGATGTTTTTCAGTACATTGGTGCTGCTGTCATCACCACCACTGAACCAAGGCTCTAAGTTTTGTGATGGGCCTGAGGCAGTGTTAGGGTCAACTGGCACAGGTGCGGTAAAAAATACACCGTTATTAAATGCTGTTACGTACTGTGGGTTACCACTAAGTTGAATCGTGCTACCAGGTAGTACACCAGGTTGAATATCTTTGACTAATAAAGTGTTTGAACCCGTGCCTTCGGTAATATAGAGCTCCTTGCCCCTTGGACCTGTAGCAGTAAAAAACAATTTTTCACCAACAACAGTAAAGTTAGCAGGATTTTCTGCTACGCCGCTAGGTAGTAGACGAATCGTATTATCTGTTCCAGTTTCTGTGCCGTCAGTAAACCATAACTTTGACCCCGCAGATGGAAATACACTGGTAAAGAGACTAAATACTACGCCATCTTTAAAAGGTACCATTTTTGAAGGCTGTGAGCTTTGTATCCCTGCGCGAATATCTTTGACCATCTTAGTACCGGCTTCTGTGCCGTCAGTGATCCAAATCTCTTGGCCATGGATACCATCTTCGGCAGTGAAGAACCACTTATCAATGTCGGAGCGAACGAGGCCTGAAGGGTAGCTATCACCGGTAGAGTTGATGTCTTTAACTAATACGGTGCCAGCTGTGGTGCCGTCTGTTTTCCATAGCTCAACGCCAGTATTAACACCGCCATCGGCTGAAAATAGGTGGAAAGTATTACTAGGAATAACAGGATTAGGCGTTCCTGGTGTGGGTGTTTCTGGAGTTCCACCACTGCTTCCGCCGCCACAGGCTGATAAAAGAAGCGAAAAGCAAAGTATGCTCGGAGCTAATATTTTTTTTGAGGATTGAGAGATGTGAATTAATTTCATAATGACTACTCTAGTAAAAGTAGCTGTATTTAAGCCGATATAATACTTGAGCCATTAATCCGAAAAGGTGAGTGAGAATTGATAGTGGCACAGTTCAAAGCAGGCTGAAATGCAAGTATTTGAGAGTGATTTGTTTGAATTTAACCTTATTGCGAGGTGTTCAGAAGTGATGAGAGACTTTATTATTTGTCTAGCGGAGGCTCACTTAATTAAATGCTTATGTGAGACCACAATGTCATCACTCGTTTTTTAAGTGAGTTCGCATAAAGATCAATTTTTAAAAACTGATCATATACGTTCACAGTTACTTGCTTTATATTAATAATTTAAAGTATATAACTAACTTTAAATTCATATTTATACGAATTTCTCCCATAATTTAACTCGCCAGATAAGCTTATGTGTTTATTTGTTATTTAGGGTTAATAGCCGTGTTATTGATTATTCATCTATTTTATTTTACCTTCATATCAGCAAAAAATCTCTGAAAGCTATTGTGTCGCAGCTTGAAAATGTCCAAACTCGAGTTGAAATGGAGCAAGCTAACAAAGAAAATTCGAATTTTTATACGGCAACGCTGTAAGCTCCTAATCAGTTGACAGGGCCAAATTAGACTGCGGAATACAATATTATTTAGTAGATAAGGGAAGGCTAATATTAGATTCACCCTCAAGGATTAGCGTAATCTCTTCTTGTCTCACTATAATGTACCGATGATGCAACTTATACCGAGCTTCCATTGCAAATGAAAATATTACACCTAGAAGATCATACATTATTTGCTGAAAGCTTCTGTGCGTTATTAACAAGTTTACGAAGTGATCTTCAAATTATTAGTACCACGACAACCGGAGCAGCTCTGGAAATACTATCTGAGCACAAGGATATCGATTTAATTATTATTGATTTATATGTGCCAGGGCTTCACGGACTGACATTTATTGATGGTTTAAATCAACGTAACTTGTATATTCCGTTTATTCTTTTATCTGCATCAGACGACTTGAAAAAAATTCGCTTGGCATTACGCAATGGTGCCTCGGGCTTTATACCAAAAACTAATTCAGCCAAACAGATATTAGCGGCTATCGATCAGGTAATGAGGGGCAGTGTCGTAATTTCTCCAGAGCTTCAAAAACAGCTACATATACTCGATGAAAAAGAACCATTAGAGAGTGTTACTGCTAAAGTTGCACAGCGCTACCAGTTGTCTGAGCGCCAGCTTGATGTATTGAAACTCATTCAGAAAGGTTGTAACAATCAAGAGGTGGCACAGGTGCTCAATATAAGTGTTAATACCGTTAAAGTTCATGTGCGAGTACTTTGCGAGGCATTTGAAGCAAAGAATCGTACCGACTGTGTTTTTTATGCAGAAAAAATAGGTCTGCTTATTTAATCTTTGAAATGTCCTCATATATCCTATTCTAAACACCTTGCTCACCCTGAAGTATTATTCAATGCATCTTAAATTATTATTTAATAGCGATTACTAAAAAAAAGAGCCTTTAAAATTAACAGCTTACAAACAAGTGGCTTGATTTACTGGCTCAATTCATTACATAGCTATTGAAGGAATATGAATATGAATAAGAATGTATTGGCCTTAGCCGTTTGTTCTTTATTAACCGCTTGTGGTGGCTCAGGCGGCGGGTCTGGTGGTGCTGGCGGTGGTGTTGGCCCCAAAGACTTTACCCTCAGTGGCAGCGTATCAGGCCTTACCGGTACACTTGATTTAATTAACACCAACAACCAAGAAACGGTTTCAATTGCTGGTAACAGCTTTGCATTTTCGCAAAAGCTAGCCGATCAAGAACAATACGATATTAATCTAGCTTCCGCTGCTGATGGCCAGCAGTTGTGTGAGGTGATTGATGGTACTGGCGTAGTGGCAGCGGCCAGTGTGACTGATATCGAAATCGTATGTCGTGACTGGGTTGATGGTGCTACAACTTTAGATGCAGGCGTTGCAACAGCCCGCTACCCAAAGATCGCAAGTGTGGCAGATGAGATACATGTTACTTGGTATGATGAAAGCATAGGCTCGTGGATTTTTAAGCGTAGCTATGACGATGCAAATGGTTGGGCAGCTGCAGCGCCATATGCAGAGGCTGCTGGCTACGCTCAAAATAGCCATGAGTTTGTGGCTAATAATCAAGGCCAATCAATGTTTACCTATAAAACAAGTGTGCCTTACTATACTTATGAATTTATTTTTGCTAGTGATACACTCGATGTAACGCAGACTAATTTTAGCTCACAAGGTGAACGTGATGAATATGCAATCGATATTGATGAGCAAGGCCATGTGTTATTAGTTTGGGTCGCTCCTGATGATTTGGTACTTACCGAGAAGTCACTTTATTATCGTTACTTTGATGGCTCTTGGGGCTCTAAAGGCAAGTTAGAAACCAATACAACTGGGGATGTTAGAAACCCTGTTGTGAAGTTTACCGGTAATGGTATTGCAGTCGCAGCATGGGAATTTGCCACACACCCAGGTCCTGTGGGCTCTGCAATATATGATGCTATTAAAGTAGCGTCGTTCGATGCAAGTAAAGCAGCGGATAAATGGACCGCAGACAGCTCTGTTGATACCGCTAATGGTGGTTGTGGCCAGGTCGTCACGAAATCAATTGACATTGATGTTACCGAAGATGGCACGCCGGCAGTTGCTTGGATGCAAGGTAATGGTCAATGTGATAGTAATGATTTTAAACAACCATTGTTGATAAGTAAGTTAGAGGAATCAACTTGGTCTGCTCCGATTAATATTTCAGGTATTGATAGCTCTTCGAGTCATGCGAAAATATTAGCCCTTGCAGGCAATAAAATATTAGCTGCATACAATGATAATGATAAAACTTATGCCAAAACCTGTGACCTGACAACGGATGTTTGTACAAGTGCCACAGATTTGGCAGCCCAGTTTAGAGAAATTCAATCACTGGCTAAAGACAAAAATAATAATGTAATGGCTGCTTGGTTAGGGCTTGATGCTGCTAGCAATCCTCAAGACCTTTATGTTAATCGTTATGATGCTGTTAATGATAGCTGGAGTGCCATGAGCAAAATAAATAATGATACTGTTGGTCAGGCTGATATTGCAGTACTTGATAACGATTTTGTTTTGACCTGGTCTGAGAACGTTGATCTTTCTTCTTCAATAGTATCAACTAAAGCCGTTAGCACAACACGTTGGTCGGTATTTGCCAAGGAATTTGTAACACAATAAAATCCGTATGGTAGTAAGAAAAAAAAGCCAATCTAAAAGAATAGATTGGCTTTTTTATGCACAAAAATTAGGTTATACCTCAGTAAATTACTGAGCGATATTTTTAATATCAGAGCTATTACCCGCTTTTAAATCTAAATGCTTCCCTTCAATAACATGGAGATAGCTTGTTCGCTGCATTGGGCTTGTCGTAAGACTTGGCAGGTATTCCGCCGTTTATAATTTTTTACGATGCCACGCTTCAAGATATGCTGGATAATAAGCCGAACACCTTAGACAGCTTTGGTAATATAAGTGGTGTAGGGCAGAAAAAATTAGATAAATATGGGGCTGATTTTTTAGCCGTGTTGAATCAATATTGATTTATTTTGATCAATGCATTCGCTAGCTTTCAGTTTGATTGTGGGCTAGCGAAACGATATTCTAATAACTTAACGCCAATATTTAATTCATTAGAATGTTGTCTTAGTTATTAGAAATTATTTCTTCTTCAAATCTCAGACCTTCACCATCAACAATAACTCTTACTATGTGCATCTCCATGGTTTCAGTGCCTAAATTCTTATAATACAGAAACATATTTGTATCGTTTGGTGTATTTGCACTTGATAGAGATCCATTTTTATATTGAGTAAAGGAGTGTTTGTGATAAAGGTCGGTTGATTTCATTACTGACAACTGATGAGTATGGCCACAAAAAACATGTTCTATATTGTTCTCTCTTACAAACTCTACAACTATTCTAGAATTGAATAGAGGATCTGAATCTGTGTCCAGAATTGAATGATGATTTAAAAGCATTATTTTATCGTAACTTGCTTTTTTGATCTCATGAGAGAGTGTTCGAAGAATTTCAGTATCGACAAAGCCCTTGTCTGAATAGAGCGTGTTGGTGTCGAGACATACCAGCAGAATAGACTCACCATCAATCGAGATATTTTTAAGGAAATTAATATCTGTGAAGTGCTCTTTTACGCCATTGGTCGTTTCATCAAGATAAAGATGACTCTTTTTACAAAGCTCACGGTTCAAAGGGCGAATGACACTTATGTCGTCGATGTACTGGCTAAAGTAGTCAGCACTGCGCATATTTCGCTTGTCATGATTACCAGGTATCGACACCACATGCTGACATTCAATTGATTTTAAAAATTCGCCAGCTGCTTCAAATTCACTTTCCAGACCATCCGTTGTATTGTCGCCGGTGTTGATTAATATGTCAGCCCCATAGCTGTTCAATTTCTCTAGCAGTAATTCAGTTCTTCCGCGCCAATGACGAGGCCCAAAATGCATATCTGATATGTGTAGTATATTCATTTTGCTTAAGGTATTTCCGCAGGTAAATGGTGACCAATATGCACTGATTATTGTCTATGTCGAGTGTCAATAGTATTACAGTCCTCTTGATTTGCAAGGCATTGGGTATCTTTCTAGGGGCAGGTATTGGCTTTAAATTATAGATTTAGCTTATCTTTTGTTATTATAGCGATATTCAGCTCACAATAAGGCGCAGCATTGCGTGGCAAGTTTTCATCTTAGAGATTATCAACAAGAAGCCGTTTTTGCGACGCTTAAGCATTTCCGAAAAACTAATGAATCTGCGGTGATTGTTTTACCCACAGGGTCAGGTAAAAGCTTGGTGATCGCAGAGCTTGCCCGTTTGGCCAAGCGTAAGATATTGGTGTTGACCCACGTTAAAGAATTGGTCGAGCAGAATCACCAAAAGTATGAGAGCTTAGGGTTAACGGCTGGTATTTATTCTGCTGGGTTACAACTCAAAGAAACGCAACATCAAGTCACGTTCGCTAGTATTCAATCGGCCGCCCGCAACCTAGGTGACTTCAGTGAGCCTTATTCACTCATTATTATTGATGAATGCCATCGTGTTGATTTAGCCAGTCAAGATGATGATAAAGACGAATCCAGCAGTAACCAGTATCAGCAGATTATTCGTAAATTAATGTCTGTAAATCCCGATACAAAATTACTTGGCTTAACAGCAACGCCTTATCGCCTAGGTTTAGGTTGGATTTATCGTAAGCATTACCGTGGTTTTGTTCGCAGCGAAAAAACTCGACCGTTTGAGTATTGTATTTATGAACTACCTCTGCGTTATCTAATTAAGCGACAATATCTAACCGAACCTAAGTTGGTAGATGCCACCATTGAACATTATGATTTTAGTGCACTTAAAGAAAATGCCTCTGGGGAATATAACCCTAGAGATGTGAATACTTTATTAAGTAAAAACCACAGAGTAACAAAAGGCATTATTGAGCAGGTCATTGAGTTAAGTGAATCACGACAAGGGGTTATGATATTTGCTGCAACGGTGGATCACGCAAAAGAAGTCTTCAGTTATTTGCCATCTGAGCATAGTGCATTAATTACAGGTGCCACTGATAATGACAAACGCGATTATGTTATCAAGGCCTTTAAGCAAAAAGAAATTAAGTATCTTGTGAATGTATCGGTACTAACCACAGGCTTTGATGCGCCACATGTGGATATGATTGCTATATTGCGCCCAACACAGTCCGTGAGTCTATATCAGCAAATAGTTGGTCGCGGATTGCGCTTAAGTGAGAATAAAAAAGATTGTCTAATTATTGATTACACAGGCAATGATTTTGATCTGTACCAACCAGAAGTGGGCGAGAAAAAACCGAATAATCAGAGTCAACCTGTACAGGTGGTTTGCCCTGGTTGTCAGTTCCCTAACGTATTTTGGGGGATATGTGATGAAGATGGTGACTTAGTTGAACATTATGGTCGACGCTGCCAAGGATTGATAGAAGACGATACAGAGGTGCTTGAACATCAATGCGATTATAGGTTTGTATTTAAAGAGTGTCCGCACTGTGGCAGTGAAAATGACATTGCTGCGCGAACCTGCTTGCAGTGCAAAGAGGTGTTAGTTGACCCAGATGACATGTTAAAAAAGGCATTGCAACTTAAAGATTCAAAAGTGATTCGCTGTGCAGGGGTGAGCTTAGAAGAAGTGGGCGATACATTAAAAATCACTTACCATGACGAAGAAGGTGCAACCCTAAAAGAATCGTTTGATTTCTCTAAATCGAATCAAGTTAAAGCGTTTAATAATGTTTTTGCTAAACGCCTCAGTGCGTGTATTGGTATTAAGTTGGGATCTACAGAGGTTTTTGAGGTCAGTACTTTGCAACAAGCATTGAAGCTAGCAAACATCTTTCCTTGTCCTGATTTCGTAATAGCAAAAAAACAAAAATATTATTGGCGTATTAAAGATAGAATATTTGATTATCAAGGTCATTACCGAAAAGCTAATGAATTATGATTGGATTTTTGGTCTTTAATAAATAATAAATTTATCAATTACTTTATGTTGTGGCGTTAATTTTAGTAAATGTTAATAAGAGTCTTCTTGATTTTTTAAGTCTTTAGAATCTGAAGCAGAGTTCTCTACTTTAAGGTCATAAGCCTTGATGAATGCGTTTTTGAGTATGCCTAAAATACCATCGATAACAGAAATATCTTTATCATTAAGTGAGCCTTCAATGGGGATACGGGCTTCTATTAAATCTTTATTGTCGTTTTCAAAAAAACTAGCAAGTGCACCGCCCATCATTTCAAACAAAACTGCTATTGGATTATCATTATCTTCAACGACATCTTCATGCCAAGAGAATACATCTAAATTATGCACCCCCACTTTTATATAACCTGTTACATGGCCATTAGCGGATTTTAATTCGCTGGCCATATCAATTTCACCTGCCTCAAAATCAAAAGGGGCATAAAATTTTACGATATCGTCAATGTACGATACCGGTAGCTTTGCTATTTCAAGGTTAGCATCAAAAGTGGGCTTGCTTGTGTTCGGGTCGAAACTGCCGTCTATTTTTATTTCGGCATGGTTTTGAATGTCACCCGTTGCTGCAATGTTGACGGTTGTGTTAATACCTTGAATGTTAGAAATATTGGATGCGTCGATGTTTATATTTTGTATCGTTAATTTTGCACGCTTGAGTTTTGATTCTGCGTCTACTGTAAAATTACCATTTTTGATTGTTAACGTATCTATCGAAAATGGAATTATATCTTGAGTCAGCCCTAGCCATGTTTTTTTATCTTTTTCTGACTTTGATTCAGGTTCTTTATTTTTAGAGCGGTCGTATAAGCTAAGTTTAGGCTGGATAATTTCTATTTTTGTGATCAGCTTACCTGTTAGTAACGTATCCCATAATATTGAAATGTCGATTCGTTCTACAGAAAATAACGGTAGATCTTGTCCATCTTCAGTTTTTTTGATGTTAACTTGGTGTATCGTATAAGAACCTCTAAGAAGGGCTAGATTTATGCCGCGTACCGTGCCGCTAATACCATCAGTTTGTTGTATTATTCTGTTTATATACCATGTGGTGAGACTTGGTGCTGATGCTCTAACAATGAGTAAAAAAATGACTGTACTGATTAAGACGACGGTAGACATCTTAATCGACTTATGCCAATTCATATTGTTTTCCTTAGATTTAGGTACTAATCGTTAAATTTTGCAATTATCAATACTACATGAATAATACCGAGATGATGTAGTGGATACCACACTCACATTAGATTTGTATTTAATTCAATGACGGTTAAAAATCGAGTAACCTAATAAGTACAGTGTTTAAGTTATATAATAAAGAATGTGAAAGTCATACTGATGGTAAGCGTATCTTGTTTAAAAAAATGCGTAACATAAGGTTCAAATATCATGAATTCAAAGAATAAAGTGACGCACCCGCAGCAGTTTTCAATCAAAAATTGGTGGGAAATAACTAAGCGTGTCATACAAAAAATTCAAAAAGATAATATGTCTCTTATTGCTGCAGGGGTCGCATTTTATTTCTTATTGGCAATATTTCCTTTATTAGCCGCACTAGCCTCTATGTATGGCCTTTTTACAGACCAACAAACACTGGTTCAGCATATTGGTCTTTTGGTTGATGTGATTCCGGAGCAAGGTAGAAAAATAGTAGAAGCCCAGATTGGAAGCTTAATATCAACTGATAATAGTGCGTTGAGTTTAGGATTCATTTTTAGCGTCTTATTGGCTGTTTGGAGTGGCGGGAAAGGCTCAGTTGCGCTCATTAGTGCTTGTAATATAAGTTACGAAGAAGACACCTCGCGCTCATTTTTTATGATGATGATCGTACGAATAGTGCTGACACTTGCAACCGTTATGACCATGTTACTGATGTTACTATTAATTGTCGGTATTCCATTGGTACTTAATTTCCTTGATGAATCAATTCAAACATTACTTGGATGGATCACATGGCCAATTTTATTACTTGTATTTAATGTTTCGCTGGCAAGTTTATATAAATATGCGCCACATAGGGCATCCGCTAAATGGCGTTGGGTTACGCCTGGCGCGATACTAGCCACTTTATTTTGGTTAGTGGGGTCGTATTTTTTTAATTTATATATTAGTGAATATGCCAGCTATAGCAAAATGTATGGTTCCATGGGTGGCGTGGTGATCTTATTGATGTGGTTTTATGTGACGGCTTACTCCATCTTACTTGGCGCAGCGATAAATGCCTCTACTGAGTTACAAACAGCGCAAGATACAACAACCGGAGACGAAAAACCAAAAGGAAAAAGGGGAGCATTTGTTGCTGATAATGGTCCAGAAGATACCAAAGAATAATATATTATTAATCTTTTATTTGTACTTTTAATAAAGCCCTAGAAAATACTAGGACTTTATATCAAGCGTAAATTATTAAACTAATGTCATTAGGTCTTCTTTTTTGAAGGCTTTAAGTTCGTCTAGTTTATTTGCTTTAACTTTATTAGCCCAATCTGGGTTAGCAATTAAGGCGCGGCCTACCGCGACTAGATCGAATTCTTTTTTCTCCATGCGATCAATTAATTGCTCCAGACCCACAGTTTCAGCCTCGCTGAATGTGCTTTCACCAGGCTTTGGCATGAAGTCAGCATTTAGGCCGACGCTTCCCACTGTAATTGCTGGCTTACCTGTGATTTTTTGTGTCCAGCCTGCAAGATTTAACTCGCTGCCTTCGAATTCTGGCTCCCAGAAACGACGTTGTGAGCAATGGAAAATATCCACGCCTGCTTCGCTTAATGGCATTAAGAATTCTTTTAGTGCTTCTGGTGTTTCAACTAAACGAGCAGTGTAGTCTTGTTGCTTCCATTGAGACCAACGTAGAATAATAGGGAAGTCAGGACCAACGGCTTCGCGGCAAGCTTTAATAATTTCAATGGCGAAGCGGCTGCGGTTTTCCATAGAACCACCGTATTCATCTTCACGTTGGTTGGTACCTTCCCAAAAGAACTGGTCGATTAGATAACCGTGAGCACCGTGCAGTTCGATAGCATCAAAGCCAATTTCTTTTGCATCGGCTGCGCCTTTAGCAAAGGCTTTTATGACATCTTGAATATCATCTTTGGTCATTTCGTGACGATTTTTCTTACCTGCTACGAACATACCTGATGGCGTATAGCCAGGTACGTCCCCTTCTGGCATGACACCCGCTTTACGCGCGCCGCCTACATGCCAAAGCTGAGGGGCAATTTTGCCGCCTGCTGCATGTACGGCGTCAACGACCTTTTTCCAACCCGCTAAACGCTCTTTGCCATACATATAAGGTACGTTTGGATAACCGCTAGCGGCAATATGATCAATACAAGTACCTTCGGTGACAATAAGCCCTACGCCACCTTCTGCGCGATGACGGTAGTAATCAATACTATTTTGGCCGGGAATATTATCGGGCGAGAAGTTACGCGTCATAGGGGCCATAACAATGCGATTTTTAAGTTCTAGATTCGCCAGGTGGAAAGGCTCAAATAAGATGTTGGTGCTCATGTATATATCTCGTTTTATTTAGAATGATTGTGGCCAAGCATATCAAGTGACTATTTTGACGGGTCATTTGAGCTTGTTGTCGCCTTGGTCAGCTGAATGAATTAATTAAATGAATAAATATAGTAGTGGATAATAAATATGCTTTATAGGTCGCATTAAGGTAATGATTGTTCCACCAGAAGGCACGTGAGCAAGTAGACAGTGGAGAAATAAACCTTTAGAGAGTGGTCTTCCTGATACACGCTGAGTCTGGGTTATGCCACTTATGTCTGAAATATCATAATTAAACGAGCGAAATAAGGTGTCTTTTATACAATATGGACCCTAAAAAGGGCTCTGTTTAGGGGTATAGCAAATCGTTATAAATTAATTCTTGCCAAAATAAACCCATGTGTTTAAATACTGGTTATATTTACAGTGTTTCAAATTCTGCCTCGCAGACCTAAATCGGAAAAAGATAATAAGGTGAAGAAAAACATGGATCAGAATCGCCAAAAAGCCCTAGATGCAGCCCTTAGCCAAATTGAACGTCAGTTCGGTAAAGGTGCCATTATGAAGATGGGTGATCAACCACGTGAAGCCATTCCAGCCGTATCTACTGGCTCGCTTTCTTTAGACATCGCGTTGGGCATAGGCGGTTTACCATACGGCCGTATTGTTGAGATTTATGGTCCTGAATCTTCTGGTAAAACGACTATGTGTCTTTCTACCATGGCAGAAGCACAAAAACAGGGTAAGACAGTTGCCATCGTCGATGCAGAGCACGCTCTAGACCCTTTATATGCTGAAAAACTAGGTATCGATCTAGACAACCTACTAGTGTCACAGCCTGATACGGGCGAACAGGCCCTTGAGATTGTTGATAGCTTAGTACGCTCTGGTGCTGTGGATATGATCGTAGTGGATTCTGTGGCGGCTTTGACGCCAAAAGCTGAGATTGAAGGCGACATGGGTGATCACCACGTAGGTCTCCAAGCGCGTTTAATGTCGCAAGCTCTGCGTAAACTAACGGCTAATGTGAAGAATGCAAATTGCATGGTTATCTTCATTAACCAAATTCGTATGAAAATTGGTGTGATGTTCGGTAACCCTGAAACCACAACGGGTGGTAATGCCCTTAAATTCTACTCATCTGTGCGTTTAGATATTCGTCGTATTGGCTCTGTTAAAAACGGCGATGAAGTCACCGGTAACGAAACTCGCGTAAAAGTTGTGAAGAACAAGGTTGCACCACCGTTCAAGCAGGCTGAATTCCAAATTATGTACAATCAGGGTATTAACCGTGGTGCTGAAATTATCGATCTTGGCGTTAAGATTGGGTTGGTAGATAAAGCAGGGGCTTGGTACGCTTACAAGGGTGACAAGATTGGACAAGGTAAAGCTAATGCGTGTATTTATCTTCAAGAGAATCCTGCTATTCAAGAGGAAATTGAAGCTCAGATTCGTGCACAATTGTTGGTTGTAGCAGATACTAAGAAGCCTGACTCTAAAGACGTCAAAGCCGAAAAAGATACCAAGGCGGCCAAAGAGACTAAAGCTGCCGCAGTAGAGGTAACTGAAGAAACATAATTATTCATGTTTCTTATTAACCAAAAGGTCAGCATTGCTGGCCTTTTGTGTTTTTGCATAATAATAAAATCGAAAACTGGATCACTATGTTTCAGCGTACACAAAAAAAAGCGGCACAGCTGTTAGATGAAAAAGGATTACGTCACAAGTTTATTGAATTACTTGCAAGACGTGAATACAGCTATGGGGAATTAGAGCAAAAGTTATTGCCCCAGGCGTTAAGCGAGGAGGCCCTTTACAGTGCTTTAGATTGGCTAGTAGAAATGGGCTTGCAGGATGATAACCGCTTCACTGAAATGTTTATTCGCAGTAAGGCATTAGCTGGTTATGGCCCTGTACGTATTCGTATGGAGCTTAGGCAAAAACATATTCCATCTGAGCTTGTTGAATTGAGCTTTGAAAATATTCAGGATCAAATCAACTGGTCAGAAGAAGTAGATCGTTTAATTGAGAAAAAAGCCAATAACCTAGATTTAAGCGATATGAAAAGTAAGAATAAGGTCATGAACTTTCTACAGCGAAGAGGGTTTAATCTTGATCAAATATACGCTGGGTTTGCCCGTCTTTCACCGGATTATAGTGATTAATCTTAAGTGGTATTAATTTTTGGACTGTTTTAATCGCATGCCTTGTTTTCTATTAAAGCGTAACGAAGAGTAAAGATTGAATTAATTTCTTGATTTTGCCTCAGTTCGGATCAATATTAATAACAGGTACTTAGGGGTTAAAACTGAATGAAGTTTTTACTATTTACATTACTGTGTTCGTTTACTGGCGTATTGTTTGCGAGTAATCATGTCGCGTCTGATTCTGCGGCGCTTGACTCTTCAGGTGCTTCATTTACCTGTGATGCCTTATTGGTTAAAGGTGATCAGCCAGATACCAATCATTTAGATGCTTTAGGGGATGAACTCCTTAAAGGCTATCTAGCGTCTTTTTATACCGTTCAATTTCCTGCTTTATACACTAAAGCAAATAGTCAATCACTCTATTACTATGATACTAGAGCCCCTCCCGTTATCGCGTAAATCCCATTACATTTTTTGATTATTAATACGGTATGCATTGATTGAATGATCAGTCACTTTTGCAGCCAAAAAACATGTGAGATTTATGATGAAATACTTAGAATTTAATGACATAAGTAACGTTGTTAGTTTTTCTAATCCTGTAGAGAACGTTGATATTTCTATGTCATCGCCTGCAGCCTTATTTTTTTCTGACTTTGAGAAAACAGAACCTTTAATAGTGGATGCATCAACCAATGCGGACTTAGCAAGTTTGTTAATGCTCAAAGCCCGAGCTAAGTTAACCTTGGTGGTAGATAGCGATTGCAAATTTTTAGGCGTTATTAGTCCTGACGAGGTTTCGGATCAACGGATCAACGCAGAACTGTCTAAGACAGTGAGGCGAGAAAGTATTACGGTTGCCGACTTAATGGTACCTAAAGCGAAAATAAAAGGGTTTGAGGTTGATGAGGTTGAACATGCTGATATCGCGTCAGTCATTCATCATTTAAAAGAAAATGGCCAACAGCATTGCTTAGTTGTGGATAACAAAAAGAATGAAATTCGTGGAATATTCTCTGCAAGTGATATAGCTAAGAAGCTGGGTGTGCCTATAAACGTGCAAGATACATCAAACTTCTATCGGGTGTTTTCAGCTTTGGCATCGTAATGAGAAACCAGAGCATGGCCAAGGGCCGTGCTCTGGTTTTTGATATTAATGCAGTTTTAAGCGAGGACGAATAATTTTATTGATACGCCCCGATAAACTCATTAAGGCCGTTTTGAAATAACCATGAAGGGCAACCTGGTGTAAGCGATAAAGAGATACATATACGATACGTGCAATTTTTCCCTCTACCATCATGCTACCGCTGCTTAAGTTCCCCATTAAACTTCCCACTGTACTATAGCGACTAAGATTGACCAGTGAGCCTTTGTCTTTATAAATGTAATCTTTTGGGGTACGTGCTTCATTGAGTCGGACTAAGTTTTTATAAACATGAGAAGCCTGCTGGTGTGCCGCTTGAGCTCGAGGAGGAACAGGCGTACCGTCTTTTTGTAACATAAAAGAACAATCACCAAGGGCAAAAATATTATCATCACGTGTAGTTTGCAAGGTTGGTTTGACGACCAATTGATTGACGCGGTTAGTCTCAAGACCAGATAATTCCTTCATCCAGTTAGGTGCTTTTACACCGGCGGCCCAGATTTTTAATTCTGCATTAATCAAGTGGCCGTCATTAGTAAGAAAACCTTCTTTTGTCACTTCTTTAATAAAGGTATTGGTTTTAACTTGAATATCGAGTTTTTCTAATTCGCGATGAGCTGCAGTAGAAATCCTAGGAGGCAATGCAGGTAAGATGCGATCACCCGCTTCAATGATGATAACTTGAAGTTGGTCTTTACCCAGTTTATCTAAACCATATGCGGATAATTCTGATGCTGTGTTATGTAATTCAGCGGCTAATTCAACGCCGGTTGCACCTGCGCCGACAATAGCTATATTCAGTTTATATCGACTTTGCTGAGCGGCAGTATTATTGGCTTTTAAATAAGTATTTAATAACTTTTGATGAAATTTATCAGCTTGTTCGCGACTGTCTAAAAATGAACAAAATTCACTTGCACCCTGAGTACCAAAGTCATTGGTTTGGCTGCCAATAGCGAGCACCAGTGAGTCATATTGCAATCGACGTTCAGGCAAAACTTCTACACCATTTTCGTCATTAATTGGCTCAAGAATGATTTCCTTTTTGTCGCGGTCAAGGTTGTCCATGCGACCGATATGAAACTTAAAATGATGATTGTAGGCTTGTGCTCGATAGCTAAGTTCATCTATCCCGCTGTCTAGAGAGCCTGTTGCTACTTCATGAAGCAGGGGTTTCCATAGGTGCGTGTTATTAGCATCGACAAGATGAATGTGAGCGCGATTGCGTTTGCCGAATGTGTCACCTAATTTGGTTGCTAGTTCTAAGCCGCCTGCGCCGCCGCCAACGATAACAATGTTTTTCATGGGATGTGTCCAATTAAAATAGTTCTAGGATGAATCCAAGGTTAGATGCATTCTAGAAATATCTTTAATGGGTTAACTGTAGACCAATTGAAGCGCGCATTATAAACAATGCGCTTTATTTCACAAATATGACAGAAATGGTGTTATTTCACGAATTCAAAAATGACACAGACAACTAGGAAAACCCCTAAACCGACGATCCATTTACCATTTTCACGTGTGAATTGTGGTGCGGCTTGTTGTGCGCTTACCATTTTATCGAGCATCACGAAGTCATCTGGAGAGACGATTGCTCGGCAGTAACGATCTTCTGTAAAGTTTATAAGTATCTTTGACAGCTGCTTTTTATTTGGACCTTCTTCAACTTCATAGCTGAGAACTTGATCTGGCCCAATGCGAAATTCGCTGTGAGGGGTGAATGGCTGCATGTGTGCTAATACAGTAATGCCTTCTACGTCTTTAAAGCGCCAGCGCCCACTGCCTAGATGACCTGATACAACATGAATCATGCAAACACCCCGATAATCCATAAGCTGCACAGCAGACTAATCAAAAGTGCTGATAGCTGGATAATAGCCCGGCTAATTCTATGTAATTGCTTAAAGCGCAGATGTAGCTGAAAAAATGGCTCATTAGCAAAAGGGCCGATACCAAAGGAAATCATCAAGCTTAAAACACATAAGGTAAGTAGTACGCAAGCTAGAGCCGTCATGGTTACATATCCGTCGGGATGGCAAGCTGTACTTCGGCGCCAATAATTTTATCTTCTTCATCAGTGAAAATTTGGCCTTTCAATGATGTGCCGGATTTTTGCTTTGCGCCAAAAAGATTGGGTAGTAATGCATTAGGCCCAACGTTAATTGGTTGGTCGTTGGCAAGATTGATTGATTCATTCAAATCTGGTTCGTAACGTAAGTCGATACTTTTATTAGGCAGCAGAGTTTGAATTTTTTCGTCTATGGCGTCTACTTCGGCAGGAATATCCGATTTTAAAGAAGAGAGAAATGTGGCGGTATCTTGAAATAATAGAGCACTTTGTTTGGCCCAATCATCGATGCGTTGCTCCTGATTATCATTTTTTGATAGGCCTACGGCCACAACAACTAAGCCTATAACAACGATAAACGTTAAAAATATTTTCACAAGGACCCACAACAGCTAACTAAAGTCCGGCCATTATGGGGCTTGCAACTGACCGTTTCAATAGAAGAAGTGTCAGTAAGTGTAAGCTTTTGCGGGCTGTTTAATTTAATGCGGCACCAGGTTTGACACCCAGAGCTTTCAAAATTAGGGCTAGTGGGCAAAAGCCTGTAAACGCAGTCTGAAACAGGTTAGCGCCGACAAAAGCCGTAAACCACAACCAATTTTCACTATGTACTTGAGACAGAATAAGACTCAGCAGAATGAATGTACCAGCAAGGGCGAAAACTAAGCGATCAAGTGACATTGTTTACTCTCCATCTTTAAGATATATCTAATTTAGCTTTACCTAATATAAAAGACAAGCGAATTATTGTATCGTTCGGTAAAAACACGGGTTTATTTGCTGTACTAATGATCACCAGCTCTCGTCTGGCGTTAGGTTTGTCGTTATACTAGCGCCCTTTAAATATGACAATAATGAGCGCCCAGCCCCCGTTACTGTGGCCTCTTGATGGACGAAGTATGAAAACCGCAGAAATAAGACAGGCATTTCTAGACTACTTTGCAAGCAAGCAACACGAAGTTGTGGCCAGCAGTTCTTTAATTCCAGGTAATGACCCTACCTTGATGTTTACTAATGCGGGCATGAACCAATTTAAAGATGTATTTTTGGGCTTAGATAAACGCTCATATACGCGTGCCACTAGCAGCCAGCGCTGCGTGCGTGCGGGCGGCAAACATAATGACTTAGAAAATGTCGGTTATACCGCTCGCCACCATACCTTCTTCGAAATGCTGGGCAACTTCAGCTTTGGCGATTATTTCAAGCAAGATGCCATTAAATTCGCATGGGAATTCTTAACCAGTAAAGAATACTTAGGCATACCAGCTGATAAGTTACTTGTCACGGTTTACGCAGACGATGACGAAGCATTTGATATTTGGCACAAAGAAATGGGCTTGCCAAAAGATAAGATCATTCGTATTGGTGATAACAAGGGCGAAAAATACGCATCAGATAACTTCTGGCAAATGGGTGACACGGGTCCTTGTGGGCCTTGTACCGAGATTTTTTATGATCATGGCGAGCATATTTGGGGCGGCAAACCAGGTACGCCGGAAGAAGACGGCGATCGATTCATCGAAATCTGGAACAACGTTTTCATGCAGTATAACCGTCAAGCAGACGGCACCATGGAGCCTTTACCTAAGCCATCCGTGGATACCGGCATGGGCCTTGAACGTATCTCTGCCATTATGCAGGGCGTTCACGCTAACTACGAAATCGATTTATTCCAAGGCTTAATTAAGGCGGCTGCCGAAGTAACCGGCACAAACGAGCTAGACAGTAAGTCTTTGCTGGTGATTGCTGACCACATTCGTTCATGTAGCTTCTTGATCAGCGATGGTGTGATGCCATCAAATGAAGGTCGCGGTTATGTGCTGCGTCGTATTATTCGTCGAGCCTTGCGTCACGGCCACATCCTTGGCGCCAGCGATTTATTCTTTTATAAGTTGGTTGGTGCGCTGGTAAAAGAGATGGGGGCAGCCTATCCAGAACTTGTTAAAAACCAGCCGCACATAGAAAAAATTCTTAAGTTAGAAGAAGAGCAATTCGTAAAAACACTAGATAACGGCATGAAGTTATTAGAAAACGCCATAGCTGATCTAAAAGGTGACACGATACCAGGTGAAACCGTTTTCAAATTGTACGACACCTACGGTTTTCCTGTGGATTTAACCGCAGATATTGCTCGTGAAAGAAATTTAAAAGTAGATGAAGCCGGCTTTGATGTGTGCATGGCGGAGCAAAAGAACAAAGCTCGTGCCGCGTCAAACTTTAAAGTGGATTACACCGACACGCTTAATTTAGAAGGTACTACTGACTTTACCGGTTATGACAGCTTATTAAATCAAGGCAAAATCATTGCCTTATTTAAAGATGGCGCCCAAGTAGATAGCCTGTCAGTTGGAGATGAGGGCATGGTAGTGCTCGACAGTACGCCGTTTTATGGTGAGTCTGGCGGTCAGGTTGGTGATAAAGGTTTACTGATAGGTGATGGTGTTGAATTCATCGTTACCGATACCACCAAAGAGCAAAAGAATCACCTGCACCATGGTGAAGTGAAAGCAGGCATACTGAAGGTTGGCGATGCATTAACAGCCAGCGTTGACGAGTATAAGCGCCAGCAAACGGCACTGCATCATTCTGCGACGCATTTATTGCATGCGGCATTGCGTGAAACCTTAGGGGATCACGTTCAGCAAAAAGGCTCGTTATGTACCTATGATCGTTTACGTTTTGACTTCGCGCACTTTGAAGCCATGACAAGTGAAGAGCTATCCGCGGTCGAGAAAAAAGTGAATGAACAGATTCGCGTTAATACACCCGTTAACACTGAACTTATGGATATAGAAGCAGCCAAAGCCGACGGTGCTATGGCATTGTTTGGGGAGAAGTACGACGATGAAGTGCGCGTGCTCTCAATGGGCAGTGATAATTTCTCAGTCGAGCTGTGTGGTGGTACTCATGCTAAACGCACCGGTGATATTGGGTTTTTAAAAATCATCAGTGAAAGCGGTATTGCAGCAGGTGTTCGTCGTGTTGAAGCCGTAGTGGGCGAAGCGGCATATGATTACATCGCTAATATGGATAGTACCATTAGCGCCGTTGCTGCTCAGGTAAAAGCAAACCGTGAAACAGTTCTTGATAAAGTAGAAGCGGTCGTGAGCAAAAGTCGTCAACTAGAAAAAGATGTGCAGCAGCTTAAAGCTAAACTGGCCTCAGGTGCAGGCACTGACTTAGCCGCGGGAGCCAAGCAAATTAATGGCGTGAATGTATTAGCGGCTCAATTAGACGGCGCGGATGTGCCAGCTATGCGCGGTGCAATGGATCAGCTGAAAAATAAACTAGGCAGTGCCGTTATCTTGCTAGCCAGCAGCGAAGGGGACAAAGTTACCTTGATTGCAGGTGTCACCAAGGACCTTCTAGGTAAAGCTAAAGCCGGCGATATTGTGAAAGAAATGGCTCCGTATGTGGATGGACGCGGTGGCGGTAAACCTGACCTTGCTCAAGCCGGCGGTAAAAAACCAGAAGGCATTGCAGATGCACTGGCAGCCTTTGATAAATGGGCGCATGCAAACTTATAAGGTGTAAAACCTTAATTGTGGATTAGGCTTGATTAAAAAATAGAGAAAGCGATTAACTCTGAATTGAGAAGCTTTTTCTAGATTGTTTTGAATCTTTTATTTAGTTCCAAATTGGCGACAATTAGTGTCTAATTGTCGCCCAAATTTTGTACCCTTTTTGAAGAGCCTGAAACCATGGCATTGTACGTACACAAATATGGCGGCACCTCGGTAGGAAGCGTAGAGCGTATCGAAGGCGTTGCCGAAAAGATTAAAAAATTCAAAGACGAAGGCCATGATGTTGTTGTGGCGGTGAGCGCCATGAGTGGTGAAACCAATCGTCTTCTTGGCCTAGCTAACGCAATTAGTGATCAACCGACGCCTCGTGAGATGGATGTATTGTTGAGCACTGGCGAACAAGTGACCATCGCATTATTAAGCATGGCGCTGAATAAGCGTGGTGTGCCTGCTCGATCTTATACGGGTTCGCAAGTAAAAATACTCACAGATAGTGCGCATATGAAAGCGCGCATCCAAGATATTGATACTAAAAAAATCCGCAGCGATCTTGACCAAGGTCGTGTTGTGATCGTAGCCGGTTTCCAAGGTGTGGATAGCGAAGGCAATATTACGACTCTAGGTCGTGGTGGTTCTGATACCACAGGTGTTGCCTTGGCAGCAGCCTTAAAGGCTGATGAGTGTCATATCTATACGGATGTAGACGGCGTGTATACCCCGGACCCACGTGTGGTAGAAAAAGCCCGTCGTATGGATAAAATTACGTTTGAAGAAATGCTTGAAATGGCCAGTCTTGGGTCAAAAGTATTGCAAATTCGTTCTGTGGAATTTGCTGGTAAATATAAAGTGCCACTGCGTGTCTTACATAGCAGTAAAGAAGGTAACGGCACCCTTATTACAATAGAGGATGATGAATCAGTGGAACAGCCAGTTATTTCCGGAATTGCATTTAATCGTGATGAAGCCAAGCTAACCGTGCTAGGTGTGCCAGATATTCCTGGTGTAGCGTCTAAAATTCTAGGCCCTGTGAGCGCGGCAAATATCGAAGTGGATATGATCGTGCAAAATATTGCGGCCGACAATACCACCGATTTCACGTTTACCGTTAATCGCGGGGACTTTGTTAAAACCGAGGCGATATTACGCGAAGTAGCTCAAAGCTTGGGTGCTCGTGAAGTGTCAGGCGCCAATGACATCGCAAAAGTTTCGCTTGTTGGTGTGGGCATGCGCAGTCATGCTGGTGTAGCCAGCAAAATGTTTGATGTGCTTGCGCAAGAAAATATCAATATCCAGATTATATCGACTTCTGAGATTAAGATTTCTGTGGTCATCGCTGAAAAATATCTAGAACTGGCCGTGCGAGCACTACACACAGCATTTGATCTAGATGACGATGCCCAGTAAAAAAGAAGAACGTCAAGGATCAGACACCTTCTTGTGTAAAACGCGTTGGGAAGCCATCGCACCCTAGGTACACGGCCAGTAAGCCTCTAATTTAGCGCTTTCCATAACTAAATATTCTGGAAGGGTTGAATATGAGGCTTTTAATTTTCCAAAGCTGGTCAATAATAAATCTTATGGATGCTCGTTTTGTGATCAAAGCGGGGATTAAAGTGGCTAGCTACAGCTGTGCTGGTTACATGTTCAGGAGAATAAAATGCTCATTTTAACGCGTCGTGTTGGTGAAACTCTTATGGTTGGTGACGAAGTAACCGTAACTGTATTAGGAGTTAAAGGTAATCAGGTTCGAATTGGTGTGAATGCGCCAAAAGAAGTGGCTGTTCACCGTGAAGAAATTTACCAACGCATCCAAAAAGAAAAAGAACATCCTTCCGAGGACTGATTTTACGCTAATGTATTAATTTCATTGAAATTTTTCCTTTTAATTTCTCTGTAAAGTGATAACATACGCCGCGTGTTGGAGAGATGGCCGAGTGGCTGAAGGCGCACCCCTGCTAAGGGTGTATAGGAGAAATCTTATCGAGGGTTCGAATCCCTCTCTCTCCGCCATCACAATTCTTTTTATTAAGACTTCATGTAAAAATAAAAAGTGGCGATAGTTGACTAATAGATCGGTTTAACTATAATTCGCCGCCCCAAACGATGCGCTCATAGCTCAGCTGGATAGAGTACCTGGCTACGAACCAGGCGGTCGGAGGTTCGAATCCTCCTGAGCGCACCATTTTTTAAACAGTGACTGATAATGTTTAAAAAGAATTGGGAAAGATCTTAAGGGATCTTAGATTTATCAGTATTGCGCTCATAGCTCAGCTGGATAGAGTACCTGGCTACGAACCAGGCGGTCGGAGGTTCGAATCCTCCTGAGCGCACCAAATTCAAGAAAAACCTGCATTTTAATGCAGGTTTTTTTTTGCCCAAAATTTGTGATCTGAAACCTAGCGCTCAGGCGGGTGAGATCCTCCTGGTCGCTCTCGTGCATCCATGCACTTCGCGACATTAGTGAATCCTTTCACGTCGTTCGATTGCCGAAGGCAAGACCGACGAAGTCGCCCGCAGGGGGCGCGAAGCGCAGTCAATCCTCCTGTCCGTTGTTTCAGGTTTCAATAGTGGTGATGCGCACCTTTGGTATCTGCTAAGTTTTCCGTAAGTGCGTTTCTAGAACACCGTTAATTATTTCAATATTCGCAATCTGGATAACTAAAACTAGCACGGTTTTCTTTCTTGGGGTTGCACCCCAACCCCCGCTTCGCGCCTAACTATCCACGGCAGGCGTCTCATATATTTAATTAGGCTTTGGTTGTTGCCGCGGATAAAGGGCGCATTTTGTTATCGTTACGGGTTTGGTTTCCGGTTGGTTCTGCTACGGTTTTGCATGTAGTTTAAATGTATGAGGCTGCACTGTCATACTCGACGCGAGGCACGAGCAGATCGGGTATCCATTTCCGCATCTGCGTTTTCATGTGAGTTTTAATAGTTTGGATTTTCGCAATCAGGATAATTAAAGCCTGCACGGTTTTCTTTCTTGGGGTTGCACCCCAATCCCCGCTTCGCGCCTAACTATCCACGGCAGGCACCTCATATATTTAATTAGGCTTGGTAGGATGGGTTAGAGAGGTACGAGCGTAACCCATCATTGTTAAACACATCACTAAACTGTCTTTAATAGTGGGTTCCTTGATATTTGTTGGGTATTGGCCGTAAAAAGCGTCACGTGACTGCATAATATAATATGCCGTCACGTGACGCTTTTTATGGAAATGGGGCCTTCGTTTAGCCAATATGGCTAAATGTATGGAAAAAGAAACTTGAAGAAAAAGAAAGGCTTACATAGGTACAAGTGTTCTAGCGCTACGTAAAAAAAGGGAAGGCACATTTGCCAAAACTGATTGTATACCGCATGATAACTGGCTTATAAAAAGTAACTAGGCAAACACGCCCTTAAAACACGTCACGTGACTGCACATTATATTATTTGATCACGCGCCATAGAATAAACTGTTAAGTGTAATCAATGAAGAAACATTGTTGTGAATCGATGGATAATGCTATCGAATTGAGTTGCAACCAGCACACGGATATCTACTCGTGCCCGGATGTACTTATACGATACACACCCAAGTTTGATGAATATGGAATCATTATTCATGATGGGGGTTCGGCCGCCAGCAGCATTAAGTATTGTCCTTGGTGCGGTCAACCGCTACCGGAATCAAAACGAGATAAGTGGTTTGAAACGCTAGAAAGGCTAGGTTTCGATGATCCTTCTGAACAAGAAATACCTGAGCAGTATAAGTCTGATATGTGGTATCAAAACACTTAACAATCACAGGCAGTCGACGCGAAAAATACCGCGCAACTGCTGCAAGCGTTAACAACTCTCCAAAACTACCGCAAACCAACCCCGTCAAGATACCAACCTGCGTCCTTTACCCACTGCATAACTCAAGCGTTTCGATAATATACAAGGTCGGCGGTGGGTAGTGCGGCGCGAAGCGGATACGGAGCTCACTGCGTTCGGGAGCTAGTCTCCCCCGAGAAAAGAAACCGTGCGAGGAATGTTTGTTAATCTTGTGATCAATTTAATAATTAACAAAGTAACAAATACGTACTCGCGTTAAAAAATGTCGCAAGAGTCAAATACAAAAGAATCCAAAATTAGAAATAGATTCCGGTCTGCTCGTTCCTCGCAACCGGAATGACGGCATAATTGAGATGTTTAAATTGTTTACAGTAATGCTTTCCCTCTCCAGCATGCCGTCTAACGCCTAACCCTAAATCACATGCACCCCAAACTCATCCAACATCTTAATTAGCTGAATCAACGGCAAACCAATCAAGGTATTCGGGTCATTACCTTCTAAGCGTTCAAATAAGCTAATACCTAAACCTTCTGACTTAAAACTGCCTGCACAGTTATAAGGCTCTTCTTTCTTCAGGTAGTTTTCAATTTGTTGATCCGTTAACTCACGGAAGTACACATAGAAGGGCTCAACGGTTTCTTGATACTGGTTAGTGCCGGCATTAAATACACATAAACTTGTGTAGAAGGTGACGGTGCGACCGCGGGCGTTTTTAAGTTGCTCTACGGCGCTTTCATGGTCGCCCGGTTTGCCGATTATTTGACCGTCTAACGTGGCGCACTGGTCTGAGGCTATGATAATGGATTGTGGGTGGCGCTCAGCAATGGCTTGGGCTTTGGCTTTTGCTAAGCGGGCCACCATGTCTCTTGGGAGTTCATTTTTTAACGGGGTTTCGTCGATGTCTGGGCTGTCGCAATCGAAGCTTAAATCGAGCTTTTCCAGTAATGCTTTGCGGTAAGGTGAACTTGAGCCTAAAACTAAACGGGCCATGTGAATCTGCCAAATAATGAAGTTGGCGTAAGTGTAAGGTATTTTAGGCAAAAAAAAACAGGCCCTAAGGCCTGTTTTTCATCACTGGGGGTGAATTACTTAGCGAAGTTTTCGTTCGCGAAATCCCAGTTTACTAGTGCCCAAAAACCTTTTAGGTAGTCAGGACGTACATTGCGGTAGTCAATGTAGTAAGCGTGTTCCCAAAGATCCACGGTCATTAGCGGCGTAAGACCATCTTCTGTGATTGGGGTGCCGGCGTTAGACGTGTTAACGATGTCTAGAGAACCGTCTGCTTTTTTAACTAACCAAGTCCAGCTAGAACCGAAGTTGTTAACAGCTGAATCGTTGAATTTAGCTTGGAATTCTTCGAAAGAACCAAAAGCTGCATTGATTGCGTCAGCTACTGCACCAGTAGGTGCGCCGCCGCCGTTAGGGCTTAGGCTGTTCCAGTAGAAGGTGTGGTTCCAGATTTGAGCAGCATTGTTAAAAATACCGCCAGAAGCTGTTTTGATGATTTCTTCTAGAGATTTGTTGGCAAGATCAGTGCCTTCAACTAAACCGTTTAGTTTAGTAACGTAGGTGTTGTGGTGTTTGCCGTGGTGAAAATCAAGGGTTTCAGCGGAGATATGTGGCTCTAAAGCATCTTTTGCATAAGGTAGTGCTGGTAGTTCGAACGCCATGTTGGGCTCCCGTTATTTTGGTTGGACTCTCATCATCAATACTTACAAGGTATGCTTTGTAAGTACCTAAAAATAGGTGCCTCAATAATAGCACTAGATCACGAGGCTTTCTATTGATCTGCTTGAACAAATGAATTGTTCATTGTGAACAGATTAACCAAAATCATGTTGTTAGCTTGCCAAAAATTAACCAGCTGCCACAATAGTGTAAATTAAAGAGTAAGCCTTAAGCATTATGAATAAAGATAAAGAACCTGAACAGCTCGCCTCTATTGCCTTAAGTCGGGAAGAAATTGCCAGTCGTCAGCGTGTAGCCGGTAAACCTAGAGCGCCCTCTGCCCCCTCATCATCAGGTGCTCCAAAAGTATTATGGGCATTAACGGTATTTGCCCTGATTCTTTGTGTGGCTTTATTGGTTGAGTTTTACAGCGTTAAAAAGCAATCTGACCTTCAACTTCAAGCGCTCACGATTTTACAAGATAAGCTGACCTCGACGGATGAGCAGGCAAACCTATCGGTTGATGCGGTGAGAATCTTACTTAATGAGCAAGATCATGAAATACGTAAACTATGGGATTTAGCAAATAAGCGTAATAAAGTTGCGATTGATAAAAATAAAGGCCAGTTAAACGAACAAAGTAAATTGCTTACAAAGCAAGATGGTAGAATTGATTTGTTAAATAAAGACGTTTCTCAAGTTGCAAAGAATGCTACCAAACAAGTAAAAGACGGCTTGAAGCCGCTGGCGAACGATCTAGAGCAAAGCAAGGCAAAAATTGCACTGTTGGAAAGTAAGCTCGATAGCACTTTGGCAGGCTTGCCTAAAAATATTAATAAGACACTGGATGATCATGGCAAAGGGATTAAAGCCATGGATGCAACTCGCTTGCAGTTAATGCGTCGTATTCAAGGTTTAGAAAAAGAACTTAAAGAATTAAAGGCTAACATTCCAGCACCTGCTGCATCTGCACAGCCTTAAGTTAACGACCTTTTAATAAAAAAGCCCTTATGGGCTTTTTTTATGGAAAAAATATGCTGATACAACACCTAACAACCCAGCTTACGCGCCCATGCTTTGAAAGCTTTGAGGATTTTTCTGTAACGTTATTAAATCAAGATAAACAAGATAGTTTACAAGCTGTAGCCGAAGTAGGCTTACGTTGTTCAAATTTATCTCAAGCGTTTGCCTTAGCTTATAGATGCGCATTGCAGGCTTTACTTCCTCAGCTAAAACAAAATCAGTGGGCGGCTATGTGTGTGACGGAAAGCCTAGGCAATCATCCGAAGCATATACAAACCGTTATAAATAAAGATGGTAGTGTTAGTGGTGAAAAAAGTTTCGTCACTATGGCAGGCTTAGCGCAGCAATTATTGGTTATTGCCAAGCAAGGCGAACGCGATGGACGGCCAGTATTAAAAGCGGTGCTAGTAGACGCTGATCAAGCGCAAGTAAGTGTGACCCAAATGCCAGCAATGAGTATGTTAAAAGACATTCCCCACGGTGCTGTATCTCTGAAGGAGGCAAAAGGACAGGTGTTAGCAGGCGATGGCCACGAAGATTACAGTAAGGTTTTTCGTGTGCTCGAAGACGCTCATATACTAATGGCAGCAAGTTGTTTAGTTTTAAATCAAGCCTATCGGTTTGGGTTGGTTGAGGTTATGCAAACAGCATTAGGGTTAGTGAGTTTTGTGAGTGGTTTGAAGTTAGTATCCAGTCCCTGGGTTCACTTGCAGTTAGCTCAAGGTTTTAATCAGTTTTTAGAGTTATGTGCTGACTTTGAAAAGCAGATGGCGATATGTGGTGACGAATTTGAGCAAACTTGGCATAAAGATAAAAAATTATTTTCAATTGCCAGTGGTGCGCGCCAAGCACGCACAGAAAAAGCCATTCAGGCCGTGCTTTAAGGTCTAGGGGTGGAAACGAGAGTGCCCTGGTTCATGACGCCAGTACTGTAATGGTTGCCATAACTGGATTCATATTGAGTGTTTACGGGAATAATTGTTTGCGCCGGTGCCAGAGTGTTGGCTGAGTCAGTAGGTACTTTGCGGTCGTCTTTTAGTGATAGGATTTCTTCTTTGCTTGCGCTAGGGATTAGATCAACTGATTTGCCTTGGATCTGTAAGCGCGTCTCATCTAATTCATTTAAATCCATTCGATTTAATTCAATGCTTTGTGCGGTTGTGCGTTTATAGCGGTAAGTACTGCTGTAATCATAATGATGGGGCTGCTCTTTTGCTTGGTTAACAGCGTCAAGCACGTCATTGGCATAATAGTTATCCATGGGTTCGATGGCATAACTATTTAAACTGATACTGAGTAAAATAAATAATAACGTCTTCATAAATATCTATTCTGATTCTAATTTGATTAAGCCAAAACCAAAACTATGGTCTAGGCGTACTGGATATACTGCCGCTGGTGGTCAAGTTACGTGTGGTTACTGTATCACCTCGAGGAAACTGGTGAAATATTTCTGGGATGAATTTATCGGTATTTTGTGGGATCACAGCAGGGGCTTTTAAGTTCACGTTTGCTTCTTGTTCAGGGGAATTCTGTTCTAAATTCGTTTGCAGTGTTCTGGTTTGATCTTCACCTGGAATGCTATCAGGCGTACTGACTTTACCTGCCGCAGTTGGTTGAAAAGCACCTTCTAATCGTTCTTTTTCTAATGCTTGGCTGCCCAGATTAGGGAGGTCGAAGGATTTAGAGGTAGTGCGGTTGTACCAATATCGGTTGGCATAATTCACTTTACGATCATTTTGCTGGGCTTCTAAAATCGCCGCATTAATGTCGTTGCCGTAATAGTCTTCACCCATACGAATATTATCTTCGGCAAGAGCAAAGGGCATTAATAAGAATACGGGTGCAAGTACAAGCAGAAACTTGCCGCTTTTGATTAATATCTGTTCCATGATGTGAAATTCCAGCAGCACTTATTTTGTTATTTTTTGTAATTATGTCATCATACCGGAATAATTAAAGCGTGTTATCTCTTAGTAACTTAAGGGGCGCATAGAGTCTAAAATGATAAAAATAATAACCATTTTTTTCGCAACATTCGTACTACTTTCCACGTCTGGCTGCTTACATATATACCAATCATTAGGCCATAATTTTGGTGCTTATATTGCCACTGTGTCCGGTAAGGAATATACACAGGTGGGTAATCGTTGGGATTATGAACATAAAGCACTGCTTTATGTTTATCGCCCGAACAGCCAATGGGGAGCCGATGAGATCGAAGCTCCAAGTTTCTACTTGGACGATGAACGTATTTTTAATATCCGTGCAAACGGTTACACCTGGTTTGAACTAGAGCCTGGAGAATATGAGGTAGTGATGCGCCGCCCGCTGTTGGGGTTAGAAGGTATCGCCACGGACGGTTTTGAGTTTGATCTTAAACGCATTGCGCAAATGAATTTGTCTGTTGAAGCGGATAAGGTGTATTTTTTGCGCTACAGCGAAATTAACCCGCCAGAGCTTGAGCATCAGACCCTAGAAGATGACATTCCTTTAGGCGATGGCCCTCTTATGTTGGTTTCAACGGTATTAGCTCATAACGAACTGGCTGTGACGCGTATGCTGCCCGAAGGCGGCCGTTTTATTAAGTCGCAGGGGCCTTTAAGTGAAGATGAGCTTGAAGAGGTCTTTGATAGTCGGGTCATCGACTTAAGCAAAGAAGAATCCGAAGACACTAATACTATGAAATGGTGGTGGTAGCGGGGATTTCCCAGTTACGTCCTTTTAAGCCAGCATGCTACAATACCCCCCACAACTATTAACTTGATTATTGAGAGACCCTGCCATGACTGTGATCAAGCAAGAAGATCTGATCCAGAGTGTTGCTGATGCCCTTCAGTATATTTCTTACTACCATCCCCTAGATTTCATCAAAGCGATGGAAGAAGCCTACGAGAAAGAAGAGAGCCAAGGCGCGAAAGATGCCATAGCTCAAATTCTAATCAACTCTCGAATGTGCGCCATGGGTCATCGTCCTATTTGCCAAGATACCGGTATTGTTACTGTGTTTCTGACCATAGGCATGGACGTTAAATTTGAAGACGCCACCATGGATGTCGAAGCCATGGCGAACGAAGGCGTGCGCCGTGCTTATCTTTTACCCGATAACATCTTGCGTGCATCCGTATTAGCGGATCCTGACGGTAAGCGTACGAATACTAAAGACAATACGCCTGCGGTTATTCACACTAAATTAGTGCAAGGCAATACGGTTGACGTTCATGTGGCAGCGAAAGGCGGCGGCTCTGAAGCTAAGTCTAAATTTGCCATGTTGAACCCGTCTGACTCTGTCGTGGACTGGGTACTTGAGCAAATTCCTAAAATGGGTGCCGGATGGTGTCCACCAGGTATGCTTGGCATAGGCATTGGTGGCACGGCAGAAAAAGCCATGATGATCGCCAAAGAAGCGCTACTTGAGCCAATCAACATTAAAGAGCTACAAGCTCGTGGCGCGCAAAATCGCTCTGAAGAACTGCGTTTAGAATTATATGAAAAAGTTAATAAATTGGGCATTGGCGCGCAAGGCCTTGGGGGTTTAACGACAGTTCTTGATGTTAAAGTAGCCGATTATCCTACCCATGCTGCTAACAAGCCTGTGGCTATTATTCCTAATTGTGCGGCTACTCGTCATGCGCATTTTGAGTTAGATGGTTCTGGTCCTGCTAAATTAGAGCCACCAAAACTAGAAGATTGGCCTGAAATCACGTGGGAAGTAGGCGAAAGCGTACGTCGTGTTAACTTAAACACGATTACCCGTGAAGAAATGAAAGACTGGAAACCAGGTGAAACTATCTTGCTTAACGGCAAGATGCTGACTGGGCGCGATGCGGCTCATAAGCGCATGGTTGATATGATCGAAAAAGGTGAAGAATTACCGGTTGATCTTAAAAACCGTTTCATCTATTACGTGGGTCCAGTTGACCCAGTACGCGATGAAGTTGTAGGGCCTGCAGGTCCTACAACCGCGACCCGTATGGACAAGTTTACTCGTATCGTATTAGAGAAAACGGGCCTAATGGGTATGATTGGTAAAGCGGAACGTGGCCAAATAGCTATTGATGCCATCAAGGACAATAAAGCGTCTTATTTAATGGCGGTAGGTGGAGCAGCTTACTTGGTGTCTCAAGCGATCAAACACGCGGAAGTGGTTGGCTTTGCCGACCTAGGTATGGAAGCCATCTACGAGTTTGACGTAGTAGATATGCCAGTAACCGTGGCGGTGGATGTGAACGGTACGTCGGTTCACCAAACGGGTCCAAAAGAATGGTATGCTAAAATCAATGCAAAAGAAGTAAGCTAAGCTCACTTAAAATAGTATTGATAAAAGGGGCTTTGGCCCCTTTTTTTATGCCTGTGTTTTGTGTGTCAGGTCGAATATAAATAAGGAGAATGAAATGTTAGACCAAGAACCTTGCACAGCCTGTTCACCAGGCTCACATAAATTAACGGATACCGAGATTAATCGCTTTTTAGCATCACTGCCTAGCTGGGTGAGTGTGAGTGAAAACGGCATAACTAAGGCGCGTAGAGAATTTACGTTTAGTGACTATGCACAAGGCTTAAACTTTACCAATGAACTGGCTAATTTAGCCGAACAAGAAAATCATCATCCGGATATCTTATTGCAATGGGGAAAGGTCACAGTAACTTGGTGGACGCATACAATTGCGGGGCTGCATCGAAATGATTTCATTATGGCGGCTAAAACAGACCAACTTCTCAAGCTTTAGCGGTTAAGCCTTAACGTGTGCACTCTTAATGCTCGACCTTCACACCCGTCAGTGATCACGGTTAAAGGCATTTTATGCTTAAGCGCCTCCAAGGATAATAAAAACCGCCGCTGGGCCACAGCATCATATTCACTGTAAACCCGATAGACATTTGAAGGCTTGCCTGCGCAGTTATGCACTTTATTACTCGAATAAATATCAAAGGGCGCCTCTTCGTCATCTGCGCGCTGCTCTAAGCCACTGACTATTAGACCATCAACAAGTTGCTCGCTTGCAATGGCTAATATTGAGAATGTCCATATAAAAATGGCCATAAAAACTGTATTCAGCAAGTTTACCATCCAAAGTTCTTTTAACATTTATCCTTAGTTTAAGTATCGTCGACATTCCCAAAAACAAAAGATTTTTTCTGAACAAAACATAGCGAGTACTCATGGGTAGGCTATGCTTTGTTAATGAGTGGATGGCGAAAATGGATGATGCCAAGGATGAAGCAGGATAATGATCTTTACTCGAATAAGTATGTAGTTTTATCGGCGCTCTTCTTTGTGTTATGCGCCATATTCTCGTCATATTCTTTTTCTGAAACCCGAGTTGTGACCTCCGATGTGCCTGGGTTTGGTTTACCGCCAACGATGTACGCAGGTTTTTCACGTCTACTTGATGACGAAAGCATTCTTGTGCCTGAGGAATTATTAGACGTTGATAAAAATATTAAACGTATTGCATTTTATTTCAACGGCGATCGCTTACATCGACAAATCCCCAAGCAAGTTCACCTGATGATCGAAAATAAACTGCTTGGTAAGTTTATGGGACTTGGCCGGTTTGAAGTAATTGATTGTATTGAGTGTCGTACCACTCGGGTCAACTTTGAAAATTCACGCATGATGATCAGCCAAAGCGCACAAAGTAATCAAGATCTTCGTAACCTTTCAAAAGAAGTACGCGCCGATGCATTCTTACTTTGGAGTGCCAGTGTGCATGAAGATAAATTCACCGTGAACTTACGTTTAGTCAGTGCGAAAAGTAATGAATTAGTGTGGTTAAAAGAATACGCCAAGAAAACCACGCGCGAACAGGAAGAACTAGAGTTCGAAAGCATCGAAATGGAAATGGTGGTCAGCTCTTGGGGCCTAGCGGCCGAGCGAGATGGTGTTGGAGCGGTTGAAGACGCGACATTAAGTGGTGTGACGGGTTTTGGTATTCGTCGTCGTGAATACACCACGTTAAACAAAGATGTGGAGTACAGCTTAGGGGTGGAGTACTTCCGTAATTTTTCCAGTAGTGATGAATTTGATATCAGTGGTTTTAACTTAGAGGGGCGGATTTTTGTCAATATATCCGCTTTAACTAATTGGGTGAATACCAAGGCTTATGTGGGAGTAGGGCAAGCATTTTTCAGCGGTAGCCACGGGTTAATGATGAAGTTTGGCTTAGAGTTTCCTTTTGTCACCAATGGTTTCATGGCCATTGGTGCCGTGTATTTGGTCAAGGAAGATGTGGAATGGGATAGCAATGCAGACTACGAGGACAGCTCAGAGTTTGGCGGAGCTGGTTTGGATTTAACCCTAGGCTATCGATTTTAAGGAATAAAATATGAAGCTCATTTTATTGCCACTAATCATCATTGCTAGCTTATTAGGTGGCTGTTCAATTGAACAGTTTGATATGGAGGCCGATCCGTTTGTTGAGCAAGAGCCGACGCAAGAATTAGATATAAACAACGTAGATAGTGCTGAATACGCAAAGAATAATCATGGTTTGATTAATATCCATCGTCATGGTCCTGGTTATGACGTCATGATGATGCTGAATGCGGGTGAAAATGACATTATTTTTAGTATGGACTTACCTGTAGGTGGTGAGACATACATGCCTGAAATATCAGAGCAAATGAAAGCTCGCCGAGAAAAAGGCAATACGACAGGTAGTATTGAAGAGGAAAAAGAATTTTTTAATGAAAAAGCCTTGTCGTTATTTTCTGATGCCACAAAACATATGCTCAGTGCACAAGCGCTGTTTTATCGTAAGTCATATTGGAAAGCATTAGAGCAAACCAATAAAGCGATGTCGTTAGTGCCATCGTCTGCCCAAGCCCATGCATTGAAAGGCAGTATTTATTATAAAATGGGCCGAAAAAAAGATGCCAAGGTCTCATGGCAGCAAGCATTAAAACTAGACCCTTCTTTAACGGAAGTTAAAGAGAGTTTGAAGCTCGTGAAGTAAGGGGTAGTTATGTTTAAATATTGTTTGGTTACTTGGATTTTCTTGCTTAGCTTAACTTCGTTTACGCAAGCCGCCACTAATACCCCAGTAGAAGTACAGACGAAAACCGATGACTTAGAAGAGATGCAACTAAAGTCTCGCCTAGAAGATAGTCTTGCTCGTGATATTCAATCTTACCTTGGTCATAATCGCTTTATTATTAATGTAAAAATAAAGCTTGAGAAGATTCGTCAAGTGATCAAAACAAAGGCTAAATCTACAGCCAAACCTTCTAAAGCTTATCAACCTACTTTTTTACCTAAGTTAACCTTCCCTTTAGCACCGGAGACCGATAGTGAAGATCAAATAGACAGTCTGCCGGGATTGCCATTCATGGATATTCCAGGTGATAAAGAAAAAGATGCTGAGCTGCAGTTTATGCGAGAACAAATAGAACGCCTACAGAATGAGCAGCGCCAACCAAGGTGGCAAGATGATGAGAACGACACTGAAAATGGAAACGCAGGTACCGAAGAAACGGTTGGGGTGTTTAATCGCATAGCTAAATTGACTATTACATTAGCGGTAGAGGACACAATTAAAGCGGAGCAAGAAGCATTTCTGCGCAATCTTGTTTATCAAAAAGCGGCATTGAATGATTTACGTGGCGATGAGCTAAAAATCATTAAAACACAATTCTCAGCATTGCCGATTACAGAAAAAGAAGCTCAAGAGATGGCGTCTAAATTTGAAGATGAGACGGCACCTGCGCAAACCTGGATGGATGAAAACTTTAATGCATTGTTGCTTGGTTTATTGAGTCTGCTTGCCTTGTTGTTAATTAGTTTGATTTTATTGTCATTGCGCAAGAAAACACCAGAGAAAGAAACATTACCTGCCGCGACAACTTCATTGATAACAGGTGCATCGAAAGAGTCTTTCATCAAGCAAGAAGACGAAGGGCCAGACCAAAAGCAAATACTACAGAAAACGCGTCAGGATATTATTTCTCTGGGTTTAGGTCAGCCTCAGCATGTGCAAGGCACCATGGATCAACTGCTGAGCCAAGAAGAAAAAATCCCCATGGGAGCTTCTATTTATAAAGTGCTGGGTCGCAGTCTGTTTCGTTCAATTTTTCCTAATGTAGAGCAGCTGCAATTACAAAGCATTATGGCTCATCTAGCAGATCAGCCACCCGATGAAGACCAACAGTTTCAAGATACCCAAGACTTTTATCAGTTGTTGCAAAAAGCCGTGCATGAAAGTGCAGAGGTGAAATCGCACCCATTTGAATTTTTAGGCAAGTTAAATGATAGCCAAGTCCTATATTTGATCCAGCATGAAGATGCGCGTATTCAAGCATTGGTGATTAGTCAGTTGCAAGCAGAGCAAGCGGCACGAGTTTTAAATCGCATTAATGAAAAACGCCAGGCACAAGTTATTGCAGAGCTAGGACAGTTTGAAACCTTCCCACTCGATACCTTTAAAGATGTGGCAGATCGTTTAGCGCATGCTGCGCTGAAAGTGCCAAGCTTTGAAAATGTAAATGCCGATGGTTTGCACATGTTAATGAATATGCTGGATAACATGAATTCAGCAGAAGAAAATAAAGTACTTAAACGCTTGAAACAAGATAAACCCGACACCTTCTATAAACTGCGTCAGCAGTACTTTACCTTTGCAGATGTCATGAAAACACCGAAACAGATTTTAAGTAATGCACTGCGCGAAGTTGAACGTAACTATATTGGTCGTGCAATTTGTGGTACGCCAGATGAATTTAAGATTCATGTTTTGTCATCGCTCACGCCTAAATTGAAAGCAATGGCTCGTGAAGATTTAAAGCGCTTTGAAGGGCGCATTAGTGCAAAAGATATAGAGCCTGCCCGAAAAGCCATTGTGCATAAGCTGCGTGAATATATTCATACGGGTAAGTTTTCTATGGACGAATTGCAAGTGCAAAAGCAGGCTGAATCATGATGAGTTTTAGTACCTTAATCGGCATTACAGCAGGTATTGGGTTATTCATATTGGCTGTTATTAGCAGTACCGATAACTACATGATGTTCCTGAGTCTGGCCAGTGCGATGATGGTGGTGGGCAGTACATTTGCAGCTTCGTTAATCAGTTTTAGCTTTTTAGAAGTCATGCATGCGCTTAAAGCTATGCTTCAAACTCTAGCCGCAGGGCGCACTACCCAAGGACATTTGCGTGACTTGGTCAAACGCTTTGTGGAGTTTAGCCGCATCTACCAAGATGGTGGCATTTCAGCACTAGAAGATAGCCTCACAAAACAAGAACAGAAGGACGATTTTTTATCCCTTGGTATCGAACTCATGGGGTCAGGTTATAAGCAGGCCGATATACGAGTGATCATGGGAGATGCCATGGATAGCCATTGGCAGCGCAAATCATTAGAGGGCAAAATTTTAAATACAATGGGGGTCTATGCGCCGGGCTTTGGCATGGTGGGCACCATCGTTGGCTTAATTATCATGCTTGATAACATGGGTGATGATATGGCTAATCTTGGTAAGGGTTTAGCTTTGGCTTTGATCACTACTCTTTATGGTGTGTTATTGGCGAACTTGTTGTTTAAACCAACAGCGGCTCAGGTGGCAGAAAAGCAAGAGCAAGAATATTTTCGTAATCAACTCATTACAGATGGCTTTGTATTATTGGCTGAAAAGAAAGACTCGATGGTGATGCAAGACCGCCTCAATGCTTACATTAAGCCCAGTAAGCGTTTTACTGTAGCGCAAGCTAATGAGTGATAAGGCTTATAAACGTGGTTTGAGGCGTCGCCGAGCCACTTTTGATGCAGACGGTGAGGGCTGGATTGTGACCTATGCCGATGCCATTACTTTGTTATTGGCTTTTTTTGTGATGATTCTGTCTGTATCGGATTTAAACCAAGGGAAGGTCGAAGCGTTAAAAGAAGGCCTAGCGAGTATTATCTCTGGCAAGCAGGCCGAAACCCCATTTAACGACATTAAAGACGCACTCGAAAATATCGTTGAACAGCATGGTATGCAGGACAACGTGACGATTGATATTGACGAAAAAGGGGTGCGGGTCGAATTCTCGAATTTCTCTTTGTATGACTCGGGCGGAGCCTCTATTAAAGCAGAAGCCCTGCCAATGCTTGAGGAAGTCACTAAGGTTATCAAAGAGACCAGTTCCGCGACTCACCTTATAGAAATAGAAGGCCATACCGATGATGTGCCCATTCACACGGAACGATTTCCCTCAAATTGGGAATTAAGCGCCTCCCGTGCGAGTAATGTGGTGAAGTACCTTATGGGTAAAGGGGTCAATAAAGAGCGCTTAAAGGCCTCTGGCTACGCAGATTCGCGCCCCAAGGCCAAATTGGAAGAGGGCAAAGCATTAACAGAAGCGGATCGAGCTGCCAATCGCCGGGTGGTCATTTATGTACGACGTTTCTAAAAATTTATATTTAATGGGATAGGTTTGTAAAAATATGGGTATCTGCCTGAATATGGAGCAATCTTAATTTACCCAAGGGCCTTGCTCTGGTAGACTGCAACGCCATCTCTTACGCATAAATCCAACTTCTTTTTATCGGATTCACCTATATATGTCGACTCGTTTTATATTCGTCACAGGTGGTGTTGTGTCCTCATTGGGCAAAGGCATCGCTTCCGCTTCTCTTGGCGCTATCCTAGAGGCGCGGGGACTAAAAGTTACCATGCTCAAACTGGATCCATACATCAATGTGGACCCAGGTACCATGAGCCCGTTCCAGCACGGTGAGGTATTCGTTACCGAAGACGGTGCTGAAACCGACCTAGACCTTGGCCATTACGAACGCTTTATTCGTACCACCATGGGTCGTCGTAATAACTTCACCACTGGCCGTATTTACCAAGATGTTCTGGCTAAAGAGCGCAGAGGCGATTACTTAGGCGGCACCGTACAGGTCATTCCTCATATCACAGATGAAATTAAGCGTCGTGTATATGAAGGTGCTGAAGGCGCTGATGTGGCATTAGTTGAAGTTGGTGGCACAGTTGGTGATATCGAATCTCTTCCATTCCTAGAAGCAATACGTCAACTTAAAGTTGAACTAGGCAGTAAACGTGCGCTTTCTATGCACTTAACGCTTGTGCCGTACATTGCCACAGCTGGTGAAACTAAGACCAAGCCCACTCAACACAGTGTTAAAGAATTACGCTCTATCGGCTTACAGCCTGATATTTTAGTGTGTCGTTCAGATCACCGTATTGATTCAGGCTCACTGCGCAAAATTGCCTTATTTACTAACGTAGAAGAGCGTGCGGTTATCCCATTAGAAGATGCCGACACCATTTACCGTATTCCTGGTCTATTGCATCAAGCTGGTCTAGATGAATACGTAGTTGAGAAATTTGGTTTAGAGTGCGACGAAGCAGACTTAAGCGAATGGGACTTAGTAGTAGATGCCAAGCTGAACCCAGAGAAAGAAATCAACATCGCCATGGTCGGTAAGTATATGGAGCTGCTAGATGCGTATAAATCACTTATCGAAGCAGTTGACCATGCGGGCCTTAAAAACCGTACCAAGGTGAACATCGAATACATTGATTCTGAAGTGATCGAGCGCGACGGCTGCTCAATCCTTGAAGGCAAAGACGCTATCTTAGTCCCTGGTGGCTTTGGTAATCGTGGTGTTGAAGGTAAGATTCGTACCATTCAATACGCCCGTGAGAATAAAGTCCCTTATTTAGGTATTTGCTTAGGTATGCAAAGTGCTGTGATTGAATTTGCCCGTAACGTATGCGGTCTTGAAGATGCTCACAGTACTGAATTCGCACCTAAAACCCCTAACCCGGTGGTGGGCTTGATTACTGAGTGGACCACAGCGGAAGGCGAAACCGAAGTGCGTACCGAAGAGAGTGATCTAGGTGGCACCATGCGTTTAGGCGCTCAAGAGTGTCGCCTTGTAGAAGGCTCTGTCGCCGCTGAAGCCTATGGCACAGACATCATTGTTGAACGCCATCGTCACCGCTATGAAGTGAACAACAACTACCTTGAAATCCTAGAGAAAAACGGTCTACGCATCGCGGGTCGCTCTATGGATGGCAGCTTAGTTGAAGTGGTAGAGGTGATTGACCACCCTTGGTTTGTGGCGTGTCAATTCCACCCTGAGTTTACTTCAACGCCACGAGACGGCCATGGCTTGTTCTCTGCGTTTGTTGCCGCTGGTCTCAAGCAAGCTGGCAAAGCATAAAATTTTTACGATTAACCGTTATTGAATAGATATTGGAGATTAACTCACTATGGCTAAAATTATTAATATTAAAGCCCGTGAAGTCATGGATAGCCGTGGTAACCCAACCGTAGAAGCCGATGTTTCGTTAGAAGGTGGTTTTTTTGGTACTGCTTGTGCTCCTTCTGGTGCCTCTACTGGTACTCGCGAAGCATTAGAGTTACGTGATGGCGACAAAAGCCGTTTCATGGGTAAAGGTGTACTAAAAGCCGTTGCGAACATTAATGGCGCGATCAAAGAAGCGTTATTAGGTATGGACGCAACCGATCAACGTGCACTTGATGCCAAAATGATCGAACTAGATGGTACCGAAAACAAAGAAAAATTTGGTGCTAACGCCATCCTTGCAGTATCACTTGCTGCGGCAAAAGCCGCGGCTAATGCAAAAGGTATCGAGCTTTACGAGCATATTGCAGAGCTAAACGGTACACCGGGCAAATTCTCTATGCCATTGCCTATGATGAATATCATCAACGGTGGCGAGCACGCCGATAACAATGTTGATATCCAAGAATTCATGGTTCAGCCAGTGGGCTTTAAATCATTTAGTGAAGGTTTACGCGCTGGCGCGGAAATTTTTCATAATCTGAAAAAAGTACTACAAGAAAAAGGCTTAAGCACATCTGTTGGTGACGAGGGTGGTTTTGCACCGGATCTTGCATCTAACGCTGATGCACTAGCGGTTATTAAAAAAGCAGTATCTAACGCCGGTTATGAACTTGGTAAAGATATCACTCTTGCACTTGATTGTGCGTCTTCTGAATTTTACAAAGACGGCAAATATGATCTAGCGGGCGAAGGCAAAGTATTCTCTGCTGAAGAATTCTCTGACTATCTAGCTGAGCTATGTGACCAGTACCCAATTGTATCGATTGAAGATGGCCAAGATGAAAGTGACTGGGCAGGCTGGAAATATCAAACGGAAAAACTAGGTGATAAAATTCAACTAGTGGGTGATGACTTGTTCGTAACCAATACCAAAATTCTTAAGCGTGGTATTGACGAAAACATCGCAAACTCTATCTTGATTAAATTCAATCAAATTGGTTCTTTAACCGAGACCCTAGAAGCAATTAAGATGGCACAAGATGCAGGCTTTACCGCGGTCATCTCTCACCGTTCAGGTGAAACCGAAGACACCACCATTGCAGACTTAGCAGTAGGCACATGTGCCGGTCAAATCAAAACAGGTTCTTTATGTCGTTCAGATCGTGTATCTAAGTATAACCGTCTGCTGCGTATCGAAGAGCAGTTGGGTGATAAAGCAATATACAACGGCCTTTCTGAAGTGAAAGGTCAATAAAACCTAATTGCGTTGCTGCTGCTTTGTTGATTTTTTTTGCACAGCCCCAGCGGCCTAGTTAACGGTTTTATGAGAAAGCTTATTTTAAAGGGAAACTTAGGTTTCCCTTTAACGCATTTAAGATATGTGATTTCAAATGCGTCAATAATTGTACGAGGGTGTCTAGCAGCCCCGCTCACTAAGTGAGTGTTTTGGGTGCCGCGCCCGATATATAATCCGGATAACGATAATAATATGGCCCTTGCTGATTCAATTAAACAACATGCCTGGAAGCCTTTAGCGCTGGTGGTTTTTATTTGGCTACAATATCAATTGTGGGTTGATGATACTGGTGTTTTTGCAAACTATGCGTTGATAGATCAAATTGAAAATCAAAGCGAGCTTAACCGTGCGAGTAAAGCACGTAACCAGGTTTTAGAAGAAGAGATCTGGGCAATTAAGTCGGGTATGGACAGTATCGAAGCGAAAGCGCGAAAAGAATTAGGCATGGTTAAAAAAGGCGAAACCTTTTTTATTATAGTCGATCCGGAAAATAGGCATGAATGAACAACTATACGCAGTGGTGCCCGCAGCTGGCATCGGTTCTCGTATGCAAGCGGATCGTCCCAAGCAATATTTATCGTTACTCGATCGAACGATTTTAGAACATACCCTAACTCGTTTATTGGGGTTTGCGCCATTCAAAAAAATCATCCTACCTATCGCCAAACATGACTCATACTTCTCGCAATTACCTGTAGCGCAACACGAAAAAGTGAGCTCCTGTGACGGCGGCGTTGAGCGATTCGAGTCGGTGTTAAATGGCCTTAAAAAATTATTACAGCTTGGTGCAAGTGAGCAAGATTGGGTTATGGTGCACGATGTAGCACGCCCCTGTATTACTCAGCAAGATTTACAATCACTATTTGAGCAGCGCAATTCACACGGTGCCATTTTAGGTATGCAGGTTCGTGACACCATGAAGCGTTGTGATGTGAACGGCCGAATCTTAAAGACTGTTGAGCGCGAGCATCTATGGCATGCTTTAACGCCTCAGTTAGCACCCATAGGTTTATTGAAATCGTGTATCGAAACCTGCATGAACGATCTACATAGCATTACAGATGAAGCCAGTGCTTTAGAACACTGTGGCTATCACCCGATTATGGTAGCAGGCTTGCCAAGTAATATTAAAGTGACGCGCCAAGACGATTTAGCAATGGCTCAAGCGTTTTTACAGGATAATAAATAATGACGTTTCGTATTGGCCACGGTTTTGATGTGCATAAATTTTCAGTCCCTAAAACTGATGCAACAGTCATGATATGTGGTGTGGCCATTCCTTATGAATGTGAATTAATTGCACACAGTGATGGTGATGTGGCATTACATGCTTTATGTGATGCGTTATTAGGTGCGGCGGCTCTTGGTGATATTGGTCATCATTTTCCAGATACGGATGCTGCCTTTAAAGGGGCTGATTCACGTGTGTTGTTACGTACTGTCTTCGCTGAGATTAAGAAAAAAGGTTACGCCATTAATAATGTGGATATTACCATTATGGCGCAAGCGCCTAAGATGGCACCGCACATACAACTAATGCGCGAAACCATTGCACAAGACTTAACGCTTGATATTGATCAAGTGAACGTAAAAGCCACCACCACCGAAAAACTCGGTTTTGTTGGGCGCAAAGAAGGCATCGCGGTAGAAGCGGTAGCACTTATACACAAGCCACAGGCTTAGGGTAGATACGATGACAGACTTTACTCATGACTGGCCAACGGCTTATCCAAAATTAGACGTCAGTGCAGAATTTCGCTCGCAGAACGAAGATTTTTTAGTCAGCGAAATTACCAATCGAAAACTTCATGAAAGCGGCCCGCACCTTTATTTGAAAATTGAAAAACGCGGCACCAATACACAGTGGCTAGCTCGACAGCTTGCTAATCATGCCAAAATCGATTTAAAAGATGTGGGTTATGCTGGCTTAAAAGATCGTCATGCGATTACACGTCAGTGGTTTAGTTTGCCCATTAAAAATACAGAGCCAGACTTAACCCATTTATTTGATAAAGATGAATTTAGCTTACTGTCGAAAGGCTACTATGGTGTTAAATTAAAACGCGGTGCATTAGGCGGTAATGAATTTCGGATTGTTTTGCGTAATGTGCAAGGCGATAAACCTAAAATCAATCAACGGTTAGAACTTATCCGTAACCAAGGTGTGCCTAATTATTTTGGTGAACAACGCTTTGGTCGCAACTTTGACAACATTCAACAAGCTAAGCAATTATTCGAAAGCGGTAAACGTCCACGCAATCGTCAAAAAGCCTCCATGTATATGTCAGCGGCTCGCTCGTATTTATTTAATAACATGTTGGCACAACGGATTAAATCTCAATGTTGGGATCTACCCATGAATGGCGAAGTATTTGGTTTTGCGGGCAGCTTACGCGGCTTTACTCAAGAAAATACGTCAGAAGAACGCGCTCGTTTACGTGCGCAACGTATTCACCCAAGTTGTGCGCTATGGGGCAAGGGTGAAAGCTTAAGTCAGTATAAATTACAAGAATTAGAACAACAGCAAGCGCAGCTATATCCTGAACTAGCAGCAGGTTTAGAAAAGCAAGGCATGAAACAAGAACGTCGTGCGACCCGTATGTTATTGCCTGATTTATTCTGGCATTGGGTTGATGACACGACCTTGGTACTGCGTTTTAATTTAGCATCGGGTTATTTTGCAACATCAGTGTTACGCGAGTTAGGTGAAATCAAACAAGCGCAACGCGATGATGAAAGCGAGTCAATGGAATAAATATTGATGAAATTATTATTAAGTAATGATGATGGCGTTCATGCAAAAGGTCTTGCTGTTTTAAGGCAATATTGCCAGCAAGCCGGCTGGGATGTTCAAGTGATTGCCCCTGACCGTGACCGCAGTGGTGCCAGTAATTCGCTGACCCTTACGCGGCCGCTGTCACCTTTATATCTTGCCGATGGCGCCATCAGTATTGACGGCACTCCGACCGACTGCGTGCACCTAGGTTTAAATACGTTATGTCCTTATCAACCTGAGCGAGTGATCGCCGGTATTAACTCTGGGCCGAATCTTGGGGATGATGTTATTTATTCCGGTACGGTGGCGGCGGCAATGGAAGGGCGCTTTTTAGATTTGCCACCTATTGCGATTTCATTGGCAGGTAAAACCCATTTTGAGACAGCAGCCCAAGTGTTAGTTGAACTACTGCCTAAGCTTTATGGGTTGAAGTTACCTGCTCGCACAGTGGTTAATATCAACGTGCCTGATGTGCCATTTGATGAATTAGCTGGTACTGAGGTGACTCGCTTAGGTCATCGTCAACGCAGTGATAACCCTGTGCATGCACAGAATCCTCGCGGTAAAGAATGTTATTGGATTAACGCACAAGGCAAAGCTTCGGATGCAGGCCCAGGTACCGACTTTCATGCCATCGAGCATAACAAGGTGTCGATTACGCCGATTCAGGTAGACATGACAGGTCACGACAGTATTGATGTACTGAAGGGACAGCTTCTATGACACCGTTGCAATTACAAGGCATTGGCATGACCAGCCAGCGTACCCGTGACCGGCTGATTGCGCGTTTAATAGAAAGGGGCATCAAGAATACAGAGGTGCTTGAAGTCATTGCCAATACACCACGTCATTTATTTGTAGATGAAGCATTAAGTCATAAAGCCTACGAAGACACAGCCTTACCTATCGGTTACGGCCAAACCATTAGTCAGCCTTATACGGTCGCTAAAATGACAGAAATTCTGTTAGAGGCGGGTGAACTCGATAACGTATTAGAAATTGGGACGGGTTGTGGTTATCAAACCTTAGTGTTGTCGCAGTTGGTTCGACGGGTATACAGCGTAGAGCGCATTGCACCGTTACAGAAAAAAGCCAAAGAGCGTATGCAGTTGCTAAGAGTGAACAATGTACGCTTTCAGCACTCAGATGGTAACTGGGGCTGGCCAGATGAAGGCCCATTCGATGCCATCTTGTCCTGTGCTGCCCCTGAGAAAATCCCGAAAGAGTTGCTGTCGCAATTGAAAATAGGGGGGCGGCTATTGATGCCAGTGGGGCCAGACGGCAAACAAATGCTGCATTTATTGATACGCGAAGAAGATGGTGTCACTAAAAAAATCATTGAACCCGTTAATTTTGTGCCCATGCTCAGTGGCACTCAAAAATAAGTCGCTTAAAGCGATAATAAAGGAACACGATGTTTTGGAATTTTCTTAAAGGTATGGCCATGGGTGCAGCGGACATTGTGCCTGGTGTTTCTGGCGGTACCATTGCGCTGTTAACCGGTATTTATGAGCGCTTAATTGGCGGCATTAAAAGTGTGGGTTGGGATACGCTCGTTACCCTTAAACAAAAAGGCTTAAAAGCCGCCTGGCAGCAAATGGACGGTACATTCTTACTGAGTATTCTGGCTGGAGCCGCGACCAGCATTATTTTACTCTCAAAAGTACTGCACCATTTGATTGAAACTCAACCTATCATGCTTTGGTCTTTCTTCTTTGGTTTGGTGCTTGCCTCTGTGGCATACGTTACCAAACAAGTTGATCAGTGGAATATTGGGCGTGTGGCGTTGTTAATTTTGGGCTCAATTGTGGCCGCCTTGATCAGTATATCCCCTGCAGCAACTCTAGATGTTACCCCTTTAAGTCTATTCTTTGCCGGTTCTATTGCCATTTGTGCCATGATTTTGCCGGGTATTTCCGGTAGTTTCATATTATTGCTTATGGGTATGTACAGTGTTGTGATCGGTGCAGTGAAGAGTTTTGACCTAGTGAGCATAGGTATATTTGCAGGTGGTTGCTTAGTGGGCATTATGCTGTTTTCGAGAGTGTTATCATGGCTGTTACAGCATTATCATAACGCGACCATGGCGTTGCTTAGCGGTTTTATGCTGGGTGCCTTGGTGAAGTTATGGCCTTGGAAGATAGTCAGCCTTTATCGTATGAATAATGCGGGAGAGCAGGTACCTTTTATAGAAAGCCCAGTTTGGCCATGGGTACACCAAGAGCCGCAGGTTAGTACCGCAATCGTAGCCGTTATCATTGGCTTTTCTATTGTGTTTATTATGGATCGCGTCTTTAAAAAGGCGAAATAGTATAAAAAACGTACTCTTGTTAACCGGGGTCGAAGCTCAAAATTAGTAAATTCGCCAGCAGAAAATTGGCAAAGTATGAAAAGAAGTGTAACAAAATGTGAACTAACTCTTTTTTTTAGAAGATTTTCAAATATAAACACACTTCTTGAGAATACATGCCTCTAAAAACAAAAAAGTATATGGATGAGAGCCAAGTGCAAAAACTCAAGTGTCAAAAAATCCATCAAATTAGGGTATTCACTCAAATACCAGCGCTAATCATCATTAGCTTGTTGTTGTCATCACTGACTGCATGCACTGGCTTTGTCTCGGTTGAGCAAAAATTCAACCCAGTTAACGAAGACCGTAATACCCATATCGTGCAACCTAGCGAGACCTTATTCGCATTAGCATGGCGCTATGGCTGGGATTATAAAGCGTTAGCGAGTGCTAACAATATTTCTTACCCCTATACCATTTATCCTGGGCAAAAACTTAGGATTCGTCATAGCAAGTATGCGTCAAGTGCATCACGCAGCAGTGATAGCAAAAGTTTGACGAAAAATAAGAGTACAAAAAGTAGCCATGGCCCAACTGCCTATAAAAATAGTCCGCAAACGCCAAAACCAGTGGTATCCAATGGATCACTCGACTGGAGCTGGCCTGCCAAAGGAGAGGTAATCGCCAAATTCTCAACGAAAGCACCGACCAACAAGGGGATTGATATCAGTGGTTCCTTGGGGGAATCTGTATTTGCGGCAGCGGCCGGCTCAGTTGTGTATGCAGGTAGCGGATTACTTGGATACGGCAATTTGGTAATCATAAAACACGACGACCAATTCCTAAGCGCTTATGCGCATAACAAAGAATTATTGGTCAAAGAGAACCAAAATGTTAAAGCTGGGCAGACAATTGCCGAAATAGGATCTAGTGGCACAGATAAAGTGAAGCTTCACTTTGAAATACGCCACAAAGGGAAACCGGTAGACCCATTAAAATATCTATCTAAGGCGAGGTAATTGAATCGCCATAGTGGGTAGGGTCAAAAATTTTATTTTTTTGTTGAAAGTTGGAACAGCTTTTGAATAGTCAAAGCAAAGTGACAACATAACAACAAATTAAACATTGGCGGGGCACACTAGCTATGGCAGCTATCAAGGGATTAAAAAAACACGAAGCAGACTCTGATTTAGCATTGGGAGATGTTGAAGAAGGAAAAGTGGAGAAAGAAGAAGAAATTGCAGAGATTGCAAAGGACACTGAAGTCCAAAAAAATCTAGATGCCACTCAGCTGTATTTAAATGAAATTGGCTTTTCACCACTGTTAACTCCAGAAGAAGAAGTACATTTTGCACGCCTAGCTCGTAAAGGGGATGAGAAAGGCCGCAAACGTATGATCGAAAGTAACCTTCGTTTGGTTGTTAAGATTTCACGTCGTTATGTTAATCGGGGCTTAACATTACTCGACTTGATTGAAGAAGGTAATTTGGGGCTAATTCGCGCCGTTGAAAAATTTGATCCAGAGCGTGGTTTCCGCTTTTCGACCTACGCAACTTGGTGGATACGTCAAACCATTGAACGTGCCATCATGAATCAAACCCGAACCATTCGTTTACCTATCCATGTTGTTAAAGAATTAAACGTCTATTTACGTGCCGCTCGTGAGCTTACTCAAAAGCTAGACCATGAGCCAAGTGCAGAAGAGATTGCAGAATTACTCGAAAAACCTGTTAGTGATGTGAAACGCATGCTGGGTTTAAATGAACGAGTGACCTCAGTGGATTCACCGCTAGGTTATAACAGTGACAAGTGCGTAATAGATACCATCGCGGATGAATCCATTAGCGACCCTTGCCAAGTTTTGCAAGACAACGATATTAGCAACAGTCTTGATCAGTGGTTGGATGACCTAACTGAAAAGCAACGTGAAGTAATCGCCCGCCGCTTTGGCTTACGTGGCTATGAAACCAGCACATTGGAAGAAGTCGGTCATGAAATAGGCTTAACTCGTGAACGAGTTCGTCAAATTCAAGTAGAAGCATTAAAACGCATGCGTGAGATCATGGAAAAACATGGTCTAAATGCCAGCGCCATCTTTGGTGTGCAAGAAGCGTAAACCGAACATACTCATCGATTCGAGTGTTTTTAAGCCCGCCTAATTAGGCGGGTTTTTTTATTGTGTCAAAAATAGAGCGGTATAAATCGCTCTAAACGCCTGCTTTAAGAATATATTGGGTGTTTAAGATTTTAATTTACCTATACTAAGTACATGTATAGGAGTTTTTTAGAATGTCTTCCCCTACCAAAATAAAAATATTATTCATTGCGTTAACCTTCATGGGCATGAGTTTTGTGAGTCAAGCCAAGCCAATGCAGTCGATTACCGTCGGTATTGATTTATGGCCTGGATATTACCCACTCTTAATTGCGCAGCATAATGGTTACTTCAAAGCGCAGGGTCTTGATGTGAATTACCTTTTGCCTGAAGAAACCAATAATTTAATGGGGATGTTTAGTGATAAACAAATTGACCTGCTATGCGTAGCCATGGGAGATGCATTTGTACTTTATGATCAAGACCCTAGTATGAGAGTCGTGATGATCACAGATGAATCCCGTGGTGGGGACGCATTATTGAAAAAAGGTTGGTTACCTAAGGCCAATCTCCCTATAAGAATTGGTACAAACCTGAAGGGCTTTGGTGAGCTGTTTGTAGGTGAATACTTAAAAAGACAGAAGATAGATAGCAATAAGGTGGTTTGGGTTCAGCAGGAAGCATCTCAAGCAATGGAATATCTGCGTACAGGTAAAGCCCATATAGTTCATACTTGGGAACCGTATGTCACCCAAATCGTTACGTATTATGGTGCCGACATTGTATTTGACAGTAGCCAGACACCGGGCTTAATTCTAGATGCTCTATTAGCCAATGGTCAGTTTATTCGCCAGCACCCACAAGCTATCAAAAAATTCATTGGAGCATGGTTGAAGGCGGCCAGCTGGTGGCAAGAAAACCGCCAAGCGGGTGACCGTATTATTGCGGATAAACTATTGCTATTGCCTGATACATTAAGCTTAAGAGGTGTGAAACTGTATACCGCCCAAGAGAATAAAAGGGTGTTTAGTGATGAAACAGGTACGCAATCTATTCATCGAGTAGTGGATACGTATCGAGATTTCTTTCATCAAAAGCAGTCATTTAAGCGCTTGCCAGCCCAATCTGGGGATATTGTGACGAGAGCCTTCCTACCGGATTAGCATCCGGACATTTACGAAACCAAAGCGATTAATGCTATTATGCCTCATCAAATAAAAGGTGATGCAGATGTCTAAAACGTTCGAAGCTCAAGGAATTGTACACTCCATTGGCGCTACCACAGAATATGGTAATAACGGTTTTACCAAGCGTGAGTTTGTTATCCAGTTGACCGGTGACGGTGAAAACCCTGACTATCCTAACTTCATAGCCCTAGAGCTGATTAAAGACAAATGTGCCCTAATGGATAATCACAGTAATGGGGATGAAGTGACTGTATATTTTAACTTGTCTGGCCGACTCTGGAACGCACCGGGTAAGCCAGAGAAGTGCTTTACTAGCTTACAAGCTTGGCGCATAGAAAGTGGCGCACAGGCTCAACAGGCTGCTCCTGCCTTTGATCAGTCTCAGCCTGGCCATGGTTTTGACGATGATGTGCCGTTTTAGACACGTGTTGAGACAATCCGCGAATTAAACCAGCCAATAGGCTGGTTTTTTTATATCTAAATAATGAGAGTTTAAGCGGTTACGTAAAACTTAAGATTGTGAGTTGGCTCTTTTAATAAGATGCCTTGCTTCATAAGTAAATTATGTAGCTTCTTTTGATACGCTTTCTCTGATGACATGGCTTTATCAAGAAGATCATGACTTTCGAAATAACAGCTTACCAATAAGCTGCCAGGAAAAAGATCAAACTTCACGGTGTGTTCCAGTTTGACGAAGCCTTCTAACTCTTCACTTGCCTGCACACCCAGTTTATTAATCACCACAACGAGTCTGTCGTTAAGCTTTTTGAGGGTTTTGGACATTTTCATAGACGGTACTACTTTAGCAAGGTGAGTTGGCGGCTATTGTAGCAACTTATTGCTTTGGGATTGCTTAAAATTCACCTCGTTATTCGTTGGAGGTGTATTTTTTACTGGTTATTTTTGATTGTTTTTTGTTCAGGAGCTAAAACTCAAATACCTCCTCTTTGTTTGAAATCTCACTTTTTTGTCTTTTATATCGCTTCTTATACTTACTATAAGAAATAGTGATATTGCTGCTAAAGCCCTTTAATATCAATGGCTTAGCTTATTTTTTTAATATTTACGCTAGCCTTCATTTGCTTGTCAATATTGTGATCTGATCGCAACGAATGTATAAAACGCTCGTTTTAATTCATTCGATAGACGTAAACAGCCAAAAGCTGCTATCGATAGGCGTCGATCCGCGCCCCTTGGATTCAGATTTTTACCTACAGGCGAAATCTATATGGCAACTAAAGAAATCGATGTGCTACTGGTCGGTGGCGGCGTCATGAGTGCGACTCTTGGCACTTTGTTAAACAAATTAGATCCATCATTGCAGTTAGCGATGGTGGAGCGCTTGGACCATGTTGCTCACGAGAGCACAGATGGTTGGAATAATGCTGGGACCGGCCATGCTGGTTACTGCGAGTTGAACTACACCCCACAGGATGAACAGGGTGAAGTTGAGGTCAATCGTGCGTTAGAGATTAATGCCAATTTTGAAGTTTCCCTTCAATTGTGGAGTGCATTAATCGGTAATGGTGATTTGCCTTCCCCTGAGAACTTTATTAATACCACACCTCATATTAGTTTTGTCTGGGGTGAGCAGAACGTTGAATTTTTGCGTAAGCGCTGGGAAAAACTATCCGCTCATCACTTATTTTCAGGTATGGAATACAGTGAAGACCATGACGTGCTGAGTCAGTGGATGCCTCTCGTCATGGAAGGCCGTGACCTAAATGAAAAAGTAGCCGCTACTCGTATCCCATTTGGTAGTGATGTCGATTTTGGCTCTTTAACTCGCCATCTTGTTTCATCGTTAGAGAAGCGCGAGCAGTTTGAACTACTCGTCAGCCACGAAGTATCAGATTTAAAACAAATGGATGATGGCCGTTGGAGCGTGCGTTTGAAAGATCGCACAACGGGCGAAAGCAAAACCTTTAAAGCCAAATTTGTATTTCTGGGCGCAGGCGGTGGTGCATTACCCTTGTTACAAAAATCTGGCATTCCAGAAAGCAAAGGTTACGGTGGCTTCCCTGTTTCTGGTCAGTGGTTAGTATGCCAAGACGAAGAAACCATCAAGCATCACCACGCTAAAGTTTATGGCAAGGCCGCCATTGGTGCGCCACCGATGTCTGTTCCCCATTTAGATACCCGTATTATTAATGGCAAGCCAGCCTTGTTGTTTGGTCCTTATGCGGGGTTCACGACTAAGTTCTTAAAAGCCGGTTCTAAATTAGATTTATTCAAATCCGTACGTGGTAATAACTTATTGCCCATGATGAATGTGGGTATGACTAACATGGATTTAACCAAGTACTTAATTGGTGAAGTTATGCAGTCCCACGAAGATCGTATGAACGCATTACGTGAATACTTCCCTCAAGCCACATCAAGCAAGTGGACACTGGCGCAAGCCGGGCAGCGCGTACAAATTATCAAAAAAGATGGCTCACGCGGCGGTAAGTTAGAATTCGGTACCGAATTAGTTTCAGCAAAAGATGGTTCATTAGCGGCGTTATTAGGCGCGTCACCAGGTGCTTCAGTTGCGGCGCAAGCCATGATTGAAGTGATTGAGAATTGTTTATCAGAGCGATTAAGCAATGACTGGCAGTCACGTTTAAAAGAGTGGATTCCATCTTATGGTCAGTCCCTTATTGAAAATGGCGAGCTACTTAACCGTACCCGTGAAAATACTTTACGTGTTCTTGGTTTAACCAAGGCGTAGCGATTTAAGAACCCAATAATAATAAATTCTAAATTTTATACATTTGAGGAGTGTTAACTATGTTGATAGGGGTACCTAAGGAAATTTATCCTGGGGAAAATCGCGTTGCACTGATTCCATCTGGGGTCGAAATATTAGTGTCAGCGGGTTTCGAAGTGGTTATTCAAGAAGATGCGGGTCATAACTCTCATTTTAGTGATGATGAATATCGTAACTGCGGTGCAAGCGTTGCACCAAGTGCACAGTCCTTGTACGAGCAAGCAGATATTATATTAAAAGTTCGTCAACCACTTGATGAAGAAGTATCACTTCTAAAAGAAGACAGCACATTAATTTGCATGCTTGATGCTTGGTTTAATATGCCATTAATTAAACAGTTAGCGGCGCGCAACGTGCGTTCATTTGCGTTGGAATTCATTCCACGTACTACACGTGCTCAAAGCATGGATGTATTAAGCTCTATGGGAGCCATCAGTGGTTACCGTTCAGTATTAGCTGGCGCAATGGAGTTACCACAATACTTTCCTATGTTAATGACAGCTGCTGGTACGATTCATCCTGCTAAAGTATTTATCGTGGGTGCGGGTGTGGCCGGTTTAATGGCGATTTCTACAGCTCGTCGTTTAGGTGCTGTGGTTGAAGCGTACGACACTCGTGCAGAAGTGCGTGAACAAGTTGAATCTTTAGGTGCTAAGTTTGTGGAATTCGATTTACCACAAGAAGAAGGTACTTCAGCTGGCGGTTATGCCACAGAAAAATCTGAAGAATTCTATAGAAAACAACGTGAGCAAATGCAAGCGAAAGTGGCTCAATCTGATTTAGTGATTACCACCGCGGCTATTCCAGGAAAAATGTCGCCACGTTTAATCACCAAAGACATGCTGCATTACATGAAAAAAGGTTCTGTCATCGTTGATCTTGCAGCCGAACGCGGCGGTAATGTTGAAGGCACTGTTGCAGGCCACAAAGCATACGTAGATGGCGTGACGATCATAGGCTACACCGATCACCCTGGCCGTGTACCTGTGCATGCTTCTCAGTTATTAACGAAAAATATCACTACCTTCTTATTGAATATGGCAGGCGAAGGTCAGCTAAATATCAATATGGAAGACGATATTGTTGCAGCAACGTTAATCACCGAAGCGGGCGAAATTAAACACGCAGGCTTAAAAGCGCAAGCAGAGAAGGAATAAGAATTATGGAAATGTTTATCATGTCCTTAACCATTTTTGTGCTGGCGATTTTCGTTGGCGTAGAAGTGATTAATAAAGTACCACCTACCTTACATACACCATTAATGAGTGGTACCAATGCCATTTCTGGCATTGTCGTTGTGGGCGCGATCATCAGCTCTGGTGGTTCAGAACACACAACGGTTCTATCAACTGTATTAGGGGTTGTTGCTATTGCACTTGCAACCATCAATATTGTGGCCGGTTATATGGTAACTGACCGTATGCTGAACATGTTTAAAAAGAAATAAGGTAACGACTAATGGACGTATTAATTAATATAGGTTACCTAGTTGCCGCGGTATTATTTATCCTTGGCGTAAAAGGCTTAACTTCTCCAAAAACGGCGGTACGTGGCAATAAAATGTCAGCGTCTGCCATGTTAATTGCTGTGATTGCAGCATTGCTTGATAGCAATGTAATCACTTACGAATATATTATTCTGGGTGTGTTAATCGGTGGGGCTATTGGTGCATTCGTAGCTAAAAAAGTAGCCATGACCGACATGCCAGAAATGGTAGCCACGTTAAACGGTGTAGGTGGTGGTGCTTCTTTATTAGTGGCAGCGGCTAACTATTTAGAAAGCCAACAACTTGCACAAATGGGCAAATTTGCTGTTACCTATGACTGGTCAGTTGCGGTTATTCTTTCTATTTTAATTGGCGCAGTCACCTTAACCGGTTCATTTGTCGCCGTTGGTAAATTAAAAGGTAAGATTGGCGATTCGAATAAAGTAAAACTTTATAAGTGGATCGTAAAATTGTGCTTTGCTACCTTGATTGCCGGTGCGGTTTATTTTACGGCGTTTAGCCAGTTAAATTCTGATGTGCTTATTCTAGGCTTAATTGTTGTTTGTTTGATTCTAGGTGTGTGCTTAGTGATGCCAATTGGTGGCGCGGACATGCCTGTTGTGGTTTCACTTCTAAACTCTTATTCAGGTTTAGCCGGTGCAGCTGCTGGTTTTGTATTGGGTAACAACGGTTTGATTATTGTGGGTTCCCTTGTCGGTGCATCTGGCATCATTCTAACCAGCATCATGTGTAAAGCTAGCAACCGCCCATTAACCACCGTTTTATTCGGCGGTTCTATGGCTGCACAGAGCGGTGTAACCAAATCTGAAAACGACGCCTTTTATGAAGGGAAAGTTAAGTTCTCAAATGCTGATGAATTAGCCATGCTATTAGACAGCGCACAGAAAGTGGTATTTGTTCCAGGTTTTGGTTTAGCGGTTGCACAAGCGCAACATGCGACTCGTGAATTAGCCAGTATGCTTGAAGCAAATGGCGCAGAAGTGAAATATGCCATTCACCCAGTAGCCGGTCGTATGCCTGGTCACATGAACGTACTACTAGCTGAAGCAGAAGTACCTTACGATCAGTTGATTGAAATGGATACG
>JAWUYY010000071.1:0-54193 GCA_034110565.1 Bermanella sp. | reverse complement strand
TTTTGTTTAAACCAGATGCTGGAATATTTGGCGATGGCGTTACCAAAGGCGATGACTTCGCTGTCGTCTACTAGCCAGTGGCTGCGGGCTTCGCTTTTTTTGGTTTCGATGTGCTTACGCTCTACATGTTTAAAATGCAGTTTGAGCCAGTCTTCTATTTGTTTGAAGGTTACGTCTTTGACGTAAATTTCGATGTCTGGGTAGCGCATGGTTAAACCTTTTACGGGACAAGTTTAATCGTGATCTTTGTCTTCTGGGTCACGTTGGCTTGTTTTACGTTTTTTAAAAAAATGATACCAGCGATAGTAGGTCAAACTTAAATAGCCTATTAACGCGGTGACAATGCCGATGGCAAATAATATTAAGGCAAGCAGGGTAAGCAGCTCGGCTAATATAGGTTGTGCGTCGTAGTGTTTGGCGCTGACATAAAACAGGGCGATGCCAATCATAAATATGGATAGCCCCGCACCAAAGATGGCAAAACATTTCTGGTAGTTTTGGGCAAGGTTACCAAGCCATCTCACTATGAACATGCACGCTCCTTGTGTCTGTATTGGGTTAAACGTCGCTTTGTTCGCTTGCTTGTTGATCGCTTTCGGGTTGGTTTTCGTCAACCGGTTTGCTGCGATAAATTCGCTCTGCCAAAGGTTTTAAACTAAAGCTATCTAAATTGATTTGTACTCTTAAGTCTAGCTGTTCTTGTGCCATTAAGCCTTGTTGAATCTCAGGGCTTGAGCGCCACGCGTGGGGCGTCATGGCTAACAGGTGCTGAGTACTGGTTGGCGGCAAACTCATGGTGAAGTCTAGGGTTTGACGATGCTCATGATTAAAGTCATCGGCCATAACGGCGATGGCATCAAATTCCACAAATTTCGGTGTGGTGTAGATGGCTTCTTTTAATTGCTGCAAATGGTAAGCACCAGCACTGGCAATAAACACGCGGCCGTCTTCGTGGCACAGATGAGCAAGGGCTTTGGGCATGATGCGGTTAAATACATTCATGATCAGCTGCATGCTGTTTTTTTCAAATGGTGCATGGTTGGCGTTGGCTACTAACCAGTTAATGTCTTTGCTGCGTTTGCAGGCGGTTTTCACCGCGTCTTTTGATATATCTAACCCATAAAATTCATGGTTAATTTGGTGGTCATTTAACGCTGTGTGCAGGCGCTCGGTGTAATAACCTTCACCGCAACCTAGATCTAAAATTTGGCATTTTTCTTGTGCGTTTTGCAATAAGTGATCAATGGCCAGTTGGTTGATGGTGTCCGAAATACTTTGGTAGTGGCCGCCATTTAAAAACGCACTGCGCGCTTGCACCATGACGGCGTTGTCGCCAGGCTGTTTCGAGCTTTTGGCGGTGTTGAGTAATAAATTAAAATAGCCCTGCTTGGCTTGATCATAGCTGTGGTTGTTTTCACAGCGTAATTGACGATCATTACGCGCAAGGGGGCTTTGGCAAACTGGGCACGTTAACATAAGGCTAAATTGTTAATCCAAAAGCAGTTTTTCAAGAATACGTTCATAGATGGCGCTTAAGGTATCTAAGTCGGCCACGCTGATGTGTTCGTTAACTTGGTGAATGGTGGCGTTGATTGGGCCAAGCTCTACAACTTGCGCCCCAGTTGGTGCGATAAAACGCCCGTCACTGGTGCCACCGGATGTTGAAAGTTCGGTGTCGATGTCGGTTACTTCTTTAATGGCGACAACGGCGGCGTCTACTAATGAGCCACGGTCCGTTAAGAATGGGTGGCCGCTTAGCTTCCATTCGATCTCGTATTCAAAACCGTATTTATCCATGATCTCATGGGTGCGGCGTTTTAATTCTTCTTGAGTCAACTCGGTTGAAAAACGGAAGTTGAAAATTAATTCAACCGTGCCCGGAATCACGTTAGTGGCGCCGGTGCCGCTGTTCATGTTGCTGATTTGAAACGTTGTCGCGGGGAAAAATTCGTTGCCGTTGTCCCATTTTTCAGCGGACATTTCTGCAAGAGCAGGGGCCACTAAATGAATCGGGTTTTTGGCAAGGTGTGGATACGCCACGTGGCCTTGTACGCCTTTGACGGTCATCCATGCGCCGAGTGAGCCGCGACGGCCGTTTTTAATGACATCGCCACAGTGTGTGGTGCTCGATGGTTCGCCCACAATGCACATGTCGATTTTTTCGTTACGGGCTTCAAGTGCTTCGATGACTTTTACCGTACCGTTGTCGGCTGGGCCTTCTTCATCGGCGGTAATTAAATACGCAATGGAGCCTTTGTGGTCTGGGTGTTTTTTGACAAAGTTTTCGGTGGCGGCTAAAAATGCCGCGACGGAGCCTTTCATGTCCGCAGCACCACGACCGTATAGCATGCCGTCAACGATGGTGGCTTCAAACGGTGGGTAGGTCCAGCTGTCGTGTGGGCCAGTTGGCACGACGTCGGTGTGGCCAGCAAAACACACTAGGGGTTTTTCGGTGCCTTTACGGGCCCAAAGGTTTTTCACTTCTGCAAACTGCATGGTTTCGCACTTGAAACCTAGAGGCGCCAAGATGTCTTCCATCATTTGTTGGCATTCGGCGTCTTCTGGGGTGACCGAAGGCTGTTCGATTAGGGCTTTGCTTAGGGCCAGTGTGCGCGTATCGCTCATGCTTGGTCTCTTATTTGGAATCGTGTTTGTTAATCAGTTTGTCTACGCTGCCAAGTATGCCGCGTAACATGTTCAATTCGATCTTCTCTGGGCGCGCACGATTAAATAGGCGCTTAAGGCGCAACATGGCTTGGCCCTTGTGAGCTTTGTTCAAAAAGCCTGAGTCGTCCAGTGTGTTTTCTAGATGCTCATAAAAACCGCTTAGCTCGCTTACCTGTGGGTATTCTTTATCTTGCTTGGTATAGGTTTGGCGATTGCTCATAAAGCATTCATAGCATACCAGTTGTACCGCTGAGGCCACATTAAGTACGGGGTATTCTGGGTTGCCGGGAATATCCATGTGAAAGTGGGCTTGGCGTAAATGCTCATTATGCAGGCCCATGCGCTCTGGCCCAAATAAGATGGCCACTTTGCCTTGGTTGGCTTCTGCCATGATTTGTGGAGCCATTTCACGGGCTTCTTTAATAGGCCAAGGGTGGCTGCGTGAGCGAGCGCTGGTGGCAATAACCAACTGGCAGTCGCTTATAGCTTGTTCAAGGGTCTCAACCACGGTGGCGCTGTTCAATACGTCGGTAGCACCCGCTGACATGGATGTAGCGTGGTCACTTGGGTATTCAAGGGGAGAAACCAGCACGAGGTCGTTTAGCCCCATGGTTTTCATGGCGCGCGCGGCAGCACCGATGTTCCCTGGGTGAAAGGTGTTCACCATGACGATGCGAATATTAGACAGGGGGTTGGACATGTAAAATGGGCCGCTAAACAAAGGGCCGCATCTTACCATAGGCGGGTTTTGGGCTCTATAGATGGATTGCTTAGGGTGAGAAGGGTACGTCGACGGTAAATCTTAGTTTAGCCGCCACTCCCATAGAGCGCAGTTCATGGATGGGAGTCCACATCAGTCGTGTTGCTGTTTAGGGTAATCGCAGCTTTGGATTGGATTCCCGCCTTCGCGGGAAAGACGGTGCAGTGGGAAAGACGGTGTGGCGGAAAGGGAGGCGTGGGGAAAGGCTCAAACTATCCCGTCACTCCCATAGGACGAAGTCCGTGTATGGGAGTCTAAATAAGACATTGTTCTAATTGCAGGTGTTTGTGTGTTATTCCACCATGTTGAGAAAATACATGGAGAGTGAAATGAACCCATGCACTTATATTATGGCAAGTAAGCCCAATGGGACCTTATATGTAGGCGTTACAAGTAACCTGATACAAAGGGTTTACCAGCATAAAAACAACCTGGGTGAAGGGTTTACACAAAAATATTCGGTTCATCATCTCGTTTATTTTGAGCTGCATGCGGATATGTACGCTGCGATTACCAGAGAAAAACAAATTAAAAAGTGGAATCGGCAATGGAAGATAAACTTGATTCAAAGCCAAAACCCCAAGTGGCTAGATTTGTGGGAGAGTATTAATAGTTAGCAATAGGATTGGATTCCCGCCTTCGCGGGAAAGACGGTGCAGCGGGAAAGGCGGCGTTGGCAAAAGACTCAAACTACCCGTCACTCCCATAGGACGCAGTCCGTGGATGGGAGTCCACATCAGCAGTGTTGCTGTTTAGGGTAATCACAGCTTTGGATTAGATTCCCGCCTTCGCGGGAAAGACGGCGTAGGGGAAAGGCTCAAACTATCCGTCACTCCCATAGGGCGCAGTCCGTGGATGGAAGTCCACATCAGTCGTGTTGCTGTTCTCTGTGATTTTAGGGTAATCACAGCTTTGGATTAGATTCCCGCCTTCGCGGGAAAGACGGTGCAGTGGGAAAGACGGTGTGGCGGGAAGGGAGGCGTAGGGGAAAGGCTCAAACTATCCGTCACTCCCATAGGACGCAGTCCGTGGATGGGAGTCCACATCAATGCACTATTATAGGCACAAGCTTTTGCGCTTTATTGCGATCTGGTTACAATAGCGTCATTACTAGAAGGCTAAGCCCATGAGCACTCGTGCTGAACAAAAATTAAGAACCCGCCAATCCATCATTGATGCTGCTTTAGAATTAAGTAAAGACAAGGGTTTTCCGGCGTTAAGCTTACGTGAAGTGACTCGCTGTGCCGGTATTGCGCCGGCTACTTTTTATCGCCACTTTGTGGATATGGAAGATCTTGGTTTGGCATTGGTAGATCAAGTAAGTTTGATTCTGCGTCAAATTATGCGCCAAGCCCGTCATCGTGTGAAAGTAAAAGGTTCGGTCGTGAGCACGTCGGTTGAAACCTTTATGGAGTTTGTTGAGAACTACCCTAATTTAGTTCGTTTATTAAATTCCGACATGGCCTCAGGCCCTAAGCAGTTTCGTGAATCCATTGCCCGTGAAACACGTCGCTTTGCTGAAGAGCTTACCGATGATTTAAGTTCGCCTGGGCAAATGGAGCGTCAACCCCTCGCTAATATTCCAGAAGTGGCCGAAATGATGGTGATGTTGGTGTTTAGCCAAGGTGTGATGTCGCTGGATATGAGCGAAGACGATCGCAAAAATTTAGTGCGTAAATTGAATATTGAATTACGCATGGTGTTAGCGGGTAGCCACGCTGTGTATATGAAAACGAGAGCAAAAAAATAAACGAAAACGTGTAATAAAAAAGGGCTATCACGAAAGTGATAGCCCTTTTTTTATGCAAATATTTATTCTGTAGCCTTACTGGTTATGGGGCTTGGCTAAGTGCAACGGGTTTAAACGGTGATTGCCATTTGTTTAAGCCATTTTTATAGATGTAATCAGCCCCTTGGTAATAAGCGATGGCTTTTAGGCTGGCTTCATCAAGTGCTTGTGTGTTCATTGGCTCGTCTGTTGAGTTATCGTCATGACTTAACATATGTTTCGTTACTTTTTTGCCTGGGCTTAAAATTATCAATTCATCTTTCTTTAAATAACCCAACTTTTGATAAGTGCCGATTAATACTCTTTGATCATTTTGTTGCATGTTTAAAATATCTTTACCAAATGACCAAGACTCGTAGCTCATGTTCAATATGCCCATAAGTGTAGGGGCGATATCAATTTGGCTGGCTAGTGTCTCGACACTTTTTGTTTCCACTAGGCCCGGCGCGTAAACCCACATAGGAATGTGATAGCGCTCTACGGGTAAGTCAGTTTTACGCGCACTGCTTGCACAATGGTCAGCGACGATGACAAAAATAGTGTTATCAAACCAATCTTGTTTGCGCGCCTGTTTGAAAAACTCACCTATGGCAAAGTCTGTGTATTTTACTGCGCCGTTACGACCTGTACCTGATGGAATATCAATTGCGTTATCTGGGTAGGTATAAGGGCGATGGTTTGATGTGGTCATGACATGATAAAAGAACGGTGTACCTTGCTGTTGGCTTAAGTTGGCTTGCTTAATGGTTTGTTGGTACAAGTCACCATCGGATACACCCCACGCATTTTCAAAATGGATGTCGGCGTTGTCGATAGAGCTCTGGTCGGTAATCTCATAACCGTTGCCAGAGAAAAACGCATTCATATTATCAAAGTAACCACGCCCACCGTATAAATAGCGAACCTCATAACCCTTGCTTTTGAACACATTACCCATAGACCACATGCCGCCTTCACGACCAATTCGCTTGACAATAGAGCGTCCAGGGGTGGGTGGAATAGACAGGGTGATGGCTTCCAAGCCTCGTGCTGTGCGGGTGCCTGTGGCATAGAGGTTTTTAAAGAATAAACTGTTCTTTGCTAGCTCATCTAAGTTAGGTGTAATGCTATCTTGGTTACCAAATTCACTAAGGTAATTGGCGCTTAAACTTTCTACTGAAATTAAAACCACGTTGTGGTGTTTTTCGGGTTTTGCGTTATGAATAATTCGGCCAATGGAATATAAATCGTCAGAGATAAATTCAGCGTTATCTTCTTTTACCGTTGCACGCAAAATAGCCGATGCTTGTGCGTCAGGCAGGGTGTGATAGAACTGATTAAAATCTAATTGATTATTGCGAAAGGCTGCAAAGAATTGAAACGGCCCATTACTGGCGATTTCTCTTTGGTACACGTTGTTTTCATTTTCACGCAGGTTTTGGCTAATTAAGGTGAAGCTGAGTAAAGGAAAAATTAAAAATACGGCGCTAAACTGGCTGCGGGATAAAAACGCCTGCTGGCTGTTTAGGGCTTTGTTTAAGTATTTGCTCATCCATAAGTATAAAATACCCGCTAATGGCAGAATACCTAATACCATGGCCAAAATAGGGTATGACTCATTTATGTTATCGGTCACTTCTCGACGGTAAACAAGGTAATCAACTGAGATAAAATTAAAACGTACGCTGAACTCTTGCCAAAATGTCATCTCAGCCAGAATGATAAAGCCTAAACCATATAAACTTAAAAAAGCAAAGGCATGCACAAACCACTTATGCCAAGTTTGCTGCCACAAGGTTTGTGGTACCAGCCAGCAATACAATAAAAAGGGAAGACAGGCGTATGCGTAGAAACTTAAGTCGTAAATAAGGCCTTTGAATAATATATCACTTAAATTAATAAGACCTAGTTCTAGGTCTTGTACATGCCATAGGGTTAAACCGATACGTAGCAACATGAACAATGCCAATACAGGCAGAAACATGTAGATGATCAGCATCATGCGGGAGTTCGAATTTATAAAGGGTTTAAGCGTCATTTTAGTAACCTAAATATAAGTTATATTCAGGTTACGTTTGGGTAGGTTAACAGCGGGTCTAAGAAAGGTTAAAAAAAGGTTAAATCGTTAATTAAATTCAATAATAAAGGCACTGCCTTGGGTTTCATCGTATTCATAACGTACTTGCCAGTGTTGGTGCTCACAAATTCGCTTAATGATAGATAAACCAAGACCAAGACCGCTAGAGAGCGGGTCACCTTTTTGGTAGGCATCAAAGAGCACAGCTTTTAGGTCGTCATTTATTTTAGGCCCATGATCCTGCACCTTAATACTGTGATCGTTTAGATAGATGTCTATCTTTTTACTGTTGCTATGCAGTAATGCGTTTTTAATTAAATTACTGATGATTGTGCTAAACAGCGGAACAGAACACATTTTATGGATTTGCGTATCAATATAAGGCGTGATGGTGACATTCTGGCTGCTGGCATAGGCTTGCCAATACTCTAAACGTTTGAGCAAAATGGTGTCGATTTTTTCTGTGAGTAGATTGGACTGATGTTGGTTTTTTTCTCGTGCTAAGGATAAAAAGGTATCAATGAGTTCTTGAATCTCATTAACCGATGAATCTATTTTGACGAGTAAATCCCCTTGTTTGGCTGGGTCTGGCTGACTGTTAAGCAGTTCTACTGAACTTTTTATAATCATAAGTGGGGTGCGTAATTCGTGGCTAATATCGCTGGTGAAAAGTTGCTCTCGCTTTAACAGTTGGGTGATTTTGTTTAAGTATTGATTAAAGCTTTGGATTAAAAAGCCCACTTCGTCATGTTGCTGAACCATATCCAGCGCTTGGTGATCAAGCTGGTTTTCATTTTTAGCTTTTAAGGTTTGAGTTAAGTGGGTGATGGGTCTTAAAATACGCTTACTTAGCAATGACGATACAAGTAACGATAACAGTAATATTGATAGCGTCGCGATGATCAATGTCATGCTGGACACGCTTTCAAATTTTTCAAACCCTTCTTGTTTACTCAACATTATGTAGCGGCTTTGGTCTATATCTTTTACAAACACAATATCTTCACCATAAGGGCGAATGACTTCATGCTCGCCTTGGCTGAAGTCTTTGAGCTCTTCATCAACATCTTGGTTTTGACCTATGGTGTACTTTACAAAATAGGCATCGTTCATGTGTATTTTGATGGTGCCATCGCTATTTTTATACTGCTGAATGTAATGCAGTAGGTCGTTGCGAAGGTGCACTTTTAAGGTGTTGTCTTCAAAGTCTTCAATAAACAAATGGGCGATGGCGCTGAATAATAAAGCCGATAGTGTGCTGACTAATATGAGTGAGTAGCGAATACGTTGAGCGAGTGAAAGTTCAATCATCTTTTGGTTTTCCAATGCGATAGCCTACGCCATGAATGGTTTCAATCAATGCCACATCAAAGGGTTTGTCAATTTGGCTGCGTAAGGTGTGCATGTGAATTTTTAAAATATTTTTATCGGGCAGATCATCTTGCCACAGTGCTTGCTCTAGACTGGCTTTTTTTACCACATTTGGGGATTGCTGCATGAGCAGTGTCAGTAGTTTTAAGCAAGATGGGTTGAGCTTAATGCTGTGCTGTTGACGTTTGACTTCAAGGGTATCGAGGTTAAAGCTGAGGTCGGCTACTTTGAGTTCACTGTTATGTTGGCTTACGAAACGTCTTTGCAGGGCTTGTAAACGTACAGACAACTCAGCGAGTGCAAATGGCTTTACAAGATAATCATCTGCGCCCACTTCAAAGCCTGTGAGCTTATCGTTTAGGCTGTCACGTGCGGTGAGCATAATTACTGGGGTGTTAAGGTGAAGTTTGTGACGTAAGGTTTGGCACACTGCGAGGCCATCCATGCCGGGTAGCATGATGTCGAGAATAATAGCATCGAAGGTATTTTTTTGAAGTAACTCTAAGGCGTGTAAGCCATTTTGTGTGCAATCGACTATATGGTTTTGCAGTTGCAAGTAATCGCAGATGTTTTGTGCGATTTCTAAGTTATCTTCAACAACCAGTATTTTCATGAATGATGCTTAATTTAAATAAAAAACATCTTAGCGCGAATAGCGGCCATGTGCATGAACATTTTGGCCGCCGTATGGTAGGGGCGTTAAAGAGCCAGTGACTCTTCTCGTTCAAGGTCGTTAATCATGCGCCATGTCCCCCCGCTTTGTTCAACCCTTTGTTGCCAGTCTTTTAGGCGCTGCATGTATTGGGCGGGGTCTTGGTTGTCGCTGCGTAATTTAGTGACATTAAGTGCGATAACTTCATAACCGGGTAGGTTTAATTCAAAATCACGTTTGTAACCTTTTGGCAGCTCTTCTTGCATGTCTGAAAAGACCATGATGTATTTTTTATCGCTGCCTATTTCGTTTAAGTATTCTTTCGCTAAAAGCAGGCCACCGCTGATGTCGGTGTAGGCGCTACTTTGCACGGTTTCGATAAACTTAGAAATAGTGGCACTAAATATGCGCTTTTGTTCATTGGCGCGACTTGGGCGATGGTCAAAGGTGACTTTGGCGATAATGTCGGTTTCTGAAAAACTGCCACTATCAATACGCGCGACAACAAAGCTGTCGCCAGGTTCGAGTTGCGCTAAATAATAACTGATAATTTGCTGCGCCTTTTTTAGCTCTTTTGTATAAGTGCCGGAGGTGTCTAACAGCAAGTATAAGCCTGTAGTGGGCTTTTGCTGTGTGCAGGCGCTTAGTAGAAAAAGCGCCCCTATTAATAGTGAAATAAGCTTGATTGACTGGGTCATGTTTAGGCTTCTTTTTTCGATTTATTGCGACTAGGGTTTCCATCGGATTCAAGCAGGGCTTGTTCGTTGGCATCTTCTAGTGCTTGTCTGTCTTTTTCAGCATTCATTTTCTTGTTTGAAACAGGCTTACTTTCAATCATGTGTTCTACCCAAAGCGGAGCAAAACATAATATGTCGTAGACATGTTTAATGCTGTTGTTAAATTGCTTCATGAAAACCGCTAAGCTGCGTGTAATGGAGCTGGCAAAAATACAAAGGTGTACAACAACATTGCCCAATACATGGCGGCCAGTATGGATAAACGATTCAAACGGAATCGCTACGAACATTAAGATTAAAGGCAGTACAAAGCCGAGTGTCATTTGTCCGATCATAGGGATATTGCTGTGCGCTGCGTTGGCCGATGCCGTCGCCGCTTCCTCACCCCCCACTAAAAAGCTGGTGAGTAGGGCTTTGTCAGCCACCATTGTTTCACGCATGTAGGCTAGACCCGCTTCAACGCTACATAAGGCCAGTAGGAATACTATGCATACCCATGCCCAAATAATGCGCTTTTTGTCTTCCATGAAATGAATCACAGGAAACAAACGAGTAATGCCAATGGCCTCCATAAAGAACAAACCAACGGTGAGCTCTAGCATAATGATCACGGCTGCACCGATGTCAGCAACATTGTAGCCAGCGACTTGAGTGGTAGCCGGCATGAGTTCTGACATTGGTAAGGCGATTAAATTGTAATTAACAAACGCGCCAAAGCCGGCGATGACCATGACGATAACTGAGATGACAAATTGTGTAGTGTTACTGGCTTGTAATAAGCGCTCTGCTTTATCGGTGCCTTTAACCATGTTTTCAAAGCGATCTACTTGCAGATCGACTTTTTTGCTTTGTTCATTCAGGTTGTGCCATTGGCTATGTAGGCTTTCAATTTTATGTAATAGGTGACGCCAATGACCCATGGCCGCTTTTAATAAGGTATGACGCTTGGCAATGTCTTTGCGATAGGTACCGAGTACTTCACCTTGTTGTTTATGGAAAGCTTCATAAATTGCCTGTAATAACTTGCCTACAACCGCGTCGTTTTTGGTGCTGTCTTTTAAGCGAGAGATGGATTCAACCGCTTCTGTCCATTCTGGCAATGGCGCAGGGACTTCTGAGGTTTGGGAGAGCTTATCCTCCATGCTGGAGATATTTTGCTCTATGTTACGTTGAATCGTGGGGTAGCGGCCGAGGTCTTTTTCTACCAGATTACCTAGGCGAATGAACTGCCGCTCTAACTCACGCTCAGCTTGCTGCTTGCCATGCTCCAGTAGTACTTCACGGTTACGTCGGCTCATGTGACGGGCGGTAGTGATAAGAGCGTGGCTGAACATTTTTAAGTTTTGCACCACCAGCAAGGTAAGGCTATCGAAGAGCTGATGGGCGCTGTGACGAATGAAATACAAGATAAGATTGGCGGCGATAATCACTAATAACCAGCTCAAGACGGGCTCGCCGGGAATGAGGTTTGATACGAACATGCAAAAATCCTTTTGAAGTATGAGAGCCAAAGGCAAAGCCAAGCAGCGACTATGCCTTATTTTAGTCGATGAAAATGTGATGAGTTCCGCTGCCTCATGCTTATATAGCAGCTCATAAAGGATTGAGGAAGTCTTTGTTTGTAAGTGATTGAATTAAAAGGATTTATTGTTTTTTCCCCATTCATATAAAACCAATTAATATATGCACGGGGAAATTTAGCAATTAAACGTCTGAGAGGTTTCTTGTCTTGTGGTTGAAGTAGGGTGCAAGCATGGCGGATTCGATACACCAGATGCGATCTTGCCCCCATACGTGAGTATCTTTGTAGCGAATGCTGGGCACGCCCCATAGCTCCATGGTGTATAAGTCATTGAGATTGCGCTCAACTACGCCTCGCCAAGCTGGTGATGCTAATGCTTTTTTTGCTTGTCGCCAACTTAGCCCCACTTGTTTGCAGGCTCGTTTTAAGCCTGAGCTAAAATTTGCGCTGACGCCTTCTGCATTCACTAGGTGTGAAATAGCCAGTAAAAATTCATTGCCCTTACCTTGTTGATCCGCCCAATGCCAAAGGGCGTAGGTGTTTTCCACTCCCTTGCCTAGAGGGTCGGCTACTTTACCGTATGGAATATTGAGTTTTTTGCCTTCACGCAGGGCATCAAAAAAGATGTAGCGAGTTTTGTTTTTAGGCACATTGAGCTTGCGCATTAACATGGGTAAAACAGGCTTAACAATAAGAGGGACGCCATAGTGCTTGGCCAATGCATGGCAACGGTTCAAGGCTAGGTGGCTGTATGGGCTGCGCATAGAAAAGAACAACTCAATAGGGGTGTTTTTATCTCGAATGAGATTAGCCGGTTGCGCGCAAAAGGTTTCCCAGGTGCGGGCATACTTAGGGCTAGGGTAATCTGTTGGATTAAATTTGAGCGCCAGTAAACGCTTTTCTAAATGCTCTAATCGATCAACGCCCCAATACCATTGACCAGCAAAATACACGCTGGCAGCAAGGTAGTGGCCAAGTTTATAGAGTCTTTGCTCATTTTTACGCAACATAGGTTGCGCATTGCTATTTGCAATTGGGATGCTTTTATCAAGCCAGACTTGCTCGAACCTTTCAAATGCCTCTGCTGTACTTTTAGGTGGGTGCTCTACCCAATATGCTTGCGCATTACGAACACTGGTTTGCTTTGGGTAGTATGGTGGCAAGTACAGTTTGTATAGACTCGCTAATTGGGCGGCATCTTTAATAGCCCATTTTGACCACATGGCTTCCTCAGGAAACATGTCGTGCTGTCGATGATGGATAAGATGAATATCCACATCCAACGCGAAGTCACGGCTAAATTGCACTAACTGCTGCAATAAGATGTAACTATATGGGTCATCAAGAGCGACAAAGACTTCGATGTATCGAGGTCTTTTGTGTTTGATTAATTGTGTTTCCGCTTTTTTATTGTGTTTAGCAAGGTAACGCTCACTAGACCAATAACCTGTGATAAGTGGGGTAATTAAACTGCGCATATTATACGGCTATGGCCTGTTGTGTTTTGTCAGGTAATAAGTCGTCATCTCGTTTTTTAAGCTGACGCAAAACTTGCTCGGTGATGGTAAAAGTGATTATAACTCTAACTGCAAGTATCTTTAATACGTTGTTAATGATGACATGATAAGCACTGAAGGGCTTGAGAGTGCGTAGTCGATCTAGAGGTAGAAAAGGTTTATCTAAAATATCCTGCTCCATAGATGGAATCCTTTATTGTTGTAATTATTAGATAGGGTGGATTCTAATCCCAGACAAGGAGGTTGGAAATAAGGTGCGGTTTTAGGTTTTGGGAAAGCATGATGAAAACGTCGTTTTTTTACGAATAATGGGGCCTTTTTGGTGCGTGGTGATTTTATGGGAGTGAGTGATCGGCTTAAATATGTTTGAAAAAAGGGCTAAATACAGGGCCTCATTATTTTTAGAAACCTTTGGTTATATTCGATTAGTCCATTAGACTTTTTTCAAGATATGAGGCGATTGGCAAACTTGGCCTGATTCCACATGTTTTAGGTGGGTGTCTTTAACGAATATATAGACAAAAAAAGGCCACAAATAATTTATGGCCTTTTTTGTCTTTTACACTGAACGAGATTAGTTATTAGCGTGTAATTCGTGATTCAGTTCAATGGCGGTTTTGTTTGTTACACATTGAACGGCACCGCTGATAGAGTCGCGACGGAACAGTAGGTCAGGTTTACCTGCAAGATCGCGGGCTTTCACCACTTCAACGATTTGTTTTTGATCATCTAATACTTGCACCTTGGTGCCGGCTGTAATGTACAAACCAGATTCAACAGTACAACGATCGCCCAGTGGGATACCAATACCTGCGTTGGCACCAATCAACGAGTTTTTACCCACAGAGATAATGATATTACCGCCACCGGAAAGCGTTCCCATAGTTGAGCAGCCGCCACCAAGGTCAGAGCCTTCACCAACGAATACTCCAGCAGAGATGCGACCTTCGATCATAGAAGTACCAGCGGTACCGGCATTAAAGTTAATGAAACCTTCATGCATGATGGTGGTGCCTTCGCCTACGTAAGCGCCTAAGCGTACGCGAGAGGTATCGGCGATACGCACACCGCTTGGTACCACGTAGTCGGTCATTTTAGGGAATTTATCAACGCTGGTGACTTCTAGTAATTCACCATTTAAACGTGCTTGAAGTTGCGCATCGGCTAACTCAGCTAGGTCAATCGCACCTTTGTTGGTCCAAGCGACGTTAGGCAATAGGCCAAAAATACCGGCTAGGTTGATGCCGTGAGGCTTAACGAAACGATGCGAGATCAGTTGCAGCTTTAAATACACTTCTGGTGTGCTGGCGGCTTGGTCATCAGACTCAAGAATCACAAGCACAGTTGGACGTTTGCTGGTGCTTAAGGTTTTAGCCAGAGAAGCTTGCTCAGCGGGCAGGCTTTCCGCTAGGGCGGCTAGCTTGGCGCTGTCTAATTCGATGGCTTGGTTGCCACCTGTATAGCCGGCTGTTTTGGCTGCGTTGACTAGGTCTTCTGCTGGTTGGTAAACGGGCTTTTGATAAAACACTTCAAGCCATTCGTTTTTTGTATTTTGGGTGCCTACGCCCAGTGCAAATGCTAATGCCATCGTATTGTTCCTATGGTCTGTTTTTAATGAATGCGGGTTATACAAATTTTTCGTATTCGTCGGCTTTAAAGCCCAGTAGATATTGGCCGTCTTTTTCAAGCACAGGGCGCTTAATAATAGATGGATTGTCCAGCATCACTTGTTTTACAGCGGCCATGTCTTGTTCGATAATTTTCGCCTTGATGGCATCACTCAACTGACGGTATGTGGTACCGCGTCTATTGATGAGTGTGTCCAATGGGATATTGGCGATAAATTGATCAGCGAGACCAGGGCTTAAGCCTGCCTTTTTGTAGTCGTGAAATTCATAATCTTGACCTTGAGTATCTAACCACTTAAGGGCCTTTTTCATGGTGTCACAGTTTTTGATGCCGTAAATCTTCATGATAGGGATCACGTAAAATAAAAGGCGGCATTAAAGCATAGATAGACTGGAGATTCAGCCCTAACTTAATGCTTTGGCTATACAGGGCTTATCTATAAAAGAATTTAAGGTTAGGATGCATTCTTGCTACATTTGGGTTTAAGGCTAGTAATTATGGGCTAGACTGAAGGATGGGCAGTTTATTAAAAATATTGATCGGGAGCAAAACAGCATTAAATCGTCACAATCTGCGTTGGATCAATTTCTTACAAAAGTTTTACCGGATCGTTTTTTAAACGGTGATGATGCATTTCGTGCCAAAGTGTTGTGGCTGTATTCTACTGTACTAGGTGGGCTGGGAGCGCTTATTCTGATTGGCCTGACTTTAGTGGAGGGGGATATTCCTGCTCGTAGAATAGGTACTGTGATACTGGCTTCGCTGCTAATAGGTGTCACTGTTTTGATGCGTTATGTTAGTGCGCTGATGTTTATCTCTTGGTATGTGTTGTTAGTTTCTATTGCCATGATTTTTTATGTGGACTTTAATAACTTTTCGATTGCTGGGCCTAGCACTGTTCTATGGATGGTGCCGTTTACATTAATGGCGTTATTGTTCTCGGGCTTACGTTTATACCTTATTTTTTGCTTTACCTTCTCATTATTTGTTTTCAATATTTTTGCTTTATTCCAAGGTTGGTTGCCAGAGCCGATTATTCAAGCGGAAAGTTGGTTATACGTGCAATGCATTTATGTGCTGGCTGTTGCCATCTTAGTTGTGGTATGCACCCGTGGTATGTCAAATCTTGCATCGGGTCATCTACTTGAGCTGCAAAAAGAAATTATGAATAAGCAAGAACGCATAGAGGAAATTAATCTATTAAAAGTTTCAGCAGAATCTTCGACACGCAGTAAATCCTTGTTTTTAGCCACCATGAGTCATGAGCTGCGCACGCCATTAAATAGTGTGATAGGGAATGCTCAATTATTATCTCGAGCAAAATTACCAGAAACGTACCGAGTAAAAGCCAATGATATTGCAACGGCCGGTAATCTTTTATTAGTGCTAATTAATGATGTATTGGATTTCAGTAAACTAGAAGAAACGAAGCTTAATTTAATCGAAAAACCTTATGCGATAAATCAACAACTGATTAAGTTAACCCGCATGATGGAAACCAAATTAAAGAGCTCAGTAAAAATAAAGCTGACATTACCAGATGAGCCTATTTATATTTATGCGGATGAAAATCGCTTGTCACAAGTATTGATGAACTTACTATCTAATGCCATAAAATTTACTGATCATGGTGAAATAGATGTGTCACTAGTGGTTGAGAATGAGAAAGATATTAAAATTTCGATAACTGACACAGGCATTGGTATTAACCCTAATGATATTGAAAAACTATTTACTCGGTTTAGCCAAGTAGCAGGTGACTCCGCCAAAAATATGGAAGGCACAGGCCTAGGGTTAGCTATATCATTGGGTATTATTAAACAGATGTCGTGTGATATAAACGTTAATAGTTTACCAGATAAAGGTAGTTGTTTTTCGGTTGTCTTACCTAGACGATTAGTAACGGAGTCGATCGAAGAGGTGCATGTTAGCGATGATGTGACAGATCAGCTTTCGCTGAAAGGTTATTCAATTTTGGTGGTGGATGATATAGACATGAACTGTACGGTGCTTGAGTCCATGCTGTTAGATCTTGGTGGTGATGATGTTCACTTGGTTAATAGTGGCGCTAAGGCGGTTGAGCATATTGCACAAAACATGCAAACCCATGTGATCTTCATGGATATGAGAATGCCTAGTATGGATGGTATTGAAGCCACTCAGCGTATTCGTACCTTGGGTTACCAAGGGGTGATTATTGCAGCGACCGCTAACGCTTCAGGGCATGACAGAGAAACGTGTATCGCTGCTGGAATGGATGATTTTATTTCGAAACCAGTTGCCATGGAAGAGTTGGAAAGGGTGCTATTAAAATTTATTAATACTTAGCCGTAGGTCTGAGTGAATAAAAAAGCGACGTCTATTTTTAATAATAGCGTCGCTTTTTTTATATTTTTAGGATTATAAGCTTTCAACGAGCGCGCGGATACGTTTTGCCGCTTCGATACACTCTTCTACTTCTGCAACCAGAGCCATACGCACACGATTGCTACCAGGGTTGATGCCATCAATGGTGCGAGATAAATAACTACCGGGTAACACCGTCACTTGCTGTTCAGCAAATAAACGCTGTGCAAATTCTTCTTCGTTAATCGGCGTGTTGGCCCATAAGTAGAAGCTGGCATCGCTTTGTTTTACATCCAGCACTGGTGACAGGATATCTAGCACGGCATTGAATTTTTGTGTGTATTGACGACGGTTTTCTTTTACGTGCTCTTCATCGTTCCATGCCGCAATACTAGCGAGCTGGTTAGGTATGCTCATGGCAGATCCATGGTAAGTACGGTACTGAAAGAACGCACCCAGTACATTGGCATCACCGGCCACAAAACCACTGCGTAACCCTGGTAAATTTGAACGCTTACTTAAACTATGAAAGACCACACAGTTTTTGTAATCATCACGGCCAAGTTCGGCGCAAGCTTGTAGCAAACCCACAGGGGCCTCAACGCTGTCGATATAGATTTCGCTGTAGCATTCATCACTGGCAATTAGAAAATCATATTTATCCGACAGGGCGATTAACTTTTTCAGCTCATCGAGCTGAATTACCGCACCAGTTGGGTTGCCTGGGCTACAAATAAACAAAATTTGAGTGTTCTGCCAAACGCTGGCAGGTACGGCATCAAAGTCTGGGTTAAAGCCATTCTCTTCTAAACAGGGTAGGTAGTGAGGCTTGGCGCCGGCAAGGTAGGTTGCACCTTCATAAATTTGATAGAACGGATTCGGGCTAACCACTAATGCATCTGGCTTGGCTTCTATCATGGCCTGTGTAAAGGCAAAGATAGCCTCGCGAGTGCCATTTACGGGCAGTATTTGTGTTTCGCTGTCTAATGCGTTTAGAGAGAAACGCTGACAGGCCCACTGACTAATGGCTTGACGTAATTCTGGTAAGCCCTTTGTGGTTGGATAATTAGCGAGTTTATCTAAGTTGTCAGCCATGGTTTTAAGCACAAACGCAGGACTCTCATGCTTAGGTTCACCTATAGATAGGGCGATATGGGGTAATTCACAGCTTACCTTGGCATCAGCTTTAAGCTTATTCAGTTTCTCAAAGGGATAAGGCTGCAGTAAGGCAAGGTTCGGGTTCATAGGTGACTCTCTATTTCAATAAGCGCCGAATTATAGAGTAGGGTTTGCCGAATTTGTACTGGAAAAGCACTTTAAGTCTTATTAACGCTCAATCTATCCAGCTGGTTACAGTAAGTAGTACGCACTAATTTGGTTAGGGGGTAGGTAGGCTTGTGTATCGTATTGGGTCGTTTTGCTGCTCGTTTGACCAGCTGGTCAAATAATATTTGGCCTTAAATCTTAACAAGGTCGCACTGCTGAGGCGCTTAGCCTGATTATTTTAAGGTTTTTATGACACTAAATTAGTGCAAAGGTGAGAATAATAGAAAAATCACGCACTTAAATAATGAAAATATCTTCAAATATTAAAAAAATTACATTTTAAAAAGGATAAGGGTTTTTCTGGCACAAAGCTTGAGATAACAAATTAGAAATTAATTAAATGAGCGCCGTTTCAATTCAATCGTTTCATTTTCTAAATTAAGTAATTTGAAGCTAAAACTTAAAAGGAAAACACAATGACGTTATCGCACGCTATCAAGCACACTGTAAAAAGTGTGGTCTTTGGGGTCGGACTTACCGCAAGTGTATTAAGTGTCTCTGCTTTTGCAGGTGACCCAGAAAAAGAAGAATTAAAATTTGGTTTCATTAAGTTAACCGATATGGCGCCGCTGGCGATTGCAGTTGAAAAAGGTTTTTTTGAAGACGAAGGGTTGTTTGTTGAATTAGAAGCCCAAGCAAATTGGAAAGTATTATTAGATAGAGTGATAACTGGTGAGTTAGACGGTGCGCATATGCTGGCGGGTCAGCCATTAGGTGCGACTATCGGTTTTGGTACTCAGGCACATATTATTACCGCTTTCTCCATGGACTTAAACGGTAACGGCATTACGGTATCGAATAAAGTGTGGGATGAAATGAAAAAGCACATTCCTCATGAAGGCGGTAAGCCAGTTCACCCAATTAAAGCGGATTACTTGAAACCGGTTATTGAAAAATATAAAGATGAAGGTAAGTCTTTTAAAATGGGTATGGTATTCCCAGTGTCTACACATAATTATGAATTACGTTATTGGTTGGCGGCTGGTGGTATTAGCCCTGGTTACTATGCGCCTGAAAAAGGTGATACAAGCGGGACATTGAAAGCAGATGCCTTGTTGTCGGTGACGCCGCCACCACAAATGCCTTCAACCATGGAAGCCGGTACGATTGATGGTTACTGTGTTGGTGAACCTTGGAACCAGCAAGCGGTATTCAAAAATATTGGTGTTCCCGTCATTACCGATTATGAAATTTGGAAAAATAATCCAGAGAAAGTATTCGGTGTATCCAAAGCTTGGGCGGATAAATACCCTCAAACACATATTGCTGTGGTTAAAGGAATGATTCGTGCGGCGAAATGGTTAGATGATAAAAACAACGCTAACCGTCCTGAAGCGGTAAAAATTCTTTCGCAATCAAATTACGTAGGTGCAGATTACGATGTAATTGCAAATTCTATGACAGGGACGTTCGAATATGAAAAAGGGGATAAACGTGAGATTCCTGATTTCAATGTCTTTTTTCGTCACAACGCCACCTACCCTTATTACTCAGATGCTATCTGGTACCTAACGCAAATGCGTCGCTGGGGGCAAATCTCTGAATACAAACCTGATAGCTGGTATATGGATATTGCGAAAAAAGTATACCGCCCAGATATTTATACAACGGCTGCAAAGGAGTTGATTGCGGAAGGCAAGATGAGTGTATCTGAATTCCCTAACTTTGATAAAGAAGATGGCTTTAAACCAGAGCAAAAAGAGTTTATCGATAACGTATCTTATGATGGTAAAAAACCGAATGCATACCTCAAGAAGTTCAACATTGGTTTGAAAGGTAAAGATAAGGTTTAAGTTGTTTGGCGGCTATCTAGGTAGCCGCTTAATCAAGTAAGGGGATATAAGATGAATGTAGTATCGAAAATGGAAGACCTGAAGGTGTTTGCACCCTGGGTTCGAATCATCAAAGGAGACAATCGCCGTGAGCAAGTAAACATATTACTGCGCACACTAGGCGTGCCTGTTTTAGCATTTGTTGTGTTTCTAGGTATTTGGGATAGCGCAGCAAAAAGTGTTGTAACGTCACTGGGTCAAGTGCCAGGACCTTCGCAGGTGTTAGAGCAAGCAAAAGGCTTGTGGCAAGAATATCGTGCAGAGGGCGTAAAAGAAAAAAAGTTTTATGAACGTCAAGAAAAGCGTAATGCAGAAAAATTAGCGATTAATCCTGATGCAAATGTTAAATGGCGTGATTATCGTGGCCGTACGACCTACCCACAGCAAATACTTACCAGTTTATATACTGTATTTACAGGCTTTATTTTAGCGACATTAATCGCCGTGCCGTTGGGTATTTTAACTGGCCTAAGTCAAACCTTAAATAATGCTATGAACCCGATTATTCAAATATTTAAACCGGTTTCGCCGTTAGCTTGGTTACCAATTGTGACCATGGTGGTATCGGCTGTGTATGTGAGTGATGACCCTATGCTTGATAAGTCATTTATTACATCGGCTATTACTGTGACCTTATGCTGTATGTGGCCAACATTAATTAACACTTCAGTAGGTGTGTCATCTATTAGTCCGGATTTATTAAATGTAGCGAAAGTATTACGTTTAAGTTGGTGGTCAAAAATCATTAAAGTGGTATTGCCATCGGCGATCCCTATGATTTTTACTGGAATGCGTATGTCTTTAGGTGTGGGTTGGATGGTGTTAATTGCAGCTGAAATGTTGGCGCAAAACCCTGGTTTGGGTAAATTTGTTTGGGATGAATTCCAAAATGGCAGTTCCAATTCATTAGGTCGTATTATGGTAGCGGTATTAACAATCGGTTTAATTGGGTTTTTACTGGATTGGATGATGCTGCAGTTACAGAAATATTTTAGTTGGGATAAATCAGCGGTTATTCGTTAAGCACGTTATCTAAATTCAATGAGAGATTGTTATGAGCGCACATTTAAATATTGATCATGTGACGATGGAATTTGATACTCCAAGCGGTAACTATAAAGCCCTTGAGAATGTTAATTTGAAAATTAAAAAAGGTGAATTTGTTTCACTTATTGGTCACTCAGGTTGCGGTAAGTCAACGGTGCTTAATATCATTGCGGGTTTATATCAGGCAACCCAGGGTGGTATTGTATTAGATGGTAAAGAAGTGAGTGAGCCTGGTCCTGAGCGCGCGGTGGTGTTTCAAAACCATTCTTTATTTCCATGGTTAACAGCGTATGAAAATGTAGAGATTGCGGTTAAGCAAATATTTAAAGGTAAAAAAAGCAAAGCCGAAATGAAGCAGTGGATTGAACATAATTTAGAACTTGTGCATATGAGCCATGCGCTACATAAAAAACCAGATGAAATATCTGGTGGTATGAAGCAGCGAGTAGGTATTGCCCGTGCCTTGGCAATGGAGCCTACGGTTCTATTAATGGATGAGCCATTTGGTGCGCTTGATGCATTAACACGAGCTCATTTACAAGATTCATTGATGGAGATTCAGCGGAACTTAAAAAATACGGTGGTCATGATTACCCACGATGTGGATGAAGCAGTATTGCTGAGTGATCGTATTGTGATGATGACCAATGGCCCAGCTGCAGGCGTAGGGGAAATATTAAATATTGACTTACCACGTCCGCGGCATCGTTTAGAGTTGGCTGACGACCCTATGTATAATAAGTATCGTGCAGACGTGCTACGATTTCTGCATGAGCGTCATGCTAAACCAGATGTACCAGCTAGTAAGGTTGCTTAATCCAATAGAAATAAATAAAAAAACCAGCTTGATATGGGCTGGTTTTTTTGTTTTTAACGAAGCAGTTAAATTAGATTGTCGCTTGCAGTTCAACTTGCTCGGTTAATGCTTCGATAACGGCATGCTGTAAACGATGGCAAAACTCGGGGTCACTAAATGGGTCGCCGTTTTTATCGGTAATATAAAAAATATCGTCTATTTTTTCCCCTTCTGTGAGGATTTTTGCAGTTTCTAACGATATTTCATACTCCATGAATAGTTGACCCATGCGCGCCAGTAAGCCTGGACGGTCAGGTGCGATTACTTCTAATAAACTACGTTTTTTAAAAGGATCGTTGCTCATGTTGACTATGGGTTTAAAGTCGAATTGTTTCAACTGGCGTGAGGTTCTACGTTGTATTAGCTGTGGAAACTCTTCAGGGTGCGATAACGCTTCTTCAAGCGTGCGCTGAATTTTTTCTAAGCGTAATGGCTCGCTAATGGGCTTGCCGTTTTCATCCAATACGATATAGGTATCCAGTGCGTTATTGTTTGCCGAGGTTATGATTCGTGCATCTTGAATGTTGAGATGTAGTTGATCCAATGCGGCGGTCATGGCGGCAAACAAATGAGGCTGATCTTTCATGTGAATGAAAATTTGTGTCGCGCCTTCTAAGGCTTGATGACTGGTGTCACCAATGAGCACTAGAGGTTTGTTAATGTCTTTGTGTTTAAACAACGCAAGGGCATGCCAAACTAGGGTGTCGACACTTTCCCGTAGAAAGTATTCGTCACCAGGGTTGGCCCACATTTCAAAGACGTCTTCTTCTTGGTAGCCGTATTCACTTAGGCGTTCGATTACCGCTTGTTGGGTTTCTTGCACCCATTCATCTTTATCAATTGGGGTGTCTAGACCGCGGCGAATAAGGTGCAATGTTTCGCTGTAAAGGGTGCGCATTTGTTCTGCGCGCCAACTGGTCCATAGTTTCTTATTGGTACTATAAATATCGGCGGCACTAAATATATAAAGATAATCGAGGTGACGACGATCGCCTAGTAGTGTCGCAAAGTGATGAATGGCATCAGGGTCAGCTAGGTCAACTCGTTGCGCGGTTTGAGAATACAGTAAGTGGTTGCGAACAAGCCATACAACTAGGTCGGTATCTTTTTGGCTTAAGCCGTGTTGAGCACAAAAATTTTCGGCTATTTCAGCACCGGTAATTTCATGCTCACCTGGGAGGACTTTACCCACATCATGAAGCAGTGCGGCCAGGTATAAGATTTCTTTTTTCGAAATATTGTGGATTAATTTGCTAGCAAGAGGGAATAATTCTTTTTCTGCGTCAAAACGTAGGCGACGCATAAATTTAATGGCACGCAGGCTATGTTGGTCGATTGTGTAACTGTGAAATAAATCGTGCTGCATGTGACCAATGATGGCGCCGAACTCGGGAATGTATTGGCCAAGAATACCGTAATTAAGCATGCGTTCTAGTTCGCGGGTGACGTGATCATTACTGCGCATAATAGCCATAAACGTGCGCACGTTATCTGGATGGGTGCGATAATCATCATCAATTAAGTGGCGGCTATCACGCAGCGCTCGAATGGTGTTAGCACGAACCCCTTTTAAGCTGCTGTCGGTGGCTAGATAATAAAATACTTCTAGCATGGCGTTAGGGGTATGAGTAAATAAGTCAGTTTGTCTTATTTCTAGGTAGTCGTTATTGCGTTGGAAATATTCATTAATCGGGACGATGTTTGCTGCATGCTGGCTATCAATTATAAGCTCTTTAAACAACAGCATTAATAGGTCATTTAATTCGTTAAGCGCTAAGCTATAGCGATAATACTGGTGCATCATTTGTTCGACGCCCAGTTGTTCGCTGTCATCGTCGAAGCCGAGAATCTCGGCAATTTCTTTTTGAAAATCAAATAATAGCTGGTCTTCTTCGCGGCCAGTTACCATATGTAGGGCATAACGAATTTGCCAAAGAAAATCACGGCAGCGATGTAACATACCGTATTCGAAATCGGTCAGTATGCCTTGTTTGGTTAGGTTTTCTAATTCGTGGCTGCCAAAGTGACGTTCTAATACCCAGACAATAGTGTGAACGTCACGTAACCCGCCTTGGCCTTTTTTGATGTTGGGCTCAAGGTTGTAATCAATGTCGTGGTGTTTTTCGTGGCGTTCTTCTTGTTCTTGCCATTTGGCTAAAAAGAATTCGTTGCTTGGCCAAATGTTGTTGGGGCCTGTTAGGTCTCGCATGGTTTCGCGTAATGAGTCTGGGCCCATTAATGTACGAGTTTCCATCAGGTTAGTAGCGATGGTTAAATCTTTGGCGGCTTCGGTTGTGCAGTCATCTATGGTGCGTACACCATGCCCCACATCTAGTTTGATATCCCACATAAAGGTGATGAAGCTTTGCATGGCGTCGCTATTAGCACTGAATGCTGCTTCATCTTTATTAAGTAATAAAATATCAATGTCACTTTTAGGGTGAAGTTCGCCGCGACCATAACCACCCACTGCGAGTAAGGCGATGCTGTTATTGGTGTTGTCAAAAAACTGTAACCAAGCGTGCTTGAGTAATTGGTCCATAAACCAAGAGCGGGCATGGACAAGTGTAACGGCATCAAGGGTGGCTCTAAAGTGTTCGTCCATAACAGCTTGGCTGTGACGGATGGCTCCTTTAAAAAGTGGAATAGGGGGCTTGCCATCTGTTAAAGCTTGGCTAAACGATGCCTCGTCGAAAATTCGTGCAAGCAACCCCTGGTCCATGATTATTTCTCCCAAGGAAACACTTCTTCTTTACGGCGAGTGAGTACTTCTATGCCGTCTTTGGTGACTAAACAGGTGTGTTCCCATTGAGCGCTTAGTTTGCGGTCTTTGGTGATAACCGTCCATTGATCGCTCAGCAGCTTACTTTGAGGCTTGCCTTGGTTGATCATCGGTTCAATTGTGAAGCACATGCCTTCTTTAATCGCCATGCCAGTACCTGGGCGACCATAGTGCACGATTTGTGGTTCCTCATGGAAACCCTTACCAATACCGTGACCACAGTATTCGCGTACAACGCTGTAGTAGTTGGATTCGGCATGCTGTTGAATTACATGGCCAATATCACCAAGCTGGGTGCCGGGCTTAACTAAAGCCATGCCTTTATACATACATTCTTGGGTGACTTCAGCGAGACGTTTGTCGGCAGGTTTTGGCTCCCCTGCAAAAAACATCTTGCTGGTGTCACCGTGGTAGCCATCTTTAATAACCGTCACATCGATGTTGACGCTGTCACCCTTTTTAAGGGCCTTGTCAAAAGTTGGAATACCATGGCAAATAACATGGTTAACTGAAGTGCAAATAGACTTAGGAAACGGCGGGTTGCCATAGTTAAGTGGGGCAGGGATCGCTTTTTGGACGTCAACGATATAGTCGTGGCAAATGCGATCCAGTTCACCTGTGGTCACACCTGGCTTAACGTATTCGCCAATCATTTCCAGTACTTCGGCAGCTAGACGTCCGGCTACACGCATTTTTTCGATTTCTTCTGGAGTTTTGATGGTCACAGCCATGGGGAAAATATTCACTCTGAGTGGTTTAGCTGGTTATTGTACCGCATTTTTATGTGATAGATGAATAACTACCACAACTCAAACTGGCTTTAAATTCCCAATAAATCTTCCCAATAGGGGCTAGAATATGGTATAAAGCGCCCGCTCTTGGCAGTATCGTATTGTTTAAGAGTGTAAATTTTACATAATCCGCACATGTATCGACACATCGTTCTGGGTGTCTTGGCTGTAAAAGGCTTGAGATTGGACAATGGGATACGTGGAGGCCTAACCCTATAAAATAAGGTATATATCATGGCACAAGTAAGTATGCGTGAGCTGCTAAAAGCAGGCGTTCACTTTGGTCACCAGACTCGTTACTGGAACCCAAAAATGAATAAATTCATTTTTGGCGCTCGTAACAAGATTCATATCATTAACCTTGAGCACACAGTGCCAGCATTCAACGAAGCGTTGAACGTTGTTAAAGGTATGACTGCTAAGAACAATCAAGTACTTTTCGTAGGTACTAAACGTGCAGCTTCTAAGGTTATCCTAGAGCAAGCTGCTCGTGCAAACATGCCTTTCGTAGCTCACCGCTGGTTAGGCGGTATGCTGACCAACTACAAAACTATTCGTCAATCTATCAAGCGTCTTGCTGACCTTGAAGCACAAAAGAAAGACGGTACTTTTGAGCAGCTAACTAAGAAAGAAGCTTTAATGCGTACCCGTGAAATGGATAAGCTAGAGCGTTCTATCGGTGGTATTAAGCACATGGGTGGTTTACCTGATGCAATTTTCGTTATCGATGTTGATCACGAACGTATTGCTATCCAAGAAGCGAACAAGCTAGGTATCCCAGTTATCGGTATCGTGGATACTAACAGCAACCCAGATGGCGTTGATTACGTTATTCCTGGTAACGATGATGCGATTCGCGCAATCGAAATCTTCACTTCTGCTGTTGCTGATGCCTGCATCGAAGGTAAAACTGAAGCTGGTCAAGCGGCGGCTGCACCTGCTGCTAAAGCAGAGAAAGCTGAAGCTGCTCCTGCTGAAAAAGCGGCTGCACCTGCTAAAGCAGAGAAAGCACCTGCGGCTAAAGCAGATAAAACGCCAGCAGCTGAATAATATTTTTCATATTAAGCTGTGAATATAAGAAAGGGGGCTAGCCCCCTTTTTTTTGAAAAATTTTGATTAGATAAGAATTTAGGTGACGACTATGGCAGCTGTATCTGCAAAATTAGTTAAAGAATTACGTGAGCGCACTGGCCTTGGCATGATGGAGTGCAAAAAAGCACTTTCAGCTGCTGAAGGTGATATTGATGCCGCCATTGAAGAAATGCGTAAAAACTCTGGCCTTAAAGCGGCTAAGAAGGCTGGTCGTACTGCAGCTGAAGGTGTGGTTGTAATTAAAACAGCTGCTGATAACTCTGCTGCAATCCTAGTTGAAGTTAACTCTGAAACAGATTTCGCTGCTAAAAATGATGACTTCCTTGGATACGCTAACTTAGTAGCTGGCGTAGCATTCGAAGCGAAGAACACGGCAGTAGCTGGTCTTTTGGAAGCAGAGCGTGAAGCTTTGGTTCAGAAAATTGGTGAAAATATCTCTCCTCGTCGTGCTGAATTAATTGAAGGCGAGTTGGTTGCAGGTTATGTTCACTCTAATAACCGTATTGCAGCTCTTGTGTCTTTGAAAGGCGGTACTGAAGAATTAGCTCGTGACATCGCTATGCATGTGACAGCGGTTAACCCACGCGTATTAGCACCATCTGATATGCCTGAAGAAGTGGTTAATTCTGAAAAAGAAATTATCAAAGCTCAGCCTGATATGGAAGGTAAGCCTGCTGAAATCGTTGAGAAAATGATGGGTGGTCGCATCCAAAAATTCCTCAAAGAAAACAGCTTACTAGAGCAAGCTTTCGTTAAGAATCCTGAGATTACTATCGCGAAACTTGCGAAAGAAGCTGGCGCTGAAGTGGTTAGCTTTATCCGTATCGAAGTTGGCGAAGGTATCGAAAAAGACGAAACTGACTTCGCTGCAGAAGTTGCTGCTCAGCTTAAAGGCTAAGTAATTAATAGAGCCGTCGTGGCTCTTTAAAATGCCGAGTTTGGTTTTTTCCTTGCTCGGCATTTGTGTAAAGGTTGTTTGAGAAACCCTGGTAAACTGGGCTGAGTATTAGTAATGATAACTCAGCTAGAGCCGGGGTTTTGCAGTGAGAAGTCAGGGTTTATGCTAAAAGCCTGTGACTATAATATTGCATACATGAGGTGACCTATGCCCCCGGCAGATAATCGTAGCCCTAAATATAAACGCATTCTTTTGAAGTTAAGCGGTGAAGCGCTTCAAGGTGAGCAGAATTTTGGGATAGACCCCAAAGTGCTTGATCGCATGGCGTTAGAAGTTGGGCAGCTGGTGGGAATTGGCGTTCAAGTTGGTTTGGTAATTGGTGGCGGTAATTTGTTCCGTGGCGCGGCCTTGAGCGAAGCTGGTCTTGATCGTGTTACCGGTGATCACATGGGTATGTTGGCAACGGTTATGAATGCTCTGGCTATGCGTGATGCGCTTGAGCGTAGTAATATTCGTTCTCGTGTTATGTCAGCTATTCCAATGAGTGGTATTGTCGAGCATTATGATCGTCGTCGAGCGATTCGACACTTAAATGGTGGCGATGTCGTGATTTTCGCTGCAGGTACAGGTAACCCATTCTTTACAACCGATTCTGCAGCGTGTCTGCGTGGTATTGAAATCGAAGCGGATATTGTATTAAAGGCCACTAATGTAGATGGCGTTTATGATTCCGATCCGAAGAAAAATCCTGATGCTGTTAAGTATGAAACCCTAACGTATGATGAAGTATTAGAGCGTCAACTGGGTGTTATGGATCTCACGGCGATTTGTCTGGCGAGAGATCACAAAATGCCATTACGTGTCTTTAATATGGCAACACCCGGCATGATGGCTCAACTCATGGTAGGCGGAAGTGATGGCACATTGATTGTGTGTGGAGAAAAAGAAAATGTTGAATGAAATTAATGCAGACGCTAAAGATCGTATGCAGAAAAGCCTAAATGCACTTATTGATGCATTTAAAAAAGTACGTACTGGTCGTGCTAGTCCTGCGATTCTTGATGGTATTACCATCGATTATTACGGCACTCAGACTCAGCTGTCCCAAGTTGCGAATATCAACGTTGAAGACGGTCGTGCGCTAGCGGTTACTCCTTGGGAGAAACACCTAGTACCCGTTATAGAAAAAGCCATTATGAAGTCAGATCTAGGTATAAACCCATCTACTTCTGGTGAAACCATTCGCTTGCCAATGCCTGCGCTAACCGAAGAAACACGTAAAGATTACATTAAGCTAGCTCGTGCAGAAGCCGAGAAAGGCCGTGTATCTATTCGTAATATTCGCCGTGATGCTAACAGCAGTATCAAGGATTTACTGAAAGAAAAAGAAATCAGTGAAGATGAAGAGCGCCAAGGCCAGGACCAAATCCAGCAATTAACGGATAAGTTTATTGCTGAAGTTGAGTCCTTATTGGCGGTTAAAGAAAAAGACCTAATGCAGGTTTAACCGAGTCTTATGAAGCGGTACTGCGCCTTTTAAGGCGCAGTTTCATTATTAGGTTTTGCGAATGTCTCAAGCAACGTTACCAAAATTTGAAAGAATCCCTCGTCACGTTGCCATTGTCATGGATGGTAATAATCGCTGGGCTAAGCGTCGCCACCTACCGGGTGTTGCTGGACACAAAGCTGGGGTTAAAGCGGTTAAGATTGCTATTGAGCAAGCTGCACGCTTAGAGGTCGAGGTGCTCACCTTGTTCGCCTTTTCAAGTGAGAACTGGCAGCGTCCACAAAAAGAAGTTAATGCATTAATGCAGTTGTTTTTGAATGCACTGCAAAAAGAAGTTAAAAAACTGCACGAACACAATATTCGTCTGATTATTATTGGCGATGTCACGGGTTTTTCTCCTGTATTACAAGAGCATATCTCAATCGCTCAAGACTTAACCAAAGACAATACTGGCCTCACTTTGGTCGTGGCAGCTAATTACGGTGGTCGCTGGGATATTTCTCATGCCGCACAGAACATTGCTAAAGATGTTTTATCTGGCAAACTCTCTGCAGACAGTATTACCCCAGAAGTATTTGCAGGTTATACGTGTTTAAATGACTTTCCCGAGCCTGATTTATGTATTCGTACAGGTGGGGAATTAAGAATCAGTAATTTCATGTTATGGCAATTTGCATACACAGAGCTTGTGTTCAGTGATGTGCTTTGGCCTGATTTTGATGAAACAAACTTCTGGTCGGCAATAGAAAAATATAATAGCCGAACGCGTCGCTTTGGGCGTACAGATGAACAATTGAAGGATGATCAAACGTGCTAAAGCAACGTATTCTTACCGCGCTGGTATTAGCGCCAATCATGATTGGGGGGATTTTTTATTTACCCCTAGGGCAGTTTAAGTTATTTATTGCTGCAATAGTGACTGTTGGTGCTTGGGAGTGGGCGAATTTATCCGGTGTTAAAATGCAAGTAGGTCGCGTTGCCTATGCAGGCATGGTGGCAGGGCTAATTTGGGCAATTGAGTTCGAAGGATTAGTTCAAGAAGTTGATTTGCTCTATATGGCGTTCGCTTGGTGGGTAATCGCATTTATATTAGTGGCGCTTCATCCTAAGTTAAAAAACCTATGGGGTAGTGAGGTTGTTCGTCTACTGATGGGCTTGGCTATTTTATTACCAATGTGGGTCGGTTTTGTACAAATTAAAAGCTATCCATTCAATGATTACCTAATCATGTATGTCATGTTTGTGGTTTGGGGTGCGGATGTGGGTGCATATTTTGCCGGTCGTACCTTTGGTAAGCATAAATTAGCGCCGACAGTGAGCCCTGGTAAAACATGGGAAGGGGTTTACGGCGGCTTAGCAGTCACCTTCTTGATGGCTCTTGGTGGTGGTTATGTATTAGAAAATAACACGGGGTTATCGCTAAGTGGTAGCCAGTGGGTGTTGCTGGTAGTGCTGACTCTTGCTATTACATTTGTATCAGTAGTGGGGGATTTAATTGAAAGCATGGTGAAGCGTCACCGTGGCATTAAAGACTCCAGTAATTTATTACCTGGTCATGGTGGTGTGATGGATCGTATTGATAGCATGACAGCAGCCTTGCCCATGTTTGCCCTAGCTCTGAGTGTATTTGGCTGGAACCTAGTGGTATGAGGCAAATGATTACCGTACTTGGAGCCACAGGCTCCATCGGTAAAAATACTCTAGACGTGCTTGCTCGTCATAAAGACCTTTATCAGGTGTTTGCTTTAAGTGCGAATACCCAAGTAGATCTCCTATTGCAACAATGTTTAGAGCACTCACCAAGATATGCGGTGATGCTTGATGATGTCTGTGCTAAACAGTTAGCGTCTTCTCTAAAGCAGCACGGCAGTCAGGTCGAAGTACTCAGTGGCGTTGAAGCTTTGGTTGATGTAGCTAAAGATCCAGAAGTGGATCAAGTTATGGCCGCTATTGTGGGTGCTGCAGGGTTATTGCCTACCTTAGCCGCAGCCCAAGCAGGTAAGCGGGTGTTATTGGCCAATAAAGAGGCACTGGTGATGAGCGGCCAGTTATTTATGCAGGCCGTGCGCGATAACCAAGCCGAACTATTGCCTATTGATAGTGAACATAATGCTATCTTTCAGTCCTTACCTTTAGGCTACGGGCAAGACCCTTCTTATCAGCAGCAAATTGAAAAAATTCTATTAACGGCATCAGGTGGCCCTTTTCGAGGATGGCATCTCGATGCGTTATCGAGTGTTACACCTAAGCAGGCTGTGAAACACCCTAATTGGTCCATGGGACAGAAAATTTCCGTTGATAGCGCGACCTTAATGAATAAAGGTTTAGAGTTAATCGAAGCGTGCTGGTTATTTAATGTGACGCCAAAGCAAATAGAAGTAGTGGTTCATCCAGAGTCGATTATTCACTCAATGGTACAATATGTAGATGGTTCCGTGATTTGTCAGATGGGCAATCCAGACATGCGAACCCCCATAGCCTATGGGTTGGCTTGGCCTGAGCGTATTACTTCAGGCGTTAAACCTCTTAACTTATTTGACGTGGCGCAATTGAATTTTGAAGCGCCAGATCATCATTCTTTTCCTGCACTAAACTTAGCCTCCCAAGCGTTTGAAGCGGGTGGGACGGCAGCCACTATTTTAAATGCAGCAAATGAAGTGGCTGTTGCCGGGTTTTTACGGGAACAAATTGCCTTTACATCAATCTCAAGCCTGATTGATGAAACTTTGAATGCATGCACATTAGAAGCGGCTGATAGTTTAGATGCTATTTTACAAGCAGATACTTGGGCGAGACGCTTTGTTGAGGACAAAATACAATCATGAGTGCGATATACAGTTTGTTAGCCCTGATTGTCACCTTGGGGATTTTAGTAACCGTACATGAATACGGTCATTATTGGGTTGCCCGACGCTGCGGTGTCAAAGTGCTGCGTTTTTCTGTGGGCTTTGGCAAAGTATTGTGGAGCCGTACCGATAAGAACGGCTGTGAGTTTGCATTAGCAGCGATTCCTTTAGGCGGTTATGTGAAGATGCTCGATGAGCGCGAAGGCGAGGTTGCGCCTGAGCTTTTAGATCAAGCGTTTAACCGTAAGACAGTTTGGCAGAGAATGGCTGTGGTATTAGCTGGTCCTGCGGCGAATGTCGTGTTTGCGATTTTTGCTTACTGGATCATGTTTATGACGGGCATCACGCAAGTGAAGCCGATTATCGGTGAAACAACACCAGATAGTTTAGCGTCAGAAGCGGGTTTACGTAGCGGTCAAGAAATTACTCAGGTTGATGGTGATGAGGTGAGCAGCTGGCGAGACGTGCATTATCAATTATTGAAGCGCTTAGGGGATACAGGTGAAATCGTTTTTACTACCGACAGCAATCAAACGCATACCCTAGAAGTAAGCCGTTGGTTAAGTACAAAAGAAGAGCCAAACGCGTTAGTTGAATTAGGCATTAGCCCTTATCGACCGCAAATACCGGCGATATTAGCAGGTCTGCAAGACGACATGCCGGCTCAGCAGGCAGGTTTAAAAAGTGGCGATCAAGTTATTAGTATTGATGATAAACCGGTGACCCAGTGGTATGACTTTGTAGAAATTGTTCAAGCCAACGGTGGTAAAGCATTAGCCCTGACGGTCATTCGTGATGGACAGAATAAAGACATTACTTTGATCCCTGCGGTTAAAACCAATGAACAAGGCGAAAGCTATGGCTTTGCTGGTGCAATGGTGCAATCGCCAGCGTTACCAGAAGGCTTTGTAACGACTCATCGTTTTGGTGTGTTTGAATCCATAGGTAAGGCCGCGTATAAAACTTGGGACATGTCAGTTGTGACTTTAGAGTCCATTGGCAAGATGCTTCAAGGTTTATTATCGGTTAAGAACTTGAGTGGTCCCATCACCATTGCTAAAGTAGCCAACGCTTCAGCACAAGCTGGATTTGAAGCATTTATTGGCTTTCTGGCTTACGTTAGTGTGATGTTGGCTGTGGTGAATTTATTACCGATTCCCGTACTGGATGGCGGGCATTTCTTGTTTTATGTGATCGAAGCGGTGAAAGGCTCACCGGTTTCGGAAAAAGTTCAGTTAGCGGGAGTCAAACTGGGCATGGCACTGCTTATGATGGTTATGTTTATTGCCATATTTAATGACATAAGTCGTATATAATTTTCAACTTTAATTGCTGGTCTGTACTTTTTCACTGACAGCTTAAGATAACAATAAATTCGGATTAACATGAAGTTCACCTTAATCAGCTTGCTTTTGGCTTTGGGCGCAACGTTCGCCCAAGCTGACTCCTTTACGGTAAAAGATATTCGAGTCGATGGTCTACAGCGGGTCAGCGCCGGTAGTGTCTTTGGCGCATTCCCTATCAATATTGGCGATAAAGTCGACAATATGAAATTAGCCAGTGCGTCTCGTAGCTTGTTTGCAACGGGCTACTTTAACGACATTGAACTAATGCGTGACGGCAATATTCTGGTTATTAACCTAGTGGAGCTGCCTACGATTACCGCCCTAGAAATCGAAGGCAATAGCGCAATTGAAACTGAACAATTAAAAGAAGGCTTAAAGCAAGCCGGCTTAGCAGAAGGTTACGTGTTTAAGCGTTCAACCCTTGAACGCCTTGAATTAGAACTTGAACGCCAGTATGTGAGCCAAGGTCGTTACGATGCAGAGATAAATACAGAAGTTAAAAAATTACCGCGCAACCGGGTATCGTTAACCATTAATGTCGATGAAGGTTCAATAGCCTCAATTAGTCATATTAATATTGTTGGTTATGAAAACTTTGAAAAACAAGAATTGTTAAATCAATTTGAGCTTAAGCCGACCAACCTTTGGTCTTGGTACTCAAGTGATGATAAATACTCTCGTGAAAAACTAGGTGGTGATTTAGAACGCCTACGTTCATTCTATTTAGATCGTGGTTTTATTCGTTTTAATGTTGAGTCCACTCAAGTTTCTCTTTCTCCCAATAAAGAAGATGTTTTTATTAGTGTGAACATTCACGAAGGTGATGTGTATACAGTGAATAAAGTGAACCTTGCGGGTGAGTTAATTCTTGAAGAAGAACTTTTACGCAAGCTAGTGATTATGGATGAAGGGCAAACCTTTAGCCGCCAAAAAGTGACTTATACTCAAGACTTAATTGCGAAACGTTTGGGTAATGAGGGCTTTACATTTGCTAGCGTCAATGGCGTGCCTAAAATTAATGATGAAGACAAAACAGTTGAATTAACTTTTTTCATTGAACCAGGCAAGCGCACTTATGTGCGTCGTATTAATTTTACTGGCAATGAATCTACCATGGATGAAGTATTGCGTCGTGAAATGGTGCAGATGGAAGGTGGCTGGGCCTCGACAGAATTAATTGAGCAATCTAAAAGTCGTTTAGAGCAATTAGGTTTCTTTAAGGGCGTGAATGTTGAAACCCCTAAAGTGCCGGGCGCTGACGATTTAATCGATGTTAATTACAGTGTAGAAGAGCAACCAAGTGGTAGTTTAAATCTAAGTATTGGTTACTCAAGTGCCGACGGTATGATTTTAGGGACCAGTATTTCGCAAAACAACTTCATGGGTACGGGTAAAAAAATGAGTACCTCATTGAATAAAACCGATGCGGTTTCTAGTCTGAACTTATCTTATACAGACCCGTACTACACGGTTGACGGTATCAGCCGCGGTTATGGTTTATTTTACAGCAAAACCGATTTCTCTGAATTATCATTAAGTGATTACAACACGGATACCTACGGCGGTCGCACGACATTTGGTTTTCCGATTAGTGGTCGTGAGCGTTTATCATTCAGTATTGAAGCCAGTCGTACGTTAATGGAAGCGCAAGACTCTTTCATAGCAGAAGAGATTCTGGACTTTATTGACGATGAAGGTGATGACTTTGTCGAAGTCACACTGGGCAGTAGCTGGAGCTGGACAACCTTAAACCGTGGTTTATTCCCAACCGCTGGAGCTAAACAAAGTTTAGCCGTAGAGGCCACCATACCGGGTAGTGAATTGGAATATTATCGAGTGACCTATAATGCACAGAAATATTTCCCTATCTCTAATAATGGTGATTGGACTTTCCGTATTCGTACAGAGCTGGGTTATGGTGATGGTTACGGTGATACGGAAGAGCTGCCGTTCTTCCGCAACTTCCGCGCAGGTGGTGTAGGCTCGGTACGTGGTTACTCAAGTAACTCGTTAGGGCCACGCGGTGCGATTGCTAACCCACAATCTACGACTAACACAGATGGAACTGAGGTTATAGTTGATAGCGATAACAATGGTGTACAAGACGTTGCATATTATGCTGACGACAATAGCCTTGGTGGGAATTTATTAGCAGAAGCCTCAATGGAATTAGTTTTCCCGCTGCCTTTTGTCGATGATCAGCGCAGCATGCGCAGTGTGATCTTTTTAGATGCTGGTAATGTGTTCGATACAGAGTGCTTGATATTGACTGAGGGCAATGGTACCAGCGGTAGCAATGACCACCCATCCTGTGTAGAAGGTTTTAACGCCGATGAAATTCGCTTTGGCACCGGTGTCAGCCTGACTTGGGTAACGGCCATTGGCCCATTAACCTTTACCTTTGCTCGCTCGCTGAATAGCAAAGATGAAGACGAAACAGAAGGTTTCGAATTCTCATTAGGGCAAGTATTTTAAATGTGACGCTTGAAAACCTCTGCGTTTTCAAGCAGTCTTCTTTGCCAGATTTTTTACAATAATAAGTGATCAAATAGGAAGTATTATGTTTAAGTGGACTAAAATTGCCGTAGCAAGTTTATTTTTTGTGGCTTCTAGCGCCATGGCAGCTGGCACCAGCATTGCTGTAGTCGATATGGAGCGTGCTTTGTTCCAGTCTGAAGGTGCTAAAGCCTCATTCAAACAAGTAGAAGATCAGTTTGGTGATGACTTAGGTAAAATTAAACAGCTTGAAAAAGAAATGATGGAAGGCCAAGAGAAGTTGAAAAAAGACGGTGCCATCATGAGCGATGAAGAGCAGCGAAAAATTCGTAATGAAATCAAAGAAAAGCAAAGTGAATTTAAATTCTTTGCAAATAAGTTACAGCAAGCAGAACAACAATGGCGTCAGCAGTTCTTCCGTTCAAACTTGCCTCGTTTACAAGAAATTTTAAAATCACTGATTGAAACTGAAAAGGTCGACATCGTGTTGAATGGCCAAGCGGTTATTCATGTAACTCCAGATTTAGATTTAACCAAAAAGCTGCTTAATAAGCTCAATGAAGCCAGTGCTGCGAAGTAAGTTATGTCGTACACACTTGGTGAAATTGCGCAATTCCTAGGTGCTCAAGTCAATGGTGATGACAGTATCACCATTGATGGTTTGGCGACCCTAGGGCAAGCAGGAGCTGGCCAGTTAAGCTTTCTTGCTAATATGGCGTACAAAGATCAACTGCAGCACACAAAAGCAAGTGCAGTGATTGTTCATCCTAAGCAGGCAGCTGATTGCTGCTGCCCTGCGTTAGTGTTAGATAACCCATATCTGGGTTATGCAAAAGCTTCCCAACTATTTAATACTCTTCCTAAGGCCAGTGGTGAAATTCACCCAAGCGCCGTTATTAGCCCTAACGCAACGATCGGACATAATGTCAGTATTGGACCCAATGTAGTTATTGAAGACCATGCAGTCGTGTTAGCGGGTGCGGTGATTGGCTCTGGATCTGTGGTCGGAGTGAATGCGCGTGTGGGTGCTAATACCCGCTTGCATAATAATGTCAGTATTTACCACGATGTGGCCATTGGGGATGATTGCATCATTCACAGTGGGGCCGTGATAGGGGCAGATGGTTTTGGCTTTGCTAATCAGAAAGGTCAATGGGTAAAAATCTGCCAAATTGGTGGGGTGCTCATTGGCAATCAAGTTGAGATTGGTGCGAATACCACCATTGATCGTGGTGCTATGAGCGATACTATTATTGAAGATGGTGTGAAGCTCGATAACCAGATTCAAATTGCGCACAATGTCGAAATTGGTGCTCACACAGCCATGGCAGCAGGCTGCATGATAGCCGGGAGCACTAAAATTGGCAGTGGTTGTACATTAGCCGGTGGCGTAGGCGTTGCCGGACATTTGCATTTAGCAGATGGCACGCATATAACGGCTATGACATTGGTGACAAAAAGCATTACAGAAGCGGGTAGTTACTCTTCTGGTACGGCTATGTCTACCACAGCCCAGTGGCGCAAAAGTGCAGCTCGTTTTCGTCAGTTGGACGAAATGGCGAAACGCATTAAACTCATTGAGAAATCCATACAGGAATAAGACAATGGCGGTAATGAATTACAAAGAAATTACGGATTTATTGCCTCATCGTTATCCGTTTTTGTTGGTTGACCGTGTCACAGAGCTGGATAAAAAGCAGCGCATAGTGGGCTATAAAAATGTCACTATTAATGAGCCATTTTTTAATGGTCATTTCCCCAAGCATCCGATTATGCCTGGGGTTCTGATTTTAGAGTCATTAGCGCAACTAGCCGGATTATTGGGGCTAGATTCTATAGAAAAAGAAAAGGCCAAAAATACGGTTTATTATTTTGCGGGCGTGGATAAGGCTCGCTTTAAAAAACCGGTAGTGCCAGGAGATCGTTTAGAAATGGAGGCACGTTATGTCAGTGACAAACGTGGAATCTGGCGATTTGAATGTGAAGCTTGGGTAGATGGAAAAGTAGCCTGCCAAGCGGAAATTATGTGTGCCGAAAGAGAAATACATTTTGATTGATTCACGCGCTATTGTTGACCCAAGCGCCAAGCTGGCAGAAAACGTAGAAGTAGGGCCGTTCACCACCATAGGTCCAGATGTCACCATTGATGAAGGCACGGTGATTGGCAGTCACGTTGTGATTAAAGGACCAACTAGTATTGGTAAACACAACCGAATTTTTCAGTTTTGCACCATTGGTGAAGACTGCCAAGATAAAAAATTTAATGGCGAGCCAACCCGTTTAGAAATTGGCGACCATAATATTTTTCGTGAAGCGTGCACCATACATCGTGGTACGACTCAAGATAACAGCGTAACCAAAATTGGTAGTCATAATTTATTTATGGTGAATGTGCATGTTGCTCATGATGTGATCATTGCAGATAACGGTATTTTTGCTAATGACACCAATATTGCTGGCCATGTGCATATTGGTAATTACGTCATTTTAGGTGGGGCTTCTCAGGTTCACCAATTTGTGAAAATTGGCAGTCACAGCATGTGTGGTACTGGTTCCATTGTCTTAAAAGACGTGCCTGCATATATTATGGCCAATGGTAACTCGGCTAAGCCTCATGGCATTAATGTTGAAGGTCTTAAGCGTCGCGGTTTTGAGAAAAACGATATTCGTGTGCTGCGTAATGCGTATAAAACCGTTTATCGTAAGGGGTTGACCTTAGATGAAGCTCGACCTGAATTACTTGAGCTGTTAAAGGAGTCGCCTGCGGTTCAAGCGTTTATTGACAGCATCGACCAGTCTACTCGAGGTATCATCCGCTAATGTCATTGTGCTTTGCCATGGTGGCAGGAGAAGCGTCAGGGGATATTCTTGGTGCAGGATTAGTCAAAGTATTAAAGCAACAATACCCCGATGCACGATTTGTTGGCATCGGAGGCCCTAAAATGATTGCTGAAGGGTTTGAGTCCTTATATCCCATGGAGCGTTTATCGGTCATGGGTCTATTTGAAGTTTTAGGCCGTCTGCGCGAGCTTCTAAAGATTCGTAAGCAATTATTCAGCACTTTGGTCGATATTAAACCGGACGTGTTTATTGGTATTGATGCACCTGATTTTAATTTAAAGCTTGAACAAAAATTCAAAGAAAAAAATATTAAATCTGTGCATTACGTTAGCCCTAGTGTGTGGGCATGGCGTGAAAAACGCGTGTTTAAAATTAAACAATCTGTTGATTTAGTTTTGTGTTTGTTTCCGTTTGAAGTGGATTTTTATCACAAGCATGGTGTGCCTGCTGTATGCGTGGGTCATACTTTGGCCGATGCCATTGAGATGGAACCGGATACTCAGGCGGCTCGTGCTCATTTAGATTTGAGTGATGATGTGCCGATCGTAGCCTTGCTGCCAGGTTCGCGTGAGGGAGAGGTGTCTCGTTTAGGTGAGCTGTTTTTACAAGCCGCTGAACTAATAAAACAAAAAATCCCTAACGTAAAATTTGTATTGCCCGCAGCAAATGAAGAGCGCTTTAAACAGTTAACCAATATGTTAGCTGATCATGAAAGCTTGTCTGTTAAATTGTTGCATGGTCAAAGCCGTGAAGCCATGGCTAGTTCGGACACTATTTTAATGGCATCGGGCACGGCTGCTTTAGAAGGTATGCTGTTTAAAAAGCCTCTGGTGGTTTCTTATAAGTTATCAGCGTTAACAGCTTACATTGTACGTAAAATGTTAAAGCAGCCGTTTGTGGCTTTGCCTAATCTATTAGCCGGTAAAGAACTGGTGCCTGAAATTCTACAAGAAGCGGCGACCCCTGAAAATTTATCGATTGCGGTGTTGAATTTCTTACAAAATGAACATGCGTCATCACATTTAAAAGCCGAATTCACAAAGCTGCACCAACTATTAAAACGCGATGCAGATGTGGCGGCGGCTCTCGCTATTACAGAGCTAATGAAATCAAAATGAATGATATTATTGAGCAAGAACAAGTTCTAATTGATCAGAGTTTGATTTATTGCGGGGTCGATGAAGCGGGAGCTGGTCCACTGTGTGGCGATGTAGTGGCGGCTGCGGTTGTACTTGATCCGAATAATCCTATTGCTGAATTGAATGACTCAAAAAAATTAAGCGAAAAAAAGCGCGAAATGTTATTTCCGATTATTAAGGAAAAAGCATTGGCATATTGTATTGCCCGCTGTAGTGCGCAAGAAATTGATGACATTAATATTCTTAATGCACGCATGCTTGCTATGAGCCGTGCGATTGATGGTTTAAATATTACAATACAACACGCCTTAATCGATGGTAATCGTTTACCAAAAGATTTGTCTTGCGCCGGCACCGCTATTGTAAAAGGTGATGCTTTAGTCGGGGCTATTTCTGCGGCGTCTGTATTGGCAAAAGTGCAACGTGATCATGATATGGTCGAGCTAGATAAGTTGTACCCAGGCTATGGTTTGGCTAAGCACAAAGGCTATCCGACTAAGGCGCACTTAGAAGCCTTACAAGAACTTGGGCCAACCGAAATTTATCGTAAAACCTACGGCCCAGTAAGAAAATTATTAGAAAAAGAAACTTCTTAATCGCTGGCTTTTAGAGGTTTTCGCCCATGCACTCTGGCTGCATGATGAAACGGTCGGGGTAGATGTTCCACGCGGCACCTGTCATAAAGTCCACTGGAATACTGATTAACCCCACATCTAAAAATAACCCTAGTAAGCTGGTTTTATTAAACCTTGCTTGGGTTATGTAGGTCTGCTCACACTCTCCTTTCGTAACACGTATTAAATGAGAATCATCTCTGCTGAGCATTTTTTGTGTATAGCCATTTCCGGCAAAACGATCATCAATATAAATTTCTGCATCAGGGTGGGTTTTAATACTGACTTGTTGTTGGCTGCCATTAAACATTGATGCACATCCACTTAAGAGTGTGATCAGTGTGAATAAAATATATTTGCTGCTGCTATGCATAACTATTCCTGCAACTGGTATTCCAAAGAAATACTGGTAAACCAATGGGAGAATGATTCACTTTCACCGCTGTGATCGATATCGATTTGATTCACTTGTACGCGCCAAAACCAGCTTTCAGATGATTTATACAAGGCACTCAGCGCGAGCTGGCCTTTGATAAAACCATCATTACTATTGTTAGGTTGCGTCACCACTAGGGTTTCGTCGTTTTCATTTGTCGTGGATAAGGTTTCTAATTCAGAGTACTCAGTGCTGCCCACTAATATGCCTGCGCGCGCTTGAATAATAAAATAGGGACTTAACGGATAAGATAAAACGTGTTGAAGATAAAACCCTTGGGTAGAGATGTCGGCATCTCGCTGACTGATATTTGTGATTTTTGATTGGCTTGAATCAAAGGTGGTAAGAGTTTTACGGAACTCAATGCTGCCGTAATCGAGATAACCTATCTCAATGCCGTAATTAGGGTGAAAACGAAAGCCTACAAAGCCGTGCCAAGGTAATGAACCACTGGAAACATCTGTGTAGCTGGGTGTTTCTGTAAATGCTCCCAGTGTGCGCACCTTGTCATTGAAGTCCGCTTGGGTCCATGTGTAGCCAGTACCGAAGCCCACATAGTGAGCAATAGGGTATGCACAGGTCATACTCGAGGTGAACGTCAGTAGAATTAAGAATAAGCGCATAATCATTATTAGTTTTATTTTTTGCCATGGTAGCGTGGCTAAGAGGTAAGCTCAATTGGTTTGTTATATTGTGGCTTAAGCTTGTTTTTGTTCATCCTCTTGTTCGCAAAAAAAGCTCAGTATATCGTCTTTGCGTTTCATGGCGTCATCATAGCCACAACGGATTAAATCACGACAAAAGCCTCTCTCAAATAACAAGTAACTCAAGACACCCGCACCACTTTTTTGTGTAGTGCCGGAGCCTTTGAGGAATAGGCGCAGACTTTTTGGAAGCTCTCTGGCGTGTCGTGCAGCCATATCATCGATGGACTCACTTGGGCTGATTTCAAGAATCTCCACTGGGCGCAATTTAATGCTTTGGCTTTCCAAGATATTTTCAGGAATTTTGTTTATGGTCTTATTGATACGTGTGAGGCGCTCTACATCACTTTCCATATTGTCTAAGAACGCAGCGTTGAACATGTGGTTCATGATCTTAGCCATGCTTGGGTACTGCTTCATTTGTTCGCGGGGCTTGCGTTTATGGGCTTGGCCACTGACCCCTATAACGAGGATTTTATCAGCGCCTAGGTGCAATGCTGGGCTAATGGGTGCTAACTGACGAATGGCACCGTCCCCAAAGTACTCTCGATTGATTTTTACCGCTGGGAAAACCGTAGGAATAGCAGAAGATGCCAATAAGTGATCAGCGTTAACTCGTGAGCGTAAACCGATGCGTCGTAAGCGTTGCCAGTTTTTGATGCTTTTGTGTCCTTGAAAAAAGCTCACGGATTCACCGGATGCATAACCCGATGCCGTGACGGATAGGGCGTGTAAGTCTTGGTTATCGATGGCTTTTTGAATGTTTTCAAACATGATCATCTTTTTAACCAGTTGGCGCAAAGGGGCGTTGTTTAATAAGGAAACAGGGGTGCCTGCTTTATAACCAAATAACGTATTTAAAAAGAAGGTAGTGGACCATTTTAATACGCTTAAGAAGTCACAGTGAAAAACCTGATCACAGCTGAAGTTTTTCCATATGTGTTCAAGACGTTTGATGCCTTGGCGATAATGGCTTGCGTAACTAGCAAGAGCTACCGCATTTATGGCCCCAGCACTGGTGCCACAAATAATATGAAAGGGGTTGGGGTGATCTTGAGGTAATATGCGGGCAATGGCTTTGAGAACGCCTACTTGGTAAGCAGCCCGAGCGCCGCCACCTGAAAGTACCAACCCTATTTTTTTTTCGTTTGTTTTCCGTATCATTGGGCGCTTATCTTCTAGTCCATGAATACTTACGAATATGTAATTTGCTAAGTATAGTTCATAATAACGTATTTAAATTTGAGGCCATTCTATGTTTACAGGAATTGTGCAATGTGCGATCAAGATTGATCGCATTGAAAAGAAAACAGGTCTTTGGACGTTAACGCTTACTCTGCCTGAGCGTCTGATTCCTGGACTCACCATAGGCGCTAGTGTGGCGTTAAATGGTACATGTTTGACCGTGACCAGTATTAATGAATGCGCAGTGAGCTTTGATGTCATGATGGCTAGCTTAAGCCTGACTAACCTGCATTCGCTAGAAGAAGGCACACTTGTCAATGTTGAGCGAGCCGCTAAATTTGGTGATGATATTGGTGGCCACCAATTAAGTGGTCATGTGCATGGTGTGGTAAAGGTAGTTGAGGTTGAACGCCCTGAGAACAACTGCATCGTTTGGTTCGCATTAGAAGACGCCTTTAAACCCTATATTTTTGATAAGGGCTATATTGGCTTAAACGGCTGTAGTTTAACCATTGCTCAGGTGAAAGATGATCGTTTTTGTGTGTATTTGATTCCTGAGACATTAAGCGTCACGACGTATCAAAATGTGGCAGTAGGGGATGGTATTAATTTAGAAATTGATAGTCACACACAAGCTGTGGTGGATACTGTCGAACGAATGTTAAAGCAAAAGAAATTGGTATAAAAAAGTAAAAACACGCTAAATTTAGCGTGTTTTTTTATTTCGAACATCAAGCTTTGTTTTTTAAATACTGGACGATGTCTCGCGACTCATACAACCACTGTGCTTGATCGTTTTCATCGGTAATGCGAAGGCAAGGTACAGTCGAGCGACCACCGCCTTGAATAAGGTCTTGGCGGTTCTGCGGGTCTTTTAATGTGTTTTTTAGCTCCACTTGAACCGGCAGGTTACGCATCTCGCGTAGAACCATTTGGCAAAATGGGCATTGATCGTAGTAATACAGGGCATAAGACGACATGCGTTTGATTAGCTCCTTAATAGTGAATTAATAATGTTAGACCAGATTATACTGTTTTTGATCAGTACCTTGGCCAATATTTTTTCGGCTTTCGCTGGAGGCGGAGCTGGGTTGATCCAATTACCTGTGCTGATCTTCCTAGGATTGCCGTTTTCCGTGGCGTTGGCAACCCATAAAGTGGCCACAGTCGCCCTAGGGATTGGGGCCACAATTCGTAATGTTAAAGAAGGCCACACTAGCTGGCGATTAAACCTGTTTATGCTGGCTAGCGGGATCCCTGGGGTGATTTTAGGGGCTTATGTGATCATTGGTGTGGATGACCGCAGTGCCGAGATGGCACTGGGTATCATGACGCTGACCTTAAGTATTTATTCGTTATTAAAGCCAAAACTCGGTTTAGAGCCTAGTCAAAAGAATCGCCACACTATCGGCTGGGTATTGGGTGGCTTGGGCTTAGCGGTGATTGGCTTTGCCAATGGTGCGTTATCAGCCGGTACTGGGTTATTTGCCACAATGTGGCTGGTGAAGTGGTTTGGCTTGAATTATAAGCAGGCTGTGGGGCACACCTTGATCGCTGTGGGTTTGTTTTGGAATGCCAGTGGCGCACTGACCATGGGATTAATGGCCGATATACAGTGGGATTGGTTGATGGCCCTAGTATTAGGTTCACTAGTGGGCGGATATGTGGGGGCTCACCTCGCCATCAAAATGGGTTCAAGCTGGATTAAGCGTGCTTATGAGGTGATTACCTTGATTGTGGGTATTAAGCTGATTATGGGTTAGATGGGCCTTGGGGCCTGAAGTTTATGTCGGCATATGATAAAGTGCGCGGCGAATTCACTTTCACCCTTGGGGTGAGCTTTTGGAAATGTTATGAAATTAGATACACCTGCTGAAAAAGTTAGTTATTTGATTGGTCGCCAAGTAGGTGATCAACTTAAGGGCAGCCAGTTTGAAGGGTTTGCTATTGATGGCGTGCTTAAAGGCATTCAAGACTCAATGGTTAATGCTGAGATGCCGCTTTCTCAAGAACAAATTGAAGAAGCCTATCAAGTGATCCAAGAAAAAATGCAAGAAGAGCAAGCCAAAGCCGCTGAGCAAATGAAGCAAGTAGGCGAAGACTTCCTAGCCGAAAACGCGAAAAAAGATGGCGTGATCACTCTAGAAAGTGGTTTGCAATACGAAGTAATTACCGAAGGCGAAGGCGCTCAGCCTACGCGTGAATCTACCGTACGTACTCATTACCATGGTACGTTCATTGACGGTAACGTATTCGACAGCTCTGTTGATCGTGGCCAACCTGCTGAGTTTCCAGTAGGCGGCGTGATTGCTGGTTGGACTGAAGCACTTCAACTAATGAAAGAAGGCTCTAAATGGCGTCTATACGTACCTAGTGATTTGGCTTACGGCCCACAAGGTAGCCAAGGCGCGATTCCGCCACACACTACATTGATATTTGAAGTTGAATTATTAGACGTTCTATAAATTAACGTTTAGTTTTTAAACTAAAAAGAACGCAAAAAGCGACTCACTTGAGTCGCTTTTTGCGTTTATAGGCCTTTCAAATTTCTATGCGCTCATAGTGTTGAATGAATGTTGAAACTGCTGGCGGTACATGGCAGGTGACAAACCGACCCATTTTTTGAATGCATGACGGAAATTAGCCACGTCACTAAAGCCAAGGGCTTCTGCAATGTCTTCTGTGCTCATGTCTGTATTTTGAAGACAGTGAATGGCGTATTGGCGACGCTGATTATCGAGCAGTTTTTGAAAGCTGGTGCCCGCTTCAGACAACTGGCGGCGCAATGTGCGACCACTGATGTTAAAAGCATTGGCAATCATGTCGAAGTTAGGGTGATCAGACAGAGATGTTTTTAAAATCTGCTTGATTTCTTCTACGATAAACAGGTGTTTAGGTTGGAAGTGAATCGTCATATTTGGCTGGTTGTGAGTACACTGCATAGTCAGTCCATCCCGCTCAACGTTATTTGTTATTATTAGTGTGATTACTCTACTCGGCAGGTTGAGAAAGCTCGACTGAAATGAGTTTGCAATAAGCTAAAAGCACTATGCAAAAGCTTTAAGCCCAGTATTTATAGGGGATAAGAAGGGGAATTTGACGGTTTTGGCGCACTGTGCAAAATCCTTAAATGGACTTTTTTTAAGTATTTGCACACAAGGTTTAATATTTTGAGTGTCACTTTACGCGGTATTCAGTGGGGGACATGCCCTTAATATCTTTAAATGCTCGGTTAAATGAGCTTAGAGTGCGATAGCCCACATCGAGCGATATATTCAAAATGGGGCTATCAGGCTCACTCTTTAAGCGTTCGGCCGCTTCATGGATACGCAGTTGGTTGATGTAATCATTAAAATTTCGATATCCCAGTGTTTGATTAATCAGGTTACGGGTTCTGTATTCAGGCAAGTCCAGTTCTGAGGCAAGATCTTTTAAGGTGAGGTGCTCAGTACGATAAAACCCCGTGTTCATGAGTGTGTTTAACTGGTTGGCTTCATTATACAGGTCAGTAACGTTGCTCTGGATGGGTTTAGGTGTTTTTTCGATAACAGGAGATGGTTTAACTAAACCAAACAACTCACCTTGTTGGGTATGTAATAAAAAGTACGCACAAACCAAGGTGATCACATTAATGGATAAATACGGTAGCCAGCGGCCAACAATATGAGTGTTGGCTGGAATCACAACCAGCAATACGCTGATCCCCACACCAATCAGAACCGCTCCACGTAATTGACGGCGAGACTCTACTAAGTCATCAGACCAGTTACTAGTCACCGTCCATAAACCTAGAGCTATCATTAGGTACTCAAAATAAGAGGGCCAGGTCCATAAAAAAGACATTAATAGGGGGTTATGGGAGTCCACAAAATGGCGAGCAATCATGGGGGCTACAATTGTATATAAAGCAATGCCACCAATAAGAGAAAAGACTCTGGGTCTATGAGAGAAGGCCAATTGGCACAGCGCCCAAAATAGCGCGGGCACCATGGTATATATGTCGGCGGCGAACAATGCCCATATGCCGTTTAACTGAGGCTCAAGCAGAAAACAGGCGCCAGCAAATAGCATGAAGATAAAGATTTTTGCCACGATTAATCGGCCGTAGTCTCGACAAATAACAACGGCTAGAACAGACATAACACCTAAGGCAAAACCAGATAGCAATAACAAAGAGACACCCAGATTATATTTATTATTTTTCAGTGCTCGATACTAATGCATGCCCATTAGTGTCTCAAGGGGCGCGAGCGTCTGATTAAAAATAAGCCACTTAACGCAATAAACCACACTGGCAATGAGCCTCCGCCACCGGATCCGAACTTAGGTGTGGTTTGTGTTACGTTTTCACTCGGTTGATTGCTCACTAGAGTAATTTTGTGTGAGGTGTTACTCGAATCAACAGTAATGATTTGGCTGATGTAGTTTGTTTTGCTGATTTTTACTGAAAATATATTACTGGTATCAGGTAAGTATAGAGATTGCGTACCGGTGCTATTAGTCGTGAGGCTTCTATCAATGCCCACCTCTTCAATCAGCGAGCTATTGCCTATGACAATATTTGCATTACTAATAGCTGAGTTCGATGTGTCTGTGACCGTAAACGAATGCAGTATTGAAGGATAGACAGTGACAGTACTACTGACGTCATCATAAGTATTATCTTGTGATGAAACGGTGGTTTCTACCGTTAAAGGTGAGGTGACAGTGTTGCTGGTAATATTGAGTAAGGCAGGGTTGTACTCGGATGGGCTATTTATAGCGCTGATAAATGTGGTGCTTTCATTTTTGAGGTTTAAAAAGTTAATCGTACCTGTTTCGCTTTGAGTGAGATCATAAACTTTATTAGCGCCGCCGCCTTCAATTCTAAGTGTGTACTTTTCATTGTTGAGTAGTGCATGACTAGACCAAATGAGTCGTAAAGGGCGGTTGATGGTGATGGTGATATCAGGGTCACTACTGTTGCTCACAGTCAGTTCATACGTCCCAGCAAACTCACCATTACTTTTGGTGTTAATAATTAAACCATTGTCGGTTTCCTGAATTAAGTCGCTGGCATCGACACTTTCGTATGTTAGGGAATATGTATATGAGTCTGTATCACTAACGGGAGTGATTTTAATCGAGTCGCCGTCAAACCCATTGATATAGGTTTCACCATTTTTAATTTGTTGACAGTGAATATTTAGATAAAAATCATTATTATCGGGAAGGGTAACCGCCCAACCTATATCTTCAAGTACGCCAAGAGCCAAACCAATATCACAAGCATTTAATGCAAGATTAGGTTCCATTAATTCATTAGGTGAAGCGCTGATATCAAAATGACTAACGCTACTGCCTGGCTCGAGAGGGTTCGGAGCATACATTTGAATACGATCGCCACTGGTAAAATCAAAGCTGCTATCGTTATCGGAAAAGCCAGACGTTAGCTTCCCAATAGCAAGATCATTGGCATTTTGTCCGTTCCAAAATAAATTGCTACCACTTACGGCAGAGTTTTTACGTTTTATATTGTCTGAATTAGAGGTACTTAACTCTGTCCATGTTTTTGCTTCACTTTTTATATATAAAAAGTTAGAAAAAATATCATCCATATCAGCAGGTTTTTTACCTGTAACCGGATCTGTTAATGAGGTAAAGCCTAGGCCGTGGGTCACTTCATGTAAAAGTACAGTTAAGAACCCTGTTGAACGTTTTGTATTGTCGTCAAAGCCGTAATACCAACCGCCACCACTCAAGCAATTAAACATACCTAGATTTGAATTGAAGTTAGCTTGAATATCAGAGGCATCAGGTAATAAATCGCTATTGCTTAACGCATTAGCCAGTGCTACTGGATAAAATGTATCTTTAATTGCAGTAGCTGGGATGACATCAATCCCTTCTTGATAAGCAAAGCTGTTTGTTGCGCCAGCACTCCCCAATATTGCCGAGTTTGAGCTGCACTCTAGCGCACTAAATTGTGCATCGACTTCAATCATCTGAGTCGACACAATCTGTTCAGCTAAAATTTCAGCGGCCTTTATAAAGGCGAGTCGGCGCTGCTCTCCAATCGTGGTGCCGTTGTTGCCACCTTGTGGTGTTGTAGTCGTGGAGGAATCAAACCCAGAAATAAAATTCAATTTAATATCTGATGCGCTGCCGTCCACGATACAGGAAGTAACATTCCCTATATTGTCTGAACTGGCTGGGCATGCTGCCCCTAAACTTGTTTGACTAAATAGGCCAAACGCAAGAGACGCGAGTAAAAAATAAGGGGAGTAATTAATGTTCATTTCGTAACTTCCGTGTGTGTTTCAGGGACGACGGAATATTCCTTTATTTCGATAGAGCCATCGGCTTTACGAACCGCTACGGGCATATTGACGTAGCGGCCAGCATGATCCAAACGAATCCGCCCTTGGCTGTCTTTAGTGATAGTTTTAGGGCCATGATGAAATAGCTTATCTTTCACAGCTTGCTTCATTTCTGGTGAGAGATAATCTAAATGGGATTTATCATCTTGAATCACAGCGCTGGTAGTTTGCTCTTTTACTTGCGGGATTACTTTAGAGGAAGGGGTGGTTGTTATTGCAGCACGGTTGTCTATGACCACAGGCTTAGCAATTGGCGTAGGGTCGACTACAGCCACGTCAGTGGGAGACCAAAAGGCCCAAGCTAATAAGCTAATAACAATAAGACTGACAGCGACGACTTTCATAAACTAACCCTAATTCAATGGCTTAAGTCTAAAGGGAATACTTGTTTAGGGACATAGTCGATGTCTCAAAATAATAAAAAACGCCTCAATTGAGGCGTTTTTTATGTAAATGGGGGAGCTAAAGCAGCGGCTTGATCAATGGGAGGGTTTAATACCTAAGCGACGGCTTAAGCTAACCAAGCACAATAGCGATAACCATAAGCCTAGGCTGCCGCCACTTGATCCAACCTTTTTAGTCGTACCCGTTGTTACGGCACTACTTGACCCGATGAATATGTTTAGGGTGACTTGAGAATTGCTAGAAACGAGATTCTGTGTCACTTCAGTACCTAAACTATGTGTCACTTTAACCGATGAGACGGCGCCGTCTGCAAGGTCGTGAATATAATCGAATACCACCTTACTATTACTTGTTTGCGAGGCGGTTAAATTTATCTGACTGTTATCGGCCAATACTAATGTGATAGCAGGTAACTCACTTGAGAAGCTCAATGTTCCTATAGCAGTAACCGAGCCAGATATTTCAAACGGGTCGTTGATCTCAACCATGGAGACTGTTTGTTCAAAGGTTCCTGGTGTCAGTGTTGCGCTACTGCTTCTATAACCACTTAAGCTTACTTGAATGGAATAATTTATGGCATTGTCTGGTAGTGCGATACTGACCTGTCCTGAGCTATTAGATAGGTAGCTACTGGTTAGGTTATAAGCGGATAGGCTGCTGGTATCTAATACAGCGTTGGCATTATTTAGAAGGTTTCCGGAGTCATCTTTAATGTTGATAACATGAGTACGGCTTGGTTCTAAAGTGATGCCGTTTGATGTGACTGGGTTATAGGTGCTGTTAGCGGATACATCAACTGCTGTGCTGCTCACTATGTTGCTGACGTTAAGTGAAACCCGTGCACGATTAAAACTGGCTGCGTCATTACTAGCGCTCACATTAGTAACCGATGAATTATTAACACTGAAGCTTAATGCGCTTTCGCTACTGGCTAAGGTGTAAAGGGTACCGGCTGCACCACCTTCAATATCCAGCGTCTGTTCATTGTGATTTTCTAACAGTTTAGTGGCTGAAAATGTTAAGCGCGGGTCGCGTATCAAGGTGAAGTCATAAGTATCACCGGTATTTGAATCGGTGAACGTTAATACATATTCCCCAGCAAATTGCCCACTAGCAGGCATACCTATTGTCAGCACGCTACCACTTGAGGTAATAAGACTGTTAGCGTTGCTACCATCTAGGGTAAGTGAAGATGAAAAAGCGCTATTGACTGAGCTGATATTAATGCTGGTGTTTGAGTTTGCAATATTTATAGAATCACCGGCGTTTAAACTGGTGCTGTTGATATCCACACTCGGTTCAGGGTAAGTGGTGAAGCTAAACACTTCACTATCTGTATTGCTGGCGTCGCTTACTTCAACTGTCACACTAGATGTACCAATCGTCGATTTATTAAGAGTTAATGTGCTGCCACTTAATGACGCTACGCTATCAGGGTCATTCGTAATGGAGTATGTCAATGTGTCGCCTTCAATATCGCTAGCAGAAAGATTGACGACTAAATTGTAATTCGCAGGCGCAGATTGATTACCAATATTACTAAGAACCGGAGCATTGTTACCCGACACAGGCGTAACTGACCAGCCAATGTCTTTTAACAAATAAACAGCTAACCCCAAGGTATATTGGCCTTCTGTATATTGAGGCTCCATTAGTTCATTAGGAGCGGCATCTGTATTGAAGTGGCTCACGCTTGAACCGCCTTCAACAGGGTTTGGTGCATACATTTCTATGCGGTCACCTGCTTCAAAGGTGCCGTCACTATCAACGTCATTAAAGCCATCGGTTAGTTGTCCTTGTGCTTGTGTGTTGGTATTGCTACCCGTCCAAAGAAGACCCGTTGTACTGACAGCAGAAGCGGCTCGTTCGCCATTAGTTAAACCTCCGGCAACTGACCAATTAGCGCCGTCGGCGAGGGAATATAAAAAGTTAGAAAAGATGTCATCAATACTAGAAGCTTTCGCCCCAGTGGATGCGTTGGTCAAACTGGCGAACCCTAGACCATGAGTAATTTCATGCAGTAAAACAGTAGTAAAACCAATGTAGTTTGAAGTTGGAGTGGCAAAACCGTAGTACCAGCCGTTACTGCTTTGTAGGCAACCACTTGTACCAATGTTTGCGTTGAATTGTGCGGTTACATCGCTGACAGCGCCATCTGCATCAGAGCCGGCAATGGCGTTTAACAAACCGATTGGGTAAAAAGTATTAGCGATAACACCGCTAGGTGGTGATGACGGATAACCTAGGTTACTTGACGAACCGGCACTGCCCAAGGTGGCAGAGGTTGTATCACAAGAAAGCGCAGAAAAATCGGCATCGACGATAATGGTTTGAGTCGAGGCAACCTGACTAGCAATGATTTCGGCAGCCTTGATAAAAGAGAGTTTGCGTTGTGCACCGACTGTGGTGCCATTATTGCCGTCTATGGCAGCAATGGCGCTGCTAGTGTCAAAACCAGAGTTGAAATTCAACTGTATGGTGGATTGGCTGCCAATAACGTCGCAAGTACCATTACCTGCGGTCGTTGTGCTACTTGAGGTAGGGCAAGCTGCTGCAAACACTTGTGAGCTAAACACAAGCGCGATGCTAAAAACCGTTATGAACCAAGTCATCATTACCTGCCAGTTATCAAATCATTTAATAGGTGATGCAAATCACATTATTAAACATACGCAGCGTGGCGGATATTGACGTAATTTATTATTAACCAGATGTAGTTTTTTGTAACCGAACAGGCTTTTAGGCTGTTCTGGATATGAGCGTTCGGTTAAGTAGACGCTTGAGTTATGAGAAATCTAGGACGTTTGTTTTACTTTGCGCTTTTTGGCTGAGCGTCAGGTGTCACCGTGTATTCGCGTATTTGTATGCTGCCGTCTGGCATTTCAACCGCCACAGGCATTTGAGTAAAACGGCCATTAGCGGGTAACACAATGGCGCCATCCGCACGCTTATACGTTTTCATCGGCCCTTCCAAGAGCAAGCTGTCTTTAACTGCTTGCTGCATTTGTGGTGTGAGCTGATCAAAATGAGGGTTCCCCGTTTTACCTTCCGGGATATCTCCATTAGAAGAGGCTTCAGACCCAGCGGGCTTAGACGAGCCATGTTCATGAGCATCTTTGGTGTGAGTGGCTTGCTGAGTTTGCTGCAGTAAATGACTTTGCTTTGCCGTATCAGGGGATAAATCATTAATAAGTGTGGGTTGTTTAAAGTAATAACCTAAAACAAGCACGGCCGATACGACAATTAAAACACCTAGATACTTCATTATTTATAGCCTTCTAAACACCATGCCAGTAGTGACAATCAATTGTGTAAGTTTAGACCGTAATTTTAATGAGACTTTCTTAAATGTTATTTATTGCTCTGACATTCTCTTTTTCGTCACGCCACTGGCTACAGCGGTAAATGGGTCTTCAGGCCAAGGGTGCTTCGCATAGCGACCTCGGTTTTCTTTTCTCACCTCAGGGTAGGCGTGCTCCCAAAAGAAGGCCAGATCCTGTGTCATGGCGAGAGGACGCTGGGCCGGTGAGAGTAAATGCAGGTTTAGCGTGACGTTACCTCGAGCAATCGTAGGAGATTGTGCCAGCCCAAAGCATTCTTGTAGTTTTGCCCGCACCACAGGTAGTGCTTCACTGTAATCAATTCTGGCGTGTCTTGATGTGGGAAGCTCATAAGTCAGGGGAAAATCTTGATTCAATGATTGTTGTGCAGACCAATCTAGGCGACTAAGCAACGCTTGAGTGTAATCAATAGCCTCTAACTTGTTGGTAGCCAGAAACGGCGCCAACCAATTTTCTTGGTCAGCAATGAGGTCGTTTTCGTTAAAGCTGGGATATTGTTTGGGCAATATTTTATGAGCCAGCTGTAAACGCAAAAGAGTCTTTAGGTGGTCATCTTTAAGGGGTAAAAAGCTCAGCCCTTTAGTTGTGAATTCTTGTAAGTAATACGCATTTTTTTCAGTTTTCTCAGCAGGTTGTACGGTTTCTTTAAGAACTAGCTCGCCTAATTGTAAGCGGGTAACTTTTTGTAGTTGCTGATTGTGGTTTAACTTTAACGTTTCGATTCGGCTAAATTGATCATTAAATAGGGTTTCTATTTCTTCTTTTGTTACCGCGCAAGCTAAGCGAATAAGACTATTTGCATGCTGACCTTGTTGTTGAGACTGGGAGATATGCGCAATTGCCAAATACTCTCTGGCGGATATATTTTCTAAATGGTGGCGTTGGCACCCCAAGCCATTACGTAAGCGATAACCATTGCCACGTTTTTGTGCAACTCGGTCAGGGTAGGCGAGCATGATCAACATACCGCAGTGCTCACTGTAAACACGGCACGTTTTGATGTTTAGCATTTTAGCGAATTTATTCGCAAGCTTGAGAATACGCTGAGCTTTTTTCTGGTTCACTTTTGCGTTTTCAAAAAAACTTGGAAAGGTTTCGCGTTCAAATAACTGCAAGCGCAAGCTTAAATCGGCATTGGGTTCTTGAAAATTAAGAGGATCACCTTCGCTTAAAATAGCGGCTAATATACAGGCCTCATACCCCATTTCTTTTTCATGGGCTTTGATAATCATATGACTAAGTCGCGGATGAAGGGCTAATTCAGCTAAGCGGAGTCCGTGCTGAGTTAATTGATTATGATCAAG
>JAWUYY010000070.1:0-11882 GCA_034110565.1 Bermanella sp. | reverse complement strand
CGGTTTGAGTTAGAACTGTTTGGGCTGCCCACCACCAAGATTAAATCTGATTGTGTCGCTAAATCCTTTACCGCGTCTTGACGGTTTTGCGTGGCATAACAAATGTCATCGGTTTTAGGGCCGTGAATTTTAGGAAATTTTGCACGCAATGCTCTAATGACTTTTGCGGTGTCATCCATGGACAAGGTGGTTTGACTTACATAAGACAGAGCACTTGGGTCACGCGGTTCAAGGGCAGTAACGTCTTCTTCATCTTCAACTAGATAAATTTCACCACCTGCACTGTGATCATACTGACCCATGGTGCCTTCTACTTCTGGGTGACCTTTATGACCAATCAGAATAACTTCACTGCCTTTCTTCGCGTAGCGGGTCACTTCCATATGGACTTTTGTCACCAATGGACACGTGGCATCAAATACTTTTAAACCACGACTTTTCGCTTCGTCTTGTACTACCTTTGATACGCCGTGCGCGCTAAAAATCACAATGCAATCATCTGGTACTTCGTGAAGTTCATCCACAAAAATTGCACCGCGATCTCTTAGATTATCCACCACAAATTTATTGTGCACCCCTTCATGACGCACATAAATTGGTGGCTCAAATAAATCTAGCGCGCGGTTAACGATATCAATCGCACGATCAACCCCTGCACAAAAGCCACGAGGGTTCGCTAACGTAATATCCATTTTATTGGCCATCATTCACGTTAATAATTTCAACATCAAAGGTTAATTCTTTACCTGCTAACGGATGATTAAAATCCACAACAACTAGATTATCTTCAACCTGTTTAATAACACCTGGTAATTCAGCTTGATTCGCATCGGCAAACGATACAATCATGCCTTCTTCAAGATCCATGTCGGCGGCAAAATCACTGCGCTTCATATGTTGAATATTATTTGGGTTGGGCTGTGCAAATGCTTTCTCAGGCGGCACAACAAAGCTTTTTTTATCTCCAGCCTCAAGACCAATAATCAACTCTTCAAAGCCCTCAGGTAAATTACCATCACCTACTTTTAAAATCGCAGGGCCACGATCAAAAGTAGTATCCACAACCTGACCATCAGCCAGTTTTAGTGCGAAATGGAGCTCAACTTGTTTACCTTGTGCAATAAGCATAACGTTTACTTCACTTTAAAGAGGATTATTTCGACGTTTGTTTTTTTTGTAAAAACAAACTGTCAATTAGCAACATGGCAGCACCAATTGAAATAGCACTGTCTGCAATATTAAAAGCGGGGAAATAACTAGCCCCCCAGTGAACATGAATAAAGTCCACCACATGACCATACGCTATGCGATCATACAAATTACCTAGCGCCCCACCTATAACTAACGACAAGGCCGCCGCCAGCCATTTTTCACTTTGCTTTAGCTTCATCAACCAAATACACAGCACGCCACTTACCGAAATAGCAATTAAGGTAAACAACCAACGTTGCCAGCCACTTTCACTGGCTAAAAAACTAAATGCGGCGCCCCTGTTATATAGCAAGGTAAAATCAAACACAGGCAACACGTACACAGGCTGTGCGTAATCCAAAAGGTTTTCAGCTATTTGTTTGGTCGCAAAATCTAAAATGATGGTTAGCGCCGCCAACCATAACCATTTTAAACGAGACACTTGCAAGCCCGTAAACTGCTGTTGAATCAGTTCTTTAAACATTAGGCAAAAGACCTTTGTTCACCGTCACCTGCCACGTTTACAACACAACGGCCACATAGATGCTCATGTTCTTTATTAGCACCTACATCTTCGCGGTGATGCCAGCAGCGATCACATTTCTCATATTGACTTGCTGCTATTAACACACGAAGACCTTCGATCTCTGTGGCTTGCCCAGCATTGGCATCAAACGCTTTAACATCCGCCGTTGAAGTAATGGTCACAAAGCGTAACTCTTCACCTAAACTAGCTAGGTCTTGTGCCAGTTGACCGTCGACATACAAGGTCACTTCTGCGCCTAAACTTGCCCCTACGATTTTTTCGTTACGGGCTTTTTCTAGCAATTTGTTCACTTCGGTTTTCACCGTCATGATGCGACGCCAAAAAGCATCATCAAATTTGTCATCTTTAGCCGTAAATAAATCACCATACCACTCAGCTAGTAACACGCTGTCTTCGCGCTTGCCGCTTACTGGCGCAGGCATTTGCTCCCATGCTTCTTCAGCGGTAAAGCTTAAAATAGGTGCCATCCAACGAATCATGGCTTCGGCTACGTGGTACAACGCAGTTTGCGCAGAACGACGTGCCGCAGAGTCCGCTTTGGTGGTGTATTGACGATCTTTAATTACATCTAGATAAAAACCACCTAATTCATTTACACAAAAGTGATGCAGTTTTTGATAGATGTTAATTAATTGATATTCGTTGTAATGGGTTTGAATTTCACCTTGTAGCTTATTGGCTTGGTCAACAATCCAAGCATCAAGCGGCAATAACTCATCGGCCGCTAACATATGCTGCTTCGGCTCAAAGCCATTAATATTCGCCAGTAAGAAACGTACGGTATTACGGATACGACGATACGAATCCGCCGTACGATTAAGGATCTGGTCACTTACTGTCATTTCACTGGTGTAATCAGTAGACGCAACCCACAAACGTAGAATATCCGCTCCGAGTTTATTCACTACTTCTTGTGGTGACATCACGTTGCCCAATGACTTGGACATTTTTTTGCCATTACCATCTACGGTAAAACCGTGAGTTAAAACCGTTTTGTATGGTGCTTTGCCACGGGCGCCAACACTTGTCAGCAAAGAAGACTGGAACCAACCACGATGCTGGTCTGAGCCTTCTAAATATAAATCCGCTGGCACGTGTAAGTCTGGGTGTGTTTCAAGAACAGCTGCATGCGTCACCCCTGAATCAAACCACACATCTAATGTGTCAGTGATTTTTTGGTAGTCATCCGCTTCACTGCCAAGTAATTCGCTTGGTTCTAAGTCGAACCAGGCATCGATGCCTTTTACTTCAACTTTTTTCGCAACTTGTTCAATTAACTCATTAGTATTTGGGTGCAGCTCACCTGTTACTTTATTCACAAATAAAGCGATCGGTACACCCCAAGTACGTTGACGAGAAATACACCAGTCAGGACGTGAGCTCATCATTCCTTCGATACGAGCCTTACCCCAACTTGGACGCCAATCAACAGAGTTCTCTACTTCATACATAGCTTTTTCTAATAAGCCATTTTGATTCATAGAAATAAACCACTGCGGCGTTGCACGGAAAATAATGGGACTTTTATGTCTCCAGCAATGTGGATAACTGTGAGTCAGGTTTTGCTTCTTAAGTAGCGCACCTCTTTCATTCAAAATACCCAGCACTTTAAAGTTGCCTTTATCTGCAACGCTTAAACCAGAAAGCTCTAACGCGCTTAACGTTTCGTTATTAATAAACAGGCCTTCAGCATCGACCAGCATAGCTTTTGATGTGATGCCATATTTATTAGATATTACGTAATCGTCTGCGCCATGGAAAGGTGCGGTATGTACAGAACCGGTACCCGAGTCAGCGGTCACATGTAAGCCAGTAATAATCGGTACAAATTTTTCAGCCGCACCATCATCACTAGGCATAAACGGATGCTTAACACTAAACGGAGCGGTATCTGTTTCGTCTTTCACCCAGCCAAAGTCAGCACCCTTAGCAAAACCGATGGTTTCATAACCGTCTGCGTCGATACCATAACGGCCCATTGCATCACGCACTAAGTCTGTGGCAATGATGATTATTTCATCGGCTTCTTTTAAATACACTAGTGCATATTCGATTTCCGGATGAACCGACACCGCTTCGTTCGCAGGCAGAGTCCAAGGGGTGGTTGTCCAAATAACAATGCTAGCCGTTTTAGACGCGAACTGAGCCGCGTCTTTTTCTAACTTAAATTTACTTAATAATTCAGCTGTGTTTGGAAACGCGAATTTCACATCAATGGATACCGATTTTTTATCTTGGTATTCCACTTCGGCTTCTGCTAAGGCTGAGCCACAATCCATACACCAGTTAACGGGCTTTTCACCTTTTAACAAATGGCCATTATCAATGATGCGACCAAGTGTGCGAATGATGTTGGATTCGAATTTAAAATCCATGGTTAGGTAAGGCTTGTCCCAATCACCTAGCACCATCAAACGTTTAAAGTCATTACGTTGACCATCTACTTGGGTTTGTGCGTATTCACGGCATTTTTGACGGAAGGTTTTTGCATCCACCGCCACGCCTGCTTTACCAATTTGTTTTTCAACGTTTAGCTCGATTGGCAAACCATGGCAATCCCAACCCGGTACATAAGGGGCATCTTTGCCACTTAAGGTTTGAGATTTAACGATAATGTCTTTAAGGATTTTATTCACCGAGTGACCAATGTGAATATCACCATTGGCGTACGGAGGGCCGTCATGCAAAATGAATTTTTCACGACCAGAACGTGCGTTACGAATGGCTTTGTATAAATCCATTTCTTGCCATTTTTTCAAAGTGGCCGGTTCGCGCTGCGCCAAGTTTCCGCGCATTGGGAAATCAGTTTCTGGAAGATTAAGTGTCGATTTATAGTCGGTCATTTTGGCTCTTACTGTTCGTTAAAATAGGCCTTGGCCAATTGAATATCGTTGAGAATGGCCGCTTTAAGTTCATCTAATCCGTTAAAGCGTTTTTCATCTCGTATTTTTTGTTTGAACACCACTTCAATTCGTTGCCCATATAAATCACCGGCAAACCCGAATAAGTGAGGCTCTAAAATAGGCTTGGTACCGCCTATTGTTGGACGCATGCCGATATTAGCCACGCCATTAAAGTTACCCGCAGGGGTAAATACTTCTACCGCAAACACACCCACAAGTGGCGTCTGATTACGTTTTAATAAAACATTGGCCGTAGGCACACCAAAGGTGCGGGCTAATTTTTGCCCATGGGCCACACGCCCTGAAATACTGAATTCGCGCCCCAACAAAACTTGAGCCTGAGCAAGGTCAGCATCGTTTAATGCTTGGCGAATAAGGGTACTGCTCACACGCGCCCCTTCGTTTTCAACCGTGCGAGTGTCTTGCACCTCAAAACCAAATTGCTCACCGCATTTTTGTAAATAGGTAAAGTCGCCACTGCGATCACAGCCAAAACGGAAGTCATCGCCGATGATAATCGCTTTTACGTTTAAGCCGTCAACCAGCACTTGCTTTACAAATTGCTCCGCACTTAAACCACGGAAACGGTTGTTAAACGCCATACACGCTAGTGCATCAATACCCTGAGCTTGTAGCAATTGTGTTTTTTCAGCCAAGGTGCTCAGCCGCGCGGGAGCGGTTTGAGCATCAAACCATTCTTTAGGTTGAGGCTCAAATACCATCACCACAGCAGGCAAACCAAGGGTTTGAGCCGTAGCCTTTAACTTATTCAAAACACGCTGATGCCCAAGGTGAACGCCATCAAAATTACCAATGGTCAACACACAACCTTGCTCAAAGGTTCGAATATTATGTAATGCGCGGAAAAACTGCATAATACAACTGCAAAATAAAAGCCCGCATTATAGAGGAGGCAGGGGCCAGTGAATAGCCATTAACCGCCCTAGCGAGGGTTTCTGTGATCAATTAAACAAGGTTAAACGTGATTCAAGGCGCCATAGATATATTAAGCGCCTGTTCTTGCGGATAAATCTTTTAAGCGCACACCCATCAATATCAAACTAACGCCATAGCTGCCAGCGCCCACCGATACCAATGCCAGCATCCACATTGCCCGCTGCCACTCGCTAAATATCATCCACTGCTCAATGGCTGGATTCATACTTAGAATCATCCCCACCATCACACCATTAGCAATGGCAATGCGTAATATCCATTTACCCCAACCCGCCTGCGCTTGATAAAAGCCTGCTTTACGCAGCCCCATAAATAGCCATAGCGCATTTAAATAGGCCGATAAGGTAGTGGCTAGGGCTAAACCGGTATGTGCCAATAGCAAGACAAGAGGTAGATTGAATACCATGTTCGCCACCATGGCACGAATGCCTATTTTCACTGGCGTCTTAGTGTCTTGGCGGGCATAAAACCCCGGAGCCAAAACCTTAATCAACATAAACGCCAATAGACCCGAGCCATAAGCCATCAGGCTTAGGGACATATTCTGCACATCGTAATCGGTGATTTCACCACGATAAAAAATCGTCGCCATCAAGGGCGTTGCCAGTAGCACCAGCGCCAGAGCCGATGGTAAACCGATCAACAGCACCATGCGCAACCCCCAGTCGAGGGTTTCGCTAAACTGCTGCTGATTTTTCCCTGCATGCTTTTGCGATAGGCTAGGTAAGATCACCACAGCGATGGCGATGGCAAATATACCAAGAGGAAGCTGAGCTAAGCGGTCTGAGTAGTACAGCCAGCTCACTGAGCCACTTTCTAGGAACGACGCCAGCAACACATCAAGCAACAAGTTAATTTGGCTCACAGACACGCCAAACAACGCAGGCACCATCAACACCAGAATACGCTTCACACCAGTGTCAGCAAAAGCGGCTCTGGGCATGGCCAATAGACCAAGCTTCATCACGAACGGTAACTGAAAGCCCAACTGAGTAATGCCCGCCAGCAGCACACCCCAAGCCAAGGCCATTAATGGTTCGTCAAACCAAGGTGTAAAATAATAAGTGGCCAAAATCAAACATAGATTGAGTAAAACAGGCGTCACCGCAGGAATGGCGAAATTGCCGTATGTATTGAGCACACTACCGTAAAACGCAGTAAGACTGATCAGCAACAAATACGGAAAGGTAATACGCAACAGCTCGCTGGTTAGGGCGAACTTTTCAGGGTTGGATGCAAAACCAGGCGCAAACACCCAAGTCAGCAGTGGCGCAGCGGCCACCGCTAAAATTGTAAACGGCCCAATAATGGCCAATAACGTCCCCGAAACAGCCTTCACCAAGGCCTTAACATCTCTCTGTTGTATCTTGTATTCCGATAAAACCGGCACAAATGCGACGCTAAAAGCACCTTCGGCGAATAACCGACGAAAAAAATTAGGAATTTTAAACGCAACAAAAAAGGCATCAGCACGCGCACCAAAGTACGACGCCACCAAGATATCACGGGCTAAACCCAGTATCCGTGACAACAATGTCATAGCACTGACGATACTCGATGAGCGTAACAAGCCCGATTTCACTGGGGTTGGCTGAGATTTAGCAGGTTGTTCAGAATTACTCATACAAACAGACTTAAGCCATTGTTTTTATTAAAAGTTGGACGCCATTGTAATCTTAGCCTGCCATTGGCACGAGCCTTAAATAAGATTTAGGCTTAAACCGACAAAGGGTTTGACAAAAAGCCCGCTACTCCGGATAATTCGGCACCCTTAAATCTAATGTACACACACTTTTTCGAAGGAGCCTGATAGTGGCAAATTCAGCTGGATCACGTAAACGCGCTCGTCAGGCGGTTAACCGTCGCTCTCAAAACGCTAGCCTACGTTCAATGGTTCGTACTTATATCAAAAAAGTACGTGCAGCCATCGAAACGAAAAGCTACGACGACGCTCAAGCAGCCTTAACCGCTGCGGCACCATTTGTAGATAAAATGGTAACAAAAGGCATCATGCATAAAAACAAAGCGGCTCGTGTTAAAAGCCGTTTGAACGCTTCTGTTGTTGCCCTTAAAGGTTAATCGCTTAGCGTGGGCTTGATTGTAAGCCCAATAAAAGAAGCCAGCTTATTAGCTGGCTTTTTTTATACCTGAAATTCCTGACTCCTTAAAATCACATCCTAGTTTAAACACGCTCTATTAATTAAATCAGCGCATTTAAGGTAGGTGAATACATACATTAAAATCATAAGACGCAGCCCAAAAAACCGCCAAATTTTCCACGCATAAACCCGTCAACACAACCCACTTTTTGACTCACCCTGCCTAAGTGTAATGGTTTGTTATTTTGATAGACCTTTTTGCAACATAACAAGAATCCTGACAGATCCTGACTAATCTAATAAGAACAAGGACCTGCAGAATTTTGTAAACATTACCAAGGATGCAGGTCGATTCGTAACCATTAGGACGTTGTTATGAAATCGATCGTACTAAGCTTCACCCTTTCTTTACTTCTTATCGGCGCTAACTGCCAAGCTGATAACTATTCATCAAACATGAGCCTAGATGAAATCATCTCAAACATGCTACTTAAGAACACCATAGGCCTGCGTTACGGCTCCCCCAGCTCAAAGCAAGTCGTCCCTATTAACACCAAAGAACTGTATTTTCAGCACCGCCTACATCCAATGACAGGCTCATTAATCACACCCGCAATTGAGTTCAGCATAAGCCAGCTAAATGTAGGAGAAGACAACGGTTACGTGTATGGCTTTGGACCTGCCATAAGTATTCCCATTGGCGGTTCAAATGGGAATTTGAATTTTACCGCCCACGGTAAGGTGCATTATTTGACAAGAGATGACTTTGGCAGGAAGCGCTATGGTGGCCCCGTACAATGGACTTATGGCTTTGGACTAAAAACCGACCTTACCATCAATACATTTGCTAGTTACATGTGGCAACACATGAGTAACGGTGATGTATATGATTACAACCCTGCACTAGAAACCCATACCATCACACTAGGGGTTAATTTTTAAGATCGAACCTAGTAGGTAATTAGAGGTGATGGACTTAGCGTTAAAATCAAAGCTATTTAGAGCATTTAAAATCTAACATTCCATGGCTTTGCATGTACTCAACAATGTTGTCACACGTAAAACGAAACTGGCAATAAAAACTGCCATTGATTTGGCCGTGATCTAACAAATAAGCACGAAATCGGTCGGAGAATTCAGGATCAGATTTTTCAGGATTGTTCCAAAATTCTGCAAGAGTCTTCTGATTCGTCAACCCTGGCATATCAAAGAATGCATCACCCATCACCTTAACCGGCGCTTCATGATAAAACGCTTGTAACGCGGTGGTACTGTTGATTGTCACCACACCTTTACATGCCTTTAACAGTGAAGGAAGGTGCTGGTCATGTATATATTTAACCTGCTGAGAAATTCCCAACTCTCTGGCAAGCCTATTAATATAACATTTATAATTAACATGCCCTCTATCCATAGGGTGATGTTTAAACACTAATCCCTCTGTACGATGACCTTGCGAAAACGACTCCATGACTTCTTGAATAAAATCTTCATTTGAATCGTATTGGCTGTGAAACGCAATTTGTGCATCATTATGTACTTGCAAGGGCACTAAAAAGAATTCGCCGCGTTTAATCACATTTTTTACATTTGGCTCAAGCCATTGATAGAGTTGCTTACGCCAATAAGCACGCGTCCACAACAACGCATCCATTGCCGAACTATAAGTGCGATGATGTAAGTAATGAAAAAATTTCAATTTTTTTAATACGCGAGAGCAGTAGTACTTAATAACATAACGAATTCGTTTTCTAATATTGCCTGGCATGATCACTTCGTCGAAAACAGTATGCATTGGCTGGTACGCTTTAACCCCTGCATGCGTAATTGGGCTATGACCATTCACACCACCCATTTCTAAGGTAATGTAATTGGGTCTTAAATAGCCCTCTTCTAACGCGATATAACGTACATGGTTATTAATGCAAATCCGCTTAGCTTCATGATGATAAAAACGACAATCGCCATAGGCCATCACTAATTGAATATTATGATCACGAATAAACCGCGCTAAAAAGGCAGGCCACTGCTCAGGTCTGTCGGTATATGAGATCGCATTATTTTGATAATAGTAAGACTCATCACCGCCATTAAAGTGAATTTTATGAACGGGCAAACCCACGCCAGTAAACGAACGCGCAAGGTGATCAAAGAAAGGCCCTAAAGGTCCTTGTAGCAGCAGTACAGCCAAACCTAGCTCCTAGCCCCAAACCGATAGACTCGACGAGCCTTAAATAACGCTTGGGATAAGTATCGTATTTTACGGGATTGTCGGGCTAACCAACTTGTTTTAAGCGCCATAATTTGAGGTATATCACAGACTAAATCCCGTATAGTCGATTCCACCGTGGTAATTTGCCGCGTATCCCAATTCACATACCGCCCATACATCACAAGCGCTACATAGGCTAACTCTTCAGTCGTACGCACAGTACTGCGCCGAGGGAATGTACACTTATCATCTGTTAGCCCCCAACCCGCATAAAAGGGCAATCCGTAAGTGCTTACCTTGATTCCTCGGGTCAAGGCTTCAAAGCCTGCCAAAGAGCAAATCGTACATAATCGATTTGTGATACTGAATAAATCTGTAAGGCTCGTATCCGTCACATAAGCATCGGCATATTTAAAAACCGCTTTTTCATCAATACGTCCAGGTCGCACACCGCTATAAACATCAGGATGCTCCTTGTAAATAATATACGCGCTCGGGTAATCCACTTTCACTTGCATCAACAAGGTTAAATTATTGCGAATATCTTCAGCACCAAACACCATGGATAAATCTTGCTGAAACTGCCCTGTAACCAGCACAACCTCCCTACCATTTACCTGTGTCACAAAGTGCTCTACATCACTGGTGCTTTCAACATTGTATTTAGTAATATTGGACTCGCACAGCTGAGTTAACAGTCTGGCCGCACGATGTTGTTCATAAGCGTTAAGCTTATAATTTTCAAGCAAGCACTCTAAACGAGAAGGCTGCTTACCGTTATAATAAATACCCAGATCATCCAATACCAACGAACTTGGGCGACGCAGATCCGCCCCCAAACCAACTGAGCGAATAAAACCATCTTCAATGCGCCAAATGTTTTGGTTTGATTGAGAGCCTGTAGAACTAGTTGAAGTATTAGAGTTGGATACCTGCCTTCGCAGGTAAGGCGCATGAAGGTCACTTGAGTTTTCTTCGTAACTCCCGTTCTCTTCGCCGTTCTTATTTCCTTCGTCACTCCTGCACTCTTCGTCACTCCTGTACTCTTCGTCACTCCTGTACTCTTCGTCACTCCTGTACTCTTCGTCACTCCTGTACTCTTCGTCACTCCTGTACTCTTCGTCACTCCCACGAAGGTGGGAGTCCACATCAACCGTCCCAGCAAAATTCTTCATCCCCCAAAGCAAGGTCACACCACTTCCTTTCAATTCACTAAAGCGTATTTTTTTTGCCGAAGACGAAATAAATTCAGGAATAAAACTACGTTTCCATAAACTCACATTGGGCACAGCCAATTCATCGCACTGCATTTGACGAGTTAAAAAATGAGCCTGTAAATAATCAACGATATCTTCAAACTCACACACGTCTTGAGTATCAGGATGCAAATACGTTGGGTAATCAAGCAAAGCAGCTTGTAGTAATTGATTTAATAAAACAGGTTTGCGTTGATAATTTAAAGGCTGTTCGCACTTATCTTGGGTTAAACCTCGCCCAGCATAAAATGGCCATGCAAAGCAGGTAACGGATTTATGCTGCCAAAGCGCCTCAAACCCCATCTGGCTACTAACGGTTGCCACATCACTGGCCATAGATATTAAATCCGTCGGCGACACATCATCACTTAATAAATGAATTCGCTTAGCAACCGAACTATCTAACTGCTTAGCGTTTAACCCATCAAATAAATAACCCGTTTTTTTACCCAATAAAACATCTGGGTGTATTTTAATAACGACGTGTAATTGGGCGTCATCGCCTAAGCGATCAATGGCCCAGTCCAACATACGCTCGAAACTTTGCGCTGAGCCACCAGAGAATTCGATTGAAGCATCCGCAAAGGTTTGATCAACCAACAACAAATACTTTGTATGATTATTCTTTAAATCCAATAGCCACTCAGGCCAGTTTTCAACTGGACAACGGGCTTGATTATATTTACTGATTTTAAGTTTGAGTAATTGTTCGCGCAG
>JAWUYY010000069.1:0-9938 GCA_034110565.1 Bermanella sp. | reverse complement strand
TATCGCCTTGCTGATTTTATCCACCAGCTCGCTGCGATTACCCCTCGCCGATTTAACCGCTTTGCGAATCATGTTGCTGCGCATAGGGTGTTTGGCGTTAAAGCATAAGTCTTCTAACTCGATACGAATGTTACTGATGCCCAGTCGATTGGCGATTGGCGCATAAATTTCGAGGGTTTCACGAGCAATACGACGTTTTTTCTCTGGCGGCATTGAATCCAGCGTGCGCATGTTGTGTAAGCGGTCGGCCAGTTTCACCAAGATCACACGAATATCGCGGGCCATGGCCATGGCCATTTTTTGGAAATTACCCGCTTGCTTCTCTTCTTGGCTTTCAAACTTAATGTGGGTCAGTTTGCTTACGCCATCGACCAATTCAGAGACTGTTTCACCAAATTGTTCAACTAAGGCTTCTTTAGGAACAGCTGTGTCTTCGATAACGTCGTGCAGCATGGCAGCCATAAGGCTTTGGGAGTCCATGTGCATTTCAGAAAGGATATTGGCCACCGCCAGCGGGTGCACAATATATGGATCACCACTACGGCGATACTGACCTTCATGGGCCTGTTCGGCGTAATAGTATGCCCGACAAACCTGATTGATTTGTTCGGGTTCTAGATAGCTGCTTAAGCGCTCGGCTAATGCATCTACTGTTGGCACCCTTTAACTCCTAATTCTTGCTGGCAAAAGTAAGGATGCTTTCATACTTAGTCTTGCTCAGCGGCTAATGCAGCAGCTTCGGCAGCCGCCATAGATGCTTGAGTGATTTTGCCTTCAGCAATTTCACGTAAAGCAATTACGGTTACTTTGTCGTTTCCTGGTGCAACTAATGGCTCAGCACCTTGCATAGACAGTTGGCGAGCACGCTTGCTGGCTAACATTACAAGTTCAAAACGGTTATCTACGCTGTTTAGGCAATCTTCTACGGTTACGCGAGCCATGATTTAATCTCTATCTATGGGGCAGCGAACTGCCATTTACAATGCTTGATGGGTTAGTTTACAAAAAGCCGCTGGTTTACGCCAATTGTTTAACCCTATCGAGGTGGATTCATTTCGCTATTAGGCCTGTTTTTAAAGCTTACTAGCTTAAAAGCTTGGTAATCATATCTTGATGGCGCTCGCTTTGACGGTGAATACGTAAACGCTCAGTTTGGAAGATGGACTGTAACTCGTTAAGAGCCACTTCAAAATCATCGTTAATCACGACGTAATCGTACTCGTTAAAGTGGCTCATTTCGGTGACGGCTTCATTCATGCGAGTCATGATTATTTCCTCGCTATCAAGACCACGACCTGTTAATCGATCTAATAGCGCTTGGCGTGATGGCGGGAAGATGAAAATACTGACTGCATCTGGCATTAGGTGGCGTACTTGCTGCGCCCCTTGCCAGTCGATTTCGAGGATGACATCCACACCTGTAATAAGCTGTTCTTGCACGGCGCTTTGGCTGGTGCCGTAATAATTGCCAAATACCTGTGCATGCTCTAAAAAATCGCCCTCGCCAATTAAGGCTTCGAACTCTTCTTTTTCAACAAAATGGTAGTGTTTACCGCCTTTTTCGCCTTCACGTTTAGGTCGAGTGGTATGACTAACAGAAACCATAATGTTTGGCGTTTTCTGTAGCAACACATTTACCAAGCTGGTTTTACCTGTACCTGATGCAGCACTGATAATATATAAGGTTCCGGCAGTCATAATGGTTTCTCTACAGCTTAAATTACGGGGTCAAGGCGCTAATGATAGCAAGATTTTACCCTTGGCAAAATCGATCCTTGTTTTCACAGGGGGTTATTAAGGTGGCTGACCAGTTTGTGAATATCCATAGGCATCGCAAGGTAATACCCTTGAGCTTCGTTACAGCCCTGTGCGCTCAAGATATCTTGCTGCTGCAATGTTTCAACGCCTTCGGCGACCACCGTCATTTCAAACCCTTGTGACATGGTTATGATGGCTTGCACTATGGCGTGGGATTTTTTGTCATCTTGTAAGCATTCAACGAATGAACGATCAATTTTCACTTCATCTATGGGTAAGTCACGCAAGATAACTAATGAGGTATAGCCTGTGCCAAAATCATCCACAGAAAAGCGAATGCCTTTTTGCTTAAGGCGTTCGATAATGCGCCTACTTTTACGAATATCATCTAGCGCTGCGGTTTCCGTAATTTCGATTTGCAGCTTATCCGCAAGGTCTGGCACTTTTTCGAGCTGCACCATGAGTTTTTCCATCAGCGATGTGGAGTTAAACTCCACAGCCGAGACATTGATCGATACCCGCGGGATGACACCCTCAAGTAATCCCACCTCAGATAACTCTTGATGCGCTCGCTTAATCACGAACGCCGATACCTTATCACAAAGATTATTTTCTTCCGCCAACGCTATTAATTGATCAGGAGCCACGAACCCTAACCGAAAATGACGCCAGCGAATCAAGACTTCAACACCGGTCAAAGCCTGATTGACTAAACTGTATTGTGGCTGGTAAACCAAGGATAAGCTTTCGTCTTTAAGCGCTAAGCGCAAGTCTTGAAGTAGTTCTTGGCGTTCGCTTTCTTGCTTAGAAAGCTCTCTGTTATAAAATTGAACATCACTGCTTTCTGCTTTGGCTTTATTCAGAGCACTGGTAGCTGCCGACATTAAAACTTTTGCGGTGCGCCCGTCATCGGGCTCAATGGCTACACCAAGAACACAGCGCAGGTCCAATTGGTTTGCTCGTGCATTGGTATCAAATATTTGGCGCAGCTGATTAATCACGTTTTCAACTTGACCCAAGCCTTGCTCAACTAAGTGAGCCACCGCAAATTGATCCGGCCCCAGACGACCAATTAATACATGGGCGCTATACGTGGTTTTTAAACGTTCTGAGAACGCTATTAATAAACCATCTGCTTGCTCAAAACCTAATCGATTATTCAGTTTAGAGAAGTCACAAAAGTCCAAAAATATAACCACAACCTCTTGCGTGTCATTGCGCTGTAGCAGCGTTTTATCAAGTGCATGCTGAAACGCATAATGACGCATGAGACCCGTTAAACTATCTACTTTGTGAAGAGACTCAATGGTTTTGAACGCATTCAATACAAGTATAAATAATAAGCCAGATGTAACCGCCACAAAAAAACAGCCTTTCACTGTTTGAGCTTGAGTCATGGTGCTCACATCGGTGATTAATAACTGAAGGGTTTTATCGGAAAATACAATCCACAACGCAGCAAACAGCCCGTAGAAAACAGTCGTTCGCAACGTTGACTTAAGAGATTTGGACATATAAACAGGCCTAAATGAAGCATGCAACTTGAGTTTAGCAGAGGCGTTTAGGTAAGGAAGGTGCCTAACCTAAGGTTTTTAGGCAAAGGCAGCCGTTATTCGATGTTTTGCACCTGTTCACGCATTTGTTCAATCAGCACTTTTAATTCCACGGCAATTTGCGTGGTTAAGTGAGAGATGGATTTAGACGACAAGGTGTTCGCCTCGCGATTCAACTCTTGCATCATAAAATCCAACCGACGCCCTACGGCCCCTTTTTGCTTTAAGATTCGTGTGACTTCTTCAAGGTGGGCGTCAAGTCGATCAAGCTCTTCATCTACATCGGCCTTATTTAAAACAATAATCATTTCTTGTTCAAAACGATCCGGTTCCACTTGTTGTTTTAAGTCCGCCAGTTTATTCAGTAGGGTTTCACGCTGAGCTGCTAAAATTTGTGGCAATAGAGTTTTCACTTTGGCAACTTGTTCGCTGATACCGACTAGGCGCTGAGTGATAAATTGCTCAAGTGCAGCCCCTTCACGCTCACGCATTTTGATCAATTGATTCAGGGCCGTTTGAAATGACGAGCCAGCCTCTTGCTCAATGACCTCATTATCCAATGCAGGCTGCATCAAAACGCCGGGCCATTTTAATATCTCCAGTGCATCCAAAGCATTTCCAGGTCCAATAATAGTGTGTACATGATCCGCCGCCGCATTAAGCTGGGACACCAAGGTTTCGTTGATACTCATACCTTGGGCTTGAATTTGAGGTGTGAACTTCAAACTGCATTCGACCTTGCCACGCTGTAGCTGTTGACGCAGCACATCACGTACTGCCGCTTCGACACCACGCAAGGTTTCTGGTAGACGAAAGTGCAGCTCTAAATAGCGAGAGTTCACCGAGCGAATCTCCCATGTATAGGTGCCTGAACCCGTCTTAGTATCCTCTCGGGCGAACGCCGTCATGCTGTGCATGGCAAAAATCCTGTGATGTTGTTTACATGATTTTACATTTTATTACCGGCTACATCTAATCTGATCACGCTCAGATGGACGTATACGGTACATTATTTAAACAATTCGAGTGCCCCATGACATTATCAAAGAAGTTAGCGCTGAGCTTATCCCTTACCATTTTATTCGTTGCCGTAGTACTTATGAGCGTATTTGCTTGGTATGACATCGACGAGCTCAATGCCAAAGCCCAAAAAGACACGCTGGAAAAACGCCAGTCTCTTGTGAAGTTGCTACAAGTAACAGATGACTTGATGAACAATCAGGTTCAAACGGCTATGAAAATGTTGATACAAGCCACTACTGAAAAATTAGCAACCGGTAGCACTGAAACCATCAATTCGTATGGTTATCAGGATATTTTAGTCAATGGCGTCAGCCAATCCCAGAATCATAGTTTAGTCGATAATATTGCCCAAACCACCGGTGGTGGTGCCACGATCTTTGCCAAAAGCGGATCCGATTTTGTACGTATATCCACCAGTATTCGTCGCGATGGCCAGCGCGCCACGGGGACTATATTAAATCCACAAGGCAAGCCCTATGAGACCATTCTCTCAGGCAAGGGTTTTAATGGTGTAGTCGATATTTTGGGCAAACCTTACGTCACCGCTTACGAACCAATCCGATACAACAACCAAACCATTGGCATCCTCTATGTGGGTTTTGAAGAGAAATTTAACGAACTGAGCCAAATCATTGCCAGCAGCAACGTACAAACCAATGGTTTCATGGCACTGCTTGATCAAAAAGACCGCTTGCTGGCATTTTCAAATAATAAAAGTGAAGCCGATATTCGTGCCGCAATTAACGAGCCGTCTAATTGGGTGATTGAAAGTACGCTTTTTGAACGCTGGGGCTTTAATGTGATTTCAGCCTACCCAACCAGTGACCTTGAAAATATTATCTTAAAAAATTTAGGGTGGATGGCACTGGCTTTAACCTTACTCAGCTTGCTGCTAATTGGTCTATTGCAGTGGCTCACTTACAGCTTGGTGATTCAACCTATTAATACCATTGTCGACTCCCTTGAAGACATTGCCGATGGTGACTTGAGTATTCGCCTTAATGAAAACAGTGAGGACGAACTAGGTATTATGGCCAAAGGCTTTAACAAAATGCTGTCTCGCTTACAAAATACCGTAGCCGAAATTGCCGCCGCTTCCGAACAACTATCTGCTGCCTCTGAGGAGTTAAGCGCCAATGCCATCGGCTCAAATAATCAGGTGCAATCGCAAACAGCAGAAATAGAACAAGTGGCAACCGCCATGGAAGAAATGAGTGCCACTGTTGCCGAAGTGGCAAAAAATACAGAACAAGCGGCCAGCGCTGCAAAACAAGCTAATGAAGAAGCCAGTACAGGAACTCAAGTTGTGGAGAGCTCCATTGTTCAAATTGAAACCCTAGCGAAAGAAATCGAACAAGCGGCATCCGTGATTTCAGAATTGTCCATCGCCAGTAACGAAATTAATTCGGTACTTGAAGTGATTCAAAACGTGGCTGAACAAACGAACTTACTGGCATTAAATGCAGCCATTGAGGCGGCTCGCGCTGGGGAACACGGTCGTGGCTTTGCCGTAGTAGCCGACGAAGTGCGCTCTTTAGCCGGGCGCACGCAAAGCTCAACTGAAGAAATTCAATCCATGATTGAGCGCATTCAATCAGGGTCAACCCGTGCAGTCAGTGTCATGGAACGTAGCCAAAAAACCGCCCAAGAGAGTGTTAATAGCGCGCAGGTTTCACGCACGTCCCTAAAAACCATTGTTTCAGCAGTGGCCAATATCACCAGTCAAAACACCGAAGTGGCCAGTGCTTCTGAGGAACAAAGCGCAGTAGCTGAGGAGATCAGTCGTAATTTAATTAGTATTCGCCAATCCGCTGAAGCCAGTCGTGAAGGTAGTGCGGATGCCATGCAAGCCAGCGAAGAACTCTCAAGTTTGGCAACCAATATGAAAAATCGCATCGCCTATTTTAAAATTTAATTTCCTCTAACACCCTTCAAAACAAAATCTGCCTTGGCCTTATGGCCAAGGCCAGTATAATGCACTCACATTTATCGATTCGAGAACACCATGAGACCAAGCGGACGCTCCCTAGACCAACTGCGCGAAGTTAAAATCACTCGTAACTTCACCAAGCATGCTGAAGGCTCGGTATTGGTAGAGTTTGGCGATACCAAAGTTATTTGTACAGCCAGTGTCGAAACCCGCGTACCTAGCTTTTTACGTGGCCAAGGCCAAGGCTGGGTAACCGCAGAATATGGCATGCTGCCACGTTCAACCGGTTCGCGCATGATGCGTGAAGCCGCTAAAGGCAAGCAAGCCGGTCGCACTGTTGAAATAAGCCGTTTAATTGGCCGTTCATTACGTGCTGCAATTGACCTTGAAGCCCTTGGTGAAAACAGCATTACCATCGATTGTGATGTTATCCAAGCCGATGGCGGCACTCGCACGGCATCTATCACTGGCGCTTGCGTTGCATTGGTAGACGCGGTAAATCATATGATTGAAAACGGTCAATTAAAAACCAACCCAATTAAATATATGATTGGTGCGGTTTCTGTGGGTGTTTACAATGGCGAAGCCGTATTAGACTTAGATTACGCAGAAGACAGCAATGCCGAAACCGACCTTAATGTGGTCATGGCTGACAATGGCGGTTTTATTGAAATTCAAGGCACCGCCGAAGGTGAACCGTTTCAACCAAATGAGTTGAACGCCATGCTGGAACTTGCTAAAAAAGGCATTGCCGAACTGACCCACATTCAGCATGCTGCACTAGCTAAATAATTAAATTAAATAGGAGCATCAAATGGAATCAGCATCATCTCAAATTGGTTTACTGCTGGTTAATGCAGTTGCCGGGTTTTTCTTATTTATCGTACTTTTGCGCTTTTTATTACAAGCGGCAAAAGCTGATTTTTATAACCCCATCAGTCAATTTGTAGTGAAAGCTTCAAACCCTTTGATTGTTCCTCTACGCAAAATTATTCCTGGTTTTGCGGGTTTCGATTGGGCCGCCATCGTTCTACTTATTATCGTACAAGTGGTGGCTATTTCGTTAAGCTTATTGATTGCCGGTTACGGCTTACCGTGGATGAACATTGCTATTTGGGCGCTATTGGGGACCTCTGGTTTATTCCTAAAATTATATTTTTGGGGATTACTGATCATGGTGATCTCTAGTTGGCTAGCACCTCAAAGCGACAATCCAGCACTGCTGCTTTTACGCCAAATTTTAGAGCCTGTTATGGCCCCTATTCGAAAACTGCTACCCGATATGGGTGGCTTTGATATTAGTCCAATCGTTTTATTTTTAACGATCAACATGTTTGAAATAGTACTCATTACCACCGCCCGTCAAACCGGTGCCCCTGGTTTTATTATCGGCTTATAGCGCTGTTACAGGGGATTTTTACCGCGCAGTGTCGTACACTGCGCTTTCTAGAATTTCTTCTCTACTTCATGCAGGACCAATTGAATGCCGCAAGAAATACCTGCCAATTCAGTTGGCGTAGTCACGCCTCAAATTGCCACCTTTAACGAACCTTTAAAACTGCGCAGCGGTAAAATTCTTGAGCGCTATGAGCTCATGTATGAAACCTATGGTGAGCTCAACGCTGACAAATCCAATGCCGTTTTAATTTGCCACGCACTAAGTGGTCACCATCATGCTGCAGGCTACCACCTAGATGATAAAAAACCTGGCTGGTGGGATAGCGCCATTGGGCCAGGCAAGGCCATCGACACCAACCATTTTTTTGTTATTGCCCTAAACAACCTTGGTGGTTGTCACGGCAGCACAGGGCCTACCTCTATTAACCCAGAAACCGGCGAACCTTATGGCAGTGATTTCCCTATGGTCCGCGTACGTGATTGGGTAGAAAGCCAAGCTCGACTAGCGGATTATTTAGGCATAGAAAAACTAGCCGCGGTTATAGGCGGCAGCTTAGGTGGCATGCAAGCCATGCGCTGGGCCATCCAATATCCAGAACGTTTACATTACAGCGTGGTCATTGCTTCAGCACCCAAACTCAGTGCGCAAAACATTGCCTTTAACGAAGTGGCTCGTAACGCCATTATGAGTGACCCTGATTTTCATGATGGTCATTATTTAAAACATAACACCATTCCAAAAGCCGGTTTAATGCAGGCCCGCATGCTCGCCCACTTAACGTATTTAAGTGACGATGCCATGGGTGAAAAATTTGGCCGCGATTTAAAGGGTGATGAAGTTCGTTATGATTACACGCCAGAATTCGAAGTAGAAAGTTATCTGCATTATCAAGGTGAGAAATTTTCGACCACCTTTGATGCTAATACTTATTTATTAATGACTAAGGCGCTGGATTATTTTGATCCATCACAATATTACGATAACGATTTAGCCAAGTGTCTCAGTCATGCAAAATGTAAGTTCTTAGTGATTAGCTTCACGACTGATTGGCGTTTTAGCCCAGAGCGAAGTGAAGAGATTGTCGATGCTTTAATTGAGGTCGATAAAGAAGTGACCTATGCACGTATCGAATCTGAAAAAGGTCATGATGCGTTTTTAATTCCGATTCCAAGATACGTGAAACTCCTTAGTGCTTATATGAAGCGCGTAATAAAGGAGCTTGAGCTATGACTATTGAGAACCAAATACCTTTGCGCAGCGATTTAAAGATCATTCAAAAATGGATTAATCCTAATAGCCAAGTATTGGATTTAGGTTGCGGCCACGGTGATTTGTTGGCACATCTACAAAGTGAAAAGCAGTGCCAGGGGTATGGCTTAGAAATCAACCCAGAGTGCATCGTAAGTTGTGTTGAAAAAGGTTTAAATGTTATCGAGCACGATTTAAACCACGGCTTGAGACACTTTAAAGACGGCAGTGTCGACACTGTAGTCATGACACAAGCGCTACAAGCTGTACGACGTCCAGATATCTTGTTAGATGACATGTTGCGTGTAGGAAAAGAAGCCATTATTACGTTCCCTAATTTTGGTTACTGGCGCACCCGTTTCTATTTAATGGCGAAAGGCGCTATGCCTATGTCAAAGACCTTGCCATATAACTGGTATGACACACCGAACATTCACATGTGTACTTTCCATGACTTTGAAAACTTATGTCGTGACAAGGGTTTAAAAATTGTAGAACGTACAGTCGTCGATAGTCGTCATACTGAGTCGCTATCTACTCGTTTATGGCCTAACCTATTAGGTGAAATCGCCATGTATCGCGTAACCCGCTAGGAGTGAAAGATGCGCCTATTTATAACAAGCTGTTTATTATTACTGACAAGCCTAAGTTTCGCCGATAATCAAGGTGAGCAAAAACAAGTCTTTGGTGAGTACGAAGTTCACTATATTGGCTTAACCAGCAGCGAACTGGATAAAGACGTCGCAAAACTTTATGACATTAGTCGTAGTCGTAATATTGGTTTTTTAAATCTCAGTGTATTAAAAACAGGCCAAGGTCCCCTACCTGTGGCATGGAACGCTAAAGTTGAAGGGACTATGTCTAACTTAATTGGCCAAAGCCAAGAGTTAAGTTTTACTCGCGTGCAAGAAACCAGTGCTTTGTATTTTTACAGTACATTTGATTTCTATGATCAAGATATGTATCGCTTTCATTTAAAAATTACTCCAGAAGGCAACAAGCGAGCATATGATGTAAAATTCTCTCA
>JAWUYY010000068.1:0-14490 GCA_034110565.1 Bermanella sp. | reverse complement strand
ATTGCCAGCGGTTATGTTTAGATTACTTGCATTGATGGTTGCCGTATTACCGATTAGGCTTTGCTTAAATGTGCTATTACCGCTACTTAAGTCAAGAACATCCACTTGTGTTTCATTGATGAAATCTCGGCCTGCATTAATGGATACATCTGTACCCTCTATCAAACCACTTTCATTAATAATGTCTTCTTGGGCTACAAGATTAAGTTGTTTAACTGCTTTAAGTGTGCCATTACTTTTTATATTTTTAGCGGATAACGCCAATTTTTCATTGGCTTTTATAGTACCACTATTAGCAAGCGTCTCTTTTACTTCTAAGTCAATTGAATCACCGCCAATTAACGCACCGTCTTCTCGCAATAGCATGGCCATGGCGTCGGTAAAATAAACCTTTGGTACAAGCGCTGTCTGCGTTCCGTTTGCGGTTTCAACTTCTTCTTCGACCATCCATACAATGGGTTTACTTAGGTTTTGAATTTGTTCAGCTGTAAGCGCAACCCCTATCGATAAGCTTAAGTCATCCCTGGCGTTAATGCCGTTATTCATCAAATCTAAATATTGGTCTTGAGTGTTTTGATTGTCGTCTAAATATTGAGCACCTGTTAAGTCTAAAATCTGATCACGTACTAGGTCTTGCTCAAAATAACCATCGCCTAAACGCACGCTATCGCTTTCGTTTGTATCGACACCCATTTTTTCTAACATATAGTCAGACGATATAAAATTTTCGTATTCGGTAAAGTTAGGATTGGTTTCTATTAAATACCCATGATCCCCATTATCTACTTGAGAAAATAATGCGCCATAGGATAGGTCGTCTAATGTTTTATTTGACAAATCAACTGACAAATCTGTTAACTGTCCGCTTGGTCCGGTAACGGTTTTATCTTCGCTTTGCCTATTCTTTACAGCTTTACCAGAACCGTTTGTCACTTTGTTGCTTACATTACCTGTAATACTGCCTTTAGCTGTAAGAGTCGCTGATGCTAAAACTTTAGTTTCCTGATCTACATCTTTAAAATCCTGACTATGGCTCTTTCTATCTTTATGAGTACAGGATTCATAACTTTCACAATCCTTCCATGTCCTCCAATAATAAGTACCTTCTTTTGTAATAGTTTGAGTTGCAGATCTGTCATTATTATTTAAGTTTTTTGCATTTATATGCATATTCCCTGACGACGATATTACAGAGTAATCATTTGTTATATCGCCTATTGCATTTAGCTTCATTGATCCGCCAGACAATATCTGACCTTCTTGACCTGCCAAAATAACATAAGGCGTTTCTGTAATTTCGGTATAACTAATGCTTGCATCTCGAAACCTACTAGATTTTGGCGGTGTAGGAAGTTCAGTGCGCCCTATGGTTTTTTTTGTAGCAGAATCAGTCTCCTTTGATTTATAACCTACTTGAAAAACATCTCTTCGATTTATGATGTTATTAGCAGATATATCGAGCATACCAACCGTCTCAATATAAGAAGATTCGTTAAGTAGCGTGCCATATACACTGATTCGAGCATCACCAAAACTATATAATACGCCACCACCTTTATTACTTAGGTTTCCTGCTGAAGCACTCATATCTAAATATTCATAGGCTAATACAAGTGCTTTTTCGCCCTGATTTGAAATAGTTCCGGCGTCTACATCTAAAGTTGAAGCACCGATAAAGCCATAATTAACCCAGCTAGTAACATCAACATCCGCAATACCGTTTTTTACTTGTACTACCGAGTTAGCATCATTATAGAAATTACCGCCTGTTTGTTTGAAATCAGATAATGAGTTTATAACTGAGTCTTCGTTCCTTAAATTTCCTGTTAAGGTCATATTTCCACTAGAAACAAGATAACTTTGATCTCCACTCAATAGCTTTTCATTTTCAATTTGCTGACTGATGATAGCTAGTGAATTGCCTGTTTCAATAATTGAGGATTGATTATGAAGTGTTCCACTCGTTGTGAATTCAGCATCACCTGCACTATAGATAAATGCATTATTACTGTTGAATATATCTTCTATTGATTCAATAGTAATTTTTTCGGCTGCTTGAATTTGAGCATCAATACCAGAATTAACAAACGAACCGGTATCAATAGAAACCGTATTACCTGCTATTGTCGCTGAATTATCAAAACTATTTACATCAACATTAAGTTCACCGGATATTGCAGAGATTGTCGCCACACCATTGTTATTTAATGTATCTGCAACAATATCAATACTGTTACCAGCTTGAATATCTGCACTATTATTTAGAGTATTATTGGTGTTATTAAGTGTTAAATCATTACCTGCATATAATACAGCCTGATCTCTATTAAGCAGATTTGTGCCAGTTATATTTACTGCTAAATTATTGCTTGCTTGAATTTTTGCGGATGCACCATAATTATCAAATGCTTGGCTATTCAACTCAATATTCGTTGACAGTACTAACCCTTGGTTTTCAAATTTTTCTACATTAATTGCAAGTTCACTGAATTGAGAAATCACCGAAGCGCTTGAATCATTATTTAATTTTTTGGTTGTAATACCTATATCGCCATTTGCTTCTATGGTTGCATTGGAATTATCAACACTATTAATGGCATTTATGGCAATGCTATCAGTACTAGAAATAGCACCACCGTTAGCATTCAATAAATCTTTCGTATTGATAGTAAGATCTTTGCCTTTAATTGTGCCTTCATTTTTCAGGTCATTTTCAATATCAAATTGAGACTGTGCAGCAGAGATAACGGCGCTCTGATTATTAGTTAATTCCGTTGAGTTAATTTCAAGGTCACTTGTGGCAATCGTTCCTGAGTTAGTAATTTTGCCTGATTGATCAATTTGTAATTTATTGATCGCCACTAAACCACCAGCTGAATTTACGCCTAAACCGTTTTCAGTACCGATTAAACGAATACGATTAGCGTACATACCGCCAAGAGCAGATACATCTAAAGAAAAATCAGGTTGATCATTATCAGAGTCTTTGGAAGTTAATATTTCTAGATTATCATGGGCAATAGTATTTTGACCTGTAATAGCATTTAGCTTGTCTGCCCATACTTTGCCATTTAAAGAGATACTACGTGCAAGCAAATCCACTTGATCGATATTTGCAGCATTAATACCTTCACCTTCTATGCTAATTTGCCCTTGTGTAACGTTGTATCCACTAAAATCACCACCTTCAAATTGAAGCTGGCCAGTTGTTAATACACCGCGCGTTGTATTGATAAAACCACAACCATTACAGGTGATACCGCTTTGGTTAGCAATAATAACTTCGGCTGCTTGACCTGCTACTTCGGTATAGCCTTGTAAGTTAGATGCTGACCCGCCCAACACCTCATTGAGAATAATACTTGCGCTCTTACCTTGTAGCCTTGCGTTGCCGTCAATGTGACCCGCTATTGTTGTATTAACAATGTTTGCTGAGTTATTTAAAATTAAGCCTTTTTCACTAACATTGAAGTCATTGTAATCATTGCGTGAGACGCCGCCTGCTGTTGCTTTATTAATATTAACAACCGTCGTACCGTTTGCTGATGTGACAATTTCAGGCCCATTATTACTGGCTGCATTGATCAAGGCGTCAGCCAATAGGACATTAGGAGAAAGCAAATAAAAGGCAAGGACCACGCGGCTAACTGATTTTATTTGATTTCGGAAGGGCAACAATGAATTCGAAGTCAGGGCGACTTTAGACATACCTAAATCCTTGGTAAGTTTTTACCGATAAAAGAAAGACTATTATCGTTTTAAACAAGTGAAATAAAATTTGCGGGAAGTGTAAGTACTGACTGTTTTTTAGTCAATCCGTATTGATCGAGGTACTTAAAAGCATCGACCAGTTCACAGTTTCTATGTAACAAGATATTATTTGTGTTTCATTGAACACTTAAAAAGCAACATAACGTTAAGTATTAATAAAATATGTATCAATAACGCCAAGCAACTCTTGCACCAAACTGACAACAATTATTTTTTTCTGTGCCACTTAGAATAAAAGGTCTAGAAATAAACGTATCATAATTAAAGGCTTTTATTTGTCCCCTCACACCTAGGGCAACGCCCATTAAGGTCTTATCCTTAATGTCATCGGATCCGTCTCCTGAAACCTCACCGACATCGATACCGGTATATACTGAAATTGGCCAATGAAACAATTGCGTTGTCACATCATTTTTTAAACGCCAGCCATGCTCTGCACTAAGGGAGTGCTCGCTAGAAAACCCTCGAACCGTATAACGGCCACCATTACTAAACCAATCTAATGAATAAATAGGCGTATCAGCCCATTGGGCCTGAAACTGAGTACTAATTTGGACAGCGCGAGAGAACCATTGTGCAGGGTGACTCATTACGGCTGTTGCGGTGTAATAACGATAATCAGGTTGAGGTGCAGAGGAATCTAATGAGTTATCTTTACTTTCTGCATTTAACCAGTCAGTACCCTGAAACACACTCATAGATAAATCTAATACTGTCCGCTGAATATAACGACGGTATAATAAGCCTAACTCTAGGTCTGTTAAGTTTCTTCGTTGAACAGCGATTTCTGCATCATTGATATAGCCTCGACGTGTACGCTTGCGTACTCCTGTGTTTAGAGACAACTTACTTTTATTATCCCTATAGGCCACATAGGTTGCTTTTAGCTTTTCATCATTAGAGTTTCCTGAACTCACAAAGCTTTGTACATCACCTTTTACTAATTGTTCATATTCAGAGCCATTGGCACTTATATCAAACAACCAGTACTTATAAGGTAAACTTAGACCTACACGATAACTACGGCTGGTGTCATCACTATTGTCGTCTAAATCACGGGTAACCGATGCTGTTATGATGTCTTGTATGCTAAATAGGTTGCTATAAGAGAAATCAGCTGAGATCTGATGAACCCCAGTCGATTCACTCCCTGCATCATCAATCGATATTCCACCGTTCCATGCTTTGAATTCTTTAACTTTTGCAACAATCCTACTTGTCCCTGGGGTTAAGCCTGGCTCTATATCAAATTTAACATCTTGTGAGGATAAGCGATTAAGCTGATCAATCGCCTGCTCCATATCCCTAATATTTAAACTTTCCCCCACCTCTATAGGAAGCGCATGACGCCAATACGCATCATAATTTTCAGGAAATATAACCTCTTCTAGCTCGCCACTTAATATTTGAATTTTAAGCTCACCCGAGGATAAATCCTGTTCAGGTAATACGGCTCTGGCCGTTATGTAACCCTTGCCCAGTAAAAATTTATTAATTGCTCGTAGGTATAAAGCTATACCATCCTTCCCTATACACTGACCAATATAGTTACGACTCAGGCCCTCTGGCAAAGAAATAAATGCGCCAGATACGTCAATTTTTTTCACAATAAAGCATCTAGACTCTATTGGAGGAATGGGAAACTCAGATGGTTTAGGCAGTTGGGCAGGAGGGCTAACATCAGAAATACGTTCTTGTATTTCCTCTTGCTCTTCACGGTTACGCTGATCTCGGTCTATTTGATCAGAAAGACTCGCGGTTTCGGCTAGCAATGGGGCTGATAGGGACAAAAAAAGTATGATTAAAAAGAACCTTAACTTAAAAGCTTTTGGCTTTAATACTGCAATACCTACCATGCTGGACATTCCCTATCCCAATAAAAAAGCGCGACTATAGCAAGTTTCGTATTATTTTCTATAGAGTGATTAGTTCTTTGAGAGTGTTTTGGCTTTATTCTTCAGTGCATCAAACTTACCGATTTCCTTATCCCCTCACTTTCATGGGCAACTATCCGGAATTTCGAGATAGCTGCATCAAGTTCCGATTTACACTCATGATAAACATTATTGATGTGCTCACTGGTGGACAATTATCTTCTACAAGTTCAATTAATTGAGTAAATCACTGATTAATTAATATACAGACTAGGGTGACTATGGCGGGTATTTATCTGCAGCCGAATAAGTAAAAGTAGGGAGCTTTTAGCTATAGAAAAGGCTAAATATAGCACTTAGGGAAGGGGTCAAAAATGCATTTTTCATTTTCCCATTTTTGTGCCCTTAAATACGGTAAAATGAGATTTCTTTAGGGGTTAAAAGTACTTAAGGCTTTTCATAAATCATATATAAAACAACGATTTAGCCCACTATTTACCTTTATTATACTTTCGAAATCACTTACTGGGTTGCCCTCCGGAGGATTTTTCCTTTTCAAATCGATCTACAACCTATATAAAACCAAGGTATCTGCTAATTTCAATCCACTAGCCCTAGCGGGTGAGAACCTCTTCAGGTTCGATTCGACAGGAGCCTAAGCGACTAGAGAACAAACATCCTCTAGGGCGGGCCATTTCTTTATTTTGACCCTTTTCTCATGTGCCCAAAATAAACTTACTAATAGATTAGGGTTTTCGAAAATGACCTTAGCCCTTGTAGCCTAAGCTTCCAACCACTTAAAAATCTTTGCGCGAATATCTGAAAAATATGCCCCTCCAACCGTCCAATGGCAACAGCTTGGTATTTCCACTAACTGTGCACGAGAGCCGAAGCTTTCTGCAATTTTATGTTGAATACTAATAGGTGTCATTCTGTCGGCTGTACCGCCAACAATAAGGACAGGGCATTGAATTTTATGTGTATCGACATAAGATGCCGAACGACTGCGCAGTAATAACCCCATGGCAATTTGAAAAGTGGCCATGCCCGATTCATAAGTAGCACTGTTGTAAATTTCCTGCTGAAAAGCGGCGCTTTGCGAGTTAGCCAGTCCGTATCGAATATTTTTCAATTTCACTTCAGTGATACTCTTCCAAAGTGGAAAGCGCAGTATGTTGCTACCTAGTGTTCTGAATACCGAAAAACTCAATCCGTTAATGCCTGCAGGCGCGGCGGAAGACAACAAAATCAAGCGCTGGCAGGACACTTGAGCAGCCACTAATTGCACTAATAAACCACCCATTGAATGTCCCACCATAATTGGCGGCTTACTTTCTTGCTTCACTCGTTCAACTATATATTCGACATATTCTTGTAATCGCGTGTGGGCTAATTTTTCTTTACTGGCCCGAGTGTGCTCTGTCTTGGAGTAATGATACGGAAGACATAACGCCTGCGTTGCGTATCCTTGCTCAACGAAGGCATCTTGTACCTCTTTTAGCGTGTCTTGATTGCTCCACATCCCATGAACAAGTAATACCGTTGGCTTCTCGCTATCAACAGGTTTCATATTTTTATCCTTGTTATATTTTTTGCAGCGCCATACATTTCACAACATTTCCGAGTTAATAAGCCACAATTAGTGAGCTGTGTTGTAACAGCAAAGCCTACATGAATAGGAGCGTTAACAACCTAGGGCTTTATTAAGGCAATCGATTTAATAAAATAATCTTTAAGGTAATCAATTAAAAGTCGTAGCTTTTTCGAGCTCGCACTGCCAGGTGGGAAGAGCCCATAAATGTCGATGCTGCTCAGATCATAATCATCCAGCACCACTTCTAATAAGCCCGCCTGCACTTTGGGCCATGCATCATAAAGTGGAATTTTACCTAAGCCATGCCCTCCAACAATAAACGCTGTGCGAGCGGCTGCATTGTTCGTACTAATACTGCCTCTCACTATCACACTATGGGATTGGCTACCTTTTTTTAATTCGATGGCGCCAGAGGTCAATTTATAAATCACCCAGTCATGTCGCTCTAACTCAGCCGGTGTGGTTGGACGCCCGTGTTTTTTAAAATATTCAGGTGAGCCACACAAGCAAGTCGGTAAGGTTGATAACTTACTCGCTTGTAATCCAGAGTCCGGTAAAGGCGCCCCACGAATGGCAAGGTCGATGCCTTCTTGCATGATATTGACCACTTCATCTGTGAGCATGACGTCCAACTCAATTTTAGGGTACAGACGTCGAAAATCATTTAAAGCAGGTACCACCATTTGCAAACCGAAATTCACTGGACAAGTAATTTTTAATAAACCTTCTGGTTCACTTTTAAGATTTTCCATTTTCTGATTGGCGATAGAAGCTTGCTCGGCAATGATACGACACGACTGATAGTACTCAGTGCCTGCTTCGGTTAACGCAACAGAGCGCGTGGAGCGATTGAGCAACGTCACACCCAACTGGGACTCCAGTTTTTTAATGTGGTAGCTGACCACGGCACGAGATAGGCCAATATGCTTGGCAGCCGCGGTAAGATTACCCTGCTCAACCACCTGAGCGAAAATAACCATGCTTTTTAATTGTTCGATTGATATGTCCATTACTAATTGTATCAATTTTTCTACCAATGTAGATAATTTTATTCGTATTGTTCGATTTAATATGTAGGCATATACTGTACCCAATTGTTTGTATAAATAGATACGCGCGCTGCATATGAAGTCACAGGATGAATGGTTCAAGTGTGAATCGGTATTGATATTCATCAACGGCCACTGCGGCGCCACGAATTAGGTAGATATAATGTTAAATTTCAGTTTTCAAAATACGACTCAAATCCACTTTGGCGAAGGTCAAATTAAAACCCTCAGTAAAGCCATACCCAAGACAGCAAAAGTTTTGGTGACTTATGGTGGCGGTTCAATCAAAACCAATGGCGTGTATGACCAAGTTGCCGAAGCTTTGAGCGAGCATACTTGGTTTGAGTTTTCGGGTATTGAGCCAAACCCAAGCTACGAGACCCTGATGAAGGCTCAAGATTTAATTCGTCAACACGATATCGATTTTCTGTTAGCCGTTGGTGGTGGTTCTGTAGTTGATGGCACTAAATTTATTGCCGCAGCTGCGTTATTCGAAGGTGATGACCCATGGGACTTCATTGCTAATGGACAGTCGATTAAACAAGCTCTACCGATTGGCTGTGTATTAACACTGCCAGCAACGGGTTCGGAATCGAATACTGGCGCAGTCGTGACTCGTGATGGCAACAAGTTACCTTTTCGCAGCTCGTTTATACGCCCAGTATTTGCCGTGCTTGATCCAGCCGTCACACTTTCATTGTCTGATCGTCAAATCAGTAACGGTGTTGTCGATGCGTTTGTTCACACCATGGAGCAATACTTAACCTATAGCGTGAATGGCAAGGTGCAGGATCGCTTTGCCGAGGGCTTATTGCTCACCCTCATAGAAGAAGGACCAAAAGCCTTAGTCGCGGAAACCGCAAACGATTTAGACGTTCGTGGCAATACTATGTGGGCAGCCACTATGGCATTGAATGGTCTGATTGGTGCCGGTGTGCCGCAAGATTGGGCGACTCACATGATAGGTCATGAGTTAACGGGTGCTTATAAAATTGATCACGCTCGTACTTTGTCAATTGTATTACCTGCCGTCATGAAAGTTTGTAAAGAAGCGAAGCGCGGAAAGTTATTGCAATATGCAGAACGTATTTGGAACCTAACCGAAGGTGACGAAGACACTCGCATTAATCGTGCAATTGAACTCACTGAAGCATTCTTTGAGACCATGCAGGTGCCTACTCGTTTGTCTCATATAAATTTAGGTGAAGCAGACATTGATGGGGTGATTGAAAAATTAACTAAACATGGCATGGTTAAGCTGGGTGAGCACGGTGATATTACGCCAGCAATAAGCCGCCAAATTTTAATCACAGCACTGTAATTATACGGCTGAAATTGCGAGTGAATTTTTTATGTTAACCGTACACCATCTAAATCAATCTCGCTCTAAGCGTGCACTTTGGCTACTAGAAGAGCTTGAGATGCCTTACGAGCGTATTGATCATCAACGTGACGCAACCACCCACCTTGCACCAGAAAGCTTAAAAAAGGTTCATCCTTTAGGTAAAGCGCCTGTGATGATCGATGGTGATATTACGTTATGCGAATCCAGTGCAGTGATGGAATACATTATTAACTTAGATGAGAAAAAACGCCTAAGACCTGCCCAGGAAAGTGCTGAGTATTACCAATACCTTGAGTGGTCTCACTTTGCTGAAGGTTCCTTAGGCTTGCCTGTGATTACTAATCTCTTTATGACAATGGAAACACGCAATGGCCAGCAGCCCATGGATGGTTATATAGCAAAAGAAATTGCAGCCGACTTTTCGTATATAGAATCTACGCTTGGTAAGCGCGCTTATTTCGCGGGCGATCATTTTACCGCTGCGGATATTATGATGACAGTTATCTTAGAAATAGCCGCTAACAGCGGGTTATTAAAAGATAAAAACAATACATTGGCTTATCTTACCAAAATGCAGCAACGCCCTGCTTATCAAAAAGCCGCCAGCTTTGGCTAACAGCCTCATGACGTTTTAGATTGCTAGCATCGAATTTTGGTATGTGCTAAAAAAGCCCGTATTTAATGATTTAAATACGGGCTTTTTTATGATGCTTATGTCATTTTAAATTACATCTAACATAAAATTCAGAATTGCTTTGATCAATTATTCTGACTACCTGCGACTGCTATCCGCTTTTTTCTTGTAAACATATACCACTGCGCAAATTGCAGCAAAAAATAATAAGTACAACCAAAACTTCACATCAAGACTAAAATTCAAACTTGGTAATTGCTTGATATAGACTTGTTAAAATGAAACCAGCTGTACAATAATGGCACAGGTGATTTTTGGGAAAGACGCCTAAATATCAAACCTTGCTGGATAAAAAGCCAGGGGATTGCTAACCAAGCAATAATGCGGCTGATCTAGGTTTCCATTATGAATGCCTTATGGTTAGAATCGAGTAGTTATCCCATGAAGTGGCGCGGCAGTAAACTCAATGATAAAACACGAAGGAGCAAAGGAATCATCTAAAGGGCGTCGTATTAAAACCCCTGAAACGGCTTTTTTACACGATTTGGCCAAACAACAATCGTTTAAATACCGCTTAGCTGAAGGTTTTGGTGTGCTGTTCGCGGTATCTTTAGTGTTTCAAGCTTGGGCCTTTGCCAATGTATTCTCTGATATTGCCCTTCATCAGTCCTTTTCTTTATCGCTTTTGATTTTCGGGTTATCGGCTTTGCTATTACGCGCTTTGGCTAACTTTAGTCGAGAACGTATTTGCACCAGCGCAAGCCGTGACATTCGTTATCGTTTGCGCAGTAAACTCGTGGCGACTCTGACTCAATTGGGCCCGGCTCGGTTAAAAATCGATGAAGATGCGGCGCTTTCTACGCGCGTTTATGAACAAGTCGATGCATTAGATGATTTCTTTAGTCGCTATAAACCCCAAGTATTTATGGTGGCGCTGATTCCTTGTGTGATTCTGTTATCCGTTGTGTCTATTTCTTGGATTGCCTTCTTTGTTTTCATGATGACTGCCCCGCTGGTGATTGTGTTTATGATTTTTGTCGGCCACAAAGCCGCTGAAGCAAACCGACGTCAGTTTAGTGTGCTTGCCATGTTATCGAATCAATTTATGGATTTAAGTCAGGGGTTGTCTGAATTAAAACGCTTAAATCAAACAGACAAAGCAAGAAATCGATTGTCTTATAGCTCAGAGGAATACCAAAGAACCACCATGGGCGTGCTGTATTTGGCGTTTCTATCCACAGCCACACTCGAGCTATTTGCTTCCTTGTCGATTGCGATAATTGCTTTGTATTTAGGGTTGGGGTTACTCGAAATACTGCCTTGGCAGGTTGGCAGCTCTCCTGTTACGTTAACCCAAGCCATATTTCTTTTACTGTTAGCCCCTGAGTTTTATTTACCACTGCGCCAATTAGGTAATGATTATCACGCCAAACAAAAGGCCGAAGCCGCCGCTACGGATTTGTTAGAAATACTCAATACCACATCTGAAAATACAGATTCCTCTATAACAACTTCTTCACAAAAAGAGTTAGTTGAGCAGAGCGACATTAACAAAAATGCGTTTTTAAGCCTTAGACAATTAAGCTGGCTCGAATCTGGTCGCCATCGTTTAGCACCTATTTCGGTGGATGTGTTTACTGGCGAGCGTATTTGGTTAAGCGGTGAATCTGGCGTGGGTAAGTCAAGTTTATTGCATCTTTTATTAGGGTTTGAAGAGGCCTATCAAGGGCAGTTTTTCATTAATAGTCAGCCGTTTTCTGAGCTGGACCTTGCGCAATGGCGAAGCCAACTGGCCTGGCTGCCACAAATCCCTGAGTGGGTAAATGGGAGCATTCGTCGAAACTTATTGTTAGGCATTGAAGCCCCAAGCGAGGCCAAATTACAAGAAGCCTTGGTTAAAAGCCAATGCGATGCATTTATTCAAGCACTGCCAAATGGTTTGGATACGTCTTTGACTGAGCTGGGTTCAGGCCTATCTGGGGGGCAAATGCAGCGGCTGTCGATTGCCCGTGCTTTGTTATCCCATGCTGATGTTTGGTTATTGGATGAGCCTTGCTCTGGCTTAGATAAAGAAACAGCGGATGCGGTATTAGACACATTAAATCAGGTGTCTCAAGGCAAAACATTATTGATTGTGAGTCATGATACCCACCCCATCACATGGGCAGATAGACACTGGTCACTGACCAAAGAAGGTTTGCATGAATAAAATGGCTAAGTTATCCCTTAAACGTCTTTTATTTGCCAACTTCTGGGGTTTTCTTATCCCTGTTATCGTGGGTGTATTCGCCAGTTTAGCTGGCATTGCCTTATTGGGGGTTTCTGGTTGGTTTATCAGTGCCGCAGGATTAGCAACCGCAGTGGGAACGGCACTGGTATTTAATTATCTTACCCCTGGTGCCATCGTGCGCTTTATGGCCATATCACGAACGGTTGGGCGCTATGGTGAGCAGGTAACTGCACATAATCATTTACTCGACTTATTAAGAATCTTACGCCTTTGGGTATGGGATCAACGTGTTGCGAAAGACCCTGCAAACTTACATGAACAAACCCGAGGGGACTTACTGCAACGCTTAGTGAGTGATCTCGATCAAATTATTCTCTGGCCATTAGCGGTTTTCTTGCCTTGGATATACGCATTGATCAGCTATATGGCTGTGTCTATTTTAGCCTATGTCATATCCCCTGATCTGCTATTGCCTATGTCAATCGCAGCAGTTTTACATGTGTTAATCGTGCCTTATATCTGTGGACGTTTTGCAAGCCATGAAGTGCATGTGGGGCAAATTTTAGGTGTGCATCGTCGCAGTCGTTTTATCAGTTTATTTTCAGCGTTAGTCACGTTAACTATTCGTGGTCATTGGAAAGATTATGCTAAGCGTCTTGGGCAATTAGATGCACGCCAACGCAATACTGAAATTCGCATTCAAAACGCAGTCAGTGCAGGGCGACTACTGGCTTATTGCGTCACGATTTCATTAATAGGCAGCTGTTTATATTTGCTCAGTGATTTTAATTCACAAACGGGACGCTGGGTTTTACATGAGGGTGTACAAGGCACTTGGGTTGTGGGTTTTATTTTGGCTTTATTGGCGGTGAATGAATTGGCATTGCCCTTGGTTCAATCCTTTGTTGCCCAAGGCAAGTCTCAAGTGGGTTTGCGTCGCTTAAATCAACTGTATCAAGAACCCAGTAGCGCATCGCCATTACCATCTAAAAATCTAGAAAAACCGCTGACCCAAATATCGCTGCAAAATTGGCGAGGATTCCATGCTTCAAGTGGCATGGGCAATACGGCACTAGACTTGTCCGTCACACTAGGCGAAACCGTTTGGATTCGAGGAGCAAGTGGCTCTGGTAAATCAACCCTATTAGCGTCGATTGCAGGTGATTGCTTATCTTCTGGTCGCGCCTTAATTAACGGGGAAGAATCTCATTTATACGGCAATTGCGCTTATCAAAAACAGATCAGTTACTTACCTCAAGCCCCTTATATTTTCCAACAGAGCATTGCTGCAAATTTAAGATTGGGAAATCCTAATGCAAGCCATGAGGAATTATGGTCGGTATTGAAAGCGGTCTCGTTGGCTGATTGGGCAGAAAGTCTGCCCCAAAAATTAGATACATTGCTTAGTTCACAAGGACGAAACTTATCAGGAGGGCAACGCAAACGCTTGGCCTTAGCGCGTTTACTACTCAGAAAAGCACCGGTTTTATTATTAGATGAACCCTTTGATGGCCTAGACAAAGCCACCATTGAAACCATCTGCGATTCCCTTGGGCATGAGTATAAACCCGATATATTATTGTTAGTCAGCCATGTTGATAGCCAAATAGGAGAGCACGCGAGAAAAATTGAGCTTTAGGCGTGTTGAACTAATTGGATAAAGCATCAGATTGTCATAACTCTAAAAAATAAGAATTTAACGGTATGGTTAAATACAAAAATACTAGTTTTTAGAGTACGAATAACTCACACAGCAGGCCATACACTGTCTTTAATACCATGTTAATGGGCTTGTGTGTTTACAACTCAATCCTTACAATGCACGCCATCTGCAGGAGAGAGGCTTTTAAATTAGCCCGCCGAAGGCGCAAACTCCCATAAACGCTCAGGCACCCGGACTGCAGAATCTGAAATCGCTAACTGGAGAGCGATTACACAAACGCTATTAGCGTTTTGGTAATCCACCGACGGAGCAAACCATCACTCAGGTGTG
>JAWUYY010000067.1:0-23747 GCA_034110565.1 Bermanella sp. | reverse complement strand
CAGAAGCATTTAAGGCTGCATTTAGTGAGCAGCCATTAGGCGGCTCTTATGTAGCGGTGCAAAAGTGGCAGCATGACTTAACCCACTTTAAATCTAAAAGCCAAGAGCAGCAGGATCATACATTTGGACGACGTTTGAGTGATAACGAAGAACTAGAGGACGCCCCAGAGTCAGCCCATGTTAAGCGTACTGAGCAAGAAGGGTTTGATCCTGAAACCTTTGTGGTGCGCCGCTCTATGGCATACACCGAGGGTATTAATGCAGGACTGGTGTTTCAAGCGTTTGCTTATACGACGGAATCATTCTCTAAAATGATGGCCAAAATGGTAGGGGAAGAAGATGGCATTGTAGATGGGTTATTCAGCTTTACTCGCCCTCTAACAGGCGCATTTTTTTGGTGTCCGCCAATGAAAGACGGCAAACCGGATTTATCATCCATTTTATAAATTAAAGTCCACTTAATAAAAAAGCCGCTGCATAAACAGCGGCTTTTTTGTGCCAGCAAGTGTTACTTGTTCCCCCATATTTTGGCAACTGCTCTGTCATTACCAAGAAGAGCCACTACGAACCCAACCAAAGCGACACATGAGAAAACCACTACGGGAATCAAGAACCCATATCCTTCGACCTCTGAATACAATGTAAATGCACATACAGCGATTATTAATATACTGAATAAAGACGATACAGCGAGCAAAATAGTGCGCTGTGATGGTCTGTAATTATAAGGCTCATCGCCAGATTCAAAGCCATTCAATATAGGGGCAAACAGTGTTCTTAATGTCGCTTTCATGGGGAGCTACTTCTAAGTGTTTAGGTGATTTAGTCATATTTTGCGCAAAAAACCGTGTGGACACAATGGCTACTGACAAGTGCTGTGTCCTATGATCTTATGAGTTATTCTAATTATTACTGTCAATATATAGATTTTACTTATGAATGTGACCGTTAAACAACTGCGAATTTTCATAGAAGTGGCCCGTCAATTGTCGTTTGCTGCAGCGGCTAAGCACTTAAACCTCAGTCAGCCCGCTATTTCGTTAGCCGTGCAAAATTTAGAGCAGCACATAGGCGGTAAGTTATTTGATCGTAATACGCGACATTTGGAACTAACCCCAGAGGGGCAGCAGTTTTACCCAACAGCGGTACAGTTGCTCAATCAGTGGACAGAGGCGTTAGGCGATGTAAATAATTTATTCACTTTACAGCGCGGTAAGCTAAATATGGCGGTTATGCCGTCATTTGCAGCGAATGGTTTGGCTGATATTGTGGCCCGTTATCATAAACAATACCGGCATATTAACTTAGCGATCGACAGTATTGTGATGGATGAGGCGATTGAAAAGGTACGTAAAGGTCGTTGTGAATTGGCCGTTATGTTTGAAGGCCAAAATATGCAAGGCGTCAATTTCACCCCTTTGTTTAGTGATTATTTTATGGTGATTTATGCCGAACCATATAAAGCTCAATTAGATGACATGGATGTATCGGCAAACTTAAAGACCTTATTCAGCTTGCCAATGGTTGCTATGGATAAAGACTCAAGTGTGCGGGGCTGGATTGATGAGGCGATTGAAGCTCATGACGTACAGTCAGACATCGTTGCAGAGGTCAATCAGTTGGAGACACTAGGGCGTTTTGTTGCCAAGGGCATTGGTATCGGTATTGTGCCTTGCTTGTGCCGAGAACAAATGCAAGCGTTTGGTTTGACCATGCAGCCATTAGGGGTGGATTTCTTAACGCGTCAAGTTGGAATTGTTACTCCTATGAATCAAAGTCTATCCAGTGCAGGTCAAGCGATGGTTAACGTATTGAGCGAGTACTACAAGGTTTAAAACAATGTTTCATGTTGCTCTATTAATTGTTTTAGGTGTTTCGTGGGGGGCGGGCTTTGCAGTTATTAAATACTTGATTGGTTTCCCATTACCTGAAGTATTGAGCCTGGCGGTAGCCACATTTACCGCTACTATCATTTTGTTTTTGTCGTTTTACTCTAAGCTCAATATGTCAAATATGCTGAGAAGAAGAACGATAAAATTTGCAATAATTTGCGGGTTAACGAGTTTTTTATTACCGCTGTTGTTAGAGTTTCATGTCTTAGAAACCCTAGATATCATGCTTGCTGCTGTTGTTATTAGCACGGCTCCTGTTTTTTCAATGATATTTTTTCTATTGCAAAACCCCTCTAGGCTAAAATTGAATACGGTATTAGGAATAATATTGGGTTTTATGTCATGTGCTGTCGCGTTGTTATCGCAAGGAAGCATTTACAGTGATGGCTTGAACTTAGTGACTTTATTTATCCTTGTTATGATTCCTTTATCTTATGGGTTTTATAATTTTTATGTGGAGATTAGGTGGCCTAAATATTTAACCGTTAAAGAATTAGCAGTGAGCGAATTGATCGTATGCTCTATTGCTTGTTTGATTCTGCTTCCTTTCGAAAAAATAGAGATCGTAAATGTCAATATAGAATGGGCTTCTTTGTGTTTATTATTGGGTATTATGGTTTCGATTGAGGCTGTTTTATTTTTTGAGATTCAATCTAAACGAGGCGCTTTGTTTTGTTCAGTCGCAGACTATATCGCGACTATTTCAGGTGTGTTATTTGGTGTGATTCTATTCTCCGAAACAGCTAATATTTTAATGCTACTTTCAATATTGATGGTGTTGGTTTCGACAATGATAGTCAATCAATCGGAGCCTAAGAAGCATGCAAGCTAGACACCATGCTCTATTATTAATCAATGATTTCGATACGTTACGCAAGATTTATGAATCATTCTTTCAATGAATCTCCATTACACTGACCTTAACAGTGGAGATAAACCTATGCGTACTATTCAAACCTTATTAAACCCTCAAGATGCTATGGATGGAGCAGGCGTTAAAATCAAGCGTCACAGCATAGTACGTCTGGGTTTAGCTGACCCATTTTTAATGCTGGATGAAATTCGCAGTGATGATCCAGATGATTTTATTGCAGGCTTTCCGCCGCACCCTCATCGCGGTATTGAAACCTTAACGTATATGCGTGCGGGTGGGATTCGCCATGAAGATCATATGGGTAATACAGGTGAAGTATTAAGTGGTGGTGCGCAATGGATGCGCGCAGGTCGTGGTGTGATTCATGGAGAAATGCCATTAAAAGAGCATGACAAAATGCATGGTTTTCAGCTCTGGATTAACTTAAATAGCAAAAATAAGATGATCGACCCAGATTATCGAGATGTGCCTAAATCAGAGATTATCCATGTTGAAACAGCAGATTTTCTCGCTCATGTACTTGCCGGTGACTGGGTGTTGGGTGAGAAAAATGTCACAGGACCGCTTAACAAACTAGAAGCCAATAGCGCTATTTTAGATTTAGAACTAAATGTTGGCGGTACTTTTGTTCATGCTATTCCCGATGATCATCACTTGGTGGTGATGGTATATGAAGGTGAGGTTTTGGTGGGTGATCATAAAATTAAACGCCCTCAAATGGCGTTATTTTCACAGACGGGGGATTTACAGCTAACGTCAAAAACAGGGGGGAAGGTGTTAATTCTTCACGGCGTGCCACATAAAGAGCCTATTGCTAATTATGGCCCGTTTGTGATGAACACAGCACAAGAAATTGAGCAAGCAATTCAAGATTATCAAAATGGTGTGTTGGCTTAAATACAGGTGCTTGTTTAATAATCAGCGAGCTTAATTTTAAAGGTAGCTAGTTAGCTACCTTTTTTATGGCTGCAGTAAATGCTAATTAATCAAAGGATGATGACGGCTCTTGAGTTTTGTGAACCCAACGAATATCGGCTCCAATGATGATAGTGGTGACGAGCAGAATAGTCCCGATCGTATAGTGTTGAACTTGTACGGTGATAAAAATGGTGCCTGCCAATAAACAAATAAATAAAATTGTAAATATAGCTAGCATTGCTTTCTTATGTTCACTGCCCATAGGAGGGCTCCTATTTGTTTTATTTTTATCCGTTTAATATACCGATTAAACCCATGCCTAAACGTTAATTATTGTAATGGTTTTGTAATTTTATTTTGATAAGTCCGTTACTCAACAGCAACGAATTCACGTATCATAACGGCAAATTTCAGGTGGATATCACATGTTTAAGCTGGGTCTGATTGTTAATCCTTTGGCGGGTCTTGGAGGCAGTGTTGCTTTAAAAGGCAGTGATAATATGGCAGAACAAGCGTTGGCTATGGGGGCTAAAGCTAAGGCTGGGTTGCGCACGTTAACCGCCTTGTCGACATTAAGTGACCTTAAAGATCAGATTAAAGTTTATACCTGCCCAGGTGATATGGGTGCATGCGTCATGTCAGAGCTTGGCTGGTCGTATGAGGTTATTGATGGTATCAATGCGACCGCCACGTCAGCGGCAGATACTCAGCACGCTGCCATTGCTTTAAAACAGCTTGGTATGGACTTAATTGTATTCGCCGGAGGGGACGGCACCGCTCGTGATGTTTGTAAGGTCATTGAAGATGCGTGTCCTGTGTTGGGCATTCCTGCGGGTGTGAAAATTCACAGTGGCGTGTATGGCGTAACCCCTAGTGCATCGGGTGAGGTGATTCGTATGCTAGTAACCGGCCAGTTAGTGGATTTAAAAGCCCAAGATGTGCGAGATATCGATGAAGATGCATTTCGAAATAACCAAGTCAAAGCGAAACGTTATGGTGAAATGCTGGTGCCGCAAGCGGGGCAGTTTGTGCAATCGGTTAAGCAAGGTGGTATCGAACAAGAAGAATTGGTACTGGATGATTTAGCCGCGTTTTTGGCTCAAGAACTCGAACAAGATGTACTGTATCTAGTCGGGTCAGGTAAAACCACGCAACATTTTATGAATTACTTACATTTGCCCAGTACCTTGTTAGGGGTTGACGCCATGCTTAATGAAGAAGTGATAGCACAGGATGTAAACGAACAGCAAATTCTACAACTGCTTGAGCAGCACCCTGACGCGCGAATTATGGTCAGTGTGATTGGTGGGCAAGGTCATGTGTTTGGGCGAGGCAATCAGCAGTTAAGTAGTGAAGTGATTAAAAAAGTAGGACGTGATCACCTGATCATCGTATCGACGAAAACAAAGTTGTCTCAATTAGAAGGTCGCCCTTTGATTACCGATACATCGGACGTGGCGTTAGATAAAGCATTGGCAGGGCACATTGAAGTGGTCACCGGCTATCAAGATATTGTGTTATATCCCATTCAATAAATGAGTCATCAACAGCCTATGGCGTTTTTCTGATGCATAAAAAAGGAAGACATGTTGTCTTCCTTTTTTATTTGTACCGATATGAGCCGTACGAAATCAAGACTAAATTTGATTGATCTCAACCATAAGCTCATTGCTCAATTGCTCAAGAGCATCGCGTACATCATCAAAATCAATATTTTCAGGAATATGTACACGAGCTTTTGTTTTAAATAATGGCTCAGCGCTCATAGCGGCACTTTCAAACTGGGTGTTTAATTCTAAAACGTTAACGGCCAAAGCGGATAAGGCTTGAGCCACGTCTTTTACAATACCAGGGCGGTCATTACCCACAATACTTAGCTTGGCGTTTGCTTGGCTATCGGCTGAGTTATCTTGTGAATATTCAGTATTAATAATCCAGCCAGATTGTTTTAACTCATCCAGTGCGCGCTCTAAGCCAGCTACATTTTGTTCTGTGATTTGTACCTTTACGACGCCGGCGAACTTGCCTGCAAGTTGGCTCATTCGGCTTTCTAACCAATTACCTTGGTTGTCTTTAATAATGCCCGATAGTGTATCGATGATACCGGGGCGATCCTTCGTCATAATGCTGATAATAAAGAATGAAGACACTGGGCGACCTCTTATTTTTAAATTGTGGCGATCATCGCACTATAGCCCAGTGATTGTTTGGATGAAAGCCAGTACGCAGAGATCTTTCGTACTGTTAATAAGCGCTCTAGCGGAAGCGCTCAATAATATTAAATTGCTCGTCCACTAGTGTGGTGACTTTTGTGGCGGCGGTACGTGATTCTTCTGCGCTCAGAGTGTTGTCTTGAGCGCTTTGACGAATAACATTCATATGTTTGCTGATCTCTTCACTGCCTTGGCGCTGCTCTTGTACAGCTTGGCTGATTGTGTTCATTTGTTGATTAATCTTTTCAACGCTATTTCGAACTTGTTCTAATGTGGAATAGGTTTCTTTTATTTGATCGGCGTTTTCAGAGGCCTGTTCGCGGGATTGATCCATTACCTCGGTCGCACCTTGTGCACCTTGACGTAGTAAATCAACGATTCTGCGAATTTCTTCGGTTGATTCAGAGGTACGGTTAGCCAGGGTACGCACTTCATCGGCCACCACAGCAAATCCTCTGCCATGTTCTCCGGCACGGGCTGCTTCGATAGCTGCGTTTAAGGCCAGTAAGTTAGTTTGCTCAGCAATGGCTTGTATGACTTCGAGAAAGCTGTGAATCGATTCTGAGTGTTCGGATAGCTTTTGAACATCGCCACTGGCTTTATTTATCGTCTTAGCCATGGCTTCCAATGTGTCTTTGGCTTTTTGCATTTGACGTTCGCTGGTTTGCGTATCGTTTTGTGCTTTTTCTGTTTGTTGTGCGGTTTCGTTTACTGAGTCTGAGATTGAATCAAACTGGGTTGTCACTTCTTCAAAGGCGGCGGCAAACATGGTGGCGGCATCCAGTTGTTCGGTGAGTTTTTCAAGGCTGTCTTCTGCCGCTTTATGGCTGATATTACTGGCAGCCTGAATAGGTAAACAGGTATCTTGGATCCGTTCTCGCAGAGTGATGATTTGACTTTGCATGTGTTCAAATGCCATGAGTATTTCACCCACATCATCGTTGCGGCCAGTGTAAATATAAGCCGCAAGGGGATCTTGAGTAATAGTGCGTGCTTTTTTAAGTACCAACTTTAAATTGCGCAGTGCATTACCCTGAACAAAGGCTAAGCCTGCCACGGGAATTAATGCTATCCATGGGGTGAAATAATGATCAATGGCCACTGCCGTGAGCCCTAATAAAACACTGAAAATTTGGCCTAAAGGCAACGATTTAATTTTATCTTTTGAGTGGAAAGCAGACTTTCCTTTGTTAAGGCGGCCATAAACTTTTTCGGCTCGTTCTATTTCTTCTTTTTTCGGTTTATAACGCACAGACTCGTAACCGACTACTTGGCCTTTTTCTTTCACTGGAGTAATGAAGGCATCTACCCAGTAATAATCACCATTTTTACAGCGATTCTTAACGATACCTTTCCATTGCTTATCTTTTTTTAGATAGTCCCACACTTGCTTAAATGCGGCTTCAGGCATATCTGGGTGGCGAACCACGTTGTGGTTTTTGTGTATTAATTCTTCTTCGCTAAAGCCACTAATGTCTAAGAAATCCTGATTGATATGCTCAATCATGCCCTTTAAATTAGTAGAAGAGATAATACGCTCACGGGCTTCTACAACGCGTTCATTGTTGGTAATAGGTAGATTTTTTTTCATGATGGCGTTACCAAGCTTAGTCCTTTATTACTTCTAAGGTTCAGCTTAGCTCAAATTTACTAAAGTGAAATGCAAAATTGTCAGGCATAATGACCGGCTAATTTGTCCATAATAATAATTCCCAGGCATTACCATGAGTCAGTTTATTCTCGCTATTGATCAAGGCACGACCAGCTCCCGTGCCATTGTGTTTAACGAAAAAGCACAAATCGTAGCGCAAGCCCAACAAGAGTTTGCCCAGTACTTCCCTCAGTCTGGCTGGGTTGAACATGATCCTGAAGACATCATGCTATCGGTTTTATCCGTATGTAAAAGCGCACTTTCGGCTGCAAAGCTAGGCCCTAAAGATATTGCCAGTATCGGTATAACCAATCAGCGTGAAACCACCGTGGTATGGGATAAGCAAACAGGTGATGCCATCCATCCTGCCATTGTTTGGCAAGACAGGCGTACAGCGGATTTATGCTCGCAGCTCAAATCACAAGAAGGCTTAGAAGACCACATCAATGATAAAACGGGGCTGTTGTTAGACCCGTATTTTTCTGCCACCAAGATTAAGTGGATCTTAGATAATGTTGAAGGGGCTCGCACGCGTGCCGAAAATGGTGAGCTTGCGTTCGGCACGATTGACAGCTTTATTTTGTGGCGCTTAACGGGTGAGCATAAAACCGATGTAACCAATGCTTCACGTACCTTGCTGTGTGATATTCATGCATTGCAGTGGGATGATGAATTATTGTCTATTTTTGACGTGCCTAAAGCCATGCTGCCGAGCATTCATCCGTCCAGTTGTGAATTTGGTCATACCCGAGCGGATATTTTTGGAGAGCCTATTCATGTTGGCGGTATGGCAGGTGATCAGCAAGCGGCACTTATAGGCCAAGCTTGCTTTAAAGAGGGGATGGCGAAAAGTACGTATGGTACGGGTTGCTTCTTGATGCTTAACACGGGGGATACGCCGCGTAAAAGTCAGCATCGTCTACTAACTACTGTGGCATACCAAATTGGCGATGTGACCCATTATGCCTTAGAGGGCAGTATCTTTATGGCGGGGGCCACGATTCAGTGGATTCGGGATGGTTTAAAGCTTATTCAACATGCCAGTGAAACCTCTGATATGGCGAAATCGGTAGGGGCGAATAACCAAGTCTATTTGGTGCCAGCGTTTACCGGTCTTGGGGCGCCGTATTGGGACCCCCATGCAAGGGGTGCCATCATGGGTCTGACCCGTGACACAGGTATAGCTGAGATTGTGACGGCAGGTTTACAAAGCGTGTGCTATCAGACCCGTGACTTACTTGAAGCCATGAAAAAAGATCAAGCTATGCCTGCTCATTTAAGAGTGGATGGTGGCATGGTAGTGAATGATTGGGTGGTTCAATTCTTATCGGATATCTTGGATTTACCCATAGAGCGCCCCGTGATTACTGAAACCACTGCACTAGGAGCCGCATTTTTAGCGGGTTTAAGTGGCGGGGTGTTTGCCAGCATTGAAGACGTTTGCCAGCTTTGGCAGGAAGAAACCGAGTTCAAACCTGTTATGAAAAATGATGAAAGAAATACCCTTTATAACGGTTGGTTAGATACGGTATCCAGAGTTCGGACAAGCGAGTAAGATGGCCGACCATAAAAATAATAGCCGCGCAGAACCACGCGCAAAGGGAGGACCATGCTGCAATCTCAAAAGCAGGCCTTACGTTTAAGGCGCTCAGTATTGTCGAACCTGGGTGTGTTTTCTTTGCTCCTGCTGTGCTGGCTGGCTTCTCAGTTTGGGTATTTTGTTATCCCAACACCTTATGTTTTAGCGCTTACTATGATTATGTGGCTGGGCCACAGTGCGCTCCTCTTAGTGATTGTGCTGGGAGGAAACCTGCGCTTTAAAGATGCCAGTTTAACCTTGCCGCAAATGGTCTGGGTGACCTTGTGTTTAAGTATTCTAATGGTCTTTTTACATGATATCCGGCCACTTATGCTGATGGGGTATCTGCTGGTTATGTCATTCGGCGCTTTTCGCTTATCGATCCGTGGTTTCTATGGCTTCACCGTTTTCACGGTTACGTGCTACCTGATGAGTTTGGCTTGGGTTTATCACATACGCCCTGAAGACATTCAGTTGTCACAAGAGTTTTTTGTCTTTGTGGGCTTTGTTTTGTCATTGTGCGGATTCGTCTTAATGGGGAACGAGTTCAGTAATTTGCGCCAATCCTTAGGGGATCGTCATCGTGAGTTAAAGGGCGCGGTGTCCCGTATTGAAGAGCTGGCCATCACTGATGAATTAACCGGGTTATATAATCGGCGCTATTTGATGCAAATGTTGGCTCAACAAAGAGCATTGGCAAATCGCAGCCGTTATGGGTTTGTTGTGTGTTATTTGGATCTTGATCACTTTAAAAAAGTGAACGATAAATATGGCCACCCATTTGGTGACAAAGTACTTAAAGCGTTTGCGAATTTAATGAGTAATTGTTTACGCGAAGTGGATCTAGGAGCACGCCTAGGTGGCGAAGAGTTTGTTTTGGTGCTGGCGGATACCAATCTAGACGCAGCGCAAGGCGTGTGCCTGCGTATGGCTGAGAAGTGGCGAGACATGCACTTCAGTGAAGCGCCAGACTTAGAGTTAACCTTGTCTGCAGGCATCACCGCGTTTAAATCCCCTGAGACTATTGAACATGTCCTCGAGCGAGCGGATCGGCTGCTTTATGATGCGAAACATAAAGGCCGCAATTGCATTGAAGTCGAACACAAAGAACTTCAAGTGCCGTTTGATTTTGCTGAGCATGCTCAACAACCTGCTTAACCCATGTAGGGTTGGCTAAAAATACCGCCTTAATGCGATAAACCCACTTAATTGTGTGGCACCAAATGCATCATGCTCCACAAATTTAGGCTCAAACTGGGTTTGTAATAAGCGGCTGTATTGGTAGTGAATACTGGGCACCAGATACCAGTAGGGCATGATGTAATAGCGGTAATGCCAGTCTAGCTTTAATTCTATTTGATATACCGTGCTTTCTAATGATGACAGGGAGCGATGCTGGGTTGCACGGTTACTAAAGTCTGTATCCAGTTGAGCAAGGTTAAGATGCCATTGAAAGTTCAGGCCTCTATCATCTTTTATTCGCCCCAAACTAAACCCAAATCCAGAAAAGCGCCCATCAAATAAATTAGCATTAGTTGAGCTGATATCAACATTCACTGGGCTTGTTTCTACTGAATAGAATAATCCAACAGTATTGATGGGTCCTTCATCTTTTACGCTTTCATACCAATAGACTTGCCCTCGCTGAAGCTGACGCTCAAAACGGATAGATGTATCGGCTGCAATGGTTTGGGCCGTACCATCTTCGTCTAGGTATATTTGATTGCCACTGAGCTGCGTTTCAAATGTACTTTCTTGCCACTCAAACTCAAACCAAATTCCTTGATGAAGATGAAATTGATACAAGGGGATATGGATATCGGTGTCTAGATGATGGGTGCTTTGTTGGATTCGAACTTGCGGCCCTCTGGTGTACCAACCAACCGGCTTATGTCGATAGGATCGCATGTCGAGCTCAATACCTGTTGTGTCTTCTTGAGAGCGAGCGCTGTCTTGTAAATATTGCTGTTCAATATGGTTGATACCACTATATAACCCTATAAATTGCGCCAAGCAGTGGGAGCTATATAAAGAGAGCAATATGCTTATGAGTGATAAAAAAGGGCGAGTCATGGTTAATTTATCGACCAGATTCATAAAATATCCACTTTTGTTACACAAATTTACAAAACACCACATAAAACAAACGGTATTGACATGTTTGTGGCGTTATATTAGCGCCATCAGTTTTGTCTAAGAGCTGATCATTGTGTGACTCCTTATTTTTATTTAGCGCCTTTTGGGCGCTTTTTTTTTGCCTTTACAGCAATTGAGTCGGGTTTATATCTGTACTAATGAAAATGCAGTGTTAAACTTGCGCGAAATTTTTTGAAAGGGTTCTTGCATGACTGAATCTGCTGAACAACTGACCAATTCCACACAAAAACGTATTTTTAGCTGGCTAATATTATTAGCGGGTATATACGCTATCTTACTTTCTGTTGGCATGGTTGGTTCAGGGTTTAAATGGGTCTCTGGAGGCTCTGATGGGGCGAGAGAGCTCTTCGCATTTGCAACTAATCCATTTCTTGCACTCTTAATTGGTATTCTTGCTACGGCGTTAGTACAAAGCTCTAGTACAGTGACATCCGTTATTGTAGGGCTTGTAGCTGGCGGCTTGCCAATTGAAATCGCGATTCCTATGGTGATGGGTGCCAACATTGGTACAACCATTACCAACACCTTGGTGAGCTTGGGTCACGTACGCAAAAAATCTGAATTCCGTCGTGCATTTGCAGCGGCTACGGTTCATGATTTTTTCAATTTAATGTGTGTCGCAATATTCTTACCGCTTGAAATCATGTTTGGCTTTTTGCAAAAATCCAGTGCTTGGCTTTCAACGCATATGATTGGTGCGGACTCTGTAAGCATGAAGGGATTCAACTTCATCAAGCCGATTACTAAGCCTGTGATCAGTGAAGTTAAGTCACTTCTAGGCGTGTTCCCTGAGAAATTTGCCGCCATAGGGTTAATTATTTTAGGTATCTTATTAATCTTCGTTTCAATTACAATTATTGGTCGTGTACTTAAAGGCTTGATGGTTGGTCGTGCGAAGAAAATTTTACACGGTGCGATCGGTCGTGGTCCTGTTTCGGGTATTGCCAGTGGCGCGATTGTGACGGTTTTGGTTCAGTCTTCATCGACCACCACCAGTTTGATGATTCCACTTGTTGGCTCTGGTGTATTCAAACCTCGTGATATTTATCCGTTCACTCTGGGTGCGAACATTGGTACGACTATTACCGCATTGCTAGCGGCAACTGCTTTATCAGGTGCTGGTGCAGTGGTTGGTTTGCAAATAGCTCTTGTACACCTAATATACAACTTGCTAGGTGTAGTGGTTATTTATGGTATTCCTTTCCTTAGGGAGATACCTCTAAAAGCAGCAGAGCGTTTAGCTGAAGTTGCAACAAAGCGTCACTCTTTAGCGGCCTTGTACGTATTGAGTGTATTCTTCTTGTTGCCGGGTTTGTGTGTATTTATTATGTCTAGCATGGCCTAAGGAGATAGCTATGGGTAAGAAACGAATTAAGGAACTGACAAAACAGGTCAAGGATGCAAAATCGACACTGGCTGATTTAGAAAAAAAGGCCAATAAGAAGATTTTAAAAGCACAGCATAAAGTGATTGAAGATCTAGAGAATATGATCGACGAAGAAGCTTTACGCCGTGAAAGTTTATTAGAGTTAAGTGAAGAAGCTTGGCAAGAAGCCAAAGAATTAATGGATAGCTTAATTCAAAAAGTGAAAAACGTAGTGAAGTCCGATAAGCAATAGATTTCATTAAAAAAGCCCCTAACAGTTTTCTGTTAGGGGCTTTTTTGTGTCTGTTGTTATAGGTTAGTTTAAAGACCCATAAACCATTGCTTGTTTTCAGAGTGCTTGAAACACAGATCGCAAGCTAATTGTTTTACTTGATGGTTGCTTAAGTAAAATTGAATTTGCTGGCTGATTTGTTGAGTAAGATTGTCGTAGTTAAAGCTTAAGAAATTCTCCCCATCGTGAAACTGTACGCTGAAATCATCGGTAATTGCGATTCCTTGGTGCTGTAACTGGCGCGCTAGGTTTTGCGTCACATTACGATACGCTATTTCTTTGAGTAGAAATGGAATGCAGCCAGGCATGTTAAAAGACCATGCGTCACTGTAAAAATCGCTGTCTTGCTGCTTGGCTTGCTCGATAAAGGGCGCGGTAATGTTATCGGACTGTGTGGCTTCAAACGGTATGGCGCTTGGGCAGCGATAAGCGTACTCAATGTCGTAGCTGGCATCTTGATTGGTGTCACAGTGGGGTTCAATGGGAGCTACTAGCTCATTTTCTAATAAGACCTTGAAGCTCGTAGGCCAGAGTTTATCAGGGGATGTGTAGACTCTCACTTTTTGAATCTTGTTGAAGCCCAGTTGGCAACGAGCGGTATTTTCCGCCAGTGTCACGCAAAGGTACTCTGCAAAGCGATCAAAGTCGTAATGAGTGTTTGGGTTGGCCATATTTCCTCCTAGTGAATGGGAGCCTTATTATTAAACGCAATAAAATTAACGTTTTTTATAACAAGAACTACTCTGTTTTATTCCTAAACTTAAGTATAGACAGAGTAGCGTAACAGGCTTACTTAGCTGAAGATTTTAACTCATTCACTTTTTAAATAGGCCAACACATCGTCGTGGTGGGTCTTGGTTTTGAACTTGTCCATGATATGAACAAGTTTACCCTTTTCATCAATGATGAAGGTAATGCGGTGAATGCCATCAAATTCGCGGCCCATGAACTTCTTAGGGCCCCATACACCGTACTTATCAGCGATAGCATGGTCTTCATCGGACAGTAAGGTGAAGTTTAGGTTGTCACGCTCTTTGAACTTTAAAAGCCGAGCAGGGGCGTCAGGGCTGATGCCTAGGGTCACGACATTTAGTTTATCTAATTCTTTTTTGCTGTCGCGAAGGCTACACGCTTGTGTGGTACAACCAGGTGTCATGGCTTTTGGGTAAAAATACAAAACCACGGTTTGTCCGCGAAAATCCTTCAGGGCGACCTTGTTGCCGTTCTCATCTAGGGTGGTGAAGGCAGGGGCTACTTTGCCAATGCTTGGGCGAATCATAGGATTTCCTTTTAGGTTTTGGTGAAGGCTTAACCTTTCAGTTTGAGTTTTAGCGGGGTCTTTGGCACGCAGCAACAAGGAAGAATCTCTCCTTCGTTAATCCATGCCATGGGCTCTCTTAGGTATGCCACTTGCCCTTCTATTAGATCAGTGCGACAGCCGCCACAATAGCCTTCACGGCATTGGTAAGGTAATTGAACCCCTTGGGCTTCTAAGCTTTCTAGCAAGTTACTCGCATAATGAAAGTTTAATGACTCGCTAACACCGTCTATTTGTAGTGCATATACGGGCTTTTCGAAGCCTTGGATTTCAAGCTGTTGCTCATCTTGAGGCGCCTCAGGATTCCCAAGAGGCAGAAACAGTTCCGCTTGAGGTAGGGCTTCATCTGAAGTCGGTGAAACATCAGGGCTTTGTAATTGAAAGTCCTGATGATCAATTGCATCATCTTCTAGATGAAAGTCTGAGTCTGAATCTTTCGATTTTTCTCTCATTGCCAACATAATTTGATCGAATCTACAGTTCGATATCGCTGAAATCTTCTAGAGATAATGCGCTATCGATAGCGCCCACTAGATAAGAACTGATTTCGGCTTCTTGAGGTGCTACTTGCACGTTGTCACTGACCAACCAAGCATTGATCCATGGAATCGGATTTTGTTTGGTTGAGAAGATAGTTTCAAGGCCAATGGCAACTAAACGTTGGTTAGTGATGTACTCAACGTACTGGCAAAGAATGTCTTTGTTCAAGCCGATCATGCTGCCATCTTTAAATAGGTATTCGGCCCATTCTTTTTCTTGCTCAGCGGCTTCGCGGAAAATCTCGATCACGTCTTCACGACATTCTTTTGTAATTTCACCCATTACAGGGTCATCTTTGCCTAGCGCCCAAATTTGCAGCATGTGCTGAGTACCTGTTAAGTGCAGGGCTTCGTCACGGGCAATGAGTTTAATGATTTTGGCGTTGCCTTCCATGGTTGCGCGTTCTGCAAAGGCAAAACTGCATGCAAAGCTGACGTAAAAACGAATGGCTTCAAGCACGTTAACCGAGGCGACCGTTAGATACAGTTTACGTTTTAAATCACGCAAGCTGATTTCAACAATCTCACCGTTAATCTCGTGTTTGCCTTCACCTAGGTTTTGGTAATAGGTCACGCCTTCGATTAGGTCGTCGTAGTATTTGGTGACGCTTTCTGCACGTTTAGTAATGAATTCGTTATTCACGATGTCATCAAAAACGGAAGCAGGATCACTGATTACATTACGAATAATATGTGTGTAAGAGCGACTATGAATAGTCTCACTGAATGACCATGTTTCAATCCAGGTTTCTAATTCTGGCAAAGAAACGATAGGTAAAAGCGCCACGTTAGGGGAGCGGCCTTGAATACTGTCTAGCAAGGTTTGGTATTTTAGATTGCTTAAAAAGATATGCTTTTCATGGTCAGGCAGATTCGCAAAATCTTTGCGGTCAGTGGACAAATCCACTTCTTCTGGGCGCCAGAAAAAAGACAGCTGCTTTTCGATAAGCTGTTCAAATATTTTGTATTTTTGCGTGTCGTAGCGCGATACATTGACGTGTTCACCAAAAAACATAGGCTGGCTAAAGGCGTCGAATGTATGGCGGTTAAATGTTTGATAAGCCATGTTTTACACTTCTGAAAATGACAATAAGTTTGCACTTATTGAATAAGGGTAATATACGAATATATTACCCTTAAGGATAAAAAAACCAAAAAGCCCAAGAGGGCTTAAGGGGTTTTAAATTTTACACGCACCGCCTGCGCAGTCGTCTTCTAAATCTTGTTGAGAGTCGTCTGCACCGTCACGGGTGTTGTGGTAATACAAGGTTTTAAGGCCAAGCTTGTAGCTTGTCAGTAAGTCTTTTAATAAGACTTTCATTGGAACCTTGCTGTTTTCAAATTTAGTTGGGTCATAGTTTGTGTTAGCAGAGATCGCTTGGTCCACAAATTTTTGCATCACACCCACTAATTGCAGGTAACCATCATTGTTTGGCCACTGCCATAACAACTCATAGTTGCCTTTGATGTTTTCAAAGTCAGGGACAACTTGTTTCAAAATGCCGTCTTTTGAAGCTTTAACACTGATATAACCGCGTGGAGGTTCAATACCGTTAGTTGCATTACTGATTTGAGATGACGTCTCTGATGGCATAAGTGCCGTTAGAGTAGAGTTACGCAAGCCATGAGTTGTAATGTCAGTGCGCAGTGCTTCCCAGTCGTAGCGAAGTTCTTCGTTACAAACAGCGTCTAATTCTTTTTTGTAGGTATCGATTGGCAAAATGCCTTTCGAGTAATTTGTTTCGTTGAACTTCGTACAAGGACCCACTTCTTTAGCCAATTTATTAGATGCTTTTAACAAATAATATTGGATGGCTTCGAATGTTTGGTGAGTTAAGCCCAGTGCGCTGCCGTCGCTGTATTTTACGCCGTTTTTCGCAAGGTAATACGCGTAGTTGATCACGCCCACACCCAGAGTACGACGAGACATACTAGAGATTTCAGCTGCTGGCATTGGGTAATCTTGATAGCTCAATAGGTTATCAAGGGCACGTACAATAATATCTGCCAGTTCTTCTAGTTCGTCTAAGTTTTCAATGGCGCCTAGGTTGAATGCAGCCAGTGTACATAGTGCAATTTCACCTTCAGGATCGTTGATTTCTTTTAACGGCTTAGTCGGTAGGGCAATTTCTAAACATAAGTTTGATTGACGAATAGGTGCAACTTTTGAATCAAACGGGCTGTGAGTATTACAGTGATCCACGTTTTGAATATAGATACGGCCTGTGCTGGCACGTTCTTGCATCAATATCGAAAATAACTCAGCCGCTTTAATCGTTTGCTTGCGGATACTTGGATCGTTTTCGTATTTTTTGTATAGCTCTTCAAATTTCACTTGGTCTTCGAAGAAAGCATCGTACATACCAGGCACATCAGATGGGCTGAATAACGTGATGTTGCCACCCTTAATTAAGCGCTCGTACATAACCTTGTTTAGCTGAACACCATAATCTAGGTGACGTACGCGGTTTTCTTCAACACCACGGTTGTTTTTAAGCACTAATAAAGATTCAACTTCCATGTGCCAAATAGGGTAGAACAAGGTGGCAGCACCACCACGCACACCGCCTTGTGAACAGCTTTTAACTGCTGTTTGAAAGTGCTTGTAGAACGGAATACAACCAGTATGGAACGCTTCACCGCCACGGATAGGGCTACCTAAGGCACGGATACGACCCGCATTGATACCAATACCAGCACGTTGCGAAACATACTTAACAATAGCGCCAGCAGCGGCATTAATAGAATCCAAGCTGTCGTCAGTTTCAATTAATACACATGAACTAAATTGACGAGTAGGGGTGCGCACACCCGCCATGATTGGCGTTGGTAGCGATAATTTGAACATGGAAACCGCATCGTAAAAACGACGGATATAGTCCATACGGTTGGATTTTTCATAATTGGCGAACAGGCAAGCACCAATTAATACATATAAGAATTGTGGGCTTTCATAAATTTCACCGGTGACACGGTTTTGAACAAGATACTTACCTTCAAGCTGCTTTACAGCGGCATAGGCAAAGTTTAAATCGCGACCGTGATCAATAAAGCTATCCATCTCTTGGAATTCGGCTTGGGTGTAATCTTCTAATAAATGACGATCATAACGTTCGGTATCGACTAAGCGGGCAACTTGGTCATATAAAGCAGGTGGCTCGAACTGGCCGTAGGCTTTTTTACGCAAATGGAAAATATTTAGGCGTGCAGCCATATATTGATAATCAGGGGTATTCTCTGAGATTAAGTCAGCGGCTGACTTAATAAGCGTCTCATGAATGTCTGAAGTCGAGATGCCGTCGGTAAACTGAATTTGTGCGCGAAGCTCAACCTCTGATACAGAGACGTTACTTAATCCCTCTGATGCCCATGTCAGCACCTTATGGATTTTATCTAAATCTAAAGGAGCACGATCTCCGTCCCGTTTTGTCACATGAAGTGTGCTGTTCATTTCTGCCCCTTGCCCATACAAAAAACACCATCCCAGTTAAAGCGATGGTTAGTAAAATTTAGTTTGTGAAGTTCCGAATAAAGATTTGGCTGTTAAGTGATCATATCATTCTTGTTCTAATGGATTATGATCAAAATACGAACGTTCAATACTGCTGAAACTCGGAATAACCACAGCATATTGCGGTTTGGTTTAGGAATCAACCCTATATGTAGTGTTTAGGCTGGAACGGACTTGTGGATAAATTGTGGGTAATCGGTGTGTAAAATGGTTGGGTTAGTGGCTACTAACGCCAAGGTGTCGTAATCAGTAATATGAGCTAATCTTAATGCGAGTGCTGGTTCACTTTCAACAAAAAGCTGAAATAAATCAGAAGACTAGGCAGGATGCCGACAAGCGTCTAAATTAATGTATATTAGAGTAACTTATCTATTCTGGGATGATCTATGGAACAGGCAGTACAATCGGATGAAGCTTGGCAAATTCTAATCGTAGAAGACGATGAGCGCCTAGCAGGGTTAACTCGCGAATACTTGGAATCCAATGGAATGCAAGTATCTGTAGAGGGTGATGGAACCACCGCAGTTGAGCGTATAAAAAGCGAACAACCTGACTTGGTGATTCTTGACTTAATGCTGCCAGGTGAAGACGGACTTTCTATCTGCCGTTTAGTGCGCCCTTATTATAGAGGCCCAATTATCATGCTCACCGCTCGTGATGATGACCTTGATCAGGTGCTGGGTTTAGAAATGGGTGCGGATGATTATTTAGCCAAACCAGCCAGACCCCGTGTATTACTTGCACGTATCAGAGCATTATTGCGTCGAGTGAAAGAAGGCCCAGAGCTTCATGCCGCTGCCGTCGCAAGTGCACAAGGTGAGCAAAACCGAGTGACATTCGCTAACTTAGTGGTTGATAACGGCATGCGCGAAGCGTGGCTAGACGAAGAGTCAATTGATCTAACCAGTGCCGAATTCGATTTGCTATGGTTGCTAAGCTCAAATGCCGGACGAGTACTCAGCCGTGAAGAAATATTCACCGCATTACGTGGTATTGAGTACGATGGTCAAGATCGATCCATCGATGTTCGTATCAGTCGCATTCGCCCCAAAATAGGCGATGACCCTCTACAGCCTAGAAGAATTAAAACAGTGCGCAGTAAAGGTTACTTGTTTGTAAAAGAAATCTAGGCACAATCGTTTTTTTTTACAGGCAGGAGAGCCACCATTTTTTCTCGTGTGTACGTTGGTGTTTTAACCATATTGTTGTTGGTGTCCATATCGACCCTAGGGTCGTTATGGCTCGTTGATCATATAAACCAAAAACAGCATCAGCAAAGTATCATGGGCGGCATTGTGTTGCTGGCCATCGGTGAGATTAAAGCGTCTAAGGGCAATGTGGCGCCTGTGGCTAAGCTCTTGGGTGTGCCCCTGACACTCATTCCCCTTGATGAATCAAACATAAGCTCGTCCGAAAAAGCCCGTTTAGAAGAAGGGCAATATCTGCTCAACAACATCAATGACGGCAACCTTAAAGTGCAGGCGGTTGTAGAGCTTGATGATGCCGCTTATGTATTAACCGGCATATTTAATGACTTTCGAACGACCCACATTCGTGGCGCCGCAACCTTAATTCGCCAATTATTACAGCGCGAACAACGACCTCTGACTGAACTGATTCAATCTTATTCGACTGAATACAATTTGCCTGTGCGTATTGTTGAAGATGAAGAAGCTGAGCAGTTTAAAGGTGAGCTCAGTTATATGATGGCCCCCGATTATCTCGCCTACTATGACATCAATGGCAGCACTGGCCGCTTTTATACCTATTTACCAGAAGCGAAACAGATTATCGAAATGGGCCCCATTGTGTTTCGCCAAGGTCTCTCTTTAACGTCTGTTTTAGTGGTCATAATATTAGCGATTGTGCTAACCGGCATCGCGGTTTACTGGTTGGTGTATCGCTTCGAAGTGAATTTGCAACGCTTAGAGCGCGCGGCTACCCGTATTGCCACGGGGCATTTGAACTCGCGAGTGAAGGTTGACTCACAAGATGCGTTTGGACGATTAGGGGATGCGTTTAATCGAATGGCTGATCATATTCAGCGTTTAATGGGCGTACAAAAAGAAATGATACGCGCAGTGAGCCATGAATTACGGACTCCCGTTGCTCGCATGCGCTTTGGTGTTCAAATGCTTGAAGACACCACCACCGACGAGTACACGCAAAAACAACTGCACGAAATGGATCAAGACCTTCAAGAGCTCGATGAACTAGTGGATGAAATCTTAACTTATGCACGCCTTGAAGAGGGCGGGCCTATATTAGAATTCAAATCAGCCAACATGCTCGACTTGGTTGATCAAGTCGTTGAAGAAACCCGCCGACGCACCGATACAGTCGATATACAGTGGCACAGTCAAACCGTTGAAGAGACGCAAATATTCAGCGATGTCGAATACCGCTACATGCACCGTGCGATTCAAAACCTAGTGGGTAACGCTTGTCGATACGCACAAGGTAAAGTGTGGGTTGAATACAGTTTTGATAATGGCATTTGCCGCATAGACGTAGAAGACGATGGCCCAGGCATTCCAGAAAAAGATTGGCAGCGCGTGTTCTCACCGTTTACGCGTTTAGACGATAGCCGCACTCGAGCATCGGGCGGATACGGTTTAGGTTTATCGATTGTACGTCGAATTATCTATTGGCACGGGGGTCAAGCCTTCGTAGCGAAGAGCCGTTGGGAAGGGGCAAAAATGAGCCTGTTATGGCCGAGAAGTCATCAGCTATAACCTAAATAGGTAGATATAATTGGTCAATTGGTCAGAAAAAAGCCTTTATTTACAAACGGTTACATTAGGAAACATTTCTACTACAGATAAGCCGGTCAATAGCTTTCATGATGGCTTTGTGTTTCCGCAAGGGAGCACGGTGAGAATGTAGCGAGAACTTCGGTTCTACTTTTAACCCGCCCTTGGCGGGTTTTTTTATGCCTAAAAAAGCGTAAATTCACATTTTTAAGCAAAAACCATGAAAATATTCCAATAAGTTGATCGACCGGTCAATTTTTTGTCGCCTGTTTTTTCTGTCTGTGACAAAATTCGCATTATCGCGTTAAACTGACCCAGGACTTCGTCCAATTACGCGTCAGTGCATACATTTTCAACCTTCCGATAGAGGCCTCCATGAGCGTATTTGAAATCAGCCACCCTTTGGTTAAACACAAAATTGGTTTAATGAGAGCGAATGATCGCAGTACTCGCAGCTTTCGCCAACTCGCTGGTGAAGTAGGCAATCTACTGACTTATGAAGCCACCAAAGACCTAGAACTCGAAGATTACCAATTAGAAGGCTGGTGTGGCGAAATCACCGCGCAGCGTATTCGTGGTAAAAAAATCACAGTGGTCCCAATTCTACGTGCCGGCCTAGGTATGCTAGATGGCGTACTTGAATTATTGCCAAGCGCAAAAATCAGCGTAGTGGGTTTGTATCGTGATGAAGAAACCCTAGAGCCAGTTAGTTATTTTGATAAATTAGCAGGGGACATTGATCAACGTATCTCTTTAATTATTGACCCTATGTTAGCCACTGGCGGCTCCATGATTGCCACCATTGACCTATTAAAAGCAGCCGGTTGTGAAAGCATTCGTGCGCTAGTGTTAGTTGCCGCACCAGAAGGCATAGCAAAAGTGCAAGCGGCTCATCCTGACGTGGACATTTATACGGCATCTGTGGATAGTCACTTAAATAAAGATGGCTACATCATTCCAGGCTTGGGTGATGCGGGCGATAAGATTTTCGGCACAAAATAATAATAAGGATGCCCCATGAGCAATCAAACTGAATACAAAGGCTGGCGCATGGCGCTAGCGGGCTTACAGATGCTATTTGTAGCATTTGGCGCCCTGGTACTGATGCCACTGATCACAGGTCTCGACCCAAGCGTGGCATTGTTCACCGCCGGTGTTGGTACATTAATTTTTCAAGTGGTAACCAAGCGCAGCGTACCGGTTTTTTTAGCCTCATCGTTCGTGTTTATCGCACCGATCACTTATAGCGTACAAACTTGGGGCTCAGCTGCCACCATGGGTGCATTATTTTGCGCCGGTTTAGTGTACGTCGTATTGGCCAGCTTAGTGGCCATTCGTGGTCCTGGTTTTCTGCATCGCTTAATGCCACCGGTTGTGACTGGCCCTATCATCATGATCATAGGTTTAAGCTTGGCCCCAATCGCTGTGAATATGGCCATGGGTAAAACCGGCGACGGCGCGGTGGCATTATTTCCGTATACCGATGCCTTGCTTGTATCTATGGCGGCGTTAGTGAGCACCTTAATCGTGGCGGTTTATGCAAAAGGCATTTTCCGTTTGGTGCCTATCTTAGCCGGTGTAGCAGTGGGTTATGCTGTCGCGGGTTTCAGCGGCATGCTGGATATGACCGCAGTTAACAACTCTGATTGGGTTGCAGTACCTAACTTTACCGCCCCCGAGTTTCACCTAGCGGCTATCTTGTTCATGCTGCCGGTTGCCATCGCACCAGCGATTGAACACGTAGGCGATGTACTGGCTATTAGTAGCGTAACGGGTAAAAACTACGTTGAGAAACCAGGCTTGCACCGCACTTTATTAGGTGATGGTTTGGCAACCTCGGTCGCGTCATTATTTGGCGGACCACCAAACACCACGTATTCAGAAGTAACCGGTGCCGTGATGCTAACCCGCATTTTCAACCCTGTTGTCATGACATGGGCGGCGGGCATTGCCATTTTATTAGCCTTCATTGCTAAATTCGGCATTTTACTGCAAACCATTCCGGCCCCTGTAATGGGCGGTATTTTAATTCTATTGTTTGGCTCTATTGCCGCAGTGGGCATGAATATCTTGATCAAAGCGAAAGTGGATTTAAACGCCCGTCGTAACCTTGTGATTGTCTCCACCACGTTAGTATTCGGCATTGGCGGTATGGCATTCACCTTTGGTGACTTTAGCCTTCAAGGCGTAAGCTTATGTGGCCTTGTGGCCATCGGATTAAACTTGATATTGCCTCACGCCAATGATGATGTTGATGACTTGCACGAAGAGCAAGAATTGATGGATCAAATGGTAAAAGACGATTAAACAATCGAAGCTAAAACGTTAAAAACCGAAAAGGCCGCTTATGAAAATAAGCGGCTTTTTTTGTGCTTGCTGACCTGATCCGTTTTTCATTCAAACCCAGTGTAAGTCGTAATCTAGAAATTCTTCACCTGCCGCTAAAGTAGAGCTTGAAAAGAACATGGCGAAACTCAGCATTAATAAATAAAGCGAGCTTATTTTAAATATCTGTTTTGTAGGCATTAGTGCCTCCATATTATTATTTTATTTGTATGGGCCTTAGGAATATCAAGCTTCACGCTGCGGGCAAAGCATTTGTCAATACTAGGTGCTTTGTGGCGAAATGACTTTGTCACAACAAGTTGAACTAGGCTGACGAAGGTCAAAAGCCAGTAAATATG
>JAWUYY010000066.1:0-17073 GCA_034110565.1 Bermanella sp. | reverse complement strand
CCCCAATACCACAGCATAAATCGACCGCATACCTGTGAGATATCCCCCATGTTATTACGGTGCCTAGGGCGAATCAGTGTCCAAGGGATTAATGAAAGGGCTAAAAGAGCAAGAAAAACAAAAGCCAAAGAAATACGTATTGGATACATAATTGAGCCTATATTGATAATCACGGTTAAGTATTATTGTTATGGTGATATCCCGCCACACCTTGTATTTAATGATGTTTCTTACAGTATGGGTGCGGTGCCACATTAACCTGAGGGTAATCAAATTGTTATATAAAAGCAAAATGTGTATCGCTGGTTTGTGAATAAGCGCTTACTTGATAGCAGGTGTAGTTATCATCAGGCGGGCAATCGTACTGAAATTAGGTACAATGGCACACATAGCTATATTTGATGAGATTGAGAGTAATCATGAGCACGCCATCCACAAAGACCCCGTTAATTGCCCCATCCATTTTATCTGCTGATTTTGCCCGATTAGGGGAAGAAGTGGATAACGTTTTGGCTGCGGGTGCAGATATTGTGCATTTTGATGTGATGGATAACCACTATGTACCGAATTTAACCATCGGCCCTATGGTCTGTAAGGCGCTACGCAAACATGGTGTGACAGCGCCAATTGATGTGCATTTAATGGTTAGCCCTGTTGACCGCATGATCGGTGATTTTGCTGAAGCCGGTGCTACGTATATTACCTTTCACCCAGAAGCCTCTGATCACGTGGATCGTTCGTTGCAATTGATCAAAGCGGCGGGCTGTAAAGCTGGCTTGGTATTTAACCCTGCAACACCGCTGCACTACTTAGATTATGTAATGGACAAGTTAGACATGATATTGCTGATGTCGGTGAACCCTGGCTTTGGTGGTCAGAGTTTTATTCCTAATACATTACAAAAGCTCAAAGAAGCGCGTAGTAGAATTGATGCTTCTGGTTTGGATATTCGCCTAGAAATTGATGGTGGCGTAAAAGTTGACAATATTGCTGAAATTGCAGCAGCTGGTGCAGATACCTTTGTGGCAGGTTCTGCTATTTTTAATGCACCGGATTACAAAACAACAATCGAAGCCATGCGTGCTGAAATTGCAAAAGCAACAAACTAATTTTATGAAAAAGGCCAGCTCTGTGTATGTTTAATTTAAATGGTACACAGGGCTTTTGTATATGCTGAATTTAGATACTTACAACACGATTATTTTTGATTTAGACGGCACCTTAGTTGATAGCGTGCCAGATTTAACCCTCGCACTAAACCACGCCCTTGTAACCTTAGGTTATGATGAAGTTCAGCAGACAGATGTTAGAGCTTGGGTCGGAAATGGCAGTCTAAAGTTAATCGAACGCGCACTCGCTGAACTAAATAAAAGTGATGCAAAGAATGTGGCTCGCTTGCATAAGCAATTTTTAAAATCCTATGAACAATTTCTGTGTCAAGAAAGTGAATTATATCCGGGTGTGCTTGAACTGCTAAGAGAGCTACATAAGCAGACTAAAACCTTGGTGCTGCTGACCAATAAGCCCATTCAATTTGTCCCTGATTTATTAAGTAATTTAGGTATCGGCCATTTATTCTCACTGATTTTAGGTGGCGATAGCCTAGCTGAGAAAAAGCCACATCCACTGCCGTTACTTCATGTACTAGAAACCTTAAGCGTCAATCCAGAGCAATGCCTAATGGTAGGGGATAGTCGATCTGATATCGTTTGCGCACAGCAGGCGGGGGTTCATAGTGTGGCGTTACTACAAGGTTATCACCAAGGAATCGATTTGGCTGCGCTTGAGCCGACATATGTGTTTGATGACGTTTCTGCTTTAAGTGAGGGCCTGTCTTAAACATCTAATTCATGTGTTACTTCGTATATAAACTATATAGCAAACGAGGTGACACGATGCAGGCAGATGACGTTAATCGCTTAATTCAACATTACCCAGATATCAGTATCTTAGATGCTGAGCAAGAGCGAGCCATCGCACTTGCCATGGATGATGCCATGGAGCAACTGGCCCAAACCTTACTGGCCAAAGAGCACTTACTTGAGCAGGTCATAGATATTCTGCTGGAGCAGTATCAAACTGGCCCAATGCTTGACGATTTACTAACTCAATACGACTTATGGCTGCTCGCGCGTAATGTGCCGAGTATGGACTTGAGTCATAACGTATCCTGTAAAACCCTATCTTTGTGCTTGGTGAAATTGGAGTGCGATCGCTCTAATGTATTTGATCTTTTGCTTTCTGAAGTGGATCAGCTGGATACTTCGCTAGAACAGCAAGCGCAAGCCCTTAAAAAACGATATGAATCTCAACGTAATCGTTTGGTGCAGGCGAATATGCGTTTGGTGATGCATATTGCAAAACGCTATAGCGATAAAGGCATTGATACAGAAGAGCTAGTACAAGAAGGGGCCATGGGGTTATTAAAAGCCGCTGCAAAATATAATATACATAAGGGGTTTCGTTTTACTACGTATGCGTACTGGTGGATTCAGCAAGCCATTAAAGGGGTGCTGACACAAAAGCGTGCGGTTGTACGCTTACCGACGAATATCAGTGATCGTATTTTTAAACTGGATCGTGCAAAAGAAGCGTATTTTAAAGCCCATGGGGCGTATCCTAGCGTGGCGCAATTGCAACGCGTAACGGGTATTGATGAAGATCACATTCGCAACGTGCAAAATGTGGGCAACTTGTCGTTGTCGATGAACCAATCGTTCGTAGAAGATGGTTTAACCTTGGAAGAAACCATTACCAGTGATGACATCATCCAATCCACACCACAAGAAGAGGTGTCCAAGGACAGTGACATGCACTATCTAATGGGCCTGCTGACCCACTTACCGGCGCGCCAGCAAAAAATTGTTCGCCTGTATCACGGTTTGGGGATTCATGAAGGCCAAAACTTTAGGGAGATTGCACCGCAAATAGGCGTAACCCTTGAGCGTACTCGACAGCTTTATCACCAATCGATTAAGCAATTACAAGCGCTGGTAAATTAGCGCTCAAAAAATAAAACCCGTTATGGTTTTGCCATAACGGGTTTTTTTCGTTCTATTTATTCGCAAGTTAGCAAATAGTGATTAGAACTGTTCTTGGGTGAAGTTCATTAATGACTCTTTACCCGCTTCAATGTCGGCTTGTAATAACGCCGCTTGTGGTTTGGCCACACGGAAGAAGTGTTCAGCGGCTTTGATTTTGCCCTGGTAGAAATCTTCAGTGTATTTACCAGAGTTAAGATCAGCTTGTGCAATGTTCGCCATGGTTGACCACATCACACCCATGGTGGTGAGTGAGAACAATTTCAACATAGGCGTAGCAACCGCACCGGCAATCTCAGCATCTTTTGCAGCATTGCTGGCTAACCACATTAGGCTGTTTTGCAATGTTTGCAGCAAATCTTTGCAGTGTGCTTGATGTTGCTCGTTATTCAGTTTGGCCACCATTTCGTTCATCACTTTGAAGTAGGTGCGTGGTAGACGGCCACCTTTGATCATGAGCTTACGGCCCACAAGGTCAAGGGACTGAATACCGTTAGTGCCTTCATAAATACGCGCAATACGACCGTCACGTAATAACTGTTCTACTTCCCAGTCCTGAGTAAAGCCAGAACCGCCCATGCTTTGTAACGCTTGGTCGGTTGAGAAGTAGCCTTCATCCGTTAGGTAGGCTTTCACAATTGGCGTCATGATCTGCACGATGTCATCGGCTTCTTCACGCACACTCTCATCCTGGTGATGCTCAGCTAGATCAAGGTGCAGGCCTGTCCAGTAAGCCATGCAGCGTGCGCCCTCTAAGAATACTTTTTGTTGTGTCAGCATGCGACGCACATCTGGGTGGACAATAATGGGGTCTGCTTTTTCATCTGGGTTTTGTGGGCCAGAAAGTGAACGCGATTGTAGGCGTTCTTTCGCATAACCTAAGCTGATTTGATAAGCCTTTTCTGCCAAACCTAGGCCTTGAATCCCCACCATGATACGAGCGGAGTTCATCATAGTGAACATGCATTTAAGCCCTTGGTTCTCTTCGCCGATTAACCAGCCTTTGGCGTTTTCGAAATTCATTACACACGTGGCGGAAGCTTTGATCCCCATTTTGTGTTCAAGGCCACCACAAAATGCAGGGTTGCGGGTGCCGTCTTCTAAAAATTTAGGCACTAAGAATAATGAGATACCTTTACTTGAATCAGGCGCGCCAGGCAACTTGGCTAATACAAGGTGTACGATGTTGTCCACCATGTCGTGTTCGCCACCTGTGATCCAAATCTTGGTGCCTGTAATGTTATAGCTGCCGTCGGCTTGAGGCTCTGCTTTTGTGCGAATAAGGCCTAAGTCGGTGCCACACTGGGGTTCGGTTAAGCACATGGTGCCTGTCCATTCACCAGCAATTAAATTAGGTAGATATGTGTTTTTTAGCTCGTCACTGGCATGTTGAGTTAATGCATCGATGGCACCGTGACTTAGGCCAGGGTACATGCCCATGGATAAGTTAGTGGAGCAAGCCATTTCATCTACGACAATCTTTAGTAAGTGTGGCAGGCCTTGGCCGCCGTATTCAGGGGAGGCCGACAAGCCAGACCAACCGCCTTGTGCAAAATGTTTATACGCCTCTTTAAAGCCTTTAGGTGTGGTGACGGCTTTGGTTTCTGGGTCGTAATGGCAGCCTTCAATATCACCTGACTGATTAATAGGTTGTAAAACGTTCTCTGCGAGCTTTGCTGCTTCATCTAATACCGCACGAATCATCTCTTCGTTGGCGTCTTCAAATCCAGCGCACTTACTTAGCTCTTGTGCCTGTAAAACATCAAATAATACAAAGTTCATGTCATTCAAGGGTGCTGTGTAATGGGCCATGTGGCCTCCTTTAAATACAAAAATTGAAAAACGCTTTTTCTGAGTGGCTAGGAGGTCTACGCAGGGAGTTGTAAAAGGGTTCACTTTGTTTGTGTGTATCGGCAGATAAAAACAGTCCAGTAACTGATTGTTCTAAATATGGAATGGTAATGAGAAATATTATAATTTCTTAAGAAACCCTTAAAACATAGGGGTTTTAGGCCAAATGTCACATTTTCTTACAAAAATTAGATCTTATTGTTCCAATATATCGACTAGTTTAGTCGTACATATTTCTATTTAATGCATCCATTGAACAGATTTGGTCTGTTATCGCCATTTATGAAGAGAGGTTATTGTGGCATTTGGGCGTGTTATTTTATTAATAGTGAGTTTTCTCGGTGCAGCCGGGGTGATGGCATTTGATGATGTTGAAGAGTACTTAGATGTCCAATCAGGGTCATTAATGGGCTTGGCCAATGCATCTTATGGTGCAAAATCAGGCGGCCACAATGTATTGCTGGGCTTGGGTTATGTACCTGAGCTGTCTTATCACAAAGAAATGCTACTTTACTCATTGCGTTATCGCTATGACCATAGTGCGTCATGGGATATCAAGGGAATGAAATTTAGCCCTTTTAGTGTCGGAGCTGGGTTTTTAATCGGCGACCATTCGGATTTATTCTTACAGTTGCCGGACCGTTACCCAGAAGGGTATTACGCACCGTCGGCATTTCGAATTGTATTTAACTACCAGGCATCATTACAAGTGACGCCTAAGTTGCAGGCTTATTTTGATATGTCGATATTAGATGTGGGTTTAATTGGTTATGTAAGAGAGCCGGACTTCTATAACGATAACTATGATTATTTAGGGTTAGAGGGAATCGCTAACTGGGGCTTTGGAGCACGTTATGTTTTTTAATGTACAAAAATTGAAAGCTAAATTTATATCACTACTGATTTTTGTGTTTGTATTATCGGGTTGTGATTATGAGGTAAGCCCTTGGTCTACCGATGCGGATTGCTCTTATAATGTTTCTATTGAAGCCAATATAAAACGCTTAAAAGAGTATGAAGAAAAAGTAGGTGCAAGAGATACCTATCAAGTGGCTTTGATCAGTGATCCTCAGCAGTATCCAGGTACCTTTGATGATCTCATTAAGCATGTGAACACCTTGCCAGAAGTGGATTTTATTTTATTGACAGGTGATTTGGCTGATACAGGGGTTAAAGCTGAGTACGAATGGGTATGCAAAGTAATGGAAAAAGCCGAGCAGCCAATTTTTGCGGTTATTGGTAATCACGATGCATTAGCGTTTGGTAAAGAAATTTGGGCAAAAGTATTTGGCCCAGAAGATTACAGCTTTACGTATCAAAACAGTAAGTTCATTGCTTACAATGATAACAAGTACGAATTTACTAATGTACCTGATCGCGATTGGTTGGCCGAACAGACAGCAGGTGATGAAACCCGTGACTACACGATTGTGTTCAGCCATATTCCACCTTGGGATTTTGACCTAACCTTGAGCCAAGAATTAAAAGACATGGGGGTGGATTTAGGGTTGCACGGCCATGAACATAACTTTGATTATTGGCAGTTAACGGATGTTCAGTTACCGCATTATGTTGTGACCAGCACTAAGAAAAAAGGATTTGGTATTTTAAGTATTAATCCCGCAGGTTATACCTTAGAAAATTGTACAACCGATAGTTGTTCCGTTGCACAAGTTAGAAACCGAGATGCATCGATCGATTAGAAAAATGAAAAAAGGGCTTACTTCATTTAATGAGGTAAGCCCTTTTTTATGCTTATTGGTTCGTGGTGGTTCTATTGCTTATCCATAGTGAATACACCGGCAGCATGCTTATTGGTACCGTCTGCGGTACCTAAATTATAAGCCCCTGCAAATTTATCACCGGGCTTTACAAATATTCCACCAATATTGCCAATGATATTGGCATCTGCTTCATTGATGGTGCCGCTTAGACTTTCAGTTGAAAATTCAGGTTGTTTAACCCCGTCTTTCATCATTGAACCAGAAAAATTCACGTCCCAAGTAGATGTGGCTACGGAATCTAAATCTGTTGCGGTTTGAATGTTGAGGTTGCCGTTGGTAATGGCGCCACTGTTAAAGTTGACATCAAAGTTTGCACTTAGGTTTCTCACTAAACCATCGTCAGCAAAACCGAGGCATTGACTGGCTACGGTGCAGTCTAGGTTGCTAGCGCTGAAACTTGCGGAACCGGTTAGTTGATTTATATCCGCTCGTTCGGCTGCAATCCAAAATGCTAGAATTTCATTTTCGGTGCTGCTTTCAGATGTGCCGTTCTCTTTGATTTCATCAAATAAAATACCTTCGCTGGGTTCGGTGAACCAAATACCCCAGCTGATATTGCTTCGCCCACCTGCATTATCTATTTGTATATCACATGGAGTTGGGTTGCTTGCTTCACCATTGCCGCAAGTAGCCGTAATGGTTTGCCCCAATATATCAATATCAAAGTATTCTAATAATGAAGACGCCACATGATTGCTTTCATTTGGTTTACGAATAACAGCGATGCGATTGCCGTCTTCATCCATTTCTATTTCGAGCATGATGGGCTTGTTACCTGTTGCATCCCATGAACCATTGGCAATGATCAGTTCTATTTCTGATGAGGAGTACCATTCATCGCGATCAAACTCCGTACTGGAGCCAAGCTCTTGCTGGAGGGCTAGAGTTGCAGCTGCATTGCTGGGGTCGTCGTCGAAACTCAACTCCATATTTAAAACAAAATTATCATCATCACCGGAAATAGGCGTAAATTCGTATTTATATTCGCCAGTGTAATCAATAAAAATATGTAGCGGTGGCGTGCCTGAAATTGTTTCATTATTTTTTACATATGTTGATCCTGTAAGGGAGTTATTCATAGTGTCTAAAAGATCCCCGTCACCTGTCGTTTCAAAATCGACAAGAAACTCAAACTCATAGCGGTCGGTTTCTTTTGTGGTGACGTTATACACGTCATAAGACAGTGAAAAGCGGCCATTCTCGCTAGCAAAACTATGACCATTGTCAGTGGTTGCTTGGGACGAAAGCAGCATGGCTTCCGCAAGCGGTATTTCCGGCGTGCCTTGGGGCCCAAAATTAAAATTAACCGGCACGGCTATTAAACCTAATCGCCCACTTTCTCCTAATGCGTATTGTTCATCTGTGATGATGCTTTCATCAAATGGGTTGTTTGTATTCGATGTATCTATGCCTCTGTATGGATCTTTAAAATCAAACGTGCCAATGATGCCTTTGTTTATTAATTCTTCTTCAACTTTCTGTGCTGTATTTTCTATGGTGCCTGCAAGTTTGCTATCAATGGCATTGTTGATGTTACTGTCGGTATCGGGAACCGTATTAGCAAAACCTGAAAGGGATTGGCTGTCTTCTTTGTTCTTTGTAAGCTCACCTTCTTGGGTGCCTGCGTCATTGTTATCGCCGTCCTCACCGTTATCGCTTTCATTATTCGTATTGTCTTCTGACTCTTCTTCGGTTTGCTCGGTGGCACTGTTTTCACCTAATGCTGGTGGTGGTGCGAGTAAACCTTTTGGTGATGATTTAGGTTTCACTCGGGTGAAATTAAAATCCGCCCCTTCGCCTAGATTGATGGTGCCAGCTTCGTTTTCAACTTGTATGGCGCCGCTGTAAACCCCCATGACAAAACTGCCGTCACTTTCTTGTTGTACTTCATAGTTAGTACCGCGAATACCAATAGAGGCAGCAGGAGTATTTACCTTGTATGCGCTTTTATCACCCTTGCCAATTGTGCCGGTAATGGTGCGAAAGCCGCCCTTAACCAAGCTCATAATGACTTGCTCTTTTTGCTCACTATTATCTTGTTGAGCCAGAAGATAGCTTTCGATGTTCATTTCACTATTGGCTTTGATCGTCATTAAGGCTTTATCCACAAAACGAATTTGTATCGAACCAGTTGGGCCTGTTTTGATGATGTCGCCATTAAATATTTGTGAGCGGCGTTTTAATGTACGGTTGTTACCGTCTTCAGCAACGGCTGTCACGTTACCCTTGGTTAATATGACATGGCCTGCTAAGGCTATGCCCCAGCTGGGTTGAACAAACAAGGCAAGCAGGCCCGCCATGAGGCTTAATTGTTTGATGAGTTTCATATGTCCTCCCCCAAGGTTGTAATATTAACGTTGGATTAAAAACTATAAGACAAGCCCACTTCGGCCTTGCCACGTTGATAGGTGTTGGCTTCTAGCGTGCTGTCGTTATATGTGAAGCTGTAATCATTTCTAAAGCTGAAATGCGAGCTAAAGCTATAACGCCAACCAATGCCAAAAGTGGCGTTTTGATCTTTGCGTAGTTTGCTGTACAAGGCGCTGTTGATGGCATCGTATTCATTGCTTAATACGCTAAATAGCCAATAACGATTAGCGCGCTGATTGATAAGAGAGGTACTTTGATAAGTGAAGCCTTGGTAGGTTTTACCATTGTGTTTGTTACTGCTTTTATCGGCACTGTCGCTGCCAAAAATAAGAGTTAACTTCCAATTGTCTTTTTTCGGTGCACTGGCATAAGACACATTAAATTGTTGTTGCGTGATGTCACCGTCATTATTTTCAGGGTAGCTAGACATACCATAGTTGACGCCAAAACCTATATTAGCGCCCTTATTTAAAATCCAGTTTGCTTGGCCTATAAGGGATTGGCTATTTAGTAGTTCGGCACCATCGAGTTGCACATATTGATAGCGACCCGCACCGCGCCACTTGATAGAGCCGGTATAAAAGCTATAGCCTGCTTCGCCCATGGCGGTAGTGAGATCGTAGATAGCGGTTTCAGCGTGACTGCGGTTGGACGCCACCAAACGTACATCAAATGCGCTGGTCTTGGTGAGGGGGCTAACGTAAGCCATGTGGGCCAATGCGCTCCAATAAGCACTGCCCGTTTCACGACTGGCATCATCCAGTGCAATATCCACGGGAAAAATGAGTTCTTCTTGCGGTAATTCTTTTTCACTCGTGGCGCTATTGATGTTGCTGTCGTAGCCGCCACCTACATCAAGCACTAGCATGAACTTAGATTCAACACTGCGTTTAAGATCTGCGATACGATCAATAAATATCATCACATTCTTTTTAACGGGCTCTGGAGGGTTTTGTTTTAGTACATTATTGAATTCTACTTCTGCACGAACAAGGTTGCGCAAATAGAAGTGTGTGCGTGCCAGTTCTAGGCGATATCTAGGTTGACGGGGAAACCCCAAGACTAATCGCTCAAATGCAAATAATGCCTGGTCGTAGTGACCACTCTCAACAGCCGCCATGGCGTACTGAAAATCAAATGTTGGCAAGCCTTCATTAGCCTCTAACATACGGCTAGCAAGCTCATAGGCTTGCGGATATTGCTGACGCTTGATGAGTACCGCAAGCGCATCCATTCGGGCTTTTTCGGTTTGTTCGGGTGAGAGGGTCGATTCTAGTGTTTTTTCAGCATCCTGCGCATATCCATTAAATGCCATGGTTATACCTAAAGCTGCTAATAAAAATAGCGTTAATGTCTTCATGATATTACTGGTCAGTGTGAGGGAAAGAAACGTCCTGTTGTTTTGAGTTTAGCAGCGAATTGAATAATCGCCCGCCTAGGAAAAGGTGGACTAAGCTTAGGTCATATCAAGTTTTACAGTACTTATAAAAAGGGGAGGGGAATGAAAAGGATTACGACGCTTGGCCGCGGTAGGATATTGATTATCCTCAATAAAGTGCCTTTCTTTAAACGATTTACGTCGTTTGAAAAAGAGAAGGTCATCGACACAGAAGCCTCATTTTATGTGGCTCAGGAAGACGAGTACATAATTGAACAAGACACATTAGATACCTCATTTTTTATTCTATTAAGCGGTTCGGCCAGAGTGGAGCTAAATGGCGTCGAAAAAATATTGGCGACTATGGGCCCTGGGGATTTTTTCGGAGAGATTGCGTTTATTCAAAACACGCCAAGAACCTCTAATGTAATTGCCAATGAAGTCTGTATTTTATTGAAAGTAGATCGGCGCTTACTGGGTGCGCTTAACGCGGACATTCGGGAGAAGTTTAAGGATCAAGTCATTATTAAGTTAGCCGCTATGGTTGCAGCACAAAATAATGATCTAGGAAGTAAAGTGGTGTGAAACTTGACTTGAATCAGGTTTTCTTCTGGAACAATCTTAAGCCCAAAACCTATTGATACAGGTCAATTTTTTAATTCCATCCGTTGCTATTCTCAAAGCGTAAACATTAATAACTCTTTGAGGTGATGCCATGTATGTAGATGAATATGTGATTGCAGGACTGATCATCGTGGCTTTAACAATTGGATTTTTTGGTGGTGTATATCGCTTCATCAAAAATGATATTGCTAAACACGAAGGTGATAACCAGTCTTAATTTGACTGGTTTTAATGTCAGAATTTGAAATACGCGTTGGCGTGTTTGTAACCGAGTTACTCCAGTAACAACCCTCTAAATGTAGGATGCACTTTGCACATTTATTGTGCTTTACCTAGCCCAGCAATTGCTGGGTTTTTTTATGGCAAAGGCGATTAATGTGGTGCCATAAGAATGTTTACAAATTAAATAAGAAACTCATAAGAAAGTTTACAAATAGCAATGTCCCATTAAATTCAACCTTCAGGGGTTTGTGCCTACTAATATTGTATCCTTTTACATCAGTTTACTAAAATTGACTGAAAATGCGAAACCGTAATAACACCATATATCATGCCGCTCGTGGAATATTTGTAAATTCTATTTTTAATTTGTAAATTCTATTTTTTTAAAGTCTTCGATTAGTAAAGAACTTCTATGTTATTGAGTTTTATATATTTAATTTATTTTCCTAGTGTGGGTTCTAGATGAAAATGAGTACTTTTCTAGTTAACTTGAGTGTAGTGTTCTGATAGCAGACACAATGAGGCCTTAACTAAAGTCTTTGTTTAGCCGAATATAAACCTTTAATTAAGCGTTTAATTAATTAGCGCGGTTTACAGAATAACTTTTTTATTCTATTTTTTTATCAAAGACGATTTATATGAGCAATAATATTCATTGAAGATTCTATTTATTAACCCATAATATGACCACTTATGTGCACCTAAATTATCGGATATAAACTTTCTGAAGGTAATCTTAACTAGTTCTAGTTAGAAGTAAATTTCCATTTATAAGGTTAATACTTTTCACTATTCATATAATGGATGTATAAGGAACAACCTACATAGGCGCTGTGATAAAATGAATAAGCCAAAGATTGATTACTATATAAAAGATGAAGAAGAAGTAAATTTCATTTTAGAGGGTATGAGGCTATCAGGATGTAATAATTTTGATGAGTATGTTGCACGCTCCCTGGTTAATGAGTCTATAAGATTAATTAAGGGGGAATTCGGTACATCTCTTAATAAAGATGAATTTATAGATTTTATAAACTCTTGTAATAATCCAAATCCGCCAACAGAAGCATTAAAAAAGAGATTTAAAAAAATATGATCTTTAGGGTAGTATGAAATGGGTTGAAAACAGAATCTCTGATTTATTAAAATGAAGGGTTCTATTAGAGCATGCATTCTATGTATAGCTAATAGTCTCAAAAGTGCCAGAACTTGCCGTTGAAGGCCATTTCTTAAATGGCCTAGCAATCCTGATTTAACGTTGCCGTAGAATTTAGCACAAAGCTATACCTATCTATTTTCTGGTTTTATGTTCCAGATACTCTTTAGTGTGTACCTTTACAAAGCATATGATCCGACAACACATCAATAACTCGACAGCTATCTGCTTGCCCGTGTTCACACTCTTTAAGCATTGTTGATAGTTCAGTCTTTAGCGCTACTAAACGTGTAATTTTTAGCTCTATTGCTTTCAGGTGTCTTGAGGCAATGTCATCTGCTTTATGCTCGTTTCCCTCGTCACTCTTTGAGAGTGTCATCAACTCTCTGATGTCATCCAGCGTAAAGCCAAGTTCGCGTGAGTGCAGTATAAATTGCAAGATATGTAGATGTTTAGTTTGGTAGCGCCTTTGATTCCCTTCCGTACGATAAGGCTCAGGAAGCAGCCCTACTTGTTCGTAATAACGGATTGTAGGCACTTTACACCCTGTTTTCTTGGATAACATGCCTATAGAAAAATCTGCCATTTTGTTTGCCTTAGCTCTTGAACCTCTAGTAGCTATAGATTTTATACTGTCTTTATATTGAATTAAAAGAGGAATCTCAAATGAGTGCTAATTGCTGTTCAGATAAAAAGTTTGACGGGGTATCAAAAAGATATAAACGCATTTTACTGGTCGTTATTGCCTTAAATGCGCTGATGTTTTTAGTTGAGATAGCTGGCGGCATCTTTTCTCAGTCCCAGGCATTACAGGCTGATGCATTAGACTTTCTCGCTGACTCCTTAACCTATGCAATGAGCTTATGGGTAATAGGACGCTCTTTGAAGTTACGAAGTAATGTCGCTATAGCTAAAGGCGTAAGCTTGGCTGCAATGGGAGGGTGGGTATTGTTTTCTACTATCTATCGAGCATTTACGGAGCATAATCCTGAGCCGTTTACGATGGGCTGGATTGCTGTTTGTGCACTTGGCGTAAACCTTCTTAGCGTATTGCTTTTAGTGACATATAAAGATGGAGATGCCAATGTGCGTTCCGTATGGCTCTGTAGTCGAAATGATGCAATTGGTAATGTCGCGGTTATGGTAGCAGCAGTCACAGTCGCATATACGCAATCTGGCTGGCCTGATTTGATTGTGGCTTTTCTAATGTCAGGTCTTTTTTTCAGCTCTTCAGTCCAAATCATTCGTCAATCAATTAAAGAAAAGCGTGACCACTTGGCTATCAACTAAGGCTAACAATACTAATGGAGGAAATTAGTTATGAAACAAGACTCTCTACTTGAATCAACAGAAATGCTAGATTTTCAAGGCGAAGCCATCACTAGCTTGATAGAAAGCAAAGGTTGGATGAATCTGAGTGAGTATGACCGAATTGGCGCTGCCTATGATTTTGTAAGAAACGACATCAGCTTTGGTTATAATGCTTCAGATGATTTGACGGCAAGCGAAGTGCTGGCAGATGGGTATGGCCAGTGTAACACCAAAGGAACGCTATTAATGGCCTTACTTCGTGCCTTGTCCATACCTTGTCGTTTCCATGGGTTTACGATTGACAACTTATTGCAAAAAGGCGCTATTCCGAGCTATATATTCTTTCTAGCACCTAAATATATTCTGCATAGCTGGGTTGAAGTCTATTACGAGGGGAAGTGGGTTGATTTAGAAGGTTTCATTCTAGACCACGGTTATTTGAGCTCGGTTCAGCAAAGGTTCGGTTATCGATCAGAGCCTTATCAGGGTTATGCTATAGCGACAAAATGCCTTCAACGCCCACCTGTAGAATGGAAGGGAGAAAGCACTTATATCCAGAAAGAAGGGATTCACGATGATTTTGGCGTATTTGATAACCCTGACGATTTCTACGCTGCACATGGGACAAACCTATCAGGTATAAAGAAAGTGTTGTATCGGTACTTCTTTCGACACCTCATGAACTGGAACGTTAAACGAATAAGGGCATATAAGAAGTGATTACGCATTAAAATAAAGCGCTTATGATTGTAAATTTCTTACAAATGGGGAGAATAGCGAATCTGGGTAATTAAGACAGGTCGAACCTATATCTGTAGATATTCTGGATTTTAAAAGCCAAACGTAAATTGTAATCGTTTCTAGTTTGTAACAAATCAATTAAACATGTCAAAGATAGTTACCTATCAAATTACAACCAAGATTAGTATTTGAGAGTAAATTAAAAGGCAGTGCACGATACATATTATGGGCTTTCCCCCCCCTACTTAGTGTTGAGAGATCTCGGGTTTAGAAACTCATTTTAGCGGATATGCGATATCTATTAAATTAGGACTAACTTCTTTTGAAAATACGAACGTACACTAATCCAATCAGGGTATTCAGTAGAACCAAATAATATAAGCTCTCCTTCGAAATTCTCCTGCCCTTTGCCGCTAGCGTTATCATCTATCAAATAATCGCCTTTGTTCAGGCCCTTATTTGGTGTGATGATCAGCCTCTTAACAGCATCAAAGCCTAGCTGCTCCTCGACCCATATACGTTTCTCGCTATAGCAGTGTGGATTTCTGACTGACGGAGCCGTTAATATGTACACATCGAATTTTGGCTGGTTAACTATCCAGTTGTACACCTCTATTGCGTTTGGCGTTGGCTCCAAATTGACGTACAGACCAGGTTCGCTTTGTGGATACTTCAGATCTGGAAATTTTTTCTGGTGCAACTTAAAGCCCTTAGCATAATCGCAAAGGGTAAAGTCCATGTCTATGTATATAATTTTTTGGCTCATTTCTATTAAGCTTTGAAAATAATTTCCATATTGGATTATTTAAGTTCAGCAAGTAATACCGAGGTATTCTGGTTGCTTCGCTATTTCGCGGGTATAAAAAAGGGCTCATCGAGGAGCCCTTCTGTAGAGTTAGTAAGTATCACTAATCTACTCCGAAAGCACCTTTACCGGCAGTTGCCTTGACCTATAAGGTAGCGGAGCGTCTTACAATAAGTAAGTTCGTCACACTCACGTGATCTTAACATAACATTGAAAACCGCTTCCTAATTTTATTCAATAAGGCTATGACTAATTCGATTTCACTATATGAATCATGCCTGATAAAGATTAATAGAATAAAACCAAACTGACATATGAGTTCATTCAAAAGTTCGTCTAAACACAGGGCTATAATACAATCTAATGAATCGCCCCTAGTTTTCTAGACACCCAGCATCCTCACAAAATAGTTCTTCTCGAACTCTATTGGGGACACGTCATTATCATTGCTATGGCGTCGAGTTGAATTATAAAACAGCTCAATATAATTAAATATATCTGCATTTCCTTCTTAATGAGTAAGATAAACTCTACGACGAATGCGTTCTCGTTTTAACAATCAAAGAAGCTTTCAGTACAAGCATTATCATGGCAGTTATCTCTTCGGCTCATGCTTACCGTCAAGTTGTTTGCTTCCACATACTTTTCCAATCGTAACTGGTGTACTGGCAGCCTTGGTCAGAATGTACAATTACCTTGTCTTTTGACTTTCGTCGCCATATCGACCTCCTCTCTATGTACATTATATAGTTAAAGAGTGTCTAGTGAACTAGGGGCGATACAAGGCAATGTGCTCAATAAGTAGCTAAGTCTAGAGAAGGTTTACTGTGATAGCATTTATTGGGACGGCTTTTGGCTAAACGTACTATTTAGTGACAGTGGAATCACACCAAGTTTCAAACTTTCGTGAATTCGAGACATATTAAATACAGTCTCCAAATGAATTTTTTATGGGGCAGCGAGTGGATTTACTTGCTGCGTAATTGAATTGCAGTTATGACTTGAAATCGCCTAAGATATGAAACCGAAATTATTGAATATGAAAAAAGTAAAATGTTTGTCGATGTTATGAGTGTCGGTCCTTATAAGTACTTTAGATATGAGCATTATTTTGAAAGGATTGGAAATAAAACTATTTATAGGGATGTATTGTATTTTTCAATTGGAATAAAAGGTTCGCTAGACAAATTACTTGCAGCGCCTATAACTACGATAATTTTTAGAAAAAGGCATCAGTTACTAGTGCAGAACTTTGAGTAAAAATGACAATTAATATATCTAATAATATAAATTGTATTATTGTAAGCCGACATTGAGGAAAAAAGCCCAAGCAATTCTTGAACTTGAATCATCACTATTATGTGCGTGACCGTGGTTATGCATTTCTTTTCTTTGCTTGTTATCCAGACGCGGCAACGTTTTTGCCGCGTCTTTCATTAAGGACGATTAGTTATTAGCTTTCATAACTTTTAGGCGATCATTTTTATGAAACCAATGATAGAGAACGGGTAACACGAGCAACGTTAGCAAAGTGGAGGAAATAATCCCGCCAATAACAACGGTGGCTAACGGGCGTTGAACTTCTGCTCCGGTACCTGTGTTTAATGCCATTGGCACGAATCCAAGACTAGCTACCAATGCAGTCATTAATACGGGTCGCAAACGTACAAGCGCGCCCTCAGTTACAGCAAGCATCAAATCACCCTTTTCGTGCCACAGATCTCGGATAAACGCCAACATCACAAGTCCATTTAGCACCGCTACTCCCGACAAGGCGATAAAACCAATTC
>JAWUYY010000065.1:0-26676 GCA_034110565.1 Bermanella sp. | reverse complement strand
ATTAACCAGCATATCGAAGCTGTTGTAACCATTATCGCCCGCTTTCACACCAAGCAAGTTGGGATTGGTAAACCATGGCGAGCTATCAAAATTACGCATGAGCTGTGATATTTGATCATTACTAGAGGCTTGTCCCTGAATGGTGAACAATGTTCCCTTAGAAGAAACACTGGATAAAAATAACTCCTCAGGCATGACACGCGCCATTTCATCAAACATTCGCACAATAACTGGGCGATTACCCTGCAGGTCTTGAATCAACCGCATACGATCAAGCAACTCTTGTCGCTTAGTGCGCAGCTCTTGAATCTCTTTGATTTTTTTATCCAGTGCTGAAGTTTGCGTCTGCACGTACTCATTGCGATATTCTTGAGCACTAATAGCACCGCTATAAGCGCTACTCACAAGCCACCAAATAGTTAACGCACCCGCAAGAACAATAGATAACTGAACAACATAATCTCTTTGGCGATCCTTGCGTGCTTGTTCACGCCACGGCCTAAGGTCAATTTTTGCCATTAATCAAAACTCCTCATGGCTAAACCACAGGCCACTAACAACCCTGGAGCATCATTGGATAACATCTGTGCATTTACTTTTGGTCCCAAAGTCATATTGGCAAATGGGTTGGCGATAATAGCAGGCGTTCCAATCTTATCTTGTACTAGCTGAGCAAGACCATTCAACGAAGCCGTGCCTCCCGCAAGAATAACGTAATCAACATCATTGTATTGGCTAGAACTATAAAAGAACTGCAAAGAGCGACTCACCTGTTGCACAACCGATTCTTTAAAAGGCATCAAAATTTCTGTTTCGTAATCATCAGGCAAGCCGCCCTCTAATTTGGCACGCGCCGCTTCTTGTGCACTAATACCATAACGGCGTTGAATTTCTTCAGTAAGTTGCTGGCCACCAAACATCTGCTCACGGGTATAAATGATTTTGCCATGATTCAGCACATTCAATGTGGTCATAGTGGCACCGATATCAATAATCGCCACCGTATCTTTATGCTCACCTTCTAGCTGCGACTCTAGTAACTGAAAGGCTCTCTCTATGCAAAATGCTTCGACGTCTACAACAGCGGATTCAATACCCCCTATTACAATCGAGTCCTCTCTTAATTCAACGGTTTCTTTACGGCAAGCAGCAAGTAACACATCGACGCGTGAATCATCCCCTTCGACTGACCCCTGAATTTCAAAATCCATGGCAACCTCTTCAAGAGGGTAAGGAATATATTGATCGGCTTCTAATGTGATTTGCTGTTCCATTTCATCATCAGATAAACCTGCACCCATCTGGATAACTTTAGTAATCACCGCTGAGCCAGCAACCGCAACGGCAGCACGTTTCACACTGGTACGCGACCGCAATAGCGCTTTTTTAACAGCACCACCCACGGCTTCGGTATCTGTAATGGCCTGTTCGACAACAGAGTTTTCTGGCAGGGGTTCTGATGCATAGGTTTCGACCTGCATTCGACCATTTTGCTCAGCAAGTTCAATTATTTTGATGCTGGTTGAGCTAATATCGACCCCAAGGACTGCCTTATTTTTCTTTTTAAATAGGTTGGCTAGCACTGCTATTCCTTAAATTATCCAGCATCCGAAGCGGAAAAATGTCAAAATGCACGAATATCGGAGCATTATAAGCACAATCCTGTGAAAAGAACAAAAACCATTTATAATGGAAACACCCCATATTTACTGGGTAAACGAGCATTTTAAGCAATTAATGATGAAAAAAAATCGACCTGTTTTGCGTTTTTTGATTTTAGCCAGCGCCGCTGGCTTCTTTAGCCTTATTTTAGGCGTGTGTAGCGTGTACTTATATTTAGCACCTAGCCTGCCTGCAGTTGAGAGCTTAAAAAACATTCAGTTGCAAACGCCGCTGCGCATCTACACCAGTGACGGCAAGCTAATGGCCGAATATGGTGAGAAGCGTCGTATGCCTGTTACCTATGACGACGTGCCCCAGCAATTTTATAATGCACTAATTGCGGCAGAAGATGAAAATTTTTATACCCATATCGGCATCGACTTTAAGGGTTTGGCTCGTGCGGCTTACGAACTCATTATCACAGGTAAAAAACGCTCCGGTGGTAGTACCATCACAATGCAGGTGGCAAAAAACTATTATCTAAGCAGTGAAAAAACATTCACTCGAAAATTTACTGAGATATTACTCGCACTCCACATTGAGCAAGAATTAAGCAAAAAAGAAATATTAGAACTTTACGTTAATAAAATTTATCTCGGCAAGCGTGCCTATGGTGTCGAGTCAGCTGCTCAAGTTTATTACGGTAAATCCATCAAAGAATTATCCCTTGCTCAGCTAGCAATGATTGCCGGCCTACCTCAAGCGCCAAGCGCAGCCAACCCGATTAACAATCCAGAACGCGCCATTTATCGTCGTAACTATGTATTAGCGCGTATGTTTACCTCTAACTTCATCACTCAAGAAGAATTTGATGACGCTGGCTCCGAACCCATTACGGCTCAATACCATGGCCTAGCCACAGAAATAGAAGCGCCTTATGTGGCAGAAATGGTCCGCAGCGAAATGCTGGAGCGCTTCCCTGACGACCTATACACCAAGGGCTACAGTGTAACCACGACCATTCACAGTGAGCTGCAAACTACTGCGCAGCGTGTGATTCGCGAAGGTCTTCATGATTATGATCGCAAGCATGGCCTAAGAAGTAAAAATCAGATAATGCCTGCGCTTATTCTGCCAGAACAACAAGAGATTGAAGTAACGTTCTCACCTACTATATGGCATTTAGGGGACCCAGCCCCACGAATAGATAAAACTCTTTTTTTACCCCCAAACCCAAAAGACTTAAATATTCATTATTGGCTTGAGCAAATTAGAAACTTAAGTAATCCAGGGGATCTTCAATGGGCTGTCATAACCAGCATCAACTCTGAAGATCAATCTGTCACCCTTGCCAGTACAAACCACAACGAAATTGTCATGCCATTTGAGCATTACAATTGGGCTCGACAGTATCTCTCCGTAAATGAGATGGGCCCAGAAATTAAACAAGCGGATCAATTATTTAGTATCGGCCAAAAAGTACTATTACAACAAATCAACGATGGTTTTTGGCTAGCTCAAGAACCAGAGGCACAAGCATCTCTCGTTTCGTTTGACCCGCAAAATGGTGCTCTCAAAGCATTGGTGGGTGGTTACGACTTTAACCTCAGTAAATATAATCGTTCAATCCAAGCTGATCGACAGCCTGGCTCAAGCTTTAAACCCTTTGTTTATAGTGCAGGCTTAGAATACGGTTTAACACCCGCTTCAATTATTAATGATGCGCCTGTTGTATTTGACGATGACAGTCTTGAAGCTATCTGGCGCCCTGAAAATTACAGTGGTAAATTTTTTGGTCCTACTCGATTGCGCCAAGCATTATATAAATCCCGTAATCTTGTATCTATTCGTGTACTGAGCCGAACAGGGATTGGCCGATCTATTAGTTACATGACTCGCTTTGGTTTTCCAAAACAAAAACTGAATCGAGATCTATCCCTTGCTCTGGGTAGTTCAGGATTAACACCATTTGAGATGGCCAGCGCTTATACCGCGCTAGCTAATGGCGGATATAAAGTTGACCCTCATTTCATAAGTAAAATTGAAGATAACGATGGTGAAGTTTTATTTGAATATAATGCAAGAATTGTTTGCGAAGCTTGTCTGAAAAGTATTGAAGATTTCAAACAAAATTTAGATAACGATGAGCAAACACAATTAGAGCTAGCCAATCTAGACAGCACGATTAGCCCTGCATTAATCAAAGAGCAAAAACAAATTCAGCTAGAGGAATATACTCAGCAATACCCACCGCTTGCACCGCGTATTATGGATGAACGAGTCAACTATCTTATATACACCATGCTCAAAGATGTAATTAAGCGCGGTACGGGCAAACGCGCACTTGCATTGAACCGAAATGACCTTGCAGGTAAAACAGGTACGACAAACGATCAAAAAGATGCGTGGTTCTCTGGCTACAACAACAAACTGGTTGCCAACGTTTGGGTTGGATTTGATAGCCCAAGCACACTAGGTCGCTGGGCATTTGGTAGTAATACCGCACTCCCTATTTGGGTAAACTATATGAAGGTGGCATTAAAAGACATGCCAGAATCCTCCATAAAACAACCTAATGGTTTAGTATCGATTCGCATTGATCCTGAAACCGGTAACCGTGCTTACCCTGGACAAACGAATGCAATTTTTGAAACATTCCGCGAAGAGAATGTGCCCAAACAAATGGAGCAACCTCCTGCCATTAGTAATCCTTATACAACTGGTAGCGATGAGCAAGAGGAAGAAAGCAACTTCACGCCAGAGCAATTATTTTAAGCAAAGAAATGACAAATAAAAAAGGCGATCACTGATCGCCTTTTTTATTTCGAAGAGACTATAAATATATTTAATTTACTTCGAGTATAAAGGTAACTGGCCCATCATTTTGCAAGCTCACCTGCATATCCGCACCAAAACAACCTGTTTGAGTTGCAATAGACTCACAACTGCGTTTTACAAAGTAATCATACAATTGTTTACCTAACTCCGGTGCCGCTCCTTTTGAAAACCCGGGGCGAGTACCTTTTTGCGTATCAGCTACCAGGGTGAATTGGGAAACTACCAATAAGCTGCCACTAACTTGCTGTACGTTTAAGTTCATCTTCCCCTCATCATCAGAGAAAATACGATACGCTAACAATTTTTTCAGCAATTTTTCAGCAAGCTCTGGTGTATCATTTTTTTCAACACCCAGTAGTACCAAGATTCCTTGTTCGATAGAGCCGATTATTTCATCGGCCACTTCGACTTTTGCGTGCTTCACTCGTTGAATCAATGCTTTCATTGTTACTTACTTTTTATCTTTATACATTAAATGCCACACGACACATTAAACTTTTAATATAGCGAGTTTCATGAATCGCAGGGTGAACGGGATGATCTGGCCCTTGGCCACCCCTCTCAATAATTTGTACGTGACGATCAAGATGTCGACCCGCTTGCATTAGCATGTTTTCTAAACTGCTTTCACTTAAGTGCATAGAACAAGATGCACTTAATAACAGCCCATCGCTGCCAAGCAATCGCATACCCAGTTGATTAAGCTTTTGATAGGCGCGCTCACCAGCCGGAATATCTTTACGCTTTGGAATAAAAGCAGGCGGATCTAAAATCACCACATCAAATTGCTGACCTTCTTCAATCAGTTTTTCCATCACGGTAAATGCATCACCTTGAATACAACTGACTGAATCTTGCACACCATTTAACTTGGCATTATTTTCAACCCAGTCCAGCGCTTGTTTAGAAACATCCACACAGGTTACATGTTCAGCACCTGACGTTGCCGCTTGCACACCCCAACCGCCAGCGTAACTGCAAACATCAAGTACACGCTTACCTTTTACATGTCGATTAATGCGTTCGCGATTCAAGCGGTGATCATAAAACCAACCCGTTTTTTGTCCATCCCAAATTGGCACTTCAAATTGGGTTTGGTTTTCAATCATAGGTACCATTTTAGGCACGTCACCAACCGCCACTTCAACATATTCCTCTAACCCCTCTTGAACCCGCATCTTGCCATCGTTTTTCCACAACAAGCCTTTAATATCAAAGATACGAGTCAGAGCGCCTTGTATTTGCGACTTCATGGCTTCCATCCCAGCAGTTGAGATTTGTGCCACAAAGTAATCACCAAAGCGGTCAATCACTAAACCAGGTAAGCCATCACTGTCGCCATACACCAAACGATAATAGGGTTCATCAAAACACGCTTCACGCAGAGCTAATGCCATCTCGATTTTTTGTTGAATCTGTCCGCGACCAAATAATTTCGCGCGACGCGACAACAAACGAGCACAGATCAAGCTATTAGGATTAATGTAAGCCACACCCAGATTTTTACCCTGAGAGCTTTGTACGATTACCTGCTCGCCAGGGGTGAAGCTTTTTAGTGGCGTCGCCTTGGTATCCACCTCATTACTATAAATCCAAATATGACCTTGTCGCAGGCGTTTATCTTCTTTCGCTCGTAGGCGCAAAATAGGTAAGGTCATGAGTATCCTAGGGGGCTATTGGGAACAAACAATTGCGTAATTATAACTGGGAAACGTCAAATGTTGTCTAAACTAAATGAAAGATACCGATAATTTAGGTCTACACACGTGGCTGAACTGAGCGAAGAGCAAATCAAGAAGATCCTGCAGGGCATCAGTATCCCGCCGCAGCCGCAAATCATGGTGGATTTGCAGATGGAACAGGTGATGCCTGACCCTGATATCGACAGTATTGCCGATCTCATCAAACAAGATGTGGGTTTAGCAGGCACGGTGTTAAAGGTGGTCAACAGTAAATTTTATGGATTATCTAATGACATCACCAGTATCCAGCAGGCCGTTGGCATACTGGGGATGAACAGCGTGGTGAATATCGTCAACGGCATCAGCATAAAAAGCTCTATGACCGATGACACCATCAAAAGTCTAACTCGGTTTTGGGACAGTGCTATGGATGTGGCAATGACCAGCGCCACCATTGCAAAACAAGTCGGCTATAACTACCCCGATAATGCCTATGCGCTTGGTTTATTCCACAATGTTGGGGTACCGCTATTAATGAATCGCTTCCCTAATTACATAGATATCATGGAAGAAAGCTACAGTGGCGGTTATAACCGCATCATTGACTTTGAAAACCAGCAACTCAATACCAACCATGCCGTGATTGGCTACTACACCGCCAAGTCTTGGAATCTCCCGAAGGTGCTATGCGATATTATTGCCGAACACCATAACTGTAAGCGGCTGTTTAGTAAGCAAGCCTCAGAAAGCGATCAGACTACCTTGATGTGTATTTTAAAAATGGCGGAGCATATCTGTGGCACCTATAAAGTGCTTGGTCGGCAGGATGAGGATTTTGAATGGCAAGATACAGGGCAAATGGTATTAGAGTATCTAGGGTTTAACGATTATGACCTAGAAACCTTTAAAGAAAGCTTTGCGGAGCTGGGTATCAGCCCCAACAATTACGGGCTCAATTAACGAATCTCTCGCTTACTGCCCATGGCTAGTTGAACAATATGGTTTTTCAGGAAATCTAAACGATTCATCTTAGTCATACCCCAATTGCGCACCCAACGTAATGCAGGGGATTTAACCGCAAACAAACGCTTAAAGCCTTCCATTGAGGCCATCATGGCTAGGTTCTCTGGCATGCGTCGACGCTCAAAGCGTGCCAGCACTTGCGCATGGCTCGGACTTAACCCTCGCGCCTGTGCTTGTTTCATTTCATCCGCCAGCACGTAAGCATCCATAAAGCCTAGGTTAACGCCTTGTCCAGCTAATGGGTGAATACTGTGTGCAGCATCCCCCACTAAGACAATACCGTCTTTCACATAGGTTTTAGCATGACGTTGGCGCAAAGGTATCGCCGCCCGTTTGCCACAACCCAGTACTTGCCCAAGCTTATGCTCAAACGTACGAGATAATTCCTGTAAGAACGCGCTATCATCGAGCGCCAATAAACGTTCAGCCCGCTGTTGAGGGCAAGACCAAACTATACTGCACAAATTTGGCTGTGCCATTGGCAAGAAAGCCAATACCCCATCTTCAGTAAAACGCTGCCACGCACAGTGTTCATGTTCTCGCTCAACTTCAACGGTGCATACCAAGGCATGATGCTGGTAGTCCCATTCACGGGTTTCAAATCCAGCCCAATCTCGAATCCATGAGCGAGCACCGTCTGCTGCCACGATCATTGGGGTTTGCAATAGCTGGCCGTTATCTAGTTCGAGCAAATAACTGGTTTGAGTGTCGCTTAGGCGCTCAATACTTTGCAATTTGACCGGACTAAATACCTGAACATTGGTTTGTTGAACTAGGGCGTGCATTAATCCTGTATTGGTGACGGTATTTTCGACTATGTGGCCTAAATGGGTTTCGGCCAATTCAGCAGCATCGAATTGAATATGGCCGGTGCCTTCTCCATCCCACACTCGCATCTTGTCATAGGCACTTAAACGAGCAGCAGGAAATGTTTGCCAAGCACCCAGTGAGCGTAAAAAAGCTTCACTGGCTCGATTCAAAGCACTCACCCGTAAATCTGCATTTTCAAGTGTTACATCACCCGTCTCTTGCATGTTGGGCGTCTGCGCTTCAATTAAGGCAATCGATAAGTTGGTATCTTTTAATGCGCAAGCTAATGACGCCCCAACTAACCCGCCACCGACGATAATCACATCAAACTGCTGATTCATGGCTTCATCCAATTACAAAAAATCACGGCTGCCAAGCCTGTGTTGCCCCAACCAAACCCATGGCTTGACGAGCAAAAAGTGTTTTTGCCACAGGTATACTATCCATAACCGTTAAGCCTAAACTACGTAGCACAGACCAAGCACAGCCAGTTTGCGCAAACTGAGTAGGCAAGTGATGACTCAAACCTATCGTCAACGCTTGATCTTGATGCTGCGCCTGTTGGTAATCTAGCAGATGATTCAGCCCACCTAATTGATCTGCGCCCTGCTCTAGATAGACTTGACCAAGATTTTTAGCCAGCGCATATGTATCACGCAACGCTAAATTGAAACCTTGCCCTGCAACCGGATGTAATCCATGGGCGGCATTTCCCAGTATGACTAAATGCCGTCGTACTTGCTCTTTTGCTTGAGTTAATGCCAAAGGATAACAAGAACGATCGCCGCTTTTCATAATGCGACCTTTATCAAAGCCCACCATTTTTTGTAGGCGTTGATTAAATTCAGATTCATTTAATGCTAAGTGAATTTGCGCTTGTTCGTGATCCATACACCAAACCAATGCAAATCGGTTTCCATGCATGGGCAACAAAGCCAGCGGGCCACCTTGAGTAAATCGCTCAAACGCCCAGTGATCATGAGGGCGATCAAAGCTTATGTTACAGATAAGCGCCGCTTGGCCATAATCATGGCGCTCTTGTTGAATACCTAACTGCTTGCAACCCAAACTACTGCCACCATCGGCGAGCACTAATAATCGAGTTTCTAAAGCTAGCCTTTCCCCGTTTTTCAGTAAGGTCACACAAGCGCCCTTGTCATGCATTTCATAATGCTCAACATTCGCAGGTGCAAGAATAGAAAGGTTAGGCGAGTTTAATAAGGCTTGGGACAAGCCCTGACCTAATGCGCGATTCGGAATGACACAGCCCAGACTATCGACACCTTCCTCTTTGGCATGTAAGCGCACTCGGCCAAACTGACCTTGCTGACTCACTTGGATGTGTTCAATAGCACAACTATGGTGAGCTAGGTTTGGCCACAAGGCCATTTGCTCAAAAATGCGTTGCGTGCCTAAAGATAACGCCGTGGTGCGATCATCAAAGCTAGGTTGCTGCGCTTGAGTTGTTTTTATTTCGTGTTCATCAATTAACGCAACTGATAAACCTTGCTCCATGTATTTGCGCAGCAGTAAGGCTAAACTGCCTCCCACCATGCCCGCCCCAACAATCACAACATCAAACGATTTATTCATGTTCTTACCACTAATCATTTAATTTCTTTATCTGTTATGAGATATACCCACATAACAAGGCACACCCTTCACACTCAAAGATTGGCTTATGAAGCATCTGCCATTAGCAATTCAATTTCTTCTACTGTTTTAGGCACTTCAGCGCTTAACACTCTATGGTCTGTATCAGTGACCAATACGTCATCTTCGATACGAATACCGATACCGCGCCACTTTTCATCTACCGACTCATCATCCGGTGCCACGTACAATCCTGGTTCTATGGTAAGCACCATGCCAGCTTGCAGTTCACGCCACTGACCATCCACCTTGTACGCACCCACATCATGAACATCCATACCCAACCAATGACTGGTTCTGTGCATGTAAAAAGGTTTGTAAGCTTCTTTTTTAATCAGTTCTTCCACATCACCTGTCAGTAAACCAAGTGACACTAAACCTTCCGTTAGAACCTGCAAGGCCGCTTCATGAGGATGGTTAAAGTGATTACCCGGTTTTACGGCATCAATCGCAGCAAACTGCGAATCTAATACCACTTGGTACAGGGCTTTTTGTTCTAGGCTGAAACGCCCATTAGCGGGAAATGTACGAGTAATGTCGCTGGCGTAATGATTCACTTCACAACCAGCATCAATCAAGATTAAGTCACCATCTTTAATCTCTTGATCGTTATGGGTGTAATGCAGGATACAAGCATTCTCGCCGCTGCCCACAATACTGCTGTAGGCGTCAAAACGGGAGCCTTGGTCGGCACAATAATGACGTATAGTGCCTTCAAGCTGATATTCAAACATACCTGGCTTAACTTGTTTCATGGCCGCCATATGGGCATGAGCACTAATACTCGCCGCCTTCGCCATCACATCTATTTCAGCCGCATCTTTAATCAAACGCAGCTCATGCAATAATGGCTCGATGGCTTGCATGGCCGTTGGCGCTTGCACGCCAGTGCGCGCTTTAAGTTTTACTTTCTCAATGGCTTCAATTAAACGAATATCCCACGCTTGCTCACTGCCCCAAGTGGCATATACCTGATCACAATCGGCCATCAATTCTGGTAACTTTTCATCTAGTTCTTTAATGGGGAATGCGCCACTTAAGCCCAACTTATCCACAGCGGCTGCTGGTCCTAGGCGATAACCTGTCCAGATTTCCATTTCTTTCACTTTGGCTTGGCAAAACAAAAAAGCGGCGTTTGCTCCGGCTTTCTTTTGCAACACTAAACACGCCGCATCTTCGGTGAAGCCTGTCAGGTAAAAGAAGTCACTGCTTTGACGAAACGGAAAATCCGCATCTCGATTGCGTAAATGAATGTCCGCAGAAGGGATCACGGCCAAACTATTATCAGCCATTTTGCTAAGTAAAGCGTCGCGGTGCTGGATAAAATTCAACGTAACCACCTTTATTAATGCAGCTTAGGTTCTTGCTGTGCTTGATTAAAATGATAAAACAAAAACAGGGCCGTCACTCGAGCATGCTCAACTAACTCGGTAAATAAACGCTCACTATCTTCGTCAATATCCTCAGCTTCAATGCCATAACTAAACGCATCGTAATGCTTAAGGATTTCTATTACTTCTTCGTTTAAATCATCTTCACCAATGCGTCCTGATGCACCAAAGCCATCAAGAAATCCTTTCGACCATTCCGCAAATGCCTGCATACGCACATCAAAATCTTCGTCATCACTCGGCATCAATAAGGCATAATCTAGGTCTTGCCCTTGAATTTGCTTTAATTCATCTTGATAAAAGCCCAAGATAGGCAGCTTGCTTTTATCACTCCATGCTTGAGGTAAGGCAAGGTACTCTGCACTTTCAGCTAACCACTGTTCTTTTGTCAAACGAGCGCCTGTAGACAAATAGCCCGCCAACCAGCCTTGCATAGCTGCAGGGGACGCCAATGCACCTTGGCTTAACGCTATATTGCTGTAGAGGTCAAAACGGGTCATTTTGGCAGGTTGATTATCAGAACTGGACATGGGCAGGCTCTTGCTAAAATATGCCATCCTATCACGGCTGTAATTGACCCACCAAGGCCACAAGATTATATTTACCCCATCTGCCAAATAGGGTGCACAATGGATTCCCCAAGTCTTAAAGACATAAACAAGAAACTTGATGAACTGATCACGACTTATCAGCGCACCAAGGATGAAAACCGCAAGCTCAAGGCCGAGACGGAATCGTGGCAACATGAGCGTCAGCGTTTACTTCAGCAAAATGAGCTGGCACGCAATAAAATTGCCGAAATGCTTTCCCGTTTAAAGCTGTTGGAGCACGAACCAAATGAGTAAAACAGATTCAACCGTCAGCGTTGAGCTACTAGGCAAGGAATACCTAGTCGCTTGCCCAGCTGAGAACCGCCAAGATTTAGAGCGTGCTGCCCAACTGTTAGATGTGCGTATGAAAGAGATCAAAGGTCAGGGTAAGTTATATAGTGCAGAAAGAGTGGCAATTATGGCCGCACTAAATCTATCCTACGACTATCTTAATGCCACCTGTGGCAGTCAGACCACTCAAAGCCAGATCAAGCAAATTAATAGCAAGCTTGAAGGCGCTTTGGCACAAGATCAGCAAATGGACTTGGGCGAGTAGCACCTCAATAACAGGTGAAATGCAAGGGAATTTGTATACTTTAATTCCAGAGAATGTGCGGCAAAAGCCAATCAAGTAAGTTATAATTATTCTGCTCTCTGGGGTGTTTGCCAGTCGTTGAAGTCCTCGAGCCTTAATCATTATTTTGGAGGTTCCTAGGCATTGAGGGAGTGCATGTCCGCCTTGAGCGGAAAGCCCGATTCAGTTCTGGAACCGCCACCTTGGACCTATCGGTTCAAGGCCTTTCTATGACAGCGGCACAGTGGAGAGCCCTATTTTGATCACCGAATACGACCTTTCAGATCGCGCCAGTATTCGTCAGTATATGCGCCAACAGCGCAATCAATTGAGCCCCCAGCAACAGTTGCAAGCTGCTCGTAATCTCAGCAAAATCGTCATTACCCAGCCTTGGTTTCAACGCATTCAAAATATAGCCTTGTATCTGGCTAATGATGGCGAGATGGACCCGATCGTGGTCATGGAAAAAGCCCGCTACCGCGGCAAGCACATCCTCCTACCCTGCCTTAACCCCAGCAAAAGTGACCATTTGTGCTTTGCGCCAGACGACGGCCCTCTAATTAAAAACAAATTTGGCATTATCGAGCCAGACCCAAAGCGTAATTCACTTATGCCAGCGAAACAGCTAGATGTGGTGTTCATGCCATTAGTAGCATTTGATGAAAACGGCGGGCGTTTAGGAATGGGAGGCGGCTTCTATGACAGGACCTTCGAGTTTCTCAAACAAAATGGTTTCAATAAACCGAAACTCATAGGTCTCGCCCACGAACTTCAAAAAGTAAAACAACTACCAATTGAGTCTTGGGATGTGCCTTTGGATGGCATTATCACCGATAAGAAAATATACACAGTAAATCGTTAAACCAAAGAGGCGTTTAACGAATCATATGCTGAGAAAGCTTTGGGCTAATACTTCCATCATCACTGTTAGCGGTTAAACTTGTTGCAACAGCGCCTAATACAAAAATAACACTGATAATGACCATTAGGTCGGGACGTTGAGATTTCATTTTATTCCGCTCCAGCAGTTACTCTACATCCTGTAAAATTTAAGCTGCCCTAAGAGATATCCATAAATGTTTTTGATGTTAATACTGTAGGCTGTTTAAACATTAAACACCGTGACTAATGTCACAGCTTTTGGTGTGCACCCGTTATGTCTTAGGCAATTATTGTGCACAGTTGTAATTAATGTAACGCTGAGCGCTTAATGTGTATCCAACCTTCTATCTTTGTAAAGGCGTGCAATGTCCTATTGGTTATTAAAAAGTGAGCCCGCTGAATTCTCGATTAAAGATTTGCAACTAAAAAACATTGCGCCTTGGGATGGCGTAAGAAATTATCAAGCGCGCAACTTCATTCGTGATATGCAACCAGGTGATCTCGCATTCTTTTACCATTCAAGCTGTAAAGAGATAGGCATCTGCGGTGTCATGAATATAGTAAGCTTAGCTTACCCTGATCCCTTAGCCAGCAATAAAGACAGTGCTTATTTTGATAAAACATCTCTTCATCGTAATAAATGGCTCGCCATTAATATGCAGCATAAAATAACTTTCAAACATGTTTTAACATTAGCCGAAATAAAAGCATTGGCATTAAAGGATGCGAGATTAGCGGATCTAACTCTGATTAAAAAAGGCAATCGATTATCTGTTATGCCCATCACTGATGTGCAATGGCAGTGCTTAATAGAAGCATGTGATCCATCCTAGTGCGAATGATCCTGGCTGACAGACACGTTTTCCAAGGGTAAGGTGATGTCAAATCGAGTGCCCTTATTAGGCTCACTAATACATTGAATTCGACCTCCTAAGGCCTGAGTCACTAAGTTATAGATAATATGCGTGCCCAAGCCGCTGCCACCTTGTCCGCGCTTCGTGGTCACAAAGGGATCGAATAAACGCTTAATAATACTCTGCTCGATCCCCTGTCCGTTATCCTCGTAAGTCAAATGTAAAACACTGTCAGAGATACGTGCACGAATAGAAATTTCACCGACACCATCGGCAGCAAAAGCATGGTGCAGTGAATTCATGACTAAGTTTGTGATGATTTGTGACACGACACCTGGGTCGCAATATAAATCCAAGTCGTCAGGGATATCCATTTTCACTTCATGGCGTGTACGTTTCAGTTTGGGTCCTAAAGACGTCAGGATATCCTGCACGTAAGAACCAAGAGCAAACAATCTAGGTTCCGCACTAGTCTGATCCACGGCCACCGCTTTAAATGCTTTTACCAAGTCTGCGGCGCGGCGCAAGTTACTCTCGACAATACCGGCACTCTCCAAAATAGCTGACAACATATCCGTGAACTGCTTTTTCGTAAGCGTACCGCTGTTAAAGGCTTTATGTATGCGCCCAATGCTTTCCGCTAAATGACTAACGGCTGTAATTCCCACGCCTATGGGCGTGTTAATTTCATGGGCAACACCGGCCACTAACTCACCTAATGACGCCATTTTTTCTTGTTCTACCAACTGCTGCTGAGTTACCTGCAAGTTCTCTAAACTGGTCTCAAGCTCTTTTGTTCGTTCATAAACTTTGTTTTCTAGGTCCGCATTAAGCTCTACAATTTCTGTTTCTTTTTCGACTCTAAATGCTTCATTTTCTGCCAATTTTGCCAGCATGAAATTAAACGCACTACCAAGCTCACCCAATTCATCATCACTGACAATCTCCACTTGGCGACGATAATCTTGGTTATAGGCAACCTCATGGACCGCCTTGGTTAGGTCATTCAGCGGAGCTGCTAATTTTGCCTGTAAGCTCCTTGACAATAACCACACCACAAGCAAACTCACCAATAACACAGGCACCATATATTTAAGAATATTAATGCCAAAACTGGCCAGATAATTATCATTTTCTGTGATGTTTAGCCGACCAACTTCTTCGCTATCGACCAAGATAGGTAAACGCAAAGTGAATTCGCCATTGCGCCATTCTTGTACTGGACCTCCTTCATAACTGAAGTCTGTCTGCTTAACCCCTTCTTTTTCATAATGAGCAAAATAGCGATAATCCGCCGCACCATACTTTTTATACACAACGGCTGTGCGCACACCGTCATCAACGGTCAATGAGCTAAGCAACATGCTCACCGATTCAGGCTGATCAAATACCACACCAACCGCAGCCGCATCTGCCAGCAAATTACTTTTTTGCAGCACTCTATGTTCTAAATTACGCTTGAATTCACTGTAAAAACCTAAGCCAATAGCCAAGATAGCTAAGGTTAATACACTGATGCTGACGACATTGATGATGAGCTGAATTTTGCCGCCAAAGCCAAGCCGGGCATACCATTGCCGCATCTAAACCCTCTTATTTTGCATCGATTAACTCTAGTTTAGTTGCACAGGTCAAAAAAATGCACTTTCCTCTCTAAGAGTAGCAGCAGACTCGCCAGATATGTCTAAACTGATAGATAACAAGGAGTCAGCATGTCAGATTCGGATCTTTTGTTTGAAGACAGTGACACGCCGGAACAACAAACCAGCGAGCCATCACATCCCAAGCGCCCCAATTGGCGCATTTTGATTGTGGATGACGAAGAGCAAGTGCACAAAGTCACCTCGTTAGTTTTAAGTGACTGTCGCTTTGATCAGGCCGATGTAGAGATTGTTCATGCTCACTCAAGGATGCAAGCTCAAGAGATTCTGCAAAATCAACCTCCTTTTGCGTTGGCATTGGTTGATGTAGTGATGGAAACCGATGATGCAGGCCTTCGCCTTGTTCGTTACATCCGTGAAGACTTAAAAGATAAAGATATCCGTCTGGTGCTCAGAACCGGACAACCTGGTCAGGCACCAGAAGAAACCGTCATTGAAAAGTACGACATCAATGACTACAAAAATAAAACCGAACTGACGTCCACCAAACTTCGAACCTTGCTTTATAGTGCCTTGAGAAGCTATCGCGATATTCGCACCATTACCGCCAATCGTCAGGGGCTTTATAACCTGATTGAAGCCACCTCAAAAATTGTCGACACCCAGCAATTACCCGTGTTCGCCAGTGCCGTATTAGAAGAAATCGGCACCTTGTTGAATTTAGAAGCAGAAGCAGTTTGCACTCACACACCTGTGGATGCAGTGGCCGCCAAAACATTTCATCAGCATTACTCCATACTTGCGGCCACAGGCAAGATTCGAGCACTTTTAGCTAACTCTGTAAACGCTGAACTCCCTAGAGAGATTACTCAATATTTTGATCAAGCAAAATCAGATCGCAGCAGCATTCATAATGAAAACGTGTACATAGGCTATTACAACATACAGGCCGCAGGTGAAAATCTGCTGTATGTGCGCCCTAATGCAAAACTCAATAAGATTGGCTGTCACTTATTAGATATTTACACCAAGTGTGTCGCCATTACGCACAACAACTTGCATCAAAAAGAAACCATTCGCCAAAGTCGCCAAGAGCTTGTGTATGTTTTAAGTGAAACCATCGAGCGTCGTTTACCCGATGAAAGCAACCACGTGCGTCGTGTGAGTAAAATGGCTTATTTATTAGCCCATGAAGCTGGGCTAAACGATAACACCTGTGAGCGCATCAAACTGGCCGCTCCGTTACATGACATTGGCACCATAGGAATTCCGGATCATATTCTCACTAAGCAAACATTTTATACTCAATCTGATAAAGATATTATGGCCAAGCACACAGGAATTGGCGCCAACATATTAGGTAAATCAGAGCGTCCTGTACTTAAAATGGCCAGCCGCATTGCTGCACAACATCATGAGCATTGGGATGGCACAGGCCAACCCAATAAATTGAAAGGCGAAGAGATTGATTTGGTTGCCAGGATTGTCAGCATTGTAGATGTCATCGATGCATTGGGTTGTCATAAAGCCTATCGCCCAGCCTTTACACAACAAGAAATCATTGGTTTCTTGCAAAAAGGTAGCGCTGTACAATTCGACCCAAACCTCGTCACTCTGGCATTAAAACTCATGCCTGAGTTTAAAAAAATTCGTCTGCAATACCCTGATAATAATTAACCACCCAAATAGCAGACACCAAAAAACCCACCGGCTTTCACTGATGGGTTTAAAGTATTAGACGCTAATTTTTAATCAATTTTCATCACAAAACTTTTCGCTAATTCTTGACCCAGCACTTGCGCTAGACCCTGCACAGCTTTGAATTCAGCTTGTTCACGAGAAGCTGCACTGACGCCCTTGGCTTCACGGGTAAAGCTACTTAACGTGCGCCCATTAGCATCCTCAATGCTCACTTTGCCTGATGCAAAGACAATGAAACGACCACCCTTTTGCACAGGGCGTAAGTTTGCAGCATAACGAAATACTAAGTGAGGCGACTGACCACTAATACGTAACCCAAGATCCGTGAGTGACTCAACTAAACCGTCACGCATTTTACTGCCATCAGCATTACTGGGAATAAGATTAACCACCAAGGCATCGAATAACGCTTTTATGCGATCTTCAACTGCCACCAGCATATCGTCTTTTACCACGCTGCGATTATTCACATCCACCAGCTGCATTTGCTCAGACAAACGTTCACGTTGCTCAAGCCATTTAAGCGCAGGCATTAAGCCTTGTAGCTGCGTTAACGTATCTTGATTGGACGATACTTTGTTGTTTAAACCCGTCACCTGCATATCAAGATCACTAATGCGTTGACGTAACTTACTGGCGGCTTTCACTCGATCAAAGTGCACTAAGCTATAAGCGACTTTATTGGCCTGATCGACAAAGTTTTCTTCAACCTCTACGTTATCCAGTTCAGCATTTGGGATGCTGCTACTAATGGTATTACGCACGGTTTTCATCAACTGAGTTTGTTGCCCAGTTTGTCGCGTTTCCTGGGTATCTTGGGTTAACGTGCCTGAAATCGTGACCTTCAGCTTTTGCACCATGGTCACCCGAGCCGCATCTTGCGCTTGCTGTAATGCACGAGCTGCATCACCGTAAACTGGTGCGCTACCCACGCCATAAACATGGCCACCTTGTACCGGTTCGTTCACGACCCATTGGGGCGTACCATCGGTTTGCTTTTTACTCGGGTTATTCACACAGGCCGTTAACAATAAACTTGCTGTAACAGCGGCGACCATTAAACGCATGGGCTTCTACCTTGAAGTTTGTCTAAATCAAACGTGTTAACAAGCAACACTTACCAGCCGAAACTTGATTTCTCTTGTAGCTTCTTCAGTTTTTTCTGACCGTTCCACACTTCTTCATTGTTTTCCATGTTGATCAGTTTCAAGTCCACTTGATACGTGGTTACACGATCACCATCTAGCTGATCAACAAATGAGTTGATGCTGCCAGACAAAGCAAAGTCTGCTGCTGTTTCATTACCCATGGCTTTAGCACTTTTTGCATTTAATTCTTGATCAGCACGCTCATCACGCACGTCATCACGTTCCGCAGAACTGGCAACAAAGCGAACTTCACCACTGCGAATAATGGCGCGTTTCAAATCGTTTAAGAAGGCTTCTGCCGAGATATGTTCGTGGCTTTTATTACGCACACGTTGAATGATAACCGTTGGTTTATCGTTGCCACTATTACGTTTAAAATCACGAATCCAAGGGAATGTCAGCATATCTCCGATCATTTCTTCACTGACCAATTGTGAGTCTTTGTCGTTCCACTTATCGGTCAACGCAATTTCTTGATTCGTATCCACTCGATTCACACGGGTGCTACCACAACCACTTAACAAGGTGGCACAAAGGCCTGCTAATACGGCGTATGTCACTACTTTTTTCATCACTGCTTCCCTCTGATGTTAATTTCAATCGGTCTTTAGTTTAGTGCACGATGCACTATAAGCCTACCTGTAGAGTGGTCTGATTAGCTTTAACGGGGAAAGTTCTTACTTTCCACACGGCCATCTCGCCCACTTTAATCTCAACTTGCTTAGTTTGAATTTGTTTTTGCCCTTTCACCGGTTCACTGCTTAATGTCACAGTATGCGTACCTGGTGTTAAAGGAATACGCGTGACTTTAATTTGATCCGGCAATAACAGCCAGTTACGAGTTTCAGCGGCTGACGTCGCATTGGCTGCAAGCTTACCTAAGAACCCAAGTACTGCGCCGGCGTCACCACCCACAGAGGCTGCCTGTGCCGCTGTTAGATTTTTAAACGCCTCACGTGCCATGGCTTCTTGGATGTCTACCGTAGCGTCTAATAACTGCTGCTGAACAGCAAGGCGGCCAACGGATTGCCCCGACACTAACGGATAATCTTGACCTTCTACATTGAGACTAGACGGCCCGGCACCTTTATAAGATGTCACACGATAATAAGGCACCGTGATGCGCATGCCTTGTTTTAATACATCGATCAACCCTAGACCATCGGCTACATCCCAAAGGGGACCTAAATATTCACGCTTAACCATAGAGTATTGCAGTAGAGCAGGGATCACGCGCCCTTCATAAACCGCGCTCATGACATCTGTGATGCCTTTATCCGCATACAGAGCATAAAACCAAAAACGTTGATCCAGTTGGCGCTCAGGCTCACCCGTTAAGATAGGGTATATCACAACTTGGCGTGTATTTGGGTCAGCGGTGAGCAGCATGTTCATTTCGTCACGCTCAGGCACCAAGCCTGTATGCTCAAGCACCACAAGGTGCCCCATTTCATTAAAGTTTCTTAATAACTCTCGCTTGCTTTTGCTTAACTTGCTTTGACTCAGTTGCGGCCATTCATTGCGCCAACCGCCGGCTTTTTGCATCATACGTATGGTGTCGAACCAAGCTTGTTCGGTCATCTCTTTTTTCAAGCCGTACTGTTCTTGGTAACCATTTTCATACAAGGACGCTGACTTCTGGTACGCCACTCGCGCATCGTCATATTCTTTGTATTGCTCGTAAATCACACCCGCTAGATAGTGACCAAAGGCATCGTTACGATAAACAATTTTGTCTCTATCAATGATTTCACCCGTTAACTTATTAAATATACGCATGAGTTTTGAGAACATGGATTTTTCACGATCGGCTTGCTCTTGATAGTTACCCTCTTGCGTTTCAATATCACTGAGTAGCATATCCATACGACGACTTTCAACACGAGCACCTTCTAACGCACCCTCGCGTACTTTGCTATCACTGCTTTCCAATGCCAACATCAGATAATTCAGCGCTTTATAATAATTAATAAAAACACGTTCAAAGTTGCTCGCCCGATACGGGCCTTGGCGAGGATTGGTCATGGCGGTAGTGAGCATGTCACTGACTCGCTTAGAGTATAAATCGTCTGAGATGCGCTCGGCGGTTTCAAGCAGGCGGTTAGATTTTTCATAATCCCCTGCTAAGTGGTAAACCATTCCTAGTTCAGCGTAATACAACAGGCGATCATTGCCTTTTGGGTCTAGGGCCTTTTCGAAGGCGCCGGCAGCTTCACTGTATTGCCCTTTCTGCGTCAAATCTAAACCTTTGCGCACATCCTGACCATAGGTGGCACAGCCAACTAACCACACACTGATGCACAGCAATAAAGTAAGTTTTAACGACCTAATCATAGGGACTTCGCTCCGTGAATTTTTTATTAAAATTATTATTAGGCACGCAGTTTAGCGGCTATTTATTATAAGTACTAGACTACGTCATATACCCTTAAACCAACGGGGTCATGGCGGCTAACACTTGCTCTAATTTAATCGGTTCTTCGTTGGCAAGATGGTGGCGCCCTTGCTCCACAAAGGTCACATCAAACTCTTTAAATTTGTTTTCTAATACCAACATATTATGGCGATAATCCACAGTGCCATCTTCAGTGCCTTGAATCACATGAATCGCTAAGTCCACCGGCTGACAAGCTTCGATATATTTAACCCATTTTTTGAGCGCACCCACCCAATTGGTTTTTAAAAATAAGGGCTGCAAAGGATCAGATGTACTAATAAAAGATAAAAAATCAAGATTATTAGAATTCTGTGCAAACGCTCTTTTTAGTTGCTTCACAAACGGGCGCGCAAAATAATAAAATAATTTAGAGACTCGCCAATCTACAGGTCGAACAAGAGGTGCCATCAAAAAAATGTTGGCAAACGGGCTGTTGGTTTTATTAATGCCACGACTTAATACGTAATTAATAATGATTGCACAACCGGTGCTTTGTCCCATTACGACCAAAGGCGATGGCATGTTTTCTTGTACCCATTCAAGAGCAACACAGAACACATCATCGTACTGGCGAAACGATTGAATCGCCGCGCGTTCACCACTACTCAGTCCATGACCAGGCAAGTCATAAGCAAACACACTAAAACCCTGTGATAAACAATGCTCGATAATATGATTATACAACCCAACATGATCATAATACCCATGCACTAACATGACCGTGCCCTTAGCTTGGGGTAACACAAACATGTGAGCGCAAAGACTAAATTCTGCCACGTCAAATGCACCCACTACATGCTGCAAGCCAATGAACTTGGATTCTAAGTCTAATCCGTAGTACTGGTTATACAGGGTTATAAACTCAGGCATATCCTTGCCGAGAAGGTTGATGCTTAACGGTGGGATTTGCCCTTGTACTTGCTCTGGGGTCCACTTAATTTCAACACCCGCTTCTTGCATCATAGATTCCTACTATCACAAATATTCATTAAGTTTAGCTGACAATTCTTGCAACTAGGTGAAACTCATCTAATCATTGATGGGCCGTTAAAGCCTGTGCATGAACGTCGATAAATTCTTTGGGCATACGCGCAGGACGGCCGCTTTTTAAATCAATACAGGCATAAAAAGACTGAGCTTTTATAAGGGTCTTATTGTCCTTTAAACGCACTAGCTGGAATGTTCGAGCCGAGGTTAAGCGCTGATCGCTGGCACTTATCCAAGTGGCCAGCACTAACTCATTCCCTTCATAGGATGAGGCCAGATAATCAATTTCAGTGCGGGTAATGGCCATAGCTCTTGAAAGACGCTCATGCATGGGCCAGTCCATACCTAGCGACGCAATATGCTGCCAACTTATTTGCTCTAACCATTTTAGGTACACTTGGTTATTGGTATGCCCCAAACGATCCGTTTCATCGGCCTGAACGGTAACCGGCATTAAAAAGGGGTTATCTAATACCCATTGAATGTCTGCCATTTCAACTACCCCTTATTTTGATTGCTTAACACAAGCCTGAACATAACGAAAAACGCCTGCATATGCAGGCGTTTTTGTTATTTGATCATCAAAGCATGAATTACTTAACTTGTGGGTTAAGTTCACCAGATTGATAGCGATCAAACATAGCATCTAATGAAAGTGCTTTCATTTTAGAGGCATTACCCGCGGTGCCGAATGCTTCATAGCGAGCCACACAGATTTCTTGCATGGCCTTAACAGACGCCGTTAGGTATTTACGTGGATCAAATTCACTTGGGTTTTCAGCCAAAAATTTACGAATCGCGCCAGTAGAGGCTAAACGTAAATCGGTATCGATATTCACCTTACGTACACCGTGTTTGATGCCTTCAACGATTTGCTCAACTGGCACGCCGTAAGTTTCAGGAATCTCACCACCAAATTCATTGATGATGGCTAACCATTCTTGTGGCACAGAAGATGAACCGTGCATAACAAGGTGAGTGTTAGGAATACGCTTGTGGATCTCTTTAATACGATCAACCGCAAGAATGTCATCCGTCGGTGGACGAGTAAACTTGTAAGCGCCGTGAGACGTACCGCAAGCAATCGCTAGCGCATCAACACCGGTTTGCTTAACGAAATCAGCCGCTTCTTCTGGGTCAGTCAGCATTTGATCATGAGTTAAAATACCTTCAGCGCCAACGCCATCTTCTTCACCGGCTTGGCCAGTTTCAAGAGAACCTAGTACACCTAGCTCACCCTCAACCGATACACCACAACCATGAGCCATTTCAACCGTACGACGAGTGACATCTACGTTGTACTCATAAGACATTGGAGTTTTGCCGTCTTCGCCTAAAGAACCGTCCATCATGACAGATGAAAAGCCTAGTTGAATAGAGCGCTGACATACCGTCGGTGACGCGCCGTGATCTTGGTGCATACAAACTGGGATGTGTGGGAATTCTTCAATGGCCGCTAAAATAAGGTGACGTAAGAAAGGCGCACCTGCGTATTTACGCGCACCAGCAGACGCTTGCACAATAACCGGAGAATCCGTTAGATCCGCCGCCATCATGATGGCACGCATTTGTTCTAGGTTGTTTACGTTAAAAGCGGGCACGCCATAGCTGTATTCAGCAGCGTGATCCAACATTTGGCGTAGGGAGATAAGTGCCATGAGTGTATGTCCTCTAATTAAAGTCTGGGTCTGAGGTCCGATGTCTGACGCTAAATGCACCTGACTCTCATTTATATTTGTTGCAGGTATTGTAGCGAAATCCCTGCTAGACGCTAGTTAACGCTTTTAAATCGACCAATTAACACCCTTAAATTGCTCAGGGCGTTATGAACGCAGGAAAGACAAGGCACAAAATCATGTTTAGCGAGGCGTCTGCTTGCCCGTGTAACTAACTAAACATGATTATTAACGCCGTATTTTCAAGCGCAATCGCCCTTATTCCGCAGCGCGTGCTTCTAAGATGGCAACGGCTGGTAATACTTTACCTTCTACAAACTCAAGGAACGCACCACCACCGGTTGAAATGTAAGATACTTTATCTGCAATACCATACTTATCCACAGCCGCTAACGTGTCACCGCCACCAGCAATCGAGAAAGCATCACTTTCAGCAATAGCCAAAGCCAAAGCCTTGGTGCCTTCACCGAACTGATCAAATTCAAACACGCCCACAGGGCCGTTCCAAATAATGGTCTTAGCTTCTTTCAATTGTGCCGCTAATGCTTTGGCTGAATCTGGGCCAATGTCAAAAATCATATCGTCTTCTGACACGTCATCTACTGACTTTAAAGTGGCCTGCGCGTCTTCAGAAAATTTCTTCGCACATACCACGTCAGTGGGTACGGGGATGGATACTTTTTCCATTAAGGCTTTTGCTTGTGGTACTAAATCTTCTTCATACAAAGATTTACCTACGGGCTTACCAGCCGCCGCTAGGAACGTATTGGCGATACCGCCACCCACAATGATCTGATCACATAAGTCAGATAAACTTTCTAGTACGTCTAACTTAGTCGATACTTTTGAGCCACCAACAATTGCCACCAACGGACGCGCTGGTTTATCTAACGCTTTACCTAATGCATCTAACTCAGCGGCTAGTAATGGACCCGCACACGCAATCGGTGCAAACTTAGCAACACCATGAGTCGAGGCTTGCGCACGGTGCGCCGTACCGAAAGCATCCATTACGAAAACATCACACAAGGCCGCGTATGCTTTTGCTAGATCATCAGCGTCTTTTTTCTCACCTTTGTTAAAGCGTACGTTTTCTAGTAAAACCAACTCGCCGTCAGCAATATCTACACCCGCTGCAAAATCTTTAATCACAGGTACGTCTTTGCCTAACGCTTCGCTTAGGTAGTTAGCCACTGGCTGCATTGAGAATTTTTCTTCATATTCGCCTTCGCTAGGACGGCCAAGGTGAGACATTACAATCACCTTTGCACCCGCTTCAAGAGCAAGCTTGATGGTTGGCAATGATGCACGAATACGCGCATCTGATGTTACTTTGCCATCTTTAACCGGTACGTTTAGGTCTTCACGAATTAGGACCTTTTTCCCTTTAAGATTTTGATCGGCCATTCTCAAAATGGTCATATGTATTTTCCTTGCTAACAATTTTTAAATAGATTCTTTTGTACAAAGGGCCTGATCTTGATTTATTAGCGCTTTCGCGAACAGGCTCGCTCCTACAGGTTTTGCTTAAACTGAGTATTCTGCAATGCATCTACCATGCGATTAGCAAAACCCCATTCGTTATCAAACCATATTAATAATTTTAATAGCCGCTCACCGCTCACTCGAGTTTGCGTACCATCGATCACGCCGCTGCGTGCATCGTGATTAAAGTCCACTGAGGCATGAGGCTCGTTAGTAAAACCAATTAAACCTTTTAAATCCGTCAAGCTATGTTGCTTGAGTAAGGTATTAATTTGCTCAGCCGTGACTTTGTTTTTCAATTGCAGAGTTAAGTCCATGGCCGACACATTTAATGTGGGCACACGTAAGTGCAGACTTTCAATACAGCCGTCTAGGTGCGGCATGATGCGCGCAATCCCTTTTGGCAACGCCGTATCCACTGGAATAATGCTGGCCACTGCGGCTCGGGTGCGACGTAAATCGCTAGAATACGCATCGATTACCGGCTGGTCACTCATGGCAGAGTGTATGGTGGTACTTACCCCACTTTCGATTCCAAACTGCGCATCTAAAATCGCCATCACGGGCAATACACAGTTAGTAGAACACGAACCTACCGAAACAATTTTATGACCTGCGTTTAAATTATTTTGATTCACACCGGCAATTAACGTGAAGTCCACATCAGGTTCGCCTGGCTGACTCAATAACACTTTTTTCGCGCCTTGCTGTAAATGAGGCTGCAATTGCTCTTGGTTTTTAAATTGGCCGGTGCACTCTAACACCACCTCGGCGTTTAATTTTTTCCAAGGCAAATTTTCGATTTCATTTTCGTGCAATATTTGAATATTGCGCGCAATGCCCTGGCCATCGGTAATGGTCAGTACATCTTTTTGTACAGACACTTCAAATGGGAAACGTCCGTGAGTGCTGTCATAACGCAACATGTAGCTAATGGTTTCGCAATCCGCCAACTCGTTGATGGCCACTACTTCAATGTCATTCTGTAAATTGCGTTCATAGATCGACCGCAGGACACAACGCCCGATACGACCAAAACCATTAATTGCAATTTTTAATGCCATATATTAAGTCACTAACCTGCTTATTTTTTAAATTTATAAATACACAAAAGCTCTCAGGTGATATTCACAAGAGAGCTTTAGAAAACGTAATGCTTACCTAGATAAGCGAAGCCGCTTTCTTATAAAGTGCCTTCTACTGCTGCTACAACCGCTTCAACAGTGAAACCGAAATGCTTCATAAGGTCAGCAATAGGCGCCGACTCACCAAACGTTTCCATACCAACCACTGCGCCGTTTAGGCCAACAAACTTGTACCAGTAATCTTTATGAGCCGCTTCAACCGCAACACGTGCTGCGATGGCTGCCGGTAATACGGATTCAATGTACGCGGCGTCTTGCTTGCAGAAGATTTCAGCACATGGCATTGAAACAACACGAACCGCTGTGCCTTTTTCTTCTAGTACAGCCGCTGCATCCATGGCCAAGCCAATTTCAGAACCGGTAGCAATCAAGATAGCTTGTGGGTTAGCCACGTCTTTCAAGATGTAACCGCCTTTAGCGATTTCAGCCACTTGATTGGCGCTACGAGCTTGATGTGGCAAACCTTGGCGAGAATAGATCATAGCCGTTGGGCCATCTTGACGTTCGATTGCATTTTTCCAAGCCACTGCCGATTCAACCGAATCACATGGGCGCCAGGTGTGTAAGTTTGGCGTAGTACGTAAGTTAGTGATTTGC
>JAWUYY010000064.1:0-61011 GCA_034110565.1 Bermanella sp. | reverse complement strand
ACGAAACTGATCCACCTGCAGTTCACGGTTTAGATAACTCACCAACGTGTTTAGCTTCATATCCCACACTCATTTGCGTAAACTTGCCCCATTCTCGAAGATTTGGTGCTCAGATGCAAAAGCCTGGTTTTTTATCTTGGTATATTTTAATGGGGTTGGTCATTGCCAGCCTTGCGCTTCACTTTATTCCTAGGTCATCGACAACCATAGATCCGGTCAGATCTTATGCTCCTGCGGTTAGTCAAGCCGCCCCTGCTGTGGTCAATATTTACACCAGCAAAACAGTCAGTGAGCAAGCTCACCCATTATTAAGCGACCCTTTCTTTCGTCGTTTTTATGAGCGAGCCCCTGTACCTAAAAGCCGCATTCAAAATAGTCTGGGGTCTGGTGTGGTCATCGCTGAACACGGTTTGATTCTCACGAACAATCACGTTATCCAAGGGGCTGATGAAATTCTTGTGGCCCTACAAGATGGCCGTACTGCTAATGCAAACGTCATTGGCCGTGACACCGAAACCGATTTAGCCCTGCTTAAAATTGAATTAGAAGATGTGCCCGTCATGGATTTTGCCTCCCATAACACCTTGCAGGTTGGTGACATTTGTCTCGCGATTGGTAACCCCTTTGGTGTAGGGCAAACCGTTACCATGGGTATTGTCAGCGCCACAGGTCGTAACCAATTAGGCATTACGACTTACGAAGACTTTATTCAAACCGATGCGGCGGTAAACCCAGGTAATTCAGGTGGCGCCCTAGTCAATGCAGAAGGTGAATTAATCGGTATTAATATCGCTATATATAGCAAGTCCGGCGGTAACCAAGGCATAGGATTTGCGATCCCCTTAAATCATGCTCTGCGTGTCGTATCCGATTTATTAAAATACGGCCATGTGGTGCGTGGTTGGCTAGGTCTTGAAACTCAAGAACTAACACCCTCACTCAAAAAAGCATTTGGGCTACCAGAAGCATTACAAGGACAAGTGGTTGTGGGCGTGGTAGATAAAGGTCCCGCTTTTGAAGCCGGTTTATTAAAAGGAGACATTGTCACTCACTTTAATGGCAAAGAAGCAGATAAGGGCACGGAGACCATGCGCCAAATTGCCAATCTTATGCCAGGGGATAAAATCAAATTGGGTGTCATTCGCAATGGTGAGTTTTTAACATTCGAAGCCACACTTGGACAGCGCTTGCCTCAATAGTGTTTACGCTCAAGTGTGTTATTGATTTATAAATAACAAGTAAAAACAATGCATGTAAACTAAAAATAGTAATAAGTAATTTAATTTTTATTCGAAAATAAATATATGAAATCTAGTTTTTAGAAGGTCGATCGCTTTTATTTAATTCACAGCCTTGTCTATCTTTTTCAGTATAAACGACTCAAAAAAAGGCAAAATTCATGATGAACACTGGTTTTTTTAAATAATTAGCCTCTGACTTTCTTCATCATCACAAGACCTCTACAACCTTTTCTGGTTGTTTTTTGTTCTTTTTTTGTGGCTTTTTTGTATTTGATTCTACACTTCAATTAAGTAAGTGTATTTCAATGAGTAAAATAGAATGTCAATTTCAATTTCAATTAAACATAAACTACTTGGACTGGCGATTATTCCCGTCGTTTTAATGAGCGCCATACTCATTACTTTAGTGACCAACAAAATAAATGGTTTATCCACACACCAAGTTAATGAAACACAAAACATCCTAATGGAAGAGAGCAAGCTTGAACTCCTGTCATCAATGGAAATTGCTTCATCTATTGTTCGTCCCATTTATGAGTCTGGGGGCTCTCTTGAAGAGGCCGTCAACTTACTGAAACGTATTAATTATGGAGAATCCGGTTACATTTTTGGTTACAACAGCCAAGGCATTCGCATATTCAACGGGGAATCAAATGAAGGAGTAGGAGATAGCTATATCAATCTAAAAGACTCAAATGGTCATTTTTTAATACAAGAGCTAATCAAAGCGAGTAAAACAAACAATTCAGAATCAGAAAAAACATACGTGACCTATTATTTCCCTAGACTAGGGGAAGAAACTCCATCTCCTAAATTATCCTTATCTTTATATTTTCCTAACTGGGACCTTATTATAGGAACCGGTATTTATATCGATGAAATAGAAGAAAAATTATCGGTCGTAAAAACCGACATTAATAGTGCTAGAAATAACATCATCAGTTCTTTGTTAGTTATAGCCAGTATTCTCGTAGCAATTGTCATCAGCTTAGGCTTATTGCTTAGCAAAACAATTCTCACACCTTTATCACGCATTTCTAACTCACTGCAAAACTTAGCCAGCGGCGAAGGCGACCTAACTCAAAAATTAGCTGTGACAGATAAGCATGAAACTGGGAAATTATCCCTTTATGTTAATAACCTATTAACGTTTCTCAATGATACGATATTAAAGGTCAAACATGTGTCGATTGAAGTTAAACAAGAAACACATTCATTAGACTATCAAGCAAAAGAACTCACTAAAGTGACTAACGATCAATATAGCGAAATTGATCAAATCGCCACAGCCATTACAGAAATGTCGAGTACTGCTACCAGTGTTGCAGAAAGTGCAGGAAGCGCGGCTAACTCTGCAAAAGAAGCTCAGAACCAAGGGGCTATTGCACTAGAAACAGTAAGCGCCAGTAGTCAAGCCATGTCCCGCTTAACACAAGAAATCAATTCCGCCAGTGAAGTCGTACAACGAGTGGGAGAGGATGTTGGTGAAATCGTAAATATATTACAAGTTATTGAAAATATAGCTGCACAAACAAATTTATTAGCACTGAACGCCGCCATTGAAGCCGCACGAGCAGGCGAACAAGGTCGAGGATTTGCCGTAGTTGCCGATGAAGTTCGCTCCCTTGCAGGGAAAACTCAAAGCAGTACTGAAGAAATACAGAATATGATTCAACGCCTTGAAGGAGGCTCTCACTCTGCCATTGAAGCGATGAGCAGCAGCCTTGAACAATGTGTGGAAACTGAAAACCGCCAGCAAGAAACTCAGAAAGCCTTACAAGTTATCTCAACCGCGGTTCTATCGATTAATGATCAAAACACACAAATTGCAACGGCAGCAGAAGAACAGAGCCAAGTTAGTGAAGACATTAATCAACGAATAACTCAAATATCAGACCAAACAAAAGTACTATCGGAAATGGCTGAGAAAAACCAAACCACTTGCCAAGTTCTAAACTCACGCACACAAGAATTAGAGGAATTAGTTGCGCAATTCAAACTAAGTGAATAAAAGATAAAACTTACTAGCATAAAAAACGGCCTCAATTGAGGCCGTTTTTTATTTAAACTCAATATCACTTACGCAACGATGAGTTTCTCTTTAACCACATAAGCTAACGTATCATCTAATGCTTTACCTAACTTAGTAATGATTTCATCTATATGCGCTTTAGTGCAAACCAGTGGAGGGCAGAACGCTAAAGAAGAGCCTGCCACTGCACGAGTAATCATGCCGTGATTTTGGCAAGCTTGCATGGCAAAGCCTCCAACAGCACCACCAGGAAAAGCCTGACCTGTCTTCTTATTAGCCACTAATTCAAGCGCTGCAATCATACCCTTGCCACGAATTTCACCCACCAGCGGATGATCAGCAAACTTACGTAGTTCACTTTGTAAGTAAACCCCTAAGTCAGCAGCTTTTGCAAAAATATTATCACGCTCATAGATTTCAAGTACCTTCAAAGAAACCGCACAAGCCACTGGATGGCCTGAGTAGGTATAACCATGACCAAACACACCCAATTCATTTGATGGCTCTATCATAGCGTCATACATATCGCCACGAATGACGGATGCACTGATTGGCATATACGCTGACGACAACTGTTTTGCCAGTGACATCATATCCGGTTTAATACCCATAGTAGTGGAACCAAAATCATTACCTGTACGACCAAAACCGGTAATCACTTCATCCGCCCAGAAGAAAATATCGTACTTGTTTAGAATCGCTTGTACTTTTTCATAGTAACCTTCTGGCGCCACGATCACACCGCTTGCGCCTGTAATTGGCTCCGCAATAAAGGCGGCAATGGTGTCAGGGCCTTCTTCTAAAATTAAATTTTCTAAGTTAGTGGTAATACGGTCTACAAACTCAGTTTCTGATTCACCATCCAGCTTGCCACGATAATAGTGAGGTGCATCAGTACGTAAAATCCCTAAAGCATCAATGGGTAAATCAAAGTTTGTATGATTACCCACCAAACCTGTTAATGAGGCCGCAGCCACCGTCACACCATGATACGAACGCTCACGAGCTATGATTTTATATTTTTCAGGCTTACCAATGGCATTATAGTAATAACGCAATAATTTAATTTGGCTGTCATTGGCATCACTGCCTGAATTACCAAAAAAGACTTTTGCATTATCTACAGGCACCATGGCAGAGATTTTTTCCGACAGATCCATACCCACTTGGTGAGTCTTACCACCAAACATATGAGAGTAAGATAACTTGCTCATTTGTTCCGCCGCGGCATCCACTACCTCTTGATTGCCATAACCTAAAGACGTACACCAAAGTCCTGCTATGCCTTCTATGTATTTATTACCTTTGTTATCGTAAACATATACCCCTTCACCCTTTTCAATGGTTAGGGTTTCAGTGTGTTTAAAATTCGTGGTTGGATAAATAATGGTACTCATGATACTTCCAGTAACCTAATCAAGGTTTTAAAAAGATAACCGTGCTGTTCGCGCGGTTACCGTTAATACAATTAAACGTTTAACTTATTTGTTAATACCGCCAATACAGATGTATTTAATTTCTAAAAAAGCATATAAGCCGTATTTATAACCTTCACGGCCCTGACCGGATTCTTTCACGCCACCAAACGGAATAATTTCAGAACTAATGGCCGTTTCATTGACGCCTACCATGCCGTAATCAATGGCTTCTGCTACACGCCAGATACGTGACAGGTTTTCGCTATAAAAATAAGCCGCTAAACCAAATTCCGTATCATTTGCCATGTGAATGGCGTCTTCTTCAGTTTTGAATTTAAAGATAGGTGCCACTGGGCCAAAAATTTCTTCACGGAAAACACGCATAGAGCTATCGACATTGGTTAAAATCGTTGGCTCATAAAAATAACCATGACCACCTTTTGGTTTACCACCGGCGACGACGTTAGCACCTTGTGCCACTGCGCTTTCTACTTTTGCGTGTATATCATTCATGGCTTTTTCTGTAATCACAGGACCATGGGTGGTGCCGTCTTCTAAACCGTTACCAAAGTTAAAGTCTTTTACTGCCGCTGTGAATTTCTCAACAAATGCATCGTAAATACCTTCTTGAACAATTAAGCGGTTCGAACAAATACAGGTTTGGCCTGAGTTGCGATACTTAGAAACCAGTGCGCCTTGAACCGCAGAGTCTAGGTCGGCGTCATCAAATACAATAACCGGTGCGTTACCACCCAACTCCATTGAAGTACGCTTAACGGTCTCAGCGCATTGCTTCATTAATAACTTGCCCACGGGCGTCGAGCCGGTGAAGGTGATTTTTTTCACATCTGGGTTAGATGTTAATTCACCACCAATGGCTGGGGCGTCTGTTCCTACCACGACATTGAAAAGGCCATCTGGCAAACCCGCTTGTTTGGCAAGCTCCGCTAATGCTAATGCTGAAAGTGGTGTCTCGGCCGCTGGCTTTAATACCATGGCGCAACCAACGGCTAATGCAGGCGCTGCTTTACGAGTGATCATGGCATTTGGAAAGTTCCAAGGCGTAATAGCACCGACGATTCCCACTGCTTGTTTTATCACTATGCCACGACGGTCTGGTGTACCTTGCAAGACATCACCATAAATACGCTTGCCTTCTTCAGCAAACCACTTAATGAAGGATGCACCGTAAGCCACTTCCCCTGCGGATTCCGCTAGGGTTTTCCCCTGCTCTAGGGTCATGAGTTTGGCTAGGTCCGCTTGGTTAGCCATCACTAGGTCATGCCATTTTTCTAAAATAGCTGCGCGTACTTTGGCGGGCTCTGCTTGCCAAGCTGGCATAGCTGCTTTTGCTGCTTCAATGGCGCGCAAGGTTTCGGCCTGTCCAGAATCAGCCACTTGAGCAATCTCTTCCCCTGTGGCTGGATTCACGACAGCAAAGGTCTTACCGCTATCGGCATCACACCACTGGCCGTTAATAAAAGCTTGTGTTTGCAACAAGCTTGGATTGTTTAATTGAATGCTCATGTGAATTCCTTATGGCCAATTGGCCCTTGCGTGAATAGATGGGTTTATAAAGCAGTGTTTCTTTTGTTTATATGATGATTTAATAGACTTTACATTTGAATATACAATTGCAACCCAATTTAAAGCAGGGTGAACCATGGGTCGAAAAAAAGCCGCTATCTCAGGCCAACTGGCCGATATCGATTTACGCTTGCTGCGTGTATTTAAGTCTGTGGTGGAAGCCGGCGGATTTACCGCAGCCGAGCTACAACTTAACCTAGCAAACTCTACTATTTCTAACTATATATCTGATCTAGAAAAACGCTTAGATATGCGCTTGTGTGAACGTGGCCGCAGTGGCTTTAGCCTAACCAGCCACGGTCAGGTGGTCTACGATGCCACGTTGGATTTATTGGGTGCATTAGATAGCTTTCGCAACCGCGTTAATCACAGTCATAACCGGTTAATTGGCCAACTGCACCTAGGTTTTGCTGAACATATGCTGGGCGGGCATAACGCCTGTATCGTCAGCGCTCTGGATTTATTCTCCGTCCAAGCCCCTGATGTAAATGTACATATTAGTACCATGAGTTCCGATGAAATCACCACAGCAGTGCTGGATAAAAAAGTGGATATCGGTATTACCGTGCTCACCCAAGATTTTGCTGAATTAAACCGGATCAATTTGTTCGACGAGCAAATGCTACTGTACTGCGCAAAAGGGCACCCGCTATATCGTCAGGATGACACTAAAATCACGCCCGATGACCTATTAGACTATAAGTTTGTAGAATCCCCACGTTTGATGCCTGGACGCGAAATGCACCCAGATATGCTCAAGTGGCAAAAGCACGCGAAAGCCCATCACCAAGAGGCCCGCATGACGCTAATACTCAGTGGTCATTATTTAGGTATGTTACCCAGTCACCTAGTGAACAACTGGGGGCTGGCCAACCAACTAAAACCCATCTTAAGCAACCGCTATGGTTACACAAATACCTTCAGTGCGGTGTATCGCACGAACCATTCGAATCAAACCATTATCGATGAATTTAGCCGGTGCTTAAAACAAGCAAGAAACGCTTAACAAGCAAAAATAACTCGTGCTAATGGTTTAAAAAAGTCGCACTATTGCTGCGATTATTACGTCGTAAAAAAACGTCTAACGCCAGAACTGACAAGGGCTAATTACAATATATCCCCTACTGGGTATATCCACCATAGTCACTGGCGAAGTATCGTAAGAACATGAATTAATTGAGCTTAAAACTAAGCTTGTTGCCTTTATAAACTAACCTAGTTAGGTACAGTTGAACCCTAGGTCGAGGTAAAAGAATGACAGCCCCTGAACATACAACTTCTTATTACGCCGATTCGGCTAACGACAAAAATTTACGTCCGTCATTAAGTGGCAATATCACCACTGACATTTGTGTAATTGGCGCAGGTTTTACTGGTTTATCCAGCGCTATCCACCTTGCCGAAAAGGGCTTTAAAGTAACCGTACTTGAAGCCAAGCGTATTGGCTTTGGTGCATCGGGCCGCAACGGCGGGCAAATTGTTCACTCCTATAGCCGTGACATTGATTTCATCGAAAAACATTACGGCAAAGAAGTGGGCACCGAAATGGGCAAGATGGCATTTGAAGGTGGCCGCATTATTCGCCGCCTTGCTGATCAATACAATATTGACTGCCATTTAAAAGACGGTGGCATTTTCGCCGCTTGTAATGAAAGACAACTGCGTGAACTAGAAGGCAAAAAAGCTCTTTGGGAGGCACACGGCCATAAAGACCTTGAGCTGTTAAGCGCCGATAAAATTAAAGAGCACATTGGTTCTGAAATTTATGCCGGTGGTTTGCTAGATAAGTCTGGCGGTCACTTTCATCCATTAAACCTTGCCCTTGGCGAAGCAGCTGCAGTTGAATCAATGGGCGGCACAATTTACGAAGACTCTGAAGTCATTCGCATCGAAGAAGGTGACAAACCTGTTGTGTATACACAAAACGGCAGTGTCACTTGTGATTTCATTGTAGTAGCCGGTAATGCTTACCTAGGTGGCCTGATTCCTAAACTGCAATCAAAAGCGATCCCATGTGGTACTCAAGTCATCACCACAGAGGTGCTCAGCGAAGCACAACAAAAACAATTACTGCCGCAAGACAACTGCGTTGAAGACTGTAACTATCTTTTAGATTATTACCGTTTATCAAATGAAGGCCGCTTAATTTACGGTGGCGGTGTGACGTACGGTGCACGAGAGCCAAGCAAAATTGAATCCATGATCGTACCTAATATGCTGAAGACTTTCCCTCAGTTAAAAGGCACAAAAGTAGACTTTGCATGGACCGGTAATTTCTTACTGACTCTTATGCGTTTACCGCAGTTTGGTCGCATCGGTAAAAACATGTACTACGCCCAAGGTTATTCAGGTCATGGTCTAACCTGTACTCACCTTGCTGGTAAAATAATGAGCGAAGTGATTGAAGGCGACAGCAAGCGTTTTGATGTGTTTGCTGGTTTACCACAATACCCATTCCCTGGTGGTCGCACGTTCCGTGTACCATTTACCGCGATGGGTGCGTTCTACTACAACTTGCGTGATAAGATGGGCTTTTAATTTAGCCCTCTTAACGCAGAACATAAAAAACCCAGCAACTGCTGGGTTTTTTATTTACTTATTTTTTGTTAGTGACTAATCATCCACGGCCGCTGTGATGGAAATACCTTGCTACCATCAGGTAAAAAAATCACCTGCTGCTTTAAAGCACTGTATTGCGGTTTATTTTCCGAGCAACCGCAACTGCCTTTGTGGCCTTTCTTTTGTGCAAAACTTCGCCTGTCATCGGCTTCAACACGAGACTCCGTAGTGGAAAAAATAGGCTCGTTGCGAGCGATTTCGTTTTTTTCCATTGCCTTTCGGTTCTCAGGCGCCATGCGCATCATCTCGGGGGAGATCAAAATCACACGGGCGCTCTTTACACCGCATTGCGGACACGCACATGGTTCAGCACTTTGTGCAATAGTGGCAAGCTCGTGAAATAAACCATGCTTTGAACATTTATAATCATATAACGGCATGAGTTATCTCCTTACTTATCTTTTGATTTAGGAAGATCCACACTGCCATCCAAATGTACAGTCGGGCCATTCGCATTAGGTTGCATATCAAAATCAAATATATCGGTGGGTAACCAAACCGTCGCACAAGCATTAGGAATATCCACCACCCCACTTATATGTCCTTGCACTGGCGCGCACCCGAGGATGGCGTAAGCTTGCGCTCTGGTGTAACCGAACTTGGTCATATACTCAATGGCATTAAGACATGCTTGGCGATAAGCCACATGTACGTCTAAATAATGGTTGGTGCCTTCTTCATCGACCGAAATACCTTCGAATATTAGATAATCATCATATTTAGGGGCGATAGGGCTAGGTTTAAAAATTGGATTTTTAATGCCGTATTTTTCCATACCACCTTTTATTAAATTCACACGCAAATGAATCCAACCAGCCATTTCAATGGCACCACAGAAAGTAATCTCACCGTCACCTTGGCTAAAGTGTAAATCACCCACACTCAAGCCCGCTTCTTTTACATAAACGGGGAAATATACTTTTGCACCACGAGATAAATCCTTAATGTCACAGTTACCACCGTGCTCACGCGGCGGCACTGTACGCGCGCCTTCTGCGGCGGCAGCATCACGAGCATCACCTGTCATGCGGCCCATATGCGCAGTTTCTGCATACGGTAATGTGGCTAACGCAGGCAAGCGATCCGGCTCTGTGTCATATAAGGCTTTTTCACGAGTGTTCCATTCATCCAGCATTTCACGCGATGGTAAACACCCTATTAAACCTGGATGAATTAAGCCCGCAAATTCAACACCTGGAATATGGCGCGAGCTGGTAAACATACCTTTGAAATCCCAAATGGATTTCTGTGCTTCTGGAAACTGATCGGTTAAAAAACCGCCGCCATTTTGTTTAGAAAAGAAACCATTAAAGCCCCACTGGCTATCATCAAATGTGCCGATATCCAATATATCAACTTCTAACAAGTCTCCTGGCTCAGCCCCTTCAATGGCCACCGGCCCTGATAGAAAATGCACTTTTGTTAAATCAACATCTCGTACATCATCAGCGCAATCGTTATTCGAAATTTGCCCCCCGGTCCAATCAACGCATTCAATGATAAAATCATCGCCAGGCTTTACTTTTTCAACCATGGGTATATCTGGGTGCCATCGATTATGAATTTTATCATTATCATAAGCTGAACCTTTTAGATCTACTTTTATGATGGTATCAGTCATATCAGACTCCTAATTGCACTTAGTTTAATGGTTTGGTTAACCTGTCGATTTAAACCGACAGGTACTGTTTTATTTTTTCTTGATCAACATTTTCGCGCAGGTCTTCGTGGATAAATTGTCCTTTATCGATCACGATAATTCGATCAGCGACAGCCATGGTGAAGCTCAATACTTGTTCGGAAACAATAATAGTGATATCCCGCATTTTTTTAATTTCATTAAGTACATTCGCGATATCTTTGATAATAGAAGGCTGTATTCCCTCTGTGGGTTCATCCAACAACAACACCTTAGGATTCGTCACCAACGCACGAGCAATTGCCAATTGCTGTTGCTGACCACCGGACAAGTTGCCGCCCTTGCGATGACGCATGTCAAATAAAACAGGGAATAATGCGTATATTTCATCCGGTATTTTTTTTAGCTTTGACACTTCCATACCGGTTTCAATGTTCTCTTGCACCGTCAATGAAGGAAAAATCATTCGCCCTTGAGGTACATAAGCAATGCCGTTCTCTACGCGCTGGTAGCTTTCTGCATTTGTGACATCAACCCCATCAATACTGATAGAACCTCCACTGGTTGGTAAAACGCCAATCAATGATTTAAACAGTGTGGTCTTGCCCATACCGTTTCGTCCCATAATCGCAAGGGTTTCATTTTTAGGCACTGAAAAATCTAAGCCATGAATGACTTCGCTTTGGCCATAACTTACTTTTAGATCAGATACATTTAGCATACTTACACCTATTAATGACCAAGATAAACTTCGATGACTTTAGGATCATTTTGTACTTTTTCCATATCACCTGTTGCTAGAATTTTCCCTTGATGAAGCACGGTTACTTTATGCGCAATTTGTGCGACAAATTCCATATCATGCTCAATAACCAATACAGATCGCCCTTGGCTAATTTTATTTAATAAAACAGCGGTTTGTTCCCGCTCTTTTACACTCATGCCCGCAACGGGTTCATCTAACATTAATAATTGGGGATCTTGAATAAGCAGCATGCCGATTTCTAACCACTGCTTTTGGCCATGACTTAATAAGGCGGCCTCCATATCCAGTGAGTCTTCCAGCATGATCTCTTTGGCTATTTCATGAATCTTTCCAAGAACCTTATCTGTACGCTTAAAAAATAAAGAACCAAATACCCCTCGACCTTCTGGGTATGAAATCTCTAAATTTTCAAGAACCGATAAATTTTCATAAATAGAAGGTGTTTGAAATTTACGCCCAACACCCGCACGTACAATTGAATGCTCATTTAATGTAGTGAGCTCTTGGTTTAAAAATTTTATGCTCCCTGAAGTCGCTTTCGTTTTCCCACAAATCAAATCCAACACCGTGGTTTTACCAGCGCCATTAGGGCCAATTACTACATGGAGTTCATTCCGGTCTAAATAAAAATTCAAGTCATCGACTGCTTTGAAACCGTCAAATGAAACCGTTAGCCCTTCTATCGCTAATGTATAGTCTGTATTTGTTGATAAACTCATAATCGACTCCTAAAAATTAGTGAACAATGCATTAACATTTTCATTAGCGTTGATCCTCTAATTTCTTTTGAAAAACACTTTTCTGTATTTTTGCAAAACCATCCTTAATGAATGTAAGTCGATTAGTGATGTGATGGCCATAATCATTCCAAAGCCCTGCTAAACCATTGGGAAAGAACATAACAACAGCGATGAACAAACCGCCCATTAAGAACAGCCAAAGTTCAGGAAAAGACTCGGAAAAAGCTGTTTTACCAAAATTGATTAATAAGGTGCCATAGACAGCGCCAATCAAAGACATGCGACCACCTACTGCTGCGAATATCACCATTTCAATGGAAGGCACAATGCCCACAAATGAAGGGGACATAAAACCAACCTGTAAAGTGAACATCGCGCCACCAATAGCCGAGACCATCGCTGCAAAACAGAAAATAAAGATTTTAAAGTTAGCAACGTCATAGCCAGAAAAACGTACACGATCTTCTTTATCACGAATGGCCAACAATAAGTGTCCGAACTTACTGGCAAGAATTAACCGTGAAACAATCACCACTGTTAGCAATAAACCGGCATTAATATAATAAAAAAGATACTTGGCACTATCAGAGGTAATATCCCAGCCGTTTAATGTGCGTAAATCAGTAATACCGTTAATACCACCGGTGAAACCTTGTTGACCCACAATTAATACCGTTAATATCACTGCAATCACTTGAGTAATAATGGCAAAGTAAACACCACCTACGCGGCGCTTAAACATGGCTGTACCAATGATGTAAGCAAACAATGCCGGAATCGTTAAAATAGCAATAATGGTAAAAGTAAAACTGGAGAACGGTTCCCAAAACCATGGTAACTCGGTAATTTGATTCCAATCCATAAAGTCTGGAATACCAGGCGTGGATTGTATGGCTGTATTCTCAGGTGATGATGCCTCCAACTTTAGGAACATAGCCATCCCGTAACCACCTAAGCCAAAAAATATCCCTTGGCCTAAACTTAATATCCCCCCATAACCCCATAGCAAAACTAAACTCACTGCTGCAAATGCATAGGTTAAGTATTTACCTACTAAATTTAAACGGAATGCGTCTAAAAAAATTGGAAACACGACAAGTATAATTACCGATAGGATAAGCAAAGCGGTCATGCCGTTTTTGCCTCCTAATATCTTTTCATACAAAAAATTCATAACATACTCCAAAACATTTCATTTACCGCTCTACCAACTTGTATTTCTTAAACATGGTTCTGATGAATAAGTCCGCATTAACGGCGGACTTTACTGGCAAATAATCCTTCAGGTTTAAACATTAAAATCAGTACAAGTGCAAACAAGGTATAAACCTTGGCCATAGAGCCACTAATGAAGAATTCAAGAATGGATTGCGCTTGTGCAATAGAGAATGCAGATGCAATGGTTCCGAACAAACTTGCCGCACCGCCGAACACCACCACCATAAAAGTATCAACAATATAAAGCGTACCCGTGGTTGGGCCTGTTGAAGCAATCGTAGTAAACGCCGCACCAGCAATACCGGCGATACCACAACCTAATGCAAATGTGTAACGATCCACTTTTTTAGTATTAATACCCACCGCACCACTCATCTCACGATTCTGTGTAGTCGCACGAACGCGTAAGCCCCAATTGGATCGATACATAAGATAAAACACAGCAAGGGTAACAACGGCCGTTAGTCCTAAAACAAACATGCCGTTAATAGGGATATCTATCATTTCAGTTGGCTGGAAAGAACCCATTAACCAATCAGGTAATGTAGGGCTCACTTCACGTGCGCCAAATAAAGAGCGGAAACTTTGCTGCATGATGAGGCTCAAGCCCCAAGTGGCAAGTAAGGTATCAAGCGGTCTGGAATACAAATGCCGTATCAATAAAAATTCTGCTAAGTAACCCAGTACTCCAGCTACTAAGAAAGCCACCACAATGGAGACTATAAAATAATAAGGGAGAAAAGATGGAAAATAAGTTTCCGTAAATGTAGACATGAAGTAAGTGGTATAAGCACCCACGGCCATGAATTCACCATGGGCCATATTGATGACGCCCATTTGTCCAAAAATAATTGCGAGCCCTAAGGCCATAAGCAATAGTACGCTGAACAAGCTAATGCCAGCGAAGCCTTGCATGGCGAATATCGCACCCAGTTCGCTATATGTATAACCGTCCATTTTAATTCCTCAGATCAGTTTCCCAGCGATGTTTACTGGGGTGTGAAAACGCTTAATTCACAATTGTGAGCTTTAAAGCTTTGATATTGGAATGGATGTGCAAACATCCTTGTTTGCACCACTCAGTTTAGAGATTAAGACTGACTATCTTAAATTGTGTTTATTGATAACCTTTAGGAAATGGATCAGGCTCAAGTAACTCAGAGGTATAAACTACCGTTGCTTGACCATCTTTTTTCCACATACCCACTCGTGCTTTACTCCACAAGTGATGGTTTTTATGAAGCTTCACATAACCTTCTGGTGCAGTGGTCAGCTCAATATCGCCTTTTTCTGATTCAGCGACCACTTTATCAATATCAAATGATCCCGCGCGTTCGACCGCTGCTTTCCATAACCATGGGCCTAAGTAAGCTGCTTGAGTTACGTCACCGATTACACTGTCATCGCCCCACATTTCTTTAAATGCTTTCACAAATTTCTTATTATTTTCATTATCCTGGCTTTGGAAATACTTCATGATGGAATAAAAACCTTCTAGGTTTTCACCACCTATCCCCAGCACTTCATCTTCGGTTACTGATATCGTTAAAAGCGTTTGCTTCTTAGAGGTAATACCTGCGGCTTTTAGTTGTTTAAACCACGCCACGTTACTACCACCGACTACAGCGGCGTAAATAACATCAGGCTTTTTCAAGCGGATTTTATTAATAACAGAACCAAACTGGGTGTTACCAAGTGGTTTGTATTCTTCACCTACTACTTTGCCACCTAATACATTTTCGATGTGCTTACGGGCAATTTTCATAGACGTACGAGGCCAGATGTAATCTGAACCAATTAGATAAAACGTTTTGGCTTTTTTCTCTTTGGCGACCCAATTTAAGCCGTCCAAAATTTGTTGCGTGGCTTCTTGACCGGTATAAATTACATTTTTAGATTGTTCTAAACCTTCATAGAAAGTTGGGTAATAAAGTAAGCCATTTTCTTTTTCAAAAATAGGCAATACCGCTTTACGTGATGCCGATGTCCAAGCACCAAATACCGCAGCCACTTTGTCTTGTACAAGCAGTTTTCTACTTTTCTCAGCAAACGTTGGCCAATCACTGGCGCCATCTTCTTGAATGATTTTAATTTGGCGACCTAAAATACCACCTGATTCATTAATTTGTTTGATCGCCAGTTTTTCAGCTTCTTGCGCACCTGTTTCACTGATGGCCATGGTGCCGGTTAATGAATGTAAGATACCAACGGTTACTTCTTTATCGGTTACCGCTAAGCCTGTTGTATTCACACTAGCCGCACTGGCTATGCCCACCTGAGTGGCTAATAAGATACCGGCTGGAATGACACAAAGTGACTTAAGTAAAGAACGTCGCTTTAACACGTTCCTACTGCCACTTGTCTCGTCTCGAGACTCTGTTGAGTGAAAGTCGCTCATATCGCTTCTCCTAGGTTGATTGACTTGCTAGCAGTTTGTTCTTAAGCCAGCCAGCACACCATCGGGCGAATGCCGCAGTTACCTAGGTCATTTGACGTATATTGAAATTGTTCGTATCCGAGTACTGTAACGCGCGCTCGAACATCCAGGTGGGACGAAAAGTCCGCGGATATTAAAATGGGCGCAAATATTGCTGCCACAGTGGCAAGCGGCCCCAAAATAAGAATCAAGCTATAGCAATTACCCAGCCTGCACTTACGCTGAGCTGTGGCAGCATTATGTAATGAAGGTTTGATTAATGAGCCATGCACAGCAAGAAGTGTTTCGCATTCGTCGGCGTTATAACCAGTGGGTTGCCAATGAAACCCTGGAAGATTACGCCTTACGCTTTACCGCAAAGTCTGCTCGCAAGTGGTCAGCCGCTAGAGTCTCGCAAACCGCACTAGGCGCTATTTCGTTTCTTGCACTAGAGGCCATTGGTGGCGCCATTACCTTAAGCTATGGTTTTAGTAATGCCGTGGCCGCGATCATGGTGGTGGGAATGATCATTTTTCTGACGGGTATTCCCATCAGTTACTACGCAGCAAAACAGGGCACAGATATAGATTTGCTCACCCGTGGTGCAGGCTTTGGTTATATTGGTTCCACGATTACATCTCTTATATACGCGTCTTTCACATTTATTTTTTTTGCATTAGAAGCCGCTATCTTAGCCCTCGCACTTGAGCTCACATTAGGTATCCCATTATCTGTTGGTTACATTATAAGTGCTTTAATTGTTATACCACTGGTGACACACGGCATTACCCTAATTAGTCGCTTTCAAGTTTGGACTCAACCTATTTGGATTGCTTTTCAAATTCTGCCACTGATTTGTATTGGCTTGCAATCCAGTGAGGCGTTTTCATTATGGGCTAACTTTGAAGCCACTAACCCGCCACGAGACAGTGCGTCTCAGGGGTTTTCCTTATTAGCCTTTGGCGCCGCGGCCTCTATTTTATTTTCGTTAATTGCACAAATTGGTGAACAGGTGGATTTTCTTAGATTTCTACCTAAACAAGAAAAACCTGATAAACGTTGGTGGTTTGCCATGTTAGCTGCTGGTCCTGGTTGGATTATTTTGGGCGTGGTTAAAATATTAGTAGGCTCATTTTTAGCTGTATTAGCGTTACAACATGGGCTCTCGAATGAACAAGCCATCGATCCTAATCATATGTACTTAACCGCTATGAGTTATGTCACCAGCTCACAAGAATTAAGCCTTATCTTCTTAGGTATTTTTGTTGTAGTTTCGCAATTAAAAATTAATGTAACCAATGCCTATGCAGGCTCTATTGCATGGTCTAATTTCTTTTCTCGTATTACTCATAATCACCCAGGTCGTGTTGTCTGGTTAGTATTTAACGTAATGATTTCGTTAATGCTGATGGAGCTAGGTATTTATCGTGTATTAGAAGAGATACTCGGTGGTTATTCTATCGTCGCGTTAGCTTGGGTGGGTACAATTGTGGCTGACCTTACAATCAGTAAGCCACTCGGTTTACGCCCTAAAGAGATGGAATTTAAACGGGCCCACTTATATGACATTAATCCGGTGGGTGTCGGTTCCATGACCATCGCTTCTGTTTTTGGGTTCATCTGCCATGCTGGTTGGCTTGGAGAAGAACTACAAGCCATGTCTTCTTTTATTACATTAATCTCTACATTTATTTGCGCACCATTTTTAGCTTGGTTAACAAAGGGTAAATATTATATTGCTAGGCCTGCCGTTAAGTTTGAAACCCAGTCACACATTAAATGTTGTATCTGTGATCATCACTTTGAACATGAAGATATGTCGTTCTGTCCAGCCTACGCAGGCAATATATGTTCGTTATGCTGCACTCTCGATGCTCGTTGTGGCGACATGTGTAAAACCCGATCACGATTTTCAGAACAAATTATTGATGGCCTGAGTCTGTTACTGCCAATTCCATGGATAAACGTCATCAATACTCGTATTGGTCACTTCTTAGGGTTATTTGTTTTAACCAGCTTAGTTGTGTCTAGTGTTTTGTTTTTGGTATATCTGCAAATCACGGCAGAAGGCAACCTCAATGCGAATATTGGAATCAATGATGCTTTAGCTATGGCACTGACAAATGTTTTTTTTATTCTGCTCATTATATTTGGTGTGGTGGCATGGATGTTTTCTTTAGCAAGGGATTCACGGAATATTGCCCATCAAGAATCAGAAGATCAAACTAAATTATTGCGGACTGAAATAAAAGCACACCAAGCAACAGACCGAGCATTACAAAAAGCAAAAGAACTAGCAGAAGCTGCCAATCTCGCAAAAAGTCGATATTTAACTGGTATCAGTCATGAATTGCGCTCTCCTCTAAATGCCATCATGGGTTATGCACAGCTTTTAGAAAAAGATCCGACGATTCCTACTCATCGTCGTGGTGCCCTTTCGACTATTCGCCGCAGCAGTGAACACCTCGCTGATCTAATTGAAGGACTCTTGGATATTTCACGTATTGAAGCGGGTCGTTTAGACTTAGAGCGCAGCGATGTACAGCTCAATGAACTACTTGATCAATTGGTAAGTATGTTTAGCATGCAGGCTAAAAACAAGAACATCCGTTTTCAATATATAAAGCATACTCATATCCCTGCTACTGTTCGTACTGATCAGAAACGTTTAAGACAAGTATTAATCAACTTATTATCGAATGCCGTTAAATACACACAGGAAGGTAGCATTATTTTTTCTGTGAGTTACAAAAACCAAGTCGCTGAATTTAAAGTCATCGATACTGGTGTCGGCATTAATGAACATGCCATCGAAAAAATATTTCTACCTTTTGAACGTATTCGTAAGCCAGGTCAACCCCATGTCACCGGTACTGGACTTGGCTTAACCATTACAAGGTTACTGGTTGATATTATGGGTGGAGACATACAGGTAAAAAGCCAACCCGATGCAGGCAGTGAGTTCAGTGTGGCACTGATGCTTTCTAGTGTCGTACCATTAACAAAACCAATCGAAGATGAACGGTTTATCATCGGCTACAAAGGTGAGCCACGTAATATATTTGTGGTTGATGATGAGCCTGAACACAGAGCCTTGTTGAATGAAATACTAACACCATTAAATTTTAATGTGGTTATGGCACAAGACGGCATCGAATGTTTAGACATGCTAAAGCATTGTTTATTTAATCCTGACATATTTTTACTAGATATATCCATGCCCGGAATGAGTGGCTGGAGCTTGGCACAGTCTATTCGTAAGCAGTTTCCTGATAGCGCTATTTTAATGACATCAGCTAATGCCCATGTACACCCAACCTCTGCAAAAAATCCGAGTAATGGTTTACTGGTAAAACCCATTCGCCATCCAGATTTGTTTAAATTATTACACAGCCAAGCTGGCATTGACTGGCTGTATCAATGTGATGACATCATCATATCTGATAATCAAACCAAACAGATTATCACTACATCCACACAGACTGATTGCCATGAATCTAGCGGAATTCTTAATTCACATATAAAGCAAGAAATTATTCGCCTCGCTCAAATAGGATATGTCAACGCCATACGTGAAAAGTTAACCGTATTACAAAATCAACTTAATCATATTCCAGACAACCAAAATCAACACAAGGAATTGCAAGACTTGATGGAATTGGTCGATAACTTTCAATTTCCTCAAATAATTGAAAAACTCAAAGGATCAGACCAATGAACAATCAAGAGAATAAAGATTTAGTTCTCGTTGTCGATGACTCACCAGGTTCTTTAAGTATGATTAATGATGCCTTAGATGCAGCAGGACTAACAGTACTAGTTGCCCTTGAGGGGCGCCAAGCAATTAGCATCACCAATAGTATTACACCTGACATTATTTTAATGGATGCCATCATGCCGGGCATGGATGGATTCGAAACCTGTAAACATCTTAAGTCACAACCACACTTAGCTCACATCCCTATTATTTTCATGACAGGTTTAAGTGACACGGAAAGCATTGTGAAAAGTTTTGACGCAGGCAGTGTGGATTACATTCAAAAGCCAGTAAACTGCACAGAGCTCATTGCTCGTATGAAGGTTCACTTAAATAATTCACGCTTAACGCAAAGCGCTAGATTGGCATTGGATTCAGCCGGACAATTCTTACTGACAACTAGCAAGCAAGGAGAATTTAAATGGGCAACACCGCAGGCTCATCATCTATTCACATCTGCAGGCCTCAATGAAGACTGGCTTAAAGACAATCTTAGTGAATATTTACAACCACTGCTTTCAGTGTCATTTAATAAAGAGAAAGGCATTACCATCAGCGATGGCAATAAGCCAATGGAAATAAAATATATTAGCGAGAATGATAAAGATGAATGCCTATTGCGTCTTATTGACTTAGAAAGGCCCAGTGAACAGCAAATACTTCAAGAAGCATTTGAGCTAACCCTAAGAGAATCAGAAGTCCTAGTGTGGCTAGCGAGAGGAAAAAGTAACTCAGAAATTGCTCAAATATTAGATATTAGCCCACGTACTATTAATACACATCTCGTTCAAATATTTAGAAAACTGAATGTAGAGAACCGAACAAGCGCGGCAATATTAGCGTTAAAAAAATTAGAGCAAATTCTCTACATCACTTAAAGCAAACCCAGAGAAATCACTGGTATTGTTTAATTTATGACCCGATACGATATAAACCACAAATTTTATTGCCAGAAGGGTCACGAAGATACGCAAGATATAATTCAGTTGGACCTCCCGCACCACGAATACCAGGAGGCTCTTCACACGTCACGCCACCACTAGCAATACCCGCTTTATGCCATGCGTCTACTTCATCCGCTGTGGCACATGCAAACCCAATAGTACTACCATTACCATGACAAGCATCTTCGCCATCGATTGGCGTCGTTAAAATAAACACACCTTTTTTCGATGCATAAAAATAACGTCCCTTTGGATCCATCACCCCTTCTCTATAGCCAAGCACACCCAAGGTGGCATCGTAAAATTTTTTTGAGACTTCAAGATCATTTGCCCCTAACATTACATGACTGAACATAATCATTTACCTTTTTTATATTTATGATATTTATATGTAGTCCAACATTGAATGAGTCTTTTTAGATTAGACAGACTCAATTGATTACTGGCTAATAAAGACCTTAAGCTCTCTCACTGTTGCATCCGGATCTTCTTCATGTGGAAGATGGCCTAATTCTTTAAACGTAACCAGCTTACTGCTTGCTATATCGTTATTGAATTTCTTGGCAAATATTAAAGGTATTAAGTTATCCTTTTCACCCCATAAAATTAATGTGGGCACTGAAATTTCACCAAGACGATTAATTAACGGACCCGCAATCGTCTGCTTAAAACGCAAAGTAAGCGCCCGTCGATTACCCTCACGCGTGGCCAAATCAAAATAACGATCAACCAACTGATCTGTCACTAATTCTGGGTTGCCATATACATTCTTCAAACTACTTTCAATCAATGAACGCGGTAATATATTTTTGATCAAGTCTTTTATTATTGGGGTTCTCGCTAGTTTAAAGGCAAGCGGAACAGATTTAGCCGCATACGGGTAACCACTGGCATCCACTAACACTAATTTGGTTACCTTATTTGGGTGCAGCACTGTGGTTGCCCAAGCAATATAGCCCCCCAACGAATTACCTACTAATACTGACTTTTCAATTTTAAGAGCGGCTAAAACAGCCACAATAAATTCAGCATAATGTTCAATCGTGTAATTATCGTTTGGCTCTGGCCCAGTCAAACCAAATGCTGGTAAATCAAAACGAATCACACGATGTTGTGATTTAAGGTCATCAACCCATCCATCCCACGTATGTAACGAATCACCTGTTCCGTGAATTAACACAATAGGCTCTGGGTCATTCCTTGGCCCTTCATCACGAACATGCACCTGCATACCGGCAATACTTATAAACTGCGATGGTGGCTGTGCCCACCGCTGGGCTAGCTCGCTGACCGATTTATCCGGCGCATAGCTAAGCACTAGAAACACACCAATTAAAAGGGCAAATAACAATACAACAGCGATCACATATTTAAATATTCTATTCATATTTATACCTGTTACTAGTTGGCAAGCTCACGACACGTGGCTCACCGTGCCCAGTTTTCCTTTCGCTTTATTGCCATATAGAGTGTATGACAGCATGCTATGCCTAGCGTTATTAAATAAAGCACCCGAAACTTAAATAACCTACTTTAAGTAATAGTTACCGTATCAAGCTGATGGATCAAGATGTGCTGACAATTTATTGCGCACATCATCAGGTATCGGTATGGATTTTTCATTTCTATAATCAAAGTGAATCATGACAGCTAAGCCCTTTGCTACCATGTTTCCTTTCTGCCACGCTTCATGCGCTATTTCACAAGATGAATGACCTAATTTACGGATATAGGTTTTAATTTCGACCTCTTCACCCCAATAAGTTTGAGCAAGTAAATCAAGTTCAAGGCGGGCAATAATTAAAGGCCACGACTTTAAATCCAGCGTTGGGTGATAGATTGCAAACAGTGGCGTTCGCGCTTCTTCAAACCAAATAGGAAATGCAGTATTGCTAATATGCCCAAGTGCATCTGTATCACTGAATCGTGGTTGTATCGTATGCGTTAACATTTTTTATTCTCTTTTCAATATATCACACTAACAATATAACCTGTTTAGCGATGATACTCACCTGCTCGCTCAGGTTGATACATAACTTCTTCAATGCGTACCGTCATCATGCTGCCATCTGGTTTTGGCCATTGGATTTCATCACCTTGATTAAGCCCTAATAAAGCGCTGCCCACAGGTGCTAAAATTGAAAGTGTTCTCTCACTGCTATTGGCATCTTTTGGGTAAACAAGGGTTAAACTAAATTCTTCTTTCGATTCATTCACTTTAAAACGTACTGTTGAGTTCATAGTGACTACGGTATCCGGAATATCATGGGAGCCCACTACATCGGCACGTGATAACTCTGACTCTAATGCGACCTTACCCGGGAAGGAGTCTTTAGGTAACGATTCAATTAATTTTTCTAATCGCTCTAAATCTAATTCAGTGATCATGATATTCGGTTGATTGACCATTTTTTATTCCTTTTAATTCGTAAATATTAACTATTTATAGTTTGATTGATTTATTAATATGCCATGTAATTCCAGCATAAGTTGCTTGGTTTGCTCCCAGCTAATGCAGGCATCGGTAATTGACATACCGTATTTCAAACAGCCATCATGCTCACACCCTTCCATTGATTGTTTTCCTGGCTCAATAAAACTTTCTAACATAATACCGCTGATATTTTTATTGCCTTGCACAATCTGTTGAACCACGTTTTGAGCAATCGGCAACTGGTTGTCATGCTTCTTTTGCGAATTATCATGTGAACAGTCCACAATGACTTTTGCATGAAGTTGATTACCATTTTTGGCTTTTTGTAATTGTGCTAATGTTTGCGTAATACTGTCTTCATCGTAGTTAGTTAGGTTACGTCCACCACGTAGAACCACATGGGTATCAGGATTTCCAGGTGTATCCAACATGGCAATACTGCCGTTAGCATCCATCCCTAAGCAATGATGGGCGCGACTGGCTGAAATCATGGCGTTCACTGCGGAATCCACCGAGCCATCTGTGCCATTTTTAATACCCACTGGCATGCTTAAATGGCTAATCATTTCGCGGTGAACTTGTGATTCAGCGGTGCGCGCACCGATCGCTGTCCAAGTGATCAAATCATCTAGGTACATCATAGTCATTGGGTTCAACGCTTCTGTAGCAAGCGGTAATCCTAGATCAACCAGCTTGAGCATTAGTTCACGGGATCGTTTCAAACCCTGATCAATATCACCCTTGCCGTTTCGCTCTGGATCATAAGCAAGTCCTTTCCAACCAGTTGTGGTGCGTGGTTTTTCAACATAAGCACGCATCACAACTAATATTTTATCCGCGACCTGATCACTTAATTCTTTAAGTCTGTGGGCGTAATCTAACGCAGCTTTTTCATCATGCAGTGAACACGGGCCCGTGATAATCATTAAACGATCGTCTTTGCCCTCTAAGATATTACGCACTTGCTGCCTGTGATCATCCACACGTCGAGCTAACTCGGCACTTAATGGCAAAGCCTGTTTTAATTGAATGGGGGATGGCAGTGCTCGTACGGCTAAAACGGAGGCGCCTATATTTTCTTCAGGTGTTTGGTTCATTGAAACATGGGCTGATTGCATGATATTTTCCTTTATTAAGTGACTCCCCTTTTGCTTTATTCTTTTTCAAATTTGAAAAGTAACGTTAAAAAAAAACCCCGATCAGCTGACTGCTAATCGGGGTTTTTAGGCAGTCGGCTGATTGGGCCGAACTGCCATATAATTTAAGTTTCTTAATGGCTATTCGGCGTCTGGCTAAAGTAGCCAAAATAAAATACAACTGAATACCAATAAAAGGCCATTTGAGTTGCTACTTTTTTCGCACCAATAGAAATACCCGCAAGAGGATCCATGCAGGTATTGGCAGTGATTTGAATAGTGGCAATTAATGTCTTCATGCTTTTGATCATAAACCCAAACATTTATTTTGCAAGGGGGATTTTATCCCTCTTTATTTTTTCTGATGAAACTCCAATGGTAGCTCTTGGGTTTCTTTTACTTCTTCCATAACAATATAACTTTTAGAATGCTTTACCCCAGGCAGAGTTAATAGCATGTCACCTAATAAAGCACGGTATTCGGACATACCGTCAATACGGGCTTTTATTAGGTAATCCGCATCACCCGAGACCAAGTGACACTCTAAAATGTAAGGCAGCTTTGTAACCGCCTGATTAAACTTTTGAAATGCATCGGGTGACTGGTATGAAAGCGATATCTCCACGAACACTAACATGCTAAAACCCAAAGCTTCTGGGTTTAATCGAGTGTAATACCCTTCTATATAGCCATCTTTCTCTAAGCGCTTAACTCGCTCAATACAAGGCGTTGAGCTTAACCCCACCTTTTCAGCTAAATCCACATAACTAATCCGCGCATCGCTCTGCAATGTGCGCAGAATACTCATATCTAAGCGATCTAGCTCTCGCTTCTTTAGCCCCTTCATAATATTACCTTTTCACTACTTATTTTAATTTATACAGTGTTTTATCCTTTTTAAAGGTAAAAATCAAAGCATTATTCTCATAATTTTCACCTAAACTAGGCATTACCAATTTTAATAACAATACGTTTTTTTGAGGTTAGTCATGCACATTACAATATTGGGGGGCGGTGTTTTAGGAGTGGCCAGTGCTTGGTATTTAGCAAAATCTGGCCATCAAGTCACCGTGATTGACCGCCAAGACAGCGTGGCCCAAGAAACCAGCCACGGAAATGCGGGCATGATATCACCAGGTTACAGCTCCCCTTGGGCTGCACCGGGTGTGCCGTTAAAGGCCATTGGCTGGATGCTGCAAGACCTCGCCCCTTTCATGATTAATGTAAAAGAATTGGATGGCTATACAATTTCTTGGATGACTAAGATGCTGGCCAACTGTAATACCCGCTCTTACCAAACAAACAAAGCACGTATGTTACGCATCGCCGAATACAGCCGAGACTGTTTTGTGGATATTCGTAAAGAATTGAACCTAGATTACGATGCTCGCCAGCGTGGCACCTTGCAATTATTTCGTAAGCAAAAACAGGTCGATGCTCTACAAAAAGACATAAAAATATTACAAGATTTAGGCATTAAGCACCAAGCTCTTGATATGAAAGGTTGCATCGAGCACGAGCCTGCTCTTGCCAATGTGAAAGATAAATTTGTCGGCGGTTTACACTTGCCCGGTGATGAAACTGGTGACTGCTTCAAGTTCACCACGGCTCTTGCTAAAGAATGTGAAAAGCTCGGTGTGAATTTTTTAATGAACACCTCTATCGAACGCCTAAATGAATCCAATGGCAAGATCACCAGTGTCACCACCGACTCGGGTACGGTGATTGCCGATGTATTTTTATGTGCACTAGGCAGTTACTCACCACAAATTTTAAAAACCGTGGGCATCAATGTGCCTATTTACCCGATTAAAGGTTATTCCCTTACCCTACCGATTGAAGACGAAAGCTGCGCACCTCAGTCCACTATTATGGACGAAACTTACAAAGTGGCAGTGACTCGATTTGAAGATCGCATTCGTGTGGGCGGCACCGCTGAAATTGCATCATACAATTTAGAGTGCCCGAAAAAACGTCGCGCCAGCGTGGACTTTGTGATTCAGGATATGTTCCCAGGAGCGGCCGATGTAAGTAAGGCTGAATTATGGACGGGCCTGCGCCCTATGACGCCCGACAGCACACCTGTACTAGGAGGCACCAAGTATTCAAACCTGTACCTCAATACCGGTCACGGCACTCTAGGTTGGACCATGTCATTAGGTTCGGCAAAATTTGTATGCGATATCATAAATCAAAAAACACCTGACATTGACCCTGAAGGGTTATCAATCGAACGCTATGCCTAAATAGTGTTTTAAAAAATAATTATTAAGCGACACGCGCATTAAGGAAGTACTATGACAAATAAAAGCATCATTAATACCGAGAAAGCCCCTGCAGCTATTGGTCCATATTCACAAGCGGTAAAAGTCGGTGATCTTGTTTTTTTATCTGGCCAGATTCCATTAAACCCAGAAACCATGGAAATGGTAACGGAATCATTTGAAGCTCAAGCAATACAAGTGTTTGAAAACCTAAGAGCAGTCGCCCAAGCAGCCGGTGGAGACTTATCTAACTTTGTTAAAATGACGATTTTATTATCTGACCTTAAATACTTTAACCAAGTTAATGAAATAATGGGCCAGTATTTTTCAGAGCCTTATCCCGCTCGTGCAGCGTATGCAGTTAAAGCTTTACCAAAAGATGCCGACATCGAAATTGAAGCGATTATGGCTCTATAAATAATAGTTAAAATAAATCACGCCAAGAGCGCGGTTTATTTTATTAATAATAAAACCCTTATCAGGGTGTATGAGAGAAGTACCATGGGTAGACCAGCCGCCGCCACCATTAATCTAAATGCTTTTCGTGACAATTACAGACTCGCAAGATCTGTTGCACCAAAACAGCAAGCTGTAGCGATTATAAAAGCCGATGCCTATGGCCACGGCGCCATCAAACTGGCTTTTGCACTTGAAGACGAAGCCGATGCATTTGGCGTTGCCTGTATAGAAGAGGCATTAGAGTTACGAGAAGCTGGTATCGAAAAACCAATTTTATTATTAGAAGGTTTTTTTACTGCGGATGAATTACCGATTATTAGCGATAATCATTTTTGGTGCGCCGTACACAGCATCGAGCAAATTAATCTGATTGCACAATCCACACTATCAAAGCCTATTAATATCTGGCTAAAAATGGATAGCGGTATGCACCGCTTAGGCATTAATCCTCAAGACTACCGCCAAGCATTTGATCAATTGAATAGCCTTGAACAAGTAGCCGAGATTGTTTTAATGAGCCACTTTGCCTGCGCCGACGACTTTACAAGCCCGATCACAGCACAGCAAATCAGCTGCATTAATGAAATTAACAACGTATTGCATATACCGATCAGTATCGCTAATAGCGCAGCCATATTAGGACACGACAATGCTCGCCGTGAATACCAACGTCCTGGCATTATGTTGTATGGTGCGACACCTTTTGAGAACCCACACCCTCTGGCTGATGAATTAAAAGCGGTTATGACTTTAACCTCTGAGGTCATTGCCATCCGTGATTTACAACCAGGAGACGGTGTCGGCTACAGCCATCGTCATGTTTGTGATCAGCCCACTAAAATCGGCACCGTCGCTATGGGTTATGCAGACGGTTACCCTCGTCACGCTAAAGACGGCACACCTGTAATCGTCAATGGTCAACGCACTCGCATTATTGGACGCGTATCCATGGACATGCTAACCGTGGACTTAACACACATTAAAGATGCCAAAGTTGGCTCTAAGGTGGAATTGTGGGGAGAAAATTTACCCGCCGCGCAAGTGGCACCCTATGCGGATACTATTCCTTATACACTATTCACTGGCATTACCCGCCGCGTACATAAAAAATATATTGGGGAATAAGCCCTGATAAAACCTTTTTAATTAGATCGATTTAATTATTAGTATCTGGGCACCCTAGGGTGCCCTTTTCTATTTTTATGCCTTAACGTAAATACGATTTTGATTCTAAAATCACTGTTTCAATTCGTTTAGGTAACGCCTTATTTTTGCGCGTGCATAAATATAAGGTTTCACTCACTGGGTTTGCTAAGTGATGAACTTTAATTAATGCTGGTTGCTTAAACGCATCCACCGCATAAGCAGGCAGCACTGTAAATCCTAACCCCATACTCACTGGTTCTAATATTAAATGAATTTGATTTGAGAAACCTGTTTTATGAAATCCATGGCTGTGCTGAAATTCAGCATAGTTCTCACTTAATAATAACTGAGCATGATGGGCTCCATCTGGATGATCAATAAAACCCAGAGCCAGTAATGCCTCCCAGCTAGGTTTACTCATAGCCTTTGGTGTCACTAACCGTAACGGCTCTTGCGCCACCGCTTCACATGTCACATCGGTTAACTGAGATGGGCGAGTCATGAAGCCCATATCCACCTCATCTTGAATAATGGCTTTTTCAACGCTGGCATTGGGTGCAAAGCGGTAATCCATGACTAATTTGGGGTGCCTTCTCTGTAAATCGATCAACTGCGGGTACAGCTTCAAGCCCACACTCCCCGGAGACATCACTCGAACTAAACCTTCAAAAGGCGGGTCAACCGCGACGCGCTGCTCTAGATTAGCAAGATCCATCACGATATGACGCCCTTCTTCGTATAAGCGCTCACCGGCTTGTGTCAGGGTGAATTGTTTGCCTTCCCTGGCCAGTAGCAACTGCCCCAGCTGCTCTTCTAATTTATGAATATGTTGGCTTACCCCTGACTGGGTCATGTGCAGCTGCTCTGCCGTTCGGGTGAAATGACCCACCTCGACTAGAGCACAAAAGGTGCGTAACAATACCGGATTAATCATTACATAATATACTCATAATTATAAATTTTGATAATTTTAAGTAATTATCAACCTTGTGTACTCTTTAATCAACTTCCACACACAAAGAGGCATAAGATGAATAACGTTTACCCACGTAACTTTTCTCATATTGGGATCTCAGTCCCGGATTTAGAAGCTGCCGTTAAGTTCTATACTGAAGTACTAGGTTGGTATCGCATTATGGAGCCAACCGAAATCCTTGAAGATGACAGTGCCATTGGTGAGATGTGTACTGAAGTATTTGGTGCTGGCTGGGAGAGTTTCCACATTGCGCATTTATCCACAGGCGATCGTATTGGTGTGGAGTTATTCCAATTTAAAAATCAGGAAAACCCAGAGAACAACTTTGAATACTGGAAAACAGGGATCTTTCACTTCTGTGTACAAGATCCAAATGTAGAAGAACTTGCTGAGCGTATTGTCGCCGCTGGTGGTAAAAAACGCATGAAAGCACCTCGTTACTATTACCCAGGTGAGAAACCTTACCGTATGATTTATATGGAAGACCCATTTGGCAATATTCTTGAAATCTACAGCCATAGTTACGAATTGATTTATAGCGACGGCGCTTATTAATCACACTTAAACACTAGGGTAAGCATCTGCTTACCCTAGTGTTTAATGTCTAAATACCGCGCTCACAAAACAGTCTTAATATTACGAAATAAAATGGCGTATACTGCGTCTTTATTCTTCATTACTGTATTTATGTCTCTGCGTACAACCTATACGTCTTCACCTTCTAAGCGCTGGTTAAAAGGCGCACTAGCGGCCATGCCATTAAGCATCGCGGTGATTCCTTGGGGAATCTTAGCGGGCTCACTTGCCCTTGATGCCGGTTTAAACCCATTCGAAAGCCAAGCCATGTCGGCCATTGTATTTGCTGGTGCGGCTCAATTAGTGGCCGTTGGTATGATCAAAGCTGGGCTAGGCTTAGGCAGTATTTTAATTACGACTTTATTAATTACATCGCGACATTTTTTATACTCTATGGCCATGCGCCCTAACATAAGTCCTATGCCATTAAAGTGGCGACTTATTTTAGGCTTCTTACTCACCGATGAATTATTTGCCATTATTGCAAAATCAAAATCCAATAAGGATAAAACTCAAACACTTGATCCTTGGTATGCCTTAGGAGCTGGTTTGAGTTTTTATCTTGTATGGAATATTGCATCACTAGCAGGCATTTTAGTCGGCAACAACATTCCAAACCTTGATAGTTGGGGGCTAGACTTTGCTATCGCAGCGACTTTTATTGCCATTGTAATGCCGCAAATCAATCAGCCATCTATATTGATGTGTGTATTAGTAAGCTTGGTCACATCGATTGTGTGTGAGTTATTTCAAATACCGTCAGGATTATTGATTGCATCACTATTAGGTATGACTGTCGGTACCTTGTATGCCAAGGCCACAGGGGAAGATAAATGATTACTCTGACCATCTTACTTATGGCGAGTATTATTTTCTTTAGTCGCTATGGCTTTCTTGAGCCTCGTTTACCTATCACACTGAACTCGGCCACACTGAAATTTTTAAGTTATTCAGCGCCAGCCATATTAACCGCAATTTGGGGGCCCATCGTTTTTGTCAGCGAGCACTCTCTCAACATACATTGGCATAACGATTATTTATTATGTGCCATTGTAGCAACACTATTAGCCGTCACCACTCGCAATACCTTACTCACCACCATATTAAGTATGGCGCTGTTCTTTGGCTTACGTTTTTTCCAGAGCTAATGCATAATTAAATAACATTAAACGCGCTTTCTGGAATAACCAAAAGCGCCTAGAGTTAGCAATCCATAAATCGCACCAATAAACAACAATTGCTCTGGCTGCTCGCTCCACTCATAGTAAATGATCAACACACTGCCCATTAGTAAGCCCACTATAGCCAATAGCGTAATAATTACGGATGACTGAGTTAAATGTCGAATTCTAAAATTGGCATACGCCATCAAAACCGATACCAATAAAAACGTTACACTACCAAATTCAAGTATGACTTTAAGTGAACCGACCAAGACTAAAAGACTGGCCAATAAAGCCATCACTATAATGGCGTAAACCGGTATATGACGAAAACGTCTTGCTAACTTAAGGGGGAAAAAGCCCTGACTGGCAATCACAGCCATCTGTCTCGATGAACCAAACAAGGTGCCACTAATCGCACTACTTGTAGCAAGCAATGCCCCCAGCACCACAAGATCAGTCCCCCAGTGGCCCAAGACTTTATCCGCACCGGAGGCAAGTGCGAACTCTTGGTTTGCAATAATATCGTCAAAGGGAATGGCTAAAATAGCACCTACCGAAATAACAAAATAAATTAAAATCGCCAACACGATAGATGAATAAATAGCCTTAGGAATATTTTTTTCAGGCGAGTCCATTTCATTGACCGCATTAATAACTAACTGAAACCCTTCATAGGCGACAAAGGTCAGGGATGCCACGATTAATATTCCTAACCACTTTGCATCCCCTTCATTGTCGATCAATACTGGTAAACTGGTTTGGCTGTTATTAATTAAAACAAATGAAATCACCACTAATATAACCAGCTTAGAATAAACCATAAGGTCTTCAATTTTTCCCATGCCTTTAACGCTCCATACATTAATTAATGTAAATACAACGATAATGGCAATGGCAATAATTTTTCTCATCCACTCACTGTCGGCAAAAGCAAACCCGCTGATGGCATAAGATGAAAACGTGTAAGCATAAAGCGCAATGGTGCTGATATAGCCAAAGATAACCCACCAACCAATCAAGGCAGCAGAAAATGGCGAGTTGGGGAACGTGCGTTTAAAAAAGGAGTAAGTGGCACCTTCATCTTTGTAGTAGACCCCAAGTTTTATATAAGAGTAAGCCGCAAGCATGGCAATCACACCACCGATTAAAATGGCAACGGGTGTATACACACCGACCATGGCAACCGACACCCCAAGCACTGTAAAGATGCCTCCGCCTACCATACCACCAAGCGCTATCGCTATTAGCTCGGGTACACCTAGGTTTTTTCCACGCTCACGGTGAGGAGAATGATTACCATATTTCAATTTTATACCTACTGACTTTATAGTGTTAAACATTAAAACAAGCAGCGAATGATGAATAGTTCGCTGCTTATAATATATTCTATTACTAGAGAAAATTAAAAGTAACGTTCTGAAACTGTCATATCTGTATTGAAAACCAAAATGACAGACATAAAAAAAGGGCTTGATCAAACAAGCCCTTTTAATGAATACAGTGTTAATTATCGTCCAAGCATTCGACTAAGCGTACCATCTTTATCCATAAACTGATGCTTCAGAGCACCTGCAATATGAAGCAATAACGCAAGTATGATGAGTTTTGCTCCTATTTCATGAACCTCATGAGCAAGATCACCGAGCCATTCTATTTCATCTCCTGCTGCCAATACTTGTGTACCGAAAAATTCAATGGCACGCCCCCCGCCAATACTCATCATTAACCCTGAAATAGGCATGAGTACAGTCCCGATCAATAAAAAAAGGTGTATACCCTTCGCCATTGTATCAAGCCAAGTCTGCTGTACATTTAAGCTGGGGATATTGCCCTCATGCAAGCGCCAAGTGACCCTCATCAGTGCCACAAACAAGAACGCTAAACCTAGGGATTTATGAATACCCATTATTTCGAACTTCTCAGGGCCTTTTGGTAATTCGTCCATATAAAGACCAAAGCCTAAGATAACAATAAAGAAAATCCCAGTTACCCAGTGAAACGCTATCGTAGTTTTCGACAAAGCATATTCATTCATATTCATTTTCATCATTCGTTGTATTTAAACAAGCTTGGATTGTGCCAAAATAAAATATACTAGGCGAGTATCAAGGCGGTAAAGTAGTGTAAATACATCACAATCTTGACCTAGGACACACCTTGTAAAATTCGAGCCATCCAGCGAGCGATCGGCAGATGATCCATTATTTTCGGTGTTGCTTCCATTTTATCCAAAGCCGCTTCACAGGGTGCTAACGCGATAGCGTTACCTTTATGGAATGATAATAAATCTTTTTCGTATTCATTACTGAATTCCGGATGAGCTTGAATGGTTAAAATAGAATCACCATATTTCAATATCGCATTTTCACAAAATGATGAACTGGCCACACGGGTCGCATTCTTAGGCATCTCAATCACCTGATCTTGATGAACCGCGTTAAGTAATATTTCAGTCTTACCTTCTAGCTCTTGGTTTTTTAGTGTGTAAGCCTGTGGGCCTACACTCCAGCCGCCACTGTACTTTTCAACTTTACCTGCAAAGGCTTCGGCAATAATCTGATGACCAAAGCAGATGCCTACCATGGGAATACCTTGTTCATGCGAATGGATAATCCACTTTTTAAGCTTTTGCATCCACGGCTTATTATCGTAGACACCACTGGCCGAACCCGTAATCAACCAACCGTCACAACTATCGATATATTCTGGCCATTGGTCATCGATAACATTAAAAACATCATATTCAAATACGACACCCGCGTTTTGAAATAACGACTTAAACATATGAGCATAACCCACATGGGTTTCAAAATGAGGTGCATCGATATGGCCTACAACTAAAATCCCAATCTTCATATTCAACCTTACAATATTTGATGCCTATGTCTTATTTATAAAGTAAAAAAGCCGAAGCAGATAACCGCATCGGCTTTTTATAAAATAAAAAAATGGGTCACCATTAGGCATAACACTGACCCATATAAACTGAATATTTTTTTCTTTACACGCGTGCTTGAATGAAGTCGGCCATCCAATGGGCTACTTTATCCGATTGTGTTTTAGCATCAGCCGTGCGTAAAGTCTTTAAACCTTTTTCTGCTGTTTCCAACGGTACGACTGAACCTTTACGCGCTTCAACCAAGGCATCTTCATAGTCCACTGCAAACTCAGGGTGGGCCTGAAAGGTTAAAATACGATTATCATAAACAAGGCCTGCATATTCACAGAAGTCTGATTTAGCAAATATCACTGCATTCTCTGGCTTAACCAGTACTTGGTCTTGATGCATGGCATTAATAATAAAATCTTTAGAGCCATCTGTAATGAAATCGTGTTCACCACTTAGCTCATAAGCCTGTAAACCGACACCCCAGCCACCTGGATATTTATCTACCTTACCACCAAATGCTTCAGCAATAATTTGATGACCAAAGCAGATCCCAACAAGTGGTTTTTTGCTGGCGTGAATTTCCAAAATTAACGTTTTTAATTTTTCCATCCATGCAAGATGTTGGTACACGTTAAATTTTGAGCCCGTAATAATCCATGCTTCACAATCATTTTCCGACTTGGGAAAAACATCGTCACGCACATCATAAACCTCGTATTCAAATTCGTAACCATTCTTTGAAAACAGTGTCATGAACATTTGAGAGTACGAACCAAATTGATGAATTAATTCATCCGGTGTAATACCTGCGGCTAAAATACCAATTTTCATTTTCTAACCTATTTATGTTCAAGTGCTGTTACCAGCACCTTGTAGTAACCCACGCTAGCCTTCTTGAGCCGCCGCAAGCATTTTGTTTTGTTTGCGCATATAAAGCATGGCGAAGATCACACCAATAGCAACGATTGCAATCATCAAGGTCGCTAGTGCGTTGACTTCTGGCGTAACACCTAGGCGTACTTTAGAGAAGATCACCATAGGTAAGGTGCTATTACCAGGGCCCGATACAAAGCTGGCGATAACTAAGTCATCCAGCGATAAGGTAAAGGACAACAACCAGCCAGCAATAATAGCTGGGGAGATCAGAGGTAATGTTATCAAAAAGAATAACGTAGACGGTTTCGCACCAAGGTCCATCGCGGCTTCTTCTAATGTGTCATCAAGCACCACCAAACGAGACTGCACAATCACAGCAACATACGCCAAACAGAACGTGGTATGAGCAATAATCACTGTCATCTCACCACGACCTGCTGGCCAGCCAAATGCACTTTCCATTGCTACAAACAATAACAACAAGGATAAACCTGTGATGACTTCTGGCATCACCAATGGCGCGCTCACCCAACCTGAAAAGAGCAATTTCCCACGAAAGCGCCCCATACGTGAAAGCGCAAAGCCCGCCATGGTGCCAAGCACCACTGCAAGTGAGGCACTAATAAAAGCGATCTCTAAACTTAAAAATGCGGCATCCATAATTTGTTCATTTTGAAATAACTCGCCATACCATTTTATTGACCAGCCTCCCCAAACTGTGACCAGTTTGGATTCGTTAAAGCTATAAATGATCAGCGAGATAATCGGCACATACAAAAAAATGAATCCCAAAGCGGCTGTTGTATTTAAAAACATTGAACGTCTTTTCATTACATTGCCTCCTCTTTACCTGATTTATTACGTATTAGCATGATCGGCATCACCAAGAATACAAGCATGACAGTTGCCACTGCGGATGCCATTGGCCAATCACGATTTAAGGAGAACTCATCCCATAGCACTCGACCTATCATCAAGGTATCGGAACCACCCAGTAGTGCAGGTATTACATACTCACCAACGGCTGGAATAAATACCAACATGCAGCCTGCGATAATACCCGGCATAGCAAGTGGTACTGTCACCATGAAAAAGCTTTGGATAGGACGAGCGCCTAAATCTTCAGCGGCTTCAAGTAATGATATGTCCATTTTTTCTAACGCGGAATACAACGGCAGAATCATGAAAGGTAAATAGGTGTAAACAATACCTATATAAACAGCAAAGTCAGTTTGTAGCATGGTAAGCGGCTCATTAATGATCCCCATACTCATGAGCACTTCATTCACCAAACCTTGTTTCTTTAATAAGCCTACCCAGGCATACACTCTTAATAAAAAAGAGGTCCAAAATGGCAAGATCACAAGGGCTAACAAAATCCCGCGCACTTTCTCATCACTGCGAGCAATTAAGTAAGCAATGGGAAAACCCACCAGCAAAGTAAAGACAGTAGATACCGCCGCAATTTTAATAGAGCTTAAGTACGCATCGATATAAAAGCTGTCTTCCCAAAGATAGATATAGTTGCCTAGATTCAATTTAATATTGAGATAGGCCTCCTCCATATCGAAATCTAAAAGATCCGAATAAGGTGGAATGGCAATGGCTGACTCAGCCAATGAAATTTTAAATACCACTAAAAATGGAATAAAAAAGAACACCGCCAACCAAAGGTAAGGCATGGAAATAACACTAAAGCGACCCCAATTAATATTCCTCACTGATATAAAGCGTGCTTTCCAAGTAGAAAATCCAGAAAGCCATACGTTTCCAGAAAATGAACTCATGATGTTAATACCACGCTGCTATCTACATCCCAAGACAAGAACACGTGTTCGTTCCAAGTGAAACGTTGCCCCATATCACGAGCAAAGTTTGGTTGCGTCACTCGTATTTCTTTACCACTTTGCAAACGCACGCGATAAACTGACAAACTACCCATATAGGCGATCTCAATAATTTCACCTTTCATGCAGTTATCATCTTGCGCCGGATTAGTACGAGTCATTTTAATTTTTTCAGGACGCAGCGCCACATGCACACGCTGTTGCGGAGCACAGCTAATACCGTGAGCCACAAACAAGGGACAGCCCGCTTCTTTTGAGTCAATGCGAACACTGTCTACGTTATCTTCTATTATAAAGCCTTCTAACATATTCACTGAGCCCACAAATTCGGCGACAAAACGACTATTAGGATATTCGTAAACATCATGAGGTTCATCGGTTTGTACGATTAAACCCTGATTCATTACACCAATACGCGTTGCCAGTGTCATGGCTTCTTCTTGATCGTGAGTCACCACCACAAAGGTCACACCCAGCTCTTCTTGTAAGTTTATTAATTCAAATTGGGTTTCTTCTCGAAGTTTTTTATCCAGCGCGCCCAATGGTTCATCTAACAATAATAGTTTAGGGCGTTTTACCAATGAGCGGGCAAGTGCTACACGCTGACGCTGCCCACCAGAAAGCAGATGAGGCTTACGCTTACCAAGATGGCCAAGCTGCACCATATCAAGCATTTCTGCTACACGTCGCTTCACGTCCTGTTTACTCGCACCTTGGCGCTTAAGACCGAATGCAATATTCTCAGCCACTGTTAAGTGTGGGAATAATGCATAAGACTGGAACATCATATTGATCGGGCGGTTCCAAGGCTGAATGCCCTTCATATCTACGCCATCGATAATAATGCGACCATTAGTGGGATTTTCAAAGCCCGCAAGCATGCGCAAAAGCGTACTTTTACCTGAGCCAGACCCACCTAATAGACAGAATAATTCTTTTTTATAGATGTTTAGCGAAACATTATCGACCGCTGTAAAGTCATCAAACTTTTTTGTGATGTTTTCGATGCGCACAAAAGGTGTCGCATCCGGTTGTTTCCATAGAGGTAATTCAGTATTCACAGGATTCGCCACACCGGTTATGGTTGATTTTAATTCAGATGCATTCATGGATCACCGCCAATCTTTCGCTCTCGGCCCAGATATGGGCCATTTCAAATTAGGTTGCCTGCAAGATACAGACAAATTCGATTATTAACGTCCGGTTTTTATACCCGTCCAAGCTCGAGATAACAGGCGATCAAACTTTGCTTTATGAGCAAGCTGAGGAAACAGCTTAGCTTTAACCACTTCTGTTGGATAGATACCTGGGTTATCTAGCACCTCTTTTTCAATAAAAGGTACAGCGGCCGTATTGGCGACAGCATAATAAACGTAATTTGAAATACTCGCAGCCGTTTCACCACGAAGTATAAAGTTGATGAACCTGTATGCATTCTCCTTATTTGGGGCATCAGCAGGAATGGCCATTAGGTCAAACCATATTTGTGTCCCTTCTTTAGGGATAGAATACCCTATTTTGGTCCCTTGACCCGCTTCTTCAGCACGGCTTTGTGATTGTAAGATATCACCATTATAGCCTAGTGTTAGGCACACATCGCCATTGGCTAGATCAGCAATGTATTGGCTAGAGTGGAAGTATTTATAGTTTTGACGATTAGCCTTCAGCAAGTCACTGGCTTTTTTCAAATCTGCTTTACTTTCTGAGTTAGGATCAAGCCCTAGATAGTTTAACGCAACTGAAATTACGTCAGCCGGAGAGTCCAGCAAGGTAATACCACAATCTTTTAGCTTGCTGCTTAGTTCAGGTTTGAAGATTAAGTCTAAAGAGTCGAACGAGACTCCTTTACCCAAACGTTTTTCCAACATATCTATGTTGTAGCCTAAACCAACGGTTCCCCATGCATAAGGCACATTATGAATATTATCTTTATCGCTACGGGATATTTTTTGCGCAAGCTCTACATCCACATTCTTGTAGTTGCTTAATTTAGACTTATCAATAGGGGCATAAACACCGGCTTGTAATTGGCGTTCAAGAAACGCTCCAGTTGGCACTACAATGTCATAACCGCTGTTACCAGCCATTAATTTTGCTTCTAACATCTCATTAGAATCATAAACATCATAATTAACTTTGATGCCGGTTTCTTTTTCGAATTTTTTAATATCGGCTGGATCAATATAGTCCGACCAATTGTAAACATTTAAAATATTTTCTTCTGCCATAGCACTATGGCCTAACGCAAACGTTAAAGCGGTTGCGATACCAAGCTTAAACGGATTCATAGATTTCTCCAGTATTGCAATGTGTAATGTAGTGGGGCCACATTGTCTTCGCCACATCCCCGTTTTTGCTATATTCGTGTACCGAACATATAAAACCGAGAGCTGACATTGTTTTTATTTTTATGGCCTTAGCTGAATCCGTCAGGCTAAGACTTGCACGTTTTTCAATCCCTCTAAGGAGACCGTTGTAATTATTTAAACACGTCCCGTGTTTCTAATTTCAATGTACGCAATGGGCATTTTTTACTATATACCCCTCATTAGGTATCTAGTCGATGCACACTCAAACAAACGCCCAAAATGCACCAGAAGCATACAAAAAAGGCACTATCTGCATCCATTTGGTGCAAAAAGTGCCTTTAACATCTTACGACTGCCTCAACCTAGTATTACAGCAGACCCAGATAAGACTCGTATTCTACATCGGAAATACGCTCGTCAAAACGTAATTGTTCTTGTACTTTAGCCGCAGAGAAAACACGAATAAATTCTTCGCCTAAATACTCGTTTAGCACATCAGATGCTTTAAAAATTTCTGTCGCTTGATCCCATTTACTAGGTAATTGGTATTCATCACCATACTCTTCGGTTTCGGTATATGCGTCACCTTCAATTGGCTTAGGTGGCATCAGTTTATTTTCAATACCGTAAAGCGCACCCGCTAAAATGGTCGCCAATACTAAGTATGGATTTGCATCTGCACCCGATACACGATGCTCAATGCGACGAGCCACACCTGGGCTTTCAGGAATACGCACAGCCACTGTGCGGTTTTCATAACCCCAGCAAGCAACTGTTGGCGCATGAGCACCTTTCATGAAACGACGATAAGAGTTTAAGTGCGGTGCAAATACCAGCATGCCATCGGCCATGGTATGGAGTAGCCCAGCAACGGCATGTTTCATAATATCCGTGCCTTCGTCAGTACCGTCATCAAAAACGTTTTTGCCTTGTGCATCTAATAAACTGAAGTGCACGTGGAAACCGTTACCACTTTGATCGGTATAAGGTTTTGCCATAAACGAAGCACTGAAACCATGCTTACGGGAAATACCTTTCACTAAACGTTTAAACAAAATAGCTTGGTCAGCCGCCAGCATTGGGCTATCGACATGGACCAAATTAATTTCAAACTGGCCAGGCCCTAACTCAGAAATAATCGTATCTGCTGGCACACCTTGTAGTACACAGGTGTCGCGCACTTCAGTAAAGAAGGCTTCTAGATTGTCCATCTCATCGATGGAGTAGCAATCGGTTTCACTTAAGCGACGACCATGACCATCTAACATCTTAGGCGGACGCGGACGCTGACTCTTTTCAGACTCGGCATCCATTAAATAGAATTCAAGTTCGGTGGCCATAACGGGCGTAAGGCCCAGCTTGTTAAAACGCTCAGTAATGTGCGATAAAATTTGGCGTGGATCCGCCATAAAGCGAGTGCCATCAGGATTAAACATCATGGCTAAAATCTGGTTACGCGGGGATTGTGCCCAAGGCACAGGAATAGGTTCGTGAACCGGCATACAAATACCATCACTATCGCCGGTATCAAATACAAGACCGTTTTCCCAAACGTCATTCCCCCAAACATCCATGCCCACCACTGAACGTGGTAGCTTGATGCCTTCCTTTGCCATTTTTGCACTGGCGCTGCCAGGCATACGCTTACCGCGTAAATTACCGTTTAAATCCGTTATAAATAAATCAAATTCTGTATCGTTATTAGATGACATCGTCATTTCTCTTTGATCATTACCGTAAGCGGCAAGACAGGGTTAACCTGCAAGTTACACATTGTATTCGTTATTTTTGTGATCACAATAAAAGCAATATTGTGATCACAAAAATATTTAAAGGATCATCACAACAGAGTACCATACGTCCCATTAAGCAACATATGATCCAATTGTGATCAGAACCATTCAAGGCCACTCATACTAAATGGACAAGAACTCTCCAATAGAATTTACCTTAGCTGAGCGTGATGCGTCTGTAACTATCACCCAATGGGTATATAGCACGTTACGTAATGCCGTCATGTACGGGCAGATCTTGCCTGGGCGAGCGCTGACCATTCGTGAGCTAGCAAAAGAATTGAACGTCAGCCCAATGCCTGTACGTGAAGCCCTACGCCAATTAGCCGCTGAAAACGCACTTGAAATAAAAGGTAATCGCCGCGTTATGGTGCCTAACATGACAGCCATGAAATTTAATGAACTGTGTCAGGCACGCATGGCCATTGAAAGCCACGCCGCAGAGCGCGCACTGCCCTATATTGACGAAGCACGATTGAAAACCTTACAACAAATAGATGCTTTAATTGATGATACGCAAATGGCCGGAGACCACGGGCCCGTAAGCGCATTAAACCAAGAGTTTCATCGTACCTTATACAGTGCAAACCCCCATCAAGTCACGCTTCCTTTGATAGAAAGTTTGTGGCTGCAACTTGGCCCCTTTATGAAGTTAGCAAGTGCTCACTTAGAAGTTTCAAATCAAGTGGATCGACACACAGAAGCCATGGAAGCCATTGAAAAGCGAGATGCCATCGCACTGCAGCTAGCAATCAAGTCAGATATCCGCGAAGGGTTCAATTTCGCCAGCACGCCAGAATTACTGCAACGATTTATTGATGAGTCAAACCGACACAATTAAGCTAAAGATTAACTGGGCGCCCTTGAAAAGGGCGCTCTTACTCTCCTGTATTCTCGCGTCTAACACATCTATATAACCCGTATTCATTCTGCTATATGGCATACCAAAGCCTATATTGAATGGCTATTCTCCCTTTTTTTCATTTTTCATTCGTTCTAAAACAAAACCATTATGAACACCACCATCTTTAGGCTGTGTTCATCTAAACAGACTTTTAAAAACACATTTTACAGGGCTGGTATTGACATATTCATTTTGTGATCACAAAATGCAATGCATTAATACAAGATAAAATCCGATAGCAACGCTATTCCATAGGAGCGATCATGTCCGAACACACTCTGAACACCCAACAAACACAACAACTGGATGCACAGCATCATTTGCACCCTTTCACCAATGCGGGTGCTTTAAACAAACAGGGCGCGCGCATTATTGAAAAAGCTGACGGTGTTTATATATGGGATAGCGAAGGCAACAAGTTACTAGATGGCATGGCAGGCTTGTGGTGCGTAAACATGGGTTACGGCCGCAAAGAACTAGCTGATGTGGCTTACAAGCAGATGCAAGAGCTGCCTTACTACAATACATTTTTCCAAACCAGCCACCAAAACGCTGCATTGCTTGCAAAAGAAATTGCCAGCATCACACCACACGACTTAGATCATATCTTCTTTGCTAACTCTGGCTCAGAAGCCATTGATACCATCGTGCGTTTGGTTCGCCATTACTGGACCATTAAAGGTAAGCCTTATCGCAACATTATTATCTCTCGTGAAAATGCTTACCATGGCTCGACCCTAGCGGGCGCCAGCTTAGGTGGTATGGGCGGCATGCACGCGCAAGGCGCACCACTTGTGCCAGGTATCGAACACATCCGCCAGCCTTATTGGTACGGCGAAGGTGGCGACATGAGCGAAGAAGCGTTTGGTCTTGCTTGTGCACAGGCTCTAGAAGATCGCATCTTAGAAGTAGGCCCTGATAACGTTGCCGCATTTATTGGTGAGCCAATTCAAGGCGCTGGCGGTGTGATAGTGCCTCCTGCTAATTACTGGGCTGAAATTCAAAAAATCTGTAACAAATACGACATTTTATTAATCGCCGATGAAGTGATTTGTGGCTTTGGTCGTACCGGAAATTGGTTTGGTAGTGATACGTTTAACATTAAGCCTGACATTATTTCCATGGCGAAAGGTTTGTCATCTGGCTATTTACCAATTGCTGCTGTTGCTGTTGGTGGACGTATTAGCGACGCTCTTATTGCACACGATGACGACTTCAACCACGGCTACACCTATTCAGGCCACCCTGTTAGTGCTGCGGTTGCACTTGAAAATATTCGCTTGATGAAAAAAGAAAATATCATTGAGTATGTAGCAAAGGATATCGGACCTTATTTCCAAAATGCATTACGTGAGCGTTTGAGTAATCATCCGTTAGTAGGTGACATTGTTGGAGTTGGGTTGATTGCAGGCATTGCACTGGTTAAAAACAAGCTAACCAAAGAATTCTTTGCAGATGACATTGATATCGGCACAATCTGTCGTGACCACTGCTTTGAAAACGGTTTAATCATGCGCGCAACGGGCAGCCGTATGGTATTATCGCCACCTCTTGTTATTAGCCGTGATGAAGTGGACGAGTTAGTTGATAAGGCCTTATTGTGCTTTGATCTAACGCTAAAGTCTGTAAGCTAAAAACAAAGCAGCCAGATAAACACTGGCTGCTTTGTTTTCATCGTGATGATTTTAACGGCGCATTTTTTACCGAGGCAACATGAACCCTATCAACGGCCAAGATCCTCAACAGGTTAATTGGCAAAAACAATTGGCATCACTGATCGACCATATTCGTCTGCGCAGCTTTCCTAATGCGCTGGAGGAATTTCTCGCCAGTCAATGTCACTTTGATAGCGTGTTAATGCTAACGTTTAAAAAGTCGTTAAAACCTATTGTTCTACACCCGACTAATCAAGCCGAACACAGCCCAACGTTACGCAGCTATTTAAAAAAAGAATATATTCTTGACCCTCTGTGTACTGCCATTGAACAAGGTACTATTCCAAACATCAGTCGATTGGCCGATATTGCCCCAGATTCATTTGAAACCACAGAATATTATCAAACCTGTTATAAGGATTTTGATTTTGTCGATGAAATCAATATCGCAATCAAACTCGATAACGACATTACTTGCGCCATTACCATTGGCCGTCGCTCGCGACTTGGCACCATTACGCGAGCCGAGTTAAAACGTTTAAACGATGTTTACCCAATTATTAACTCTTTGGTTCGTCAGTTTTGGTTATCCCAATCACAAGAATATGTGAAATACGAAACCGAAGCGGGCGCGATGAAACACGCTCTATCTACCTTTGCTAATGGCGTGCTGACGAAGCGAGAACAAGAGATCACCGCATTAATACTGCAAGGCCACTCATCAAAAGCCATTGCTAATCAATTGAACATCAGCCTTGGCACAGTAAAAGTGCATCGTAAAAACATTCATACTCGCTTAAACACATCTACTCAATCTGAAATTTTTACGCTATTTTTAAGCCACTTAAACGAATTAGAATCCAGCCCAAGTATTTCTTAAATTTAAATGTAATACCTAGCATAAAAAAACACGCCTAAGGCGTGTTTTTTATTGGATTTCTTAACGGCAAAAAAAACGCGACCCAGAAAACTGGGCCGCGTAATAAACACTCATAAAATAAAAGACAGCACATCTTTAATTTCAATCGTCCAGCCATCTTAAATTAACACCATATCAATCACTATATATCTAAATAGGTAGACCTTTTATAGCCAAAAACAACTACTTTTGTTTGTTCGCTGCCAGTACATACAGATATTCCAGTGCCAGTGTTGCACCTGCTAACGATGTAATCTCTGCGTGATCATAAGCTGGGGCTACTTCTACTACGTCCATACCCACAAGATTTAACCCCTGCAAGCCGCGAATGATTTTAAGCGCGCAATCGGTTGTTAAACCTGCGGCAACCGGCGTACCAGTACCTGGTGCATAGGCTGGGTCTAGGCAATCAATATCAAATGTCACATAAACTTTTTTATCGCCTACGCGCGCCTTAATCTTTTTAAGGGTTTCATGCGGGCCGTTATCCCCCACCCAAGCACCGTCTAGTACTTCAAACGGATAATTTTCACGAGTGAAATTAGTACGAATACCAATTTGCAAAGAGTGAGCTGTGTCCACCACTCCTTCTTCTACCGCGTGATGTAAGAACGTACCGTGGTCGTATTTACTGCCGCCACTATAAGTATCGGTATGAGCATCAAAGTGAATCAAAGCCACAGGGCCGTGTTCTTTTGCGACAGAACGCAAAATAGGCAGGGTAATGAAATGGTCACCACCTATGGTTAACGGATTCTTACCCGCTTTAACAATATTAAGAATATGGGCTTCTAAATTATCCACCAGTGTTTGTGGCTCACCATGCTTAAAGTTCACATTACCTATGTCAGCCACTTTTAGGTGGTCATCTAATGCAAAGTCCCAAGGCCAGCGTTCACCTTCCCACGCCATATTGATTGAAGCCGCACGCACGCCCGCAGGCCCATTACGCGCACCTGCACGGCCAGAGGTTGCCATATCAAACGGCACGCCGCTTACAATCACCTCTGCGTCGCTAGTGGCTAAATCATGAACCTGCGGAAACTGCATAAAGGTCACACCAAGCGCACCATAAATTGGCATATCAGCATTGGCTGAGTTTGGATTAGATTGAGACATATAAAGCCCTTTGATAAATGTATCAGATGGGTTCAGTGTAGCTACGGGGTTATAATTAGTGAAATGCATATTTTCAATACAAGTATGCATATAATTAATACATAAAACGAAAGGATGCACCTTATGAACTTGCGCCAATTTGATCTCAATCTTCTATTAATATTTGAAGCCCTCGTGAGCGAATGCCATGTAAGCCGTGCAGCTGATAAAGTATTTTTAAGCCAATCTGCCATGAGTCATGCTTTGAATCGTTTGCGTGAACAACTAGGTGACCCTATCTTAGTGCGCACCGAGCAAGGCTTGCAGCCCACACCTCGTGCGTTATTAATGGCACCCAAGATACGTAGCGCATTACAGTTATTGCAGCAATCCATCACGCCCAACGATGAATTCGATGCCGCGCAATCTACACGCACCTTTACCATAGCCAGTACCGATTACTTTGAAGCGGTGATCTTTCCTGAGCTGCTCAGCCACTTATTACAGCTAGCGCCCAATATTAGAATTGAAATTGAAATGATTGCCGAAGATGCCTGCCAAGCAAGACTGGCCAATGGCGATGTGGATTTAGTGGTCGGTATGGACGCAGAGCAAGCACTACCGAGTCATTTAATAAGTGAACACTGGTTACAAGAGTCACAGGTTTGCTTAGTGGCCAATAACCATCCAAGCGTTCAAACCAGTTTGACATTAAAACAGTATTTAAAATTATCCCATGTGGTGTTTTGGGATGTGAGCCAAGTAAGTGCAAACTCAGTAGATACTTGGTTAGAGGAACAAGACTTATATCGCCAACACATGGCACGTACTGTGAACTACATGGCCGCTGCGCGTATCGTAGAAAAAACCAATGCGGTTATGACACTTCCCTTGCACATGGCTCAGTTATTTCAGCGCATGCTAGATGTGCGTATCGTTAAGCCACCTAAAGGCATTCCTGCGATTAATATGACCATGGTGCATCACCCGCTTTACAGTGAAGACTCTGCGGTAAACTGGCTGACTAAACACATTCAAGCGTTTAGCCAAGATATCAATTGGTAAGGTTCATTATAGAAATTTTAATTAGATGACGCCTTTTGCGCTTCGCTAATTTTTTCGCAAATATACGCACCTATCGGCAATGCTGATGTCGCCGCTGGGCTCGGTGCATTGCAAACATGTAACGAACGAGTGCTTTGCGCAAATAAGAAATCGTGCACCATACTGCCATCATTCATCACAGCTTGAGCACGAATACCCGCTGGGTAAGGCTGTAAGTCGTTAAGTTTTAAACTTGGGCAATATTTTTGTACGGTTTTTAAATAACCTGGCTTCCACCAAGAATTAAGCGTTTCAACTAAACCCACTTTGATATTATTTTTTAACACTCGCCAAAATCCTGCAAAGCGCACCATGTCAGCCACATCTTTTAAACTAATATTAATTTTACCGTACCCTTCACGCTTCCAGCCCTGTACTGCATTTGGGCCAACGGTGACGGTGCCATCAATCATGCGTGTTAAGTGCACACCTAGAAATGGCAACTCTGGGTCAGGGATAGGGTAAATTAAATGATTCACAATATGATTATGCTGTGGCGCTAAGCGGTAATACTCACCGCGAAACGGAATAATCTGAAAATCTGTTTTTATTCCTAGCATCTTAGTTGTGCGATCAGCCATTAAACCAGAACAGGCTACTAAAAAGTCACATTCAAGGGTCACGTCTTTTTGCTTATGTTTGGCTTTAACCGTAACGCCAGATTCATCTTCATTCAAACCCACCACTTCATGCTGTAATAAAACCGTGCCGCCTAGCTTTTGAAATGCTTGCGCCATTTTAGTGGTGACTTCTTGATAGTTCACAATCCCAGTTTGCTTAACAAAGATACCGCCCACACCAGTAATATTGGGCTCACGTTGTTTTAATTGCTTTTCATCAAGTAGCTCTGCTTCTATGTTGTTTTCAGCACAGCGCTCAAACAAAGCCAACATACGTTTTTGCTCTAGGGAATTGGTGGCCACCAGTAGCTTGCCGCATTGTTCAAAGTGGATGTCATGCTGTTTACAGAAATCGATCGTGGCTTTCACCCCTTCACGACAAAATTTTGCTTTTAGAGAACCCGGCTGATAATACACACCCGCATGAATAACGCCGCTATTATGGCCAGTTTGATGACACGCGAATTGGCTTTCTTTCTCAACGATGGCTATTCGTTTTTCTGGGAACTGCTGCTGTAACTGCCAAGCCGTAGACACCCCAACAATGCCACCACCTATAATGACGTAATCAAATTTCATGAAGGTTCCTGAAATAATAAAAAATGGGCCCTATAATGGCCCAAGCTTAGCAAGTTACACGCGCGACTTAAAAACTTAATTAGCAGTAAAGTGACCGCGCTGTCTTAGAAGCTCGCGCTCAAGACCTGGGTTGGAGACAAACTTATCACGACCATGGAACCAGCAGTGGTTTTGCATCACCAGCATAGAGCCCACAGGCACTTCAATATTACTGCAATTTTCTTCCGCTTCTAGTGACTCACCCATTTGTTGTAAATACAAACCTTGACGCATGTTCTGTGGCTCGGCAAATTGATCAATAAACAGCATGTGCGGTTTACCGTTTTTATCTTCTTCAAAGAATACAGGGTGAAACACTTTATAATCCACTTGTTTGCTTGGTGGCGAGCCCCATTGAATATCTTGCTTGGCTAACGGGTGATTATAGAATTTTTCCAGATCCTGCCAGTCATCCACATGCAGAATAAGCGAGTCGCCCCCTTCCATGTTTTCTTCTTTCATTTTCATCATTAACACAAAGTCTGTGCGTTCATTTACATAAGTACCGTCGTTATGTAGCTCCATTCGACGATGGGCTTGACGCAGATAGCTATCGCTTTCGTCTTTATTACGTACAGTGAAACGCGCATAGAACTTACCGTACATAGAATCGAAGTTCGGCACGCCAATTAAATGGGAAATGGCGGTGGATAACTTCACATGAAAATCATTCACTTCGGTTTGTGGTGTACCTTGATAATCAAACAAAAATGCCCCTTGATCACGGTTTTGCATAATGTCATTCAGCAAAGGGGATAATTGACCGCCACAGGCTTCATCTAGTGCATTAGCCACCGCAAAACGTAGAAATGGCTTGTATTCCACTGCCTGTAAGTCCCAAGGGATGGTTGCCGCTTCAAATCTTGCTAATGCATCCTCCGATAGCGTAATACGCTGTAATCTTGGGTTGCTTGGGTGGTTAGATTGGCTAAAGCCGCTGTCTGAGCGGCTTTGAGCAACTGACTCCAGTGCTGACATGCTGTGTCCTCCGGGGCTAGGCACATATAGTATTAAGTACGCCACGATAATGTCGACATTTTAATATAATGTCAACATTATCATTTTTGGACGCTATTTCCTGATTTAGCAAGATCACGTAGAATGGGCACTCTTTTCATCAGCTCCTGCCTCTAAGGAACCACCATGGCCAGCCCTGTTCTTGAAGACAGCTCCACAGAAAACTTTGCCGGACAAGTGGTCAACCAGCTTAAACAGGATATTTTGAATGGCTTTTTTGCCCCAGGTGAAAAGCTACGCATGGCTCGGCTTAAAGAGCGCTATCATGTTGGCGTGAGCCCTTTACGCGAAGCGCTCTCTCAACTGATCGTTGAACAGCTAGTAGTGGTCGAAAATCAAAGAGGGTTTCGGGTTCACCCTATTTCTAAAGCAGAGCTTACAGATATCTACCACACACGTGCTCACATCGAGGCCTTGTGTGTTCGTCTCGCCATTGAGCAAGGTGATGACGCGTGGGAAGCAGGTATCATAGCCAGCGCCCATCAACTGAAAAAAGCAGCACCTTTATTACATGAAAGTTTAAACAAATCAGATGACTTAGAAAGCGCTCGCCACAGCATGCAGCAATGGGAAATGCTACATCACAATTTTCACAGCGCCATCACCGCAGGTTGTCACTCCCCTACTTTATTAGATGTAAGACACGGCTTGTATGAGAAAGCGTCACGCTACCGTAACTTATGGCTAAAGCAGTACATGGTGAACAACCAAGTATTTGATGCCAACCAAAAAGATCACGATGCCTTAATGGACGCCCTGCTTAATCGCGATACCGAATTAGCCTGCCAACTAGTATATGAACATTTATTAGGGCCATATAAGTTGTTACACAATAGTGAGTTTGAACATGCCCAATGATACGGTCTTACTCAATAACCCTATCGTTCAAAACTTAAAGCGTTTAGCGGTTTTACGTTTAATTGTGTGTTGCGGCATTGCATTGGCTTTAATATTAATCGGCCTAGAGCAAACGCCACCCCTGCAGCAACTTATGCTGTGGAGCATCTTGACCACATTAACTTTATTAAGCTTGTTAAATTTATGGCGAGCCAAGCACAACCAAGCGGCACCCTATGAACTATTTATTTATTTATTAGCCGACACGTTATTAATCGCGGCACTTATTTATGTGAGCGGTGGTGCTAACAACCCCTTCATTACTTATTTATTAGTCCCTATCGTGATCAGTGCGGCGACCTTAAGTTGGGCCATGACCTGGATACTGTGTATGCTGGCCATGGCGTTATACGGTTTATTATTATTCTTTTATTTTCCACTACCCGCCCTTGATCATCACCTTGCCCACGCAGGTTTAAGTTTTCACATTGTAGGCATGTGGTTTACGTTTATTTTAAGCGCCTTATTAATTGCCTACTTTGTGGTCGAAATGGCATTTGATCTTCGCCAAAAAGATAAACAAACCGCCCACTATCGTGAACAAGTATTACAAAACGAACACCTCATGCTGCTTGCCAGCCAAGCCGCCAGCACCGCTCATGAACTCGGTTCACCGCTTACCACCATAAAAATGCTCAGCCATGAGCTACAACAACTTGAGCAACTAGATGACCACAGTCGTGAAGACTTACAATTGATTCATCAACAGATCGAGCTGTGCCAACAAAAACTCAAACGCTTAAGCCAGCCCAGCCAGCTGGATATCAGTGACGCTCAACCCTTGCATTCATTTTTACATCACACCACACAGCAATGGTTACTCTTACAGCCTAAAGCTCTGTTTCATTGGCGCACACATTTTAAAGACATCACAAGCAGCCCAGAAGTCCAATATCCTCTTGTGCTGATGCAAGCAATTATTAACCTACTAGACAATGCAAACCAAGCGTCTAAAAAACCCATTGAACTCGACTTAAACTGGAATGAAACAGATTGGCAGTTGTTGATTCAAGATTTTGGTGACGGCATAGCAGATGACTTTAGTCTCCCCAATGCACCCGTGGATTCTAATAGCGGCTTAGGCATTGGTTTATTATTAAGTCACAGTAGCGTGTTGCGTTTAGGTGGCAAAATTTCATTAAACAATAACGAACATGGTTGCTTAACCACCATTAAGGTGCCATTTAATGCCTAGTAATGAATCAACTTTTTTAATTATTGATGACGACACCGTACTACTGAGTGTCATGGCGCGCAGTTTAACTCGACGAGGCTTTACGGTTTTGCAAGCCGAAAATGGCAAGCAAGCACTCGCCCATTGTGAGCAACATAAACCTCAATTTATTTCACTGGATTTAAAACTCGAACAAGAAAGTGGCCTGCATTTAATTAAACAATTAAAAAGTCTATCACCGGACAGCCAGATCGTTATGCTCACCAGCTACGCCAGCATTGCCACCGCCGTAGATGCCATCAAATTAGGCGCCCATCATTATTTATGTAAACCTGTGGATATAGACGAACTGCTCAATGGTTTTGATCACAACCCTACCGAAGAAGATAACAAAACGGTTGAACCTGCAGATAAACCCACATCCGTTAAACGCTTAGAGTGGGAGAAAATTCAGCAAACATTACAAGCCAATGATGGCAATATTTCAGTGACAGCACGTGAGCTGGGCATGCATCGAAGAACGCTCCAGCGGAAATTACAGAAACATCCGGTTAAGCATTAGATTGACATCGTGCACTAGCAGAGCCCACCATCATTCATCACTAAAATACTTATCCACATTGAACGAACTTAACAAATGCGGTGCCGTGCCCATCACGCCCGCCACCACCATGCCGTTTATAAACGCTTCCGGAAACAGCATTAATGGTAAGTACATAAGATACTCTTCATAAACGACTTCCCAGCTGTACACCTCTAAGCCCCCCAGCATTAACGAGGTCGCACATGCCACGGCTAAAATTGAAATGGCGCCGTTAAAAAAACCGCACAAAAAGATATATACAAATGGATTGGCGGGTAATTTACGTTGCACTAAGTGCAACACCCAATAAGACGTTAATACTGGCAAGGCCACCGACATCATGAAATTAACCGCAAAAGCCAAATAGCTTTCTAAGCCGATAATGGTGACACACAGCAAACCAATGGCACCGGCAATCAGCGCCAAAGGCCAACCCATCACTAAGGTAGCGGCGGTGAGCCCCATAAAATGAATGCCCAAGCCACTACTTAAGCCCGCACGAATGGACCATAAAACAGCAAGCGCTAAACAGGCGCTGTAAAACACATGCTGTAAGAAAGATTGCTCATTAAGTGCCTGCCAATTTACCCGCCAAAATGCCCATATCAATACCGACAACGCAGGGATAAATAAAAGATAAATAAACCATAACGGTAACAAACCAGACTCTATACTCACTACGGGTTCCTTAATTTAGTTGAGCGCTACGCCTTACATGCTCTTGCTGGTTATTTTAGGTCATTTTAGGTACCCTACGCCGCTCTTTTCTGCAGTGCACAAATATTAATCGAGGATCAGATGTTTAATCTCATCAGAAAAACCACGGACAACCCCAAAAACGATATTCTGTCTGGTCTAACGGTCGCCCTCGCTCTTGTGCCGGAAGCCGTAGCCTTTGCCTTTGTAGCCGGTGTTAACCCACTTGTGGGCTTATACGCTGCCTTTATGGTGGGTATTATTACGTCTATCTTTGGTGGGCGCCCAGGTATGATCAGTGGTGCTACTGGGGCCATGGCGGTTGTAATGGTGGCACTTGTTGCCGATCACGGCGTTGAATATTTATTTGCGGCGGTTGTGCTATGCGGCCTTATCCAAATGTCGGCTGGTCTCTTAAAGCTCGGTAAGTTCATTCGTCTAGTGCCCCAGCCAGTGATGCTTGGTTTTGTTAATGGCTTAGCCATCGTGATTTTCTTAAGCCAGCTAGAACAATTTAAGTTTGTTGATGATGCAGGCATGAAGGCATGGTTAGAAGGTAATGCTATGTATGTCATGCTGGGTCTTGTCGCACTGACTATGGCGATTATTCAGTACTTGCCTAAATTGACCACCGCAATCCCTTCTGCACTGGTTGCCATTGTGGTTGTGAGCTTCGGCGCTATCTGGTTGAACCTAGACACTCGCACTGTCGGTGATGTGGCTAGTATTGCAGGCGGTTTACCTGAATTTAGTATTCCTGCTGTGCCGTTTACTCTAGAAACCCTTTGGATCATCCTGCCTTACAGTTTAATTTTAGCCGGTGTGGGGTTAATTGAATCACTGCTAACTCTAACCCTAATTGATGAACTGACTCAAACCCGTGGTCACAGTAACAAAGAATGTATCGCCCAAGGCGCATCTAATACCGTGAACGGTTTCTTTGGTGGTATGGGTGGTTGTGCCATGATTGGCCAATCTATGATTAACATTAACTCTGGTGGCCGTGGCCGCTTGTCTGGTATTACCGCAGCCGTTGCCTTGCTGATGTTTATATTGTTTGGTTCGGACATTATTTCGCAAATACCATTAGCCGCGTTAGTGGGCGTAATGATGATGGTGGTGCTTGGTACGTTTGAATGGTCAAGTTTCCGTATCTTAAAAAGAATTCCAAAAACCGATGCTTTCGTTTTAATACTAGTGTCTGGCATCACCGTAGCGACTGACTTAGCTATGGCGGTTATTATTGGTGTAATTGTGTCTGCGCTTGTATTTGCGTGGGAGCATGCACAACATATTCGTGCTGATATTAAAGAAGAAAACGGCGTGAAAACGTATGAGCTAAATGGCCCGCTATTCTTTGGTTCAACTTCGTACTTTTTAGAGTTATTTGACCCTAAAAATGACCCTAAAGAGGTCATCATTGAGTTCAAACATTCACGCGTGGCAGATCACTCTGGCTTAGAAGTCATTGATACACTGGCCGAGCGCTACAATAAAGAAGGCAAAAACCTAAGCCTTAAACACTTAAGCCCTGAGTGCCGTAAGCTATTAACCAAAGCCGGTAACATGGTTGAAGTGGATGTAATTGAAGACCCTAAATATCATGTTGCAACAGATCAGCTCGGTTAAGTTAAGCGAGCTAAACTGTCAAAACCAAAAAATCCATTACTTTAAAAAGTAATGGATTTTTTTTGAATACAAATACGTATTTTTTAACTAATCTTTAAACAATGGCAAAGCCATTAAAATAGCGTCCTCTTTACCGGCTTTTGTAGGGTAATAATTCTTGCGCCGACCAATCTCATTAAAGCCAGCCTGCTCATAAATATGAATAGCAGCCTCATTGGTAACCCTTACTTCTAAATACATCTCTTGATTATCTTTATTAGCCGCATGTTCAATCAAATGATTGAGCAGTTCTTTTGCATAACCCTTACCTTGCAAGCTTGGCTCAATACAAATATTTAACAGCTCTGCTTCACCCACTACATACGACAAAATGGCGTAACCCACTATTTGCTCGCCTTCGAGTGCAACCACGCAATATTTTGTGGACTTTATCGCCTGTTCAAATAAGTTTTGCGACCAAGGGAAGTCATAACCTTGTTGCTCTATTACCAAAACAGGTGTGACATCAGCTAAGGTCATTGGGCGAAACGTTATCATTTCATTACTCGAAAATTAGATATTAGTCTTGAAACTTAAGAGGCAGTAGTTGCTGCCATAACGCTTTTTTAGCCGCAGGGTCATTCAATAATTGCTGTAAGCTAACGCCAAGTTTTATATGGGGGATTTGACTAGGAAAATAATCACAGTCATTAAACACAATAACTGTTTTTTGCTCACATGCTTGTTGCAAACGCTCGATGTGTGCCAGTAAATATTTTGCGGCAATGCCTTCACCTTGATCCACATTCGGGCTATCAATCATGGGCCAAGAAAATACATTCACATGACGCGGGCGACGTTTTTTTCCTTGAATAAACTGAGCTAAATTATGCACCAACTTATGCTGCTCTGGGGTGACATTCACATCACCACCTATCAGCCAAACACCTGAACTGTAACACCAAAACTGAACATTAAATTCAACTCGACTCACCACAGATGAGTCTGCGATGGGTGCTTGCTGAGGAAAGGCCGGTGCAGGAATGCCTGAGGTTAATGCAGAATTTAACGCACTAGAGGGCACTTGTGTCTTAACAGGAGGCATCTGGATCGGCGAGGTTGCGACGTGTACTGGCGCTACTTGCTGAGGCCTATTAACAGGTACGACTGGCACATCTTCAAAATGACTAGGCGCCGAATACGACTCGACTGCACTTTCAATTGGCGCAGTTTGAACTTGCTCTACTAATGATTGACCTGCTTCAGGCGCAGCGGTTTCAATAGACATAACTTTCGGCACCCATACATCGATACCTAGGTGCTCAAGATAAGTTAATTGTGCTGCGCTATATAACATTAAATTCACACACCTTCCGACTGAGGATGAGCTTTATTTTTGTTATTTTCTAACAAATTTAATGCATTAATATACGCTTTTGCAGAGGCCACTACGATATCGGTGTCACTGCCTAAACCGTTTACAATACGTCCTCCTTTTTCTAAACGAACCGTTACTTCACCTTGGCTATCCGTACCTTGTGTAATGGCATTTACCGAATACAGCTGCACATTGGCACCAGACTTAGCATTTTTTTCAATGGCTTTAAACACGGCATCTACTGGGCCGCTACCATCTGAACTCACTACGTCTTCTTTACCGTTCACCGCAAGTGTTACTTTTGCTTTTGGTGTTTCACCTGTTTGGCTATGAGCCTCTAATGTTACTAACTGATATTTTTCATCCATATTACGCGCGGCACTGACCAGCGCTTGTAAATCTTCATCAAATATTTCGTGTTTTTTGTCGGCTAATTCTTTAAAGCGTGCAAACGCCACATTCAGTTCTTGATCGCTTTCAAAGCTGACACCCAATTCGTCTAAGCGTGAACGAAATGCGGCACGACCAGAGTGCTTACCCATCACCATTTTATTCGCGCCCCAACCTACATCTTCGGCGCGCATGATTTCATAGGTTTCACGGTGCTTTAATACACCGTCTTGGTGAATGCCGGATTCATGAGCGAAAGCATTAGCACCCACAATGGCTTTGTTTGGTTGCACTGGAAAACCCGTAATAGTCGAAACCATACGAGAGGTCGGTACGATCATTTCAGTATTAATAATCGTGCTCACATCAAATAAATCGCTGCGGGTTTTGATACCCATGACAATTTCTTCAAGAGCGGCATTACCTGCCCGCTCACCTAAACCATTGATGGTACATTCCACCTGACGAGCACCATTAGCCACGGCGGCTAATGAGTTTGCAACCGCCAAACCAAGGTCATTATGGCAATGTACAGAAAAGATGGCTTTGTCAGCGTTGGGGATTCGGTTTAATAACGTTTTAATTTTGTAGCCAAACTCTTCTGGTATGGCATAACCTACTGTATCGGGAATGTTTATGGTTCTGGCACCCGCATCAATAGCGGCTTCGATGATACGACACAAGAAATCCATATCAGAGCGACCAGCATCTTCACAAGAGAACTCAACATCGTCTACTAGGTTACGTGCGCGCTTAATCGCATAAATTGCGCGCTCTACCACTTGATCAGGACTCATACGAAGCTTGTGCTCCATATGAATAGGACTGGTGGCAATAAAAGTATGGATACGAGCACGTTCTGCGGCTTTTAGTGCCTCGGCTGCACGATCTATATCGCCATCAACCGCACGGGCTAATGAACACACAGTGCTTTCTTTAACAGCTGCGGCAACCGCGGCGATGGATTCGAAATCACCTGGGCTTGCGGCAGCAAAACCGGCTTCGATGACATCAACACGCATTTTCTCTAAAGCTTTACCAATGCGTACTTTTTCATCACGGGTCATGGACGCGCCAGGGCTCTGTTCGCCATCACGCATAGTAGTATCAAAAATGATTAACTGACTCATGGTCACTCCTGCTGTACGCCTATCAATCAACATGGTCAATTAACACACAGAAACACTGTTTTGAGGCGCAAAAAAGATTAGAAATATTCGGGCAACTATAGCGCTAAAGAGGGCTAATTTCCATGATTTGTATGGGGTTTAGCCCTAGTTGTTAAGGGATTGGGGTCACTGAAAGATGGGAGGTGAAATCGACGTTTTGTAATTTAATGCCTTGTAACATATTAGCAGATGACCCTGATGGGTTATGCAGCATTTGTACATTGCCTACGTTTAATTCTTTGATCTTCACATTATTGGAAATCATGAGGGTTGCAGTCGGCGTCGTGCCAGCTGAAGCCACATCCACAGATGTAGTGTTTTCAACACCAAAGGTGTTGGTATTTTCATCATAACCGTCACTGGTGAAAATATTATTCAACTTAATCGCCTGACCCGTACCGCTTTCACTAGCCACACGATTGGTCTCATAGGTAATGGTATTTGATTTACCTTCAATAATATTTTCTTTAAGTAAAATACGCTTATTTTTTATGGTTAAGCCTTCTGTTCCGGTATCGATCCACGTGCCTCCATTACCTGCACAAGCCGTTGCATCAGCACCAGTAGCACCCATACAACGGTTGAGATTGGCACCGCCACCACTAATCACGATCTCAGAGCCTTTCTCATATTGAGTAATGGCTAGACCACCCAGACTCTTGCCCGTGGTACGACCTCCGAAGCGAATATCATTTGCTGCGAATTCACTCCATAACTCACCTAAAACCAACTTAATGCCATCGTTATCCACATCCATCGTCATATCACGCATGTGAAACTCATAAGTCACGTCATCTAGATGAATACCGACACCATTGGACTTGGTTAATGTGAAGTTACCATTCGTGATCAGCATATCCGCGTCAATGTTAATACCACGACCATTCGCACCACCGCCACGCACTTCGACCGCACCATTTAATGTGAAACTGGCGTCACTATAAAAGCCCAGTAATTCATGGCCGTTTTGTAGTTCAGCGCTTTCATCACCGACACGTAAACCGTCCAAGCCATAGTTCACTTTATAATTGCGAACACCTATGGCTAAGAAGTCTGCATTGACGTCATTATTACTATCCACAGACTGCCCGCCGTCTCGAATATCCAACGTGGCATAGCCCTCGCCATAACTATAATAGTTGTCGGCCATCAGTAGGTTATTATCATCGGTATATAAGTAGTCTGCCGTCATATTCCATTGATTATAAAGACTGACACCATCAGAAACATCGGTAACGTTTGAATAAAAATTTGTCATTACCGAATCAAAACCGGATGCGAGCAAACCTGCATCCGTTGAAAAATCATTGCCCGCAAATGCAATGCCCGGTGCAAGTTTCAACTGATTCTTATAATCAACTGAATCATGGGTTGCGTCACTAAAGTCAAAACGCACTTCAAACGCCCCCATTTTATTGCCTGCAATTTCCACTAAATCCGATTTAAAATTACCCGCTACACTATCCCACTGCATAGCAATATGATCGCCCAAGACCGCTTCACCGGTGCCTATATCAAAGGTAAAACCAGTGACATCGACCGCGCCTGATTGCTTCGCTATTTTAACGGTTGCATCATCGGTGTAACTGGTGACATTACCATCGCCACTGGCATTGACACTTTCATCAAACTCAAAGCGCATATTCATTGTGATACCCGTACCTTCACGGCCACCTCCATAAATAAATATGTGGCTATCTTTATATGCACGAGATTGAGCAAACTGACCAAACGAATTACCTGCAACGCAATCCGCATCAGAAAAACAGATTGAGCCAACCGTATAGTCATATGACATGGTTGGCATGCGCAGCGCTAGGTACGCTTTAACTGTGTCGTCTTCTACATCTAATGTCATGTCCGTAATACTGCTGTTATAGACCATGTCATTAACCTGAAGCGTATTACCGTTTGTCGTCCAACGAAAATCGCTGTCCGTAATACTGGTATCACTTGAAATAACAAAACCAGAGTCGCCCGCACCTTTACCATTAATTTTTAATGTATTTGTGCCTGTCCAGTCATACTGAATTTGACCAAAACTTTGGCGAGTCGCAAAGTTATCGACGACAGAGCCTCTGTGATTACCCACAGAAATAGAACCTATTTGTAAGCGTGTAGCTTGATAATCACTGACAATGACCAAGCCATCATCACCATCCACATCAATGGTATGGATTGATATCGCTTGAGTATTATTAACATCACTTGGGTGACCGATGGCGATATCTTTGATATCTAAAATTTCACCGGACGTACCGTCTTTGTCAGAGTAACGGATTTCATCCACTTTTATTTGTTTGTGCATTTCTAACGTCAGTCCGGTTTGACCCGATACGGACTCTAGGAACGTTTCGTCCATGCCGACTAACTCAGCCTGAGCTAAGCTAATACCAATACACATAGGGGCAATGAGAAAACGCTTCATTATGGATTCCCCGTTGGGAATACAAGTAAATTACCCTGCATATTCACAGTGCCATTAAAATTAACACCATGACGAACTTGTTGTTGATAACCTACATCGGTGGGCCGAGCTTGAGAGCTGGTGACCACTGAATATTGAAAGTCTTCAAATTTCACTTTATCGGGCAGACCGATTTCTAACACCGTCATGCCATCAATACCCACTTCACTTTCATCACCACCAAAATCATCGGTAGCGCTATCAATGGTGCGTGAACGAAGCGTTAGACCGTCAAACGAAAGCTTACCTTTCATTTCATCCAGTGCGATCCAACCACCGTTTTCATTCGGTTGAACAGCAATACGAGCTCCGCAGCGCTCGACGCTATTTGCTTGCTTTTCAACACAAGTTCCCCAAATTCCGCTATTACCCGAATCAGCTGACGTTAGTGGGCCACCGTTTTCATTTAAAATTAACTCACCGGACAAACTCACCCCGTTCTGACCGCTAACGCTTGCCAAACTTTCATCAGAGATTTCTTCCATCGCAAAGCTAGGCACGCAGAAAAATGACAGTATCAAAAATGGCTTAAAGGTCATGACTGGTCACCTCCAAGTACTGGATCTGTAAGCCCTGTAGCGAAGATGAGCCAAAACTTTCTGCGCCAACGGTTAAATTAGAAACAGTGATATTAGTTTTACGACCATTCTCATAATAATCGTTATACCAACTCCAAGTGGCCGCATCAGATGTCCCTATTAACCCATCACTACCAATCGTACCACTACCAGAGCTAGGCACTCGACTATCTCCAGGGGATGGTAAAGGTTGAATCATGATATTTAAGAAACCGGTATCGCTAACCGCTATGGTCATAGGCTGATAATACTTCGCATCACCCAGTGCAAGCTCCATAGAAAACCCTTCAAAGCCCACTTGTTCACCACAATTGGCGCCATTAAGGTCACAACTATCGAACATTAACTTACTGGCGTAGAAATTAATTTGCGCTTCCATCATCAGTGTTTCTACAACACCGCCCGAACCGGCTCCATCCACATCAGCGTTACCGCCCCAAAAGCGCCAGAAGCTACCATCCATATTGGCCGATTGAGCATGGAAATTCAGGTTAATATCTTTTGTGCTATCTAGAGGGAATTGGCGATTAATACGAAAACCCATATCAAAGCGTTCACCTCGAAAACCTGCATTCGCAGGGCGACTAGCGCATTTACCAGAACCAGCAACAGCCGCTGCATTGATACAGTCATAACCAATAGATGGATCCACATGAGTAGGCATAGCAATCTGTAGAACGGATTTATCTGCCCAACCATCGATACCATCACCCAGCGCATCACCATCTTTTAAATCAATCGTAATTGGGTTATTTAAACGACCAATATTGACGGTTTTACCGGCTAGGTTTGTACCATATTCCGTTCCAGTACCCGCTAGATAGAATTGAGCAATCTCAACATCAACAGGATTACCGGCAGCATCAACAATGCCTGTAATTTTGAATTCATTTCCGATTTCACCGCCTAGCAAAGTGCCGCCAGACCCATCATTACGGCCACTCAGGCTCTCGGCAAGCATCTCGATTTGGTAATCTTCATAGACAAGACCAATCCCCTCACCGGTGATATCTGATAACTCAGATTCCGAAAGGTTAGCCATTTCAGCTTGCGCACTAAAGGCAACTGAAAGTAATAGCAGTATTATTGAGAATTGCTGTAGCAAGAGTTGGCCTCTTTATTATTGTTTTAGCCAGCCCTGACAGGATACAAATAATTACACTTTTTGAATAGGTCTAGTTCATCCCACTAACGGGTTTTTATCCGGTTTTATGCAACAAATACTTTGCAAGATAGAGTTGAAGTACGTGTGTACCGTTAGACGATATTAAAGAGATTAGTACCACCTAAACCAAAAAATCCCCAACCGAGTATCGATTAAGGATTGTGTGGTGCTGGCGCGTGATCGGCAAAGCCACATCACGACCTAATATTTCATAAACTTTTCGGCGACCAAACGAAAAAATCCCCAACCGAACTAACGATTGGGGATCTTAGATTTAAAGCTTGACAATGACCTACTCTCACATGGGGAGACCCCACACTACCATCGGCGATGCATCGTTTCACTACTGAGTTCGGGAAGGGATCAGGTGGTTCCAACGCTCTATTGTCGTCAAGCAAACTGGTTCGGACAGACGTTTAAAAACGGCTTTCCAAATTAGGTGGATAAATTCTCTACGTTCTTACTTCTAAAACACTTTGTAGCAATCAAGTATTGCGATCGTCGTATTATCGTACTGATGTTTTTTGATCAGTTTTGGCGTTATATAGTCAAGCCTCACGGGCAATTAGTACTGGTTAGCTCAACGCCTCACAACGCTTCCACACCCAGCCTATCAACGTTGTAGTCTTCAACGGCCCTACAGAGAACTTAAAGTTCTAGTGAGATCTCATCTTGAAGGGGGCTTCCCGCTTAGATGCTTTCAGCGGTTATCCTGTCCGAAC
>JAWUYY010000063.1:0-45009 GCA_034110565.1 Bermanella sp. | reverse complement strand
CTAATGATTTTTCAACGCTTGGCTGAAATAAGGTTCTTAATTTACCGCTGGTTTTTTCTTTAAAGTATTGAGTGGCGGCGTCATCGTCACCTGAGTATATTTTTTTGGCGTCTTCAAAGCTCATGTCTTTCACCGCTGCCGCTATCAAGTCGGTGGCATGGGGCGCGGCTTGCTCAGCAGCGTTGTTCATACTTTTTTCAAACTTTTCGACTTGGCTTTCTAAGCCATATTTTTTAAGGACTGAAGCCACTTTTTGGATGTTATCCGGTAAAGGGATCTTAATGTCTTGGTTATCAAGATAACCGCCTGGTTGGCTGATTTGTGTAATCGCACGTCGGCTACCTACTTCAAGTGCTTCTTTAAGACCATCTATTATGGTTTCCATGCTTAGGCTGTTTGCCTTACCAGACGCGCTGCTACCCACGGTATCTTGTACTGTTTTTTGTACATCTTCATCTTGAAAGACTTCTTTAAACTTATCGGCCCAGCCCGCATAAGCGCTAGCCGATGCTATAGAGGCGGTTAATAGCGCAGCAATCAGGTATGTTTTTTTCATATTACGTGTTTCTCGGGTTTTTAATTGGTTTAAGCATATCAGAGAACCATCTGCACCGTTATGTTTGGGCACAAAGCCACATTAGGTATTTGCACTCGTTTTTACTTTGTATAAAGCTGACTGCGACCCATAAGCGCCCTTCGTAATACGACAAATTTTTTACAAAAAAAAGCACTTACCTTCGTAAGTGCTTTTATTTTTATTGTTTAAAAATTAAGTTTTTAAATAATTAAACGTCTGAGGTCGATGCTATTTTATGAATCGACAAATCCGCGCCGTTATATTCTTCTTCTTGGGTTAAACGCAAGCCTGCAATCGCACCCACTAAGCCGTAAACCGCAAAGCCACCAATCATGGCAACCGCTACACCGCTTAATGAACCCACAAGCTGTGACATAAAGGTTACGCCGCCCATGCCGCCTAATGCTTCTAAACCAAAGATACCTGCCGCTATGCCACCCCAAAGGCCGCACAAGCCATGCAAAGGCCAAACACCTAGTACGTCATCGATACGTGGGAATTTATTTTGGAACAAGGTGAAGGTGTAAACAAATAAGGCGCCAGCCACACCGCCCACAACCAAGGCACCCATAGGGTGGAATAAATCAGAACCCGCACACACGGCCACTAAACCAGCAAGGGGGCCGTTATGAATAAAGCCTGGGTCATTTTTGCTCATTAGCATGGCGACTAATGTACCGCCTACCATAGCCATTAAGGAGTTTACGGCCACTAAGCCGCTAATGGCGTCCATAGCTTGTGCTGACATTACGTTAAAGCCAAACCAACCCACGGTTAGAATCCAAGCACCTAGCGCTAAGAAAGGAATGCTTGATGGGGCAAACGCAACCGGGCGACCTTCGCGGTAACGGCCAGTACGTGCGCCTAATAAAATAATCGCAGCCAATGCAATCCAGCCACCCATGGCGTGTACGACGATAGAACCTGCAAAGTCATGGAATTGCGCACCAAAGGTGACTTCTAACCAATCTTGATAACCTAGGTTGCCGTTCCAAATTAAGCCTTCGAAAAATGGGTAAACTAAACCCACGATCAAAGCAGAACCAATTAAGAAAGGATAAAATTTTGCACGCTCTGCAATACCACCCGACACAATAGCCGGAATCGCAGCAGCAAAGGTTAATAAGAAAAAGAATTTCACTAACTCATAACCATTGCTTTGCGCAAGGTCTTGGGCACTGGCAAAAAAGTCTGCGCCATAAGCGATGCTGTAACCCACAAAAAAGTAGGCAATGGTTGAAACAGCAAAGTCAGTAATAATTTTAACCAAGGCATTCACTTGGTTTTTATGACGCACGGTACCCACTTCTAAGAAAGCGAAGCCTGCGTGCATGAAGAACACCATGATGGCGCCTAGTAAAATGAAAAATGTATTTGAGCTGCTAACTAGGGTTTCTACAGCACTGTTGATGTTTTCCACAACAATCCCCTTTTTTATGTTCACTCATCAGCAAGAGCCATTGCCTATTGAGAGAAGTCTTATAGTTAATAGTGATTAAAGCTGACCTGCTTAGTTCACCGTTCAATAATGACTCAACTTAATGCACGCAATATGCCAACTGCATCATTTTAAAGCATAAACATAAAAAGGACGCTCACCAAAACTGAGCAAGCAGACTGCTTGCCCAGTTTTTATGGGGTTTAAGACTGGGCTTTAATTAAAAAGCATTGGTGGATTTTTTGATTACGCGCAAAGTCTTGCGGAATGGTTCTCGCACTAATATCTTCGATATCGAACTGATTTAGTGCGTCATGCTCCATTTTGAAGCGCCTAAAGTTATTCGAAAAGATTAATGTGCCACCAGGGCGCAACAAGCCCATGGCTAATGTAATAAGTTTTACGTGGTCTCGCTGCACATCAAAAATATCAAGCATGCGCTTAGAGTTTGAGAAACTTGGTGGGTCCATGAAGATCAAGTCATAGCGTTCTTTGTTCTGCTGCGCCAGCTCTAACCACGTGACACAATCTGCTTGTACAAACTCATGATGCGTATCCGCCAGCCCATTAAGGGCTAAATTTTTACGCCCCCAGTTAAGGTAAGTATGTGACATATCCACACTGGTGGTTGAGCGCGCGCCGCCCACAGCGGCATGAACACTGGCCGCACAGGTGTAACTAAACAAATTCAAAAAGTCTTTGTTTTTAGACCAAGCTCCTATATCAGCACGAATCGGCCTGTGGTCTAAAAACAAGCCGCTATCTAAATAATCTGTCAGGTTAATGTAGAACCGGCAATCCCCTTCTTGCACTTCAAAGAACTGTTCTTGCTTGTCTTGTTTTTCGTACTGGCGCTTGCCTTTTTGCACCATGCGCTGCTTAAGTACCACTTGTTCACGATCAATATTTAACGCTACTGGCACCGCGTCTAACACGTCACGCAAACGGTTTTCGGCTTTCTCTGGGTCAATGGATTTTGGCGGCGCGTATTCTTGAATGTGTACCCATTTATCGTACACGTCGATGGCTACGGAATATTCAGGCATGTCGGCATCGTATAAACGATAACAATTGGTATTTTGTTTTTTCACCCACGATTTAATTTTCTTTAAATTCTTTTGCAAACGGTTACACACCATTTGCGCGCCTTCACCTAACGTAACGGGTTCTTGCGATTGTGCATTATCCGGCGCGCTTTCTTGCAGCTTTGCCTGTGCTTGGGCTTTTTCACTTGAGCCTTGCGAAATCGTATACAAAAACAATTTAGAAGGAATCGCACCATTATAAAATTGGTATTGCTTATGGGCGCGCATTTTAAATTGATGCGCCTGACCTGGGTTACCTGTAAATATGCCCAAGGTCCAGTTTGCAAAATTTTGTTTTACTAAGCGACCAAACGCAGAATACAAAGAACCAATGGCCACTTCATCACTTAAGCGTTCGCCATAAGGTGGGTTAGATAATACTAAGCCTACTTCTGGCAGACATTTTTCTTTGGTTAATTCATTTAAGGTTTGCTGTTTAAAGTGAATAAAGTGCATCACCCCTGCACGGCGCGCATTATCGCTGGCTTTATTTAAAACGGACTCGTCCATGTCGTAACCGATTAAGGTTAACTCTGCATCGGACTCTTGTGCCGCTTGCTTGCGAGTTTGCGCATCATCTTTAATACCTTGCCATTGCTGTGGTTGAAACGTTTGCCATTTTTCAAATGCAAAGTGATCGCGCAACAAACCCGGTGCAATGTCTGCTGCCATTAACGCCGCTTCTATTAACAAGGTGCCGGAGCCACACATAGGGTCCAGCAATGCGCCGTCTTCTTGTTTCATCAATTCAGGCCAACCTGCTCGCATCAATAATGCCGCGGCTAAGTTTTCACGCAGTGGCGCTACCCCTTGGCTTTGACGATAACCGCGGCGGTGCAAAGATTCACCAGCCATGTCTAACGACACCGATACCGCATCTCGACTTAAGCGCACATGAATGCTGATATCCGGGTTATCTGAAATATCTGGACGCGTGCCGGTTTTTTCGCGGAAATAATCACACACCGCGTCTTTTACTTTAAGCGCGCCAAAGTGGGTGTTACGAATATCATCATTGGTACCCGAGAAATACACGCGGAAGGTTTGACCGTCGCTTAAGTGCTCAGACCAAGGAATCTCAAGCAGCTGCTTATACATGTCGTCGGCATTGGCCACAGGAAAATGGGCCAGTGGGTAAAGCACACGGCTGGCCAGTCGTGACCATAAGCAAATTTTATAGCCCATTATTTGGTCAGGTTCGCAGCTGACAAACGCGATACCGATCTTAACAGCCTGTGCCCCTAACCCGGTTATTTCTTGGGCCAATAAAGACTCTAGGCCTTTAGGGCAGGTGATCACCATGGGCTGTTGTTCTATTTCATTCATGCAAGCATCAACTTTATTTATCTAATTTGGCTTTGTCATAAGTTAAGAGCATACGCTCTACACTGGCGACATTTATATGTTTTAAAACAGTTTACAGATCAAGTACTTAGAATTTAATAACTTATAGGAATAAGCGATCATTTCTAGAGAACAAATTAATCATTAACATGGGGCTGTAACCTATCCATACTGAAATCTGTGTTAGGCGATTTACCTGCCTAATACATGTTCAAGATTTTCAAACAGAGGCAACGACGTATGAGAAGACAGAAGCGTGACATGGACCGCCGAGCATTCCAAAAAGGCTACATGGCAGGGGTACAAGGTCGATCTAAAGACCTATGTCCTGAAGGCCCTGCCCACTTTAATTGGATGAGTGGTTGGCGCGAAGGTCGATCAGACCATTGGGATGGCTACTCAGGTGTCGCCGGCGTTCATCGACTTCCAGTTTAATTCACACTTACATTAATTCTCGTTTAACTCTTTAGGGCCCAATATGGGCCCTTTTCATTTCTAAGCAGCAGTTCTTAACGACGCCCTTTTATCGCAGCAATAGCATCATTAGCTTGAGCAATTAATTTAGGGCCTTCGTAGATAAATCCCGTATAAATTTGCACTAGGTCCGCACCAGCTTCAATCTTATCAGCCGCAGACGCACCATCCACGATACCGCCCACACCAATTATTGGCATTTTGCCGTCTAATGCTTCATGCAACCATTTAAGTACCTGCAACGAGCCTTCTTGAACAGGCAAACCGCTTAAACCACCTGTTTCGTTGGCGAACTCATGGCCTTGTACGGCATCACGCTCTAGAGTGGTGTTGGTGGCTATCACGCCGTCCATTTGCGTATCAATTAAGGTTTTTGCCACTAATTGGGTTTCTTCTTCTGTCATGTCGGGGGCGATTTTCACCAAAATAGGTGTGTACTTATCGTGCTCTTTTTCTAGCTTTAATTGGGCTTCTTTTAGCACTGACAGAAGTGAAGTCAAAGACTCACCGAATTGTAGCGAGCGTAGCCCTGGAGTATTGGGGCTAGAGATATTCACCGTAATATAATCGGCGTGCTCATAGGTTTTTTCTAAACAAATTAGGTAATCACTATTGGCATCTTCAACCGAGGTGTCGAAGTTTTTGCCAATATTAATACCTAGGATGCCGTTGTACTTGGCTTTTTTAACCTGCTCAACTAGGTGATCAACACCTTTATTGTTAAAACCCATGCGGTTAATAATGGCTTGGTGCTCAGGTAAACGGAACAGTCGAGGTTGCGGGTTACCCGGTTGAGGACGCGGTGTAATGGTGCCGATTTCAATAAAACCAAAGCCTAAGCTGCCTAATGCATCAATGTAATCGCCGTTTTTATCTAAGCCTGCTGCAAGACCCACTGGATTTTTAAAGCTCATGCCCAGTACATCGACTGGTTGATTCGGGATTTTAGGCGCAAATAAGCCCAATAAACCTAGGCGCTTAGCCGCACCAAGCAAATCCAGTGTTAATTCATGGGATGTTTCAGCATTGAATTTAAATAGAACATTGCGCAGCAGTTTATACACAGTGGAGCCCTCGACAAAATTTGCGGCATATTATATAGAAAGCCGTGCCTATTTGCTTATGGATTCACAAAAAATCTCGCGCTCGAACCTAAAGAAGCCGTGTAACCGACTCGAATTGCTTATCTTTGCCATATTGGATACGAAATCGACCATGAATACCGTCATAACCGATAAATTGCCAAAGAATACGCACAGGAAAACGAATGCTGCGGCCATCTAATGCATAGGCAAATACTTGATCCACCCCTTCATAGGCTCGCTGCACTTCATCCGGCGATAAATGAATATCAACGTCTATGATGTCCACGATGTTTTACGCTTTTCTTATTATCAAAGGTTGGTTTTATCACACCACCAACCAAGTCTCTAGACTTGATTGGTGGTCATTACTAACTCTTGTCTTCTGAGGCCAAACGACTGGCCTGCGCCAGATCCAACAGCTCTCGTAACGCCACAGAGAACACGGCAAAGTCACTGATATCGCTTTCCCTTAATTCTGCCACGGTTTTGCGCCAGCGACTTATCATGGGCTCACTTTGCTCAAGCCATGCTCGCATGCGGGCGTCAATGTCACCCTCTGGCAGCGTATTGATAATACTGGCCGTGAGAGTTCGTTGCTGCCAATCTAGGTCATCTCGATAGGTTTCCCTAGCTAAGGCTTGCCAATGGCTTTGCACCGATATCTTATTGAGCTGCTCAAGGAACCATTCAAGATCTAAGTTACATCCCACTTGATAATAAGTGGCAGCCACGTCTTCTGCGGTACGATCTGTTTGCTCAGCCCCTTCAATAATACTCAAGGCAGAGAACATGTTATTCGCACCTGCAATAGTGGCGGCTAGTTCTTGCGGCACATTGGCTTCGATTAATTTATCGTAATAATCCTGCCAAACTTGCTTACCCTCCCCTGCTAGCAAGTCAGATAAGCGGGCGCTGATAGCGGCAGCACGATCACGAAAACGTTCAACCTCTTCACCAATGTTTAATTCACGTCGACGATTACGTAAGAACCAACGAGACGCCCTGCGTACTAAGCGCATGAGTGCCGCCATCATCGATTCTTGTATAGCGGCACTGACGTGGTAATCCAGCGCTTCAATTTTTTGCCATAACTCATTCATACGAAACACATCACGGGCGGTCACATAGGCTTTGACGATGGCGTTGATATCTGCCCCTGTGCTGTCGCGCATGCGATTTACATACGTACTGCCCATACGATTAACCATTTCGTTGGCTAACTGGGTGGCCACAATTTCACTGCGTAACTGATGCCCGTATAAGGCCTCAGGGAAGCGCTTAATTAATATTTCGGGAAAGGCGTCTTCGATAGACTTCGCCAAGTATTCATCTTGTGAAATTTCTTGGGTATTAAGCAGCTCTTTTAAATCCCCTTTTGTATAGCTGATGAGCACGGATAACTCTGGGCGAGTTAAACCTTTTTTCTGATTCTTACGCTCTTCAAGGTCGTCATCGCTTGGTAAAAACTCTAACTCACGGTTGAGTTTTTTCTGGCGCTCGAGATCATTCATTAAGCGTTTGTACTCATCCATGCGTGTTTTTGCTTCACGATACGCTAACGCAATGGCTTGGGTTTGACGGTAATTATTTTGCAGCACCAACTCTGATACTTGCTCCGTCATACTTTCTAAAAATACATTGCGCTGTTTGATGGTTAAGTCACCTGCCTGCACTAAACCATTAAGTAAAATTTTGATATTCACTTCATGGTCTGAACAATCCACACCTGCAGCGTTATCAATAAAGTCTGTAAACGATGCGCCTTCGCTTGTTAACGCATATTCAATACGCGCGCGTTGTGTAATACCTAGGTTACCCCCTTCACCAATAACCTTTGCCTGCAACTGCTTGCCATTTATGCGCAAGCTGTCATTGGCTTTATCGCCGGCTGCGGCATGGGATTCGCTGCTGGCTTTCACATACGTGCCTATACCGCCATTCCAAATTAAATCCACAGGTGATTTTAACAATGCATGAATAAAATCATTAGGCGACAATTTGTCAGCCTTAATGTTAAAACACGCTTTCATTTCAGCTGAGATTTCAATGGACTTGGCTGAGCGGTTAAATATACCGCCGCCTTTTGAGATCAACTTTCTTTCGTAGTCCGTCCATGAGCTACGCGGCAAATTAAACAAGCGCTCTCGCTCTTTAAAACTGGCTTTTACGTCTTCAGGGTTTGGATCAATAAAAATATGCATATGGTTAAATGCAGCAACCAGTTTGAGATGCTCACTGCGCAACATGCCATTACCGAATACATCTCCAGCCATGTCACCTATACCAATGACAGAAATGGATTCTTTTTGTACGTCCAAGCCCAGCTCACGAAAATGACGCTGAACAGAAACCCAAGCGCCTTTCGCAGTGATGCCCATTTTTTTATGGTCATAACCCACGCTACCGCCACTGGCAAACGCATCTCCTAACCAAAAATGACGTTCTTGCGCAATGCCATTTGCGATATCACTAAAGGTTGCTGTGCCTTTGTCGGCAGCTACGACTAAATATGGGTCGTCATCATCAAAACGAATCACTTGTTCGGGTGGTATCACCTCACCTTCAACTAGGTTATCGGTAATATCTAACAAAGCAGATATAAAGGTTTTATAGCATTCAATGCCTTCAGCTAAGAAAGCATCACGATCACCGTCCGGTAATTGTTTGGCGATAAAGCCACCTTTCGCCCCAACTGGTACGATGACAGAGTTTTTCACTTGCTGTGCTTTTACTAAGCCCAGCACTTCTGTACGGAAATCTTCAAAGCGGTCAGACCAACGTAAACCGCCACGAGCGACCTTACCGCCACGCAAATGCACGCCTTCTACACGAGGGCTATAAACAAAGATCTCGAACAATGGTTTAGGCAGTGGAATATCACTAATTTCTCGAGGGCTCAATTTAAATGAGAAATAACGCTTTAATTCACCGGCATTGTCTTTTTGGAAAAAGTTGGTTCGTAGAGTGGCGCCGATTAATTCAAGATAACGCCTAAAAATTCGATCTTCGTTAATGCTTTCAACTTGATCTAGTAGTTCTGTGAATTGCGCATCCAGTTTATCCAAATGCTTTTGACGAGAACTGGCCGGTGTTTTAACCAGACTAAAGCGCGTCACAAAATATCGTACAATAAACGAAGCTAAAGCTGGGTATTTGCATAAAGTATCGGCGATGAAGGATTCAGAAATGCCAAATCGAATTTGTTTCATGTAGCGTGCATAAGCGCGCAGTAATGCCACTTCACGCCAACCTAAATGGGCTCCAAGTAACAAGCGATTAAAACTATCGTTTTCGGCTTTGCCAAACCAGATTGCTCTGAATGCATCTTGAAATTTTTCTTTGCTTTCGTGTAAATCAATATTATCACTAAAGGTGTAGATCATACTAAAATCATGCACCCAGAACTGCTTACCATCGTTACGATGAATACCGTACGGGTGCTCACCAATGACACGCAACCCTAGGTTTTCTAAGATCGGAATGACATCTGATAAAGGCAATAGTTTTTCAGGGTTATATAGCTTGAATTTAAAATCACTGCCTGCATCCGCCACATTGCGATACAAGCTCATGGCCACATCACCTTCATCCTTCATGGACATAATGTGCTGTATATCCACCACGGCGGTACGCGGCAAAAACTCTTCACGATAGCTCGCACCAAATGCATGACGATACATTTGAAAATATCGATTGCCTTTTTCTTCTCCTAAACCTTCTATTAGGGCAGACATTAAATCGTCCTGCCAAGATCGAGCCACCGCTTGAATCTCTTTTTCGATGCGTTTTTCGTCGTACGAAATTATGTCAGAAGGGTTTAGCTTTAACGTAAATAAAGTACGCGCCAAGATAGACTCAGAAAAATATGTAGTAAATTCAATGTCCTCTGGGTTAAAGGCTTCAACTAAAATGCTTTGCATTTTTTGGCGAAGTTCAGTGTTATAAAGATCACGTGGCACATAAATAATACAAGATAGAAATTTATTCAGTTGATCTTGACGAATAAAGATATGCGTGCGACGGCGCTCTTGAATATTTAAAATACCAATCGCCGTGCGGGCTAAGTGATCAACGTCAGTATGGAAAAGCTCGTCTCGTGGATACACTTCTAAAATATGTTGTAATTCTTTACTGTGATGACTGCCTGCATTCAAACCTGAGCGCTTAATTACCTGCTTGGTTTTATTACGCACAATAGGAATATTAAACGAGTTTTCTGTGTACACGCTTGAGGTGAACATGCCTAAGAAACGACGCCCGCCTATGACTTGGCCATTTGCATCAATTTTTTTAACGGTGATGTAATCTGGGTAGGTTGGGCGATGAATACGAGAGCGCCGGCCAGACTTAGTCAGTGCGATCATCTGCGGCGCTAAAATAAGTGCCTGCATACCCTCGGATAAGTCGCCAATAATGACTTGATCCGCCCCATGCAGCTCTTTCTTGAATAAGCCAAGCACGCTGCTTTTGTCTCTAATGGCAACGGCCTTCCCGGCTTTTTCCTTAATATCAATGTCTTCACAGCCTAGAAAAGTGAAATGGTCATTAAGTAGCCACTCCATAAAGACAACCGATTCGTTGATGTCCTTTTTGTTAAATGGCCCTTTGCTGTTTTTAATCCAATCAATGGCTTCTTCACATTGACTGGTAATGGCAGGAAAATCCTCCACCACTAAACGCGCTTCATCTAAGATGTCTTTTAGTGAGGCCGACAAATCGGACAATACCTTTTCATCACTGTGACGATCGACCTCCACATAAATAATGGCTTCACAAGGGTTGCCTGTCTCACCCAATGGGGAATTTAAGTCTAAATCCCCTTTTTCATTACGCTCTACATGCATGACTGCATTGTTTATAAAATGAATCGACATTTCACGTCGATTCAATTCCATGCGTATGGAGTCCACCAAAAACGGCACATCTTTGTGCAGCACTTCTACAATGGTATGGGTAGATTGCCAGCCATGCTCTTCGAAATCTGGGTTGAAAACACGAATTTTACTGTCTGTTGGCGACTTTTGCATAAAGTTCCAACACGCTAGAGTGGCACCATATAAATCATCTAGCTTACGATTTTCAAGCTCTTGTTCTGGGGTCGCGGCATAATACGTTTTGGTAAATTGCTCGATAGCCTTAGCGTGTTTTTTGGGAACCTCAGCCATTAATCGCTCAATTAATAGACTAACCTGAGGGTGGACTTCCTTATTCAACAAGTTATTCATTCTGTATCCTATGGGATTTATCTATAAATAAATGATAGTTTACCCGTCACAAAACGCGCACCTATGATGCAAAGCAATTTATGATAAGTATGGGAACTCTTTTATTAAGCTGTAATCCTACCCTTGACCCGCAAGGGGATATTTCTAAAATGCTTGTCAAAACAAAAACTTGGAAATGGTCATATGACAAATCGTGAGCACATCACAGCGTTACAAACCAGCTTACAAGAACACATTATTGGGCAGCCAGACCTAGTTAATGCCTTAATTATCGCCCTCTTAGCTGATGGTCATCTATTGGTCGAAGGCGCGCCAGGTCTTGCTAAGACCAAAGCCATAAAGACCTTATCAGACTGCATAGAGGGTAACTATCAGCGCATTCAGTTTACCCCTGATTTATTACCCGCTGATATCACGGGCAGTGAAATTTATCGAGCTCAGACTGGTGAATTCACTTTCCAGAAAGGCCCATTATTTAACAACCTTGTTTTAGCAGACGAAATCAACCGCGCACCCGCTAAAGTACAATCGGCTTTACTTGAAGCTATGGCTGAGCGCCAAGTGAGCGTGGCCGGCACCACTTATGACTTAGATAAACTCTTTTTAGTCATGGCCACTCAAAACCCCATAGAGCAAGAAGGCACTTATCCTCTTCCCGAAGCACAGCTTGACCGTTTTTTGATGCATGTGCGCGTTAATTATCCAAGTGCCGAGGCTGAAACCAAAATTTTGCGACTTGCCCGCGGTGAGGCACAAGATAAAGCGACGCCACTGCCAACTCAAAAACTCAGCGCCGAGAATATATTCTCCGCCCGCCAAGAAGTATTGGCTATGCATTTAAGCGAACGCGTAGAAGAATATATTGTGCAACTTATCATGGCCACTCGTAAGCCTGAGGCTTATGGCGATGATTTAGCCAGCTGGATTGAATTTGGCGCTAGCCCTCGTGGCACCATCGCACTTGATCGTTGTGCCCGCGCCCATGCCTGGCTCGCAGGTAAAGATTTTGTTAGCCCTGATGATGTACAAGCAGTATTACACCCTGTACTGCGTCATCGCCTAATAGTGAGCTTTGATGCCGAAGCCACCGGCATGAATACCGACCGAGTGATCAACGAGCTAATCATGCGCGTGGCGGTACCGTAACGAGGTCGCTATGACAAACTTAGCTAACAGCGATTTTCACTACCTCGAAGGGTTTTTCCCTGGCAGCGCATTTACTGACGAACATCAGTTAACCCAATTGCGCATGCTGGCGAAGCGTTTACGCATGGCCAGCTTACCGCAAATACAAGGCATGCTTGCTGGTGGGCACTCTAGTAAACAAAAAGGCAGAGGGTTAGATTTAGATCAGCTTCGTCAATACTTGCCCGGTGACGATATACGCAGCATTGACTGGCGTGTGACCGCACGTATGCAAACACCTCATACTCGCGTTTATAAAGAAGAGCGCGAGCGCCCAGTGGTGATCATGTGCGATCAACGCACGCCCATGGCATTTGGTTCGCAGCGCAGTTTTAAATCGGTTGTAGCCGCACAATGTGCCGCCATTATTGCTTGGGCCACACTTGACCATGGCGACCGAGTTGGCGCATTTATATTAGGCGATGAAGATGAAAAAGACTTCCGCCCTAAACAGCGCGCGCAGCATGTATTGCAAATTTTAAAAGCCCTTAATGAGTTTAACCACAAATTAAAAACACACGGCAATGTGAAAAACAGTTTAAATGATTGCCTCAAAAAGCTACACAAAGGGGTCAAACCCGGCACCACCATCTATTTGATCAGCGATTTTTTTGATTTAAACGCAGACAATAAAGCAATGCTGTTTAACTTAAGACGTCACAATCATGTGGTAGCACTGCAAATTTATGATGCACTAGAGCGAGAGATGCCACCACCTGGCATGTATGCCGTAACAGACGGTTACCGCGAAGGTTTTTTAGATACTCAAACAAAGCATTCACAGCAAGCATACCGTGAAGCCGTGAGTGTCTTTCAGCAAGGTATTGAACAGACTTTTAAACAACTGGCCATTAATCATCACCAAATTGATGCATCACAAGTCCCTTACTTAGCATTAAAAATTGCACTTGAACAACGAGGTGCAAAATGAATCCGTTAGATCAACTTAAAGATATCCATTTGCCTCAAGCCACTTCCTTTTGGCCGCCTGCTTGGCCGTGGTGGCTACTTTTGGTCGTAATTATTGCAACGATTACTTTTAGTATTTTGCACTACAAACGCCAAGCTTGGCGTCGAGCTGCATTAAAGCAATACGGTCATATTGATTGGCAATCAGAGCAAACCGCTTATCGCGATGCAAATAAATTACTGAAACAAATTTGCATACAAAAAATCGATAAAAAATGCGCACACTTAAGTGGCGAAGACTGGCTTATATTTTTAGATGCGCAATTAAAGCATCCCGTTTTCTTACCTGAGCTTCGGCCATTTGCACACATATTGGATGAACCTAACATTCAGATTGATACACAGGCACTGCAACAAGCCATCAATCGCTGGATAAGGAAAGTTAAATGCTGAGTCTAAACTGGCCTTGGTTTCTACTGGCCCTACCTCTGCCATTATTGGTTTATTATTTTGTGCCCGCTCAACAGAAAAGTCACAGTCAGGTGTTTGCACCTAGCTTAATGATGTTAGCTGAACAAAAAACACAGGGATCGCAGAAACCTTCCATTATTATTTATGGGCTTATGGTACTTGCTTGGATCTGCTTAGTATTAGCTTGCACGCGACCGAATTTTGTTGGTGAACCGAAATCCATCATCGAGACCGATCGTAATATGATGCTAGCGGTTGATATTTCCGGCAGCATGGCAGAAGAAGACATGGCTATAAATGGTCGACTGATAAACCGTCTACAAGCGGTTAAGGTCGTACTTACAGATTTTATCACGCAACGCAAAGGCGACCGCCTAGGGTTGATATTATTTGGCTCTAAAGCTTATATCCAAACCCCGCTGACTTTTGACTTAACCACGCTTGAGCAATTATTAAATGAAGCTGTGTTAGGTTTGGCCGGAAAGCAAACCGCCATAGGTGATGCCATCGGTTTAGGAGTGAAACGTTTACAATCACTACCTGAATCAAATCGTGTTTTGATTTTACTAACCGACGGGCAAAATACCGCAGGCGAAATAGAACCCTTACAAGCAGCTAAACTAGCCGCCCAAGCTGGGGTTAAAATATACACCATAGGTATTGGCGCGGATGAACTCATCAAACAAGGTTTTTTTGGACCGCGCAGAGTAAACCCTAGCCGTGACCTAGATGAACCTACTTTAATTGAGATAGCCACGAGCACTGGCGGGGAATATTTTCGAGCGCGAAACTTAGCAGAGCTTGATCAGATCTATGCGTTACTGGATGACCTAGAAGAAATTGAAGTGCAACAGCAGATGATTCGACCAGAAAAATCTCTATTCCATTATCCATTAGCATTGGCGCTGTTACTGGCCAGTATTATTTTCTGCACGCAACAAGGCTGGTTTCATTCACTAAAACTGCCAACCTTTAAAAACAAGGAGAAAGCCAATGTCTGACTTTCACCTATTGCGCCCTGAGTGGACACTATTAATTTTACCCTTGGCGATTTTGTTTTTCTTTAAACAAATTAAACCGTTAAAAGCAGGTAATTGGCAGTCTATTATTTCGCCAAAACTGCAACAATATGTGTTATTTCAAACTCAGGTAAAAAGCACGCAGCGCTATATACAATCAGCGCTTTGGCTAGGCGCATTATTAGGCGTATTAGCATTAAGTGGGCCTAGCTGGCAAAAACAAAGCTCTGAGGTGTACCGCTCAGAACAAGGCTTGATTATTGGTTTGGATTTATCCCTCTCAATGACATCACAAGACATTGCCCCGTCACGTGTGCAGCGTGCTAAATATAAAATTATCGACGCTTTGGAAACACAAAAAGGGCAAAATATCGGTTTAATTGCATACTCAGGGGATGCACATGTGGTCAGCCCACTCACACAAGACATCAACACGATTAAATCACTATTGTCGCCACTAGATCCCTACATTATGCCAAGCCAAGGTAGTAACCTAGTTAAGCTTGCGCAAGAAACGGTTAATCTATTTGAGCAAGCTGGCAGCTCACCACGCACCTTATTACTCATCACCGATGGTGTTGAGCCAAGAGACATTCAACCTGTCGCCAGCCTTTTAAGCCAAGCCAATATTCGTTTAGCCATTTTAGCCGTGGGTACCGAACAAGGTGCACCCATGGTTCAACCGGACGGCCGTTTTTTTAAAGACAGTAAAGGGCAAGTCATCATGCCGCCACTTGAATGGGATAACTTGCAACAATTGGCCAAAGCCGCCGGCGCTAAAATCGAGCGTTTAAGCAATAACGATCGAGATATCAGTGCTCTACTTTCAAGTTTTGACTTGTCGACCCACTTCCAAAAAGATGAAGATGAAAAAATGCAGTTTGATCAATGGCTAGACAGTGGTTACTGGTTACTTTTACCCCTGCTGTTTTTAAGCCTAGGTGCATTTAGAAAAGGCATTGTTTTAAGCGTTACCCTGCTTATTATGCTGCACCCCAATGACAGCTACGCCCAAGTTGAATTGCCTGACATTTTATTAAATGGCGATCAACAAGGTGAAAAATATTTTGGGCAAGACCCAGCAAAAGCAGCTGAGCATTTTAACAACCCAAAATGGAAAGCCAGTAGTCTATATAAAGCTGGGGATTATCAAGGTGCTCTGGATATTTGGCAGCAATTTGATGATGCGCAAAGCCTTTACAATCAAGGCAACGCATTGGCCCAACTACAACAACTTGATCAAGCCATTGCTGCATATGACGCGGCATTAAAAAAAGAACCTGATCTTGAAGACGCTAAAGCTAATAAAGCTATATTAGAAAAGCTCAATCAAGATCAGCAAAATAAAAATGAGTCTGACTCACAAGAAAACTCAGATAAGCAGAACCAAGAATCTGGCGAACAATCAGATAAAGATGAGTCGCAAAAAAGTGACTCTAATCAGAGCGATTCAAAAGACAGTCAATCACAAGACGGTAAAAAGTCGAATAAACAAAATGCACAAAGCACCGAAAATGAAAAAAATGATGCCCAAGAACAAAACGGCTCTAAATATGATGACAAATCAAATAGTGACAATCCGCTAGATAAAGTACAAACCGAATCTGAAAAACAGCGTCAAGAAGAAATGGAAAAACTCAAACAAAAAATGGCGCAACAGCAAAGCGAAAATGAACAACAAGGCGACGAGAAAAACAAGTCTACCAGCATGCAGACCCAGCCTAAGAGCCAAGAAGACTTAGAGCAAGAGCAAGCCATGAAACAATGGATACAACGTATCCCTGATGACCCAGGTGGCTTATTACGTAATAAATTCTTATACCAGTATCAACAGCGCCAAGGCAATACAGAGCAAGATAAGGAGCGTAAACCGTGGTGAGACACTTTTTTTGTATTATATTTTTCAGCTTACTTGCCAGCCAGTCTTTTGCGGTAGCATTTGAAGCCAGCGTGGATCGCGCCAACATTGGCGAAGGTGAATCCCTTATGTTAACACTGCGCTACAATAGCAATGTGTTCTCAGGGGACCCTGACCTTTCTCCGCTAGAGCAGCAATTTAATATCATTAATCAGCAGCGTAAAAATAGCTTTCAATACATCAATGGTAAAAGTGAATCATGGACAGTATGGACGGTGTCCCTTTCACCTAAGCGTAAAGGCAATTTGGTTTTGCCTTCTATCACATACAATGGCGAACGCACTAAGCCCATTCAAATCAACGTCAGTAAACTGGACCCAAGCCTACAAAATCAACAGCAAGATGTGTTCTTTCACGCTGAAACCGATATTAAAACCAGCTATGTACAAGGACAAATTGTTTACAGCGAAAAGCTCTATTTTTCCGTACCGTTAGATAATAGCCAACTTAACGATGTCGTCGTAGAAGATGCCGTTGTTCAACCACTAGGGGAAACCAAACAGTATCGCACCCAACTAAATGGCCGCAGTTTTGATGTATTCGAGCGCCGCTTTGTAATTTTCGCACAAACTAGTGGTGATTTAATTATCCCAGGGCCACGCTACACTGGCGAAGTAAGTAATGGTCGCTGGCGCCCTGGTCGTCCTATTTCTATTAGTCATCCACCGACTCGTATTCAGGTACTGCCACAACCGGCCAATTATCCGCAATCCAGTACCTGGTTACCCGCTAAAAATCTGACGTTAGATTACAAGTGGCTTGGTGATATTAAAAACTTAAACCAAGGTGAACCAATTACTCTGGCATTAACGCTAAAAGCAGAAGGTTTAAGTGCCGCGCAATTACCAAAGCTCGCTCTAGGTGAAGTGCCTCAACTTAAATACTACCCTGAACAAGCCCAAAGCCAAGATATCAATGATGACAATGGCATTACGAGTATTGTCAGCCAAAACATTGCCGTAGTAGTGACTCAAAGTGGTGAAGTTCGCTTACCTGAAATTCGCATTCCTTGGTTTGATATTAAAGCAGGTCGCATCGAATACGCCGTCATGCCTGCACAAACATTAAAAATCGCAGGCGATTTTAAACCGAAAAGTCTATCAAATAACCCCGCCGTGCCCACTTCAGATAGTCAATCTATCCAGCGAGAAGAAATTACGCCTGAACTGCCCATCACAAGCCAAGCCAATACCACGGCCAAATTTTGGCCTGTGTTAAGTTTGATATTCATGCTGCTTTGGCTAATCACCAGTTACTTACTGTGGCGCAAATACCAAGAGCCCGCTAACGTTGAAGATAATGAAAAAACTCAGCAATCCTTACAGGGTAATCTTAAACAGATAAAAACCGCATGCCGTAACAATGATGCTAAAGCAGCGAGAGAAGCCATTTTAAACTGGGCACGGGCGCAAGGTTTAACAAACATAACTGGCCTTGAGCAAGTGGCCTCATTAGATGACAGCCGTGAATTTATACAGGCTCTACAAGAGCTCGATTACACGCTATATTCATCTAGTGGCAACAGCGCGTGGCAAGGTGAGCATTTATGGCAACTTATTCGCAGTATTAAACCTGCAAAAGCCCATATTTCATCACCATTACAGCCTCTGTACCCAAGCTAGACTTATTTGTAATATATTTTGAAAGAGACACACATGAATCAAGATGATGAACTCTGTCCATGCGGCAGTGGCAAAAAATACGAAGATTGCTGTAAAAAAGAATTTGACCATGCCAACAGCGCACGAGAAAAACTAAAAATCGCTATGAGCAATCCAGAAAAAGCACAAGAATTAAAAGAGTTACTGAAAAACATGAAAAAAGACAATTAACATGTCTCCCGTTTTTTTAACCTTACAAACGATACTCGCCCTACTCGCATTTGCAGGCAACAGTGTTTTATGCCGACTTGCATTAAATGACGGATTAATCGACGCAAATAGTTTTACAATTATTCGTTTAATAAGTGGTGCCATTATATTAATTGCACTGCTTTTTATAATGAACCACCAGCACTCAATTATTGAAAAACCCAATCTAGCAAGAATAAAACAAGCCGCTTATTTATTTGTATATGCTGCTTGTTTTTCAATTGCTTATTTGATGCTTGGCACTGCAGCAGGAGCGCTTATCTTATTTGTTTGTGTTCAGCTAACTATGTTGCTTATGCAATATATTCAAGGGCGTCGCAGTACATGGCTTGAACTAGGCGGCTTAGTCCTAGCATTAAGTAGCTTTGCAGCATGGATGATTCCAAGTGCACAACGTCCAGAAGCATCTGGGGTACTATTAATGGCAGTGGCCGGCATTGCGTGGGGCTTCTATACAATCACAGGCAAGGCAAGTCAAAACCCACAAAAAGACACTGCCCAAAACTTTTTTTATAGCATCTTTTTTTGCATTATTTTACTACCACTTTACTGGCTACATGAGACGGCTAATATAACAAGCCAAGGCATTTTATTAGCCGTTGCATCAGGCGCCATTATGTCTGGTTTAGGTTATTGGTTATGGTATAAAGTGCTGCCTTCTTTCACTTCATTAAGTGCTGGCGTCATGCAGTTAAGCGTGCCTATCTTAGCGGCTATTGGTGGTATGGTCTGGAATCATGAAGCAATCACCCTAACCTTTATGCTAGCCAGTAGCGGCATACTAGGCGGTATTTTCTTAGTGCTCTACAGTGGTTACAAACAAAGCATGAAATCTTGATCACAGGTATACTGTGATCTTGTCATCGCGAGATCATTATGAATAACTGGTTAGAGCTAAACTACGTTCAAACATTTCAGCAACTCCCTAATACCTTATATAGTTCTGTTACGCCGCAAGCACTATCAAACCCGAAGCTGGTTGCTTACAGCCCTGCCTGCGCGCAATTATTAGGGTTAGATGAACAATCACTTCACGATGAGATCACATTAAAGTTACTTTCTGGTCACAGTTTGTTAAGTAACTGGCAGCCTGTTGCCATGAAGTACACAGGCCACCAATTTGGATATTATAACCCTGATTTAGGTGATGGCCGTGGTGTGCTGCTAAGCCAAGTGGAACATGACGGTAAAATTTGGGATTTACATTTAAAAGGCGCAGGCTTAACCCCCTACTCACGCCAAGGTGACGGTCGTGCGGTATTACGCTCAAGCATCCGTGAATTTTTGTGCTCAGAAGCATTAGCTGCCCTAAACGTTCCAACTACCCGTGCATTATGCGTGATCGATACCGACACACCCGTTTATCGTGAACACACTGAGACGGGGGCAACCGTCTTGCGCATCAGTGAAAGTCATATTCGTTTTGGGCATTTTGAATATTGCTCCTTCACTGGGCAAACCGCCTTACTTAAAAGCTTGTGTGATCATGTCATTAAATATCACTTCCCTGATCTACTAAACCAAGAAACCGACGATATTTACGCGGATTTTTTTCAAGCCGTATTAACTCGTACAGCCTGCCTTTTAGCTCACTGGCAAAGCATTGGTTTTGCTCATGGCGTTATGAACACCGATAATATGTCGATTACTGGTGACACATTTGATTTTGGCCCCTTTGCTTTTCTTGATGATTACGACGCGGGTTTTATTTGTAACCACAGTGATCATCAAGGACGTTATGCGTTCGATCAACAACCTAATATTGCCAACTGGAATCTCGCTGTTTTGGCCCAAGCGTTATTGCCCTTGGCCAACAAAGATAAACTCGTCGCTGCACTCGATAGCTACCCTGATACGTTTGAACAATATTATTTAACCAAAATGGCGCTTAAATTAGGTTTAACTGGTAATGCTAAAGAACATAAAGATATTATCGAAAAAACCTTAGCCATGATGGCCGTTTGCAAATTAGATTTTAGCTATTTCTTTCGACAATTATCTAGCATCCACAAACAAGATACACACACCCACCTACGGGACTTGTGCTTAGATATTAATGCTTTTGATCAATGGTTTAACGCCTACAGCACAAGCTTAGCTAACAACCAGCAAGCGCTTAACACTGAACATGATAACGTAAGGGAAACTCGTATGAATCGGGTCAACCCTAAATACATCCTGCGAAACTATCTTGCACAAAATGCCATTAGTGCTGCCGAAAATGGTGATTACAGCGAAGTGCAAAAACTATTTACGATTTTGCAACATCCATTTGATGAACAAACAGAACATGACGAATACGCTAATTTACCACCGCACTGGGGCAAAACATTAGAAATCAGTTGTTCGTCTTAATTTTTTACACAGAATTAACCTGTTAATTAACTCATAAAATTTTATCACATAGTAACTTGTGACCTTTTCTTCCAAATAAATTGACCGTTTAAATCTATTTCACCTCAGGGCCTAATTGGCCCTATTGCCCACCTACCGTTAGGGCTAGACTGAATTCAATACTCTAAAAATAACAATAAAAAATACTGTATAGATCAGTGTTAATTGAGGTTGAATATGAACCAACAGCCCTTGCGTTTTGTCACCGCGGCCAGTCTTTTCGACGGCCACGATGCTGCCATAAATATCATGCGTCGCCTCATTCAAGATAAAGGCGTAGAAGTTATTCACCTTGGGCATAATCGCAGTGTCGAGGATGTGCTTAATGCGGCGCTGCAAGAAGACGCCGACGCCATTTGTTTGAGTTCTTATCAGGGCGGGCATACTGAATATTTCAAATACTTAATTGATCGCCTAAAACAAGCCGGTGCCGAACACATTTCTGTATTTGGCGGCGGTGGCGGCACTATCACCCCAGAAGAAATCCAACAACTCCACGATTACGGTGTTGAGCGCATTTATCACCCTAATGACGGGATGAAGATGGGATTGCTGGGCATGATAGATGACGTGGTTGTGCGCGCAGAAAAACGTCGTAAACATATCGCCCCACAAACAGAACTACGCGCGCCCATCGACATAGCCAGAGTGCTCAGTGCACTTGAGGACAACACACTATCACCCGAAGAACTCAAGCACTTACGTAGCCAGTGGTGTACAAACACACAAGCACCTGTATTGGGAATCACAGGCACAGGTGGTGCAGGTAAATCAAGCCTAACTGATGAGCTTCTCAATCGTTTCTCCCAGTTCTTACCTCAGCTGAAAATTGCGGTTTTAGCTGTTGACCCAACTCGTCGTCGTACGGGTGGCGCATTACTGGGAGACCGAATTCGCATGAATAGCCTGCGACACTCACATATATTTATGCGATCGATGGCCACTCGACGTCAGCACGCCGCCACTAATGTCATGTTGGCCGATGCCATCGAGTTTTTAAAAAGCTCAGGTTTTGATCTTGTGATTGTCGAAACCGCAGGCATTGGTCAGAGTGATAGTGAAATTGTGGATTACGTGGATGTCTCTAGTTATGTCATGACCAGTGAATTTGGAGCCGCCAGCCAATTAGAAAAAATCGATATGTTAGATTTTGCCGATTGTATTGTGATTAATAAATTTGAAAAATCCGGCAGTTCTGACGCCTTACGTGATGTTAAAAAACAATGGCGTCGCAATCATAATGAGTTTGTCATAGCAGATGAAAAAGTACCGGTTTATCCCTGCATTGCCAGCCAATTTAACGACCCAGGTGTCAATTGGTTTTTCGACGCGTTAGTGCTCCGCTTGCAAGAAACAAATGAAAACTTTGCCAAAACTGCCCAATACATATCACGTTTTAGTGCAGTAGAACCAAAAGGTACGGCTATTATTCCTAGTAATCGTAACCGCTACTTAACCGATATCTCTGACAATGGCCGCCAACAACAATCTCTTATTCAACAACAAAGTATCAGTGCAACTAAAGCCCAGCATTGTTATGAAGCATTAAGAGAATTAAGCGACCCTGCCCTGCCTAATCCGTTAGAACATTATTTACAAGAATCCGTAAAAGAGAATAATGCATTTACACTCTTGCGCCAGCGCTATGAAAACCACTTAGAAAATATAGATCCCAGCTTACTTACCATATTAAAGCAGTGGCCACAGCAAAGAGCATCCGTCACTGCTGAACACTATGAGTATCAAGTACGCGATAAAACTATTAAAGGAAGCAACTACCAAAAAAGCCTAAGCCACTTAGACATATGCAAAGTCGCAGCACCACAAGATGAAAGCTGGGGAAGCTGGGTATTGTTTTTGGGTAAAGAGAATTTACCCGGGTTCTACCCTTATACAGCGGGTGTCTTCCCTTATCGTCGACAAGGTGAAGACCCTATTCGTATGTTCGCTGGTGAAGGCACGCCTGAGCGTACTAACCATCGCTTCCATTATTTGAGTAAGGGGCAAGATGCAGCACGGCTATCGACTGCATTTGACAGTGTTACCTTATATGGGGAAAACCCCGCATTAAGACCGGATATCTTTGGCAAAGTAGGCAATTCAGGTGTCAGCATTGCAAGCGTTGATGATATGAAAAAACTCTATAGTGGGTTTGATTTATGCTCGCCTACTACGTCTGTTTCCATGACGATTAATGGCCCAGCGCCTATTATCCTAGCGTTTTTTATTAACGCTGCAATCGATCAGCAAGTTGAAAAATACTTAAAAGAAAATAAATTATGGGAAAAAGCACAAGACACCATTAATGAATACTTTAAAAACAATAAAAAGCCTTCTTATACAGGTGAGCTACCCGAAGGCAATAACGGCTTAGGTTTAGCCTTATTAGGCATTAGTGGCGACTTACTTGTAGATAAAAAAACTTACAAACAGATTAAACAACGTACGTTAAAAACCGTACGTGGAACCGTACAAGCCGACATATTAAAAGAAGACCAAGCACAAAACACCTGCATTTTCTCGACTGAATTTGCCATGCACATGATGGGAGATATTCAGCAGTATTTCATTGATCACGATGTAAGAAATTTCTACAGTGTATCCATTAGTGGTTACCACATTGCAGAGGCTGGTGCGAACCCTATCACCCAACTAGCGTTTACATTAGCCAATGGCTTCACCATTGCTGAATACTACTTAAGCCGCGGCATGGACATTAATGATTTCGCGCCGAATTTAAGTTTCTTTTTTAGTAATGGCATGGATCCAGAATATGCCGTTATAGGCCGAGTGGCTCGCCGTATTTGGGCTAAAGCCATAAAACACCGCTACAACGGAAATGAACGTTCACAGAAATTAAAATATCATATTCAAACCTCTGGTCGCTCACTTCACTCTCAAGAGATTCAATTCAACGACATTCGCACCACCTTGCAAGCAATGTACGCCCTATTCGATAACTGCAATAGTTTACATACCAATGCATTCGATGAAGCCATCACTACGCCTACCGAAGACAGCGTACGCCGTGCAGTAGCTATTCAGCTTATTATTAATAGAGAGCTGGGTATGAATATGTGCGAAAACCCGTTACAGGGCTCGTATTTCATTGATCAACTGACTGATACGGTTGAAGAAGCTGTTTATCAAGAGTTTGATCGACTAAACGATCGCGGTGGCGTATTAGGTGCCATGGATACCATGTATCAACGCAGCAAAATTCAAGATGAGTCCATGTACTATGAGCATAAGAAACACGATGGCAGCTTGCCTATCATCGGTGTGAATACCTTTTTAGGACGTGATAGCCAAGATATCAGTGGTAATTTAGAGCTGGCTCGCTCAAGCGACAATGAAAAACATCAGCAAATTAACAATATTGAGCAATTTCACCAGCAGCATCAAACCCATACCGAACAAGCGTTACAGACATTACAGCATTGCGCCATGGAAAGAGGTAACACCTTTACCAGTTTAATAGAGGCGGTTAAACATGCCTCACTTGGACAAATAAGCCATGCACTATACGTAGCTGGCGGAGAATACCGACGCAATATGTAGCTACGTACGCTATTTACGTTGCAATTTCATGACCAGATCTTGCTTTATATGGGTGATTTTTATTATTTTTTGAATCCTCACTCCGTATTTCAAAATTTGATGATATTCAACGAAAAAAGTGGTTTTTTTGTACACTTTTTTGTTTTCTTTAAAAACAATTGGGTCTAATATGACCCCTGATTTACTTATTGTAATTCACAGTTTGTAAGTCTAATCGATGCTGCTATTTCGTATAATGCGAATAACAGTAGTTAAACTGCCAACTAAGTTGGCCTGAAAGAGAGTAGAAAAATGTCACGTGTTAACGGAACCGTTAAGTGGTTCAACGACGAAAAAGGTTTTGGTTTCATTGAGCAAGAAGGCGGCAAAGATGTTTTTGTTCACTTCAGTGCAATCAATGCATCAGGGCGTAAAAGCCTAGCTGAAGGCCAACAAGTTACTATGACAGTAACAGATGGCGCTAAAGGCCCACAAGCTGAAGATGTTATTCCTGAGTAAGTCAGGCAGTATTGAAAGTGGCATCTAGCCACTTTCATGTTTTTATCTGCACAACAAAGTTGCCATGTATGTTCCTGCCCTGCTAACGTTAGCGCATGGGTCATAGAATAAGAATATTACATGTCTAAAATTCAAGTATACGGTTGGGATGTCAGCCCCTTCACCGCAAAAGTTCATACCTATCTAAAATATAAGCAACTCGATCCACAATATATCGTGCCTAACGTTTGGCAGCTGAATTTTAAAATCAAGAAAGATGTAGGCCAGGTGATCATGCCTGTCGTTTACGACGATGATCAAATCCTACAAGATAGCAGCGCCATTCTTGATCATTACGAATCGAACTACCCATCAAGATCTATCACACCAGAACAACCTTTACATAAAATATCATCCTATCTATTAGAGCTATTGGGTGATGAATGGTTACCTTTATCTGCCCTACACTATCGCTGGCACTACCCTGAAAATCGCGCATTTATTTTTAAAGAATTCGGCCGCAGCGCTTTGCCCAAGTTCCCAGGGTTTATGCAAACCTATATTGGTAAAAGAATAGGCGGAAAAATGGCTGCATACTTACCGATATTAGGTATTAACGATGCAATGCAGCAACCTCTTGAATCCAATACACACTCTATTTTAAGTTATTTAAACCAGCACTTGGCACTGCATACTTTTCTATTTGGCTCGCGCCCAAGCCTGGCTGATTTTTCTATGTATGGCCCTATTTACGCGCACCTTCATCGTGATCCTTTCCCTGAAAAATTATTAAGCCCATACCCACATATTCTGAAATGGATCAATACACTTAACGGGCCAATCAATTTACATAAAGGTGAATGGTTAACATCCGCTGCCTTGCCGGTCAGTCTCTTGCCATTATTGCAAGTTTGGAGTCAAACCCACGTTCCTATTATTAAAGCCAGCATCGCCGGGTTTACCAATTGGTGCGCCTGCCAACCCAACACAGACAAACTTCCGCGTAAATTTAGCAATACCACCCTTATCATTAATGGTCAGCAATCAAAGCGACTTAATTTAAGCTATGTCCTATGGATGTGGCAACGCATACAAACGGTTTACCAAGCACTTAACGAACAAGAAAAAACCAGTGTTGATGCCTTGTTAAATCAATTGGATATTTTACAGTTAATGCAAACGCCTCTTCCTAGAAAGATCCAACTAAAGCAGTGCCGATTACACCTTGAGGCATGCTAAACTAGGCGAAATTGTATTAAGGATTCATTATGCAAAACATTATTGTTCATGATTCAAACGGCATTCCTTTACACCTATTCGAGAAAAACCAATATACACAATGGCTAGAACAACAAGACACGTTTGTTCAAAACTGGCTTGATCAAAGCCAATTCAAAGAACAAGGTCTTGCGCTTATTCCAAGCAAAGATGGCCAGCTTGAAACCGCTATTTTTGTTAGCGACGATTTATCTCAATTTTTTGCCTGTGGTGATCTAGCCAAGGTATTGCCCGCTAAAACATTTGCGCTTAAAGCCAACCCTGAGCATCAATTAAACACCCTTATCGCATTTGGCTTAGCCAGCTACCGTTTTGATAAATACAAAACCGTCACCCAAGGGCAAGCTAAATTGGCCGTTGCGGATAAAGCCTTGATTGATCAAGCAGAGAAATTCATCGCCGCTGCAACCCTTGTGCGAGACATGATCAATACACCAGCCAGCGACATGATGCCCCAGCACATGTCCACCACCATGGCATCCCTTGCATCTGAGTTTAATGCTCAGTTTAGTGAAATAATCGGCGACGACTTGCTTACTCAAAACTACCCAATCATTCATGCGGTTGGTCGCGCTAGTTGCCACGCGCCACGCTTATTAGATATGCACTGGGGTAAGGCTGAAGACCCAAAAGTGACCTTAGTCGGTAAAGGTGTTTGTTTTGATAGTGGCGGCCTAAACCTAAAACCTGGTGGCGCCATGCGTAACATGAAGAAAGATATGGGTGGTGCGGCACATGTGTTGGGGCTTGCCCGCTTAATCATGAGCCATAATTTGCCCATTAACCTGCGTGTATTGGTGCCGAGCGTTGAAAATGCAGTATCAGATAACGCCTTTCGCCCAGGAGACGTTCTAACGACTCGCCATGGTTTAACCGTCGAGATCGATAATACAGATGCCGAAGGCCGTCTAGTTTTGTGTGATGCCTTAAGTGAAGCCAACAATGACGAGCCTGAGATTATTATCGACTTCGCTACCCTAACGGGCGCATGCCGTGTAGCCCTTGGCACTGAGCTACCGGGCTTTTTCGCGAATGACCAAGCTACCGCCAATGCGCTAATGCTCGCCAGTGAGAAAAGCCAGGACCCTGTCTGGCAATTACCCTTGCATCAAGCCTACAAAGACATGCTCAAAAGTGACATTGCCGATATGGTTAACAGCGTCCCCACGCCATTTGGTGGTGCGATTACCGCAGCGCTATACCTTGAAGCATTTGTTAAAAAAGACACCCCATGGATACACTTTGACGTAATGGCGTGGAACAACCGCAGCTTGCCAGGTCGTCCAATAGGCGGCGAAGCCATGGGGATTCGCGCTGTATTTGACATGCTTGCCACTAAGTATCAGTAAAAACTCTAATATCAGCCTGCTATTGTCATATGCAATAGCAGGCTCAATTTCCTCCTAGCCTTCACAAATGGCTTAAAAACTCTATAATCCCGCCCTGTTGATTCATTCAGCACACTACAAAACACTAAATGCGCCGGAATTACGCTTCGGTCAGCAGGAGAAAATATGACCCAGTCTCAACACACTGGCAGCATTGTTGTATGCGCCATGTACAAATTTGTCACCCTAGACAACTTCGAAGCCATTCGCCCTAACCTGTTAAAGGTGATGGAAGACAACCAAATTCGTGGCACTCTATTGTTAGCCAGTGAAGGTGTTAACGGTACAGTTGCCGCTTCCCGTGAAGCCATTGATACCCTACTTGCTTGGTTTAAGCACGATGAGCGTTTAGCCGATATTGTTTACAAAGAGTCTTATACCGATATTCCGCCATTTCACCGTACCAAGGTGAAACTGAAAAAGGAAATCGTCACCATGGGGGTTGAAGGCATCGACCCAAAACAAGTGGTGGGCACCTATGTTGAGCCCAAAGACTGGAACGCTTTAATTAGTGACCCTGACGTTATATTGGTCGACACGCGTAACGATTACGAATACCAAGTGGGCACATTTAGAAACGCCGTCAACCCTAATACCGATACCTTCCGTGAATTTCCGCAATACGTGAAAGACAACCTAGACCCTGCCAAGCATAAAAAAGTGGCCATGTTTTGCACCGGAGGTATTCGCTGCGAAAAATCCACCGCATATATGAAAGAGCAAGGTTTTGAAGAGGTATATCACCTTAAAGGCGGTATCCTTAAGTATTTAGAAGAAGTACCACAAGACAACACCCTATGGGATGGGGAATGCTTTGTATTTGATGAACGCGTCACCGTTAACCATCAATTAGAAAGAGGCGAATATGATCAGTGCCATGCATGTCGCTTACCTATCACGGAAGATGAAAAGCTCGATACCCGCTATCAAAAAGGGGTTAGCTGCCCACACTGTTACGATAAAATCACTGACGAACAACGCCAGCGTTTTGCCGAGCGTGAAAAACAAGTAGAGTTAGCCAAGCTGCGCGGCGAAGCCCATATTGGCTCAGAGGTGAAAGACACCATTGAAGCCCATCGTAAAGCCAAAGAAGTAGAACGCGAGCAACAACGCTTACGCAGTCTAGCCGGCCAAAAAAGCTAGTCTTTATTAAAACCTGCAAAAACAAAAAAAGCCGTTAGATACTAAGATCCAACGGCTTTTTTTGTAGACTAATTTCAGAGCTATAAAACCGCTAATGCTGCATCATAGTTCGGCTCATCGACTGTTTCTGCTACTTGTTGAGAATGTAAAACCTTACCGGTTTCATCAATAACCACCACAGAGCGAGATAACAATTTGCTTAGCGGGCCTGAGATAAACTCAACACCGTAATCCAAACCAAAGCTAGAACGAAAACTAGACGCCACTTTTACATTCTCTATACCCTCTGCACCACAAAAACGGCTAAGCGCAAACGGCAAATCAGCCGATACGCAAACAACTACTGTGTTATCCAAAGATGCCGCCTTCTCATTGAACTTACGTACAGAGGTTGCACAGGTTGCGGTATCTACAGACGGAAAAATATTAAGAATAACGCGTTTACCTGCAAGATCAGCCAACGTCAGATCAGATAGATCCCCTTGTGCTAACGTAAACGCAGGGGCTTTAGAACCTGCCTTTGGTAACTCGCCTTGTGTATCAAATGCATTACCTTGAAGAGTAACCGTTGCCATAATGATTCCTTACATTGATGTGTACTTTATAAAATAGAATATAAAGTACTTATTGTGAGTGACATGCACAGACTAGCCTGCTTCGATAACTTACGAAAGCAATACTAGATTAGATCAATAGAAAACACTATTCGACGACAGAATCATGACAATCAGCAATAGATAGCTCTAATATTGCAAAGCACGGACGATGTATTGGACAGGATTTTTAGCACACCTTATTAAAAAGTGCTCATTTATGAGGTAGTACTTACTCCCTAAGAAAATAGTCTGTGGAACCTATCTATATCACTGCCATATAAGCTAAAAACAGGTGTAAACCCACCTATTTAAGTCGTGCAGCTATATCGTTCTACTACTCAATTAACACGATGACATACCGTATTAATATAACCAAAATTGTATTTATCAACCTTTCAAATTAAAAACTGACATATAGATAAAATAGCCATATGACTCACCTAAACAATAACGTTTAAAGTGATTGTTTACGTAGTATTCCACTACTTTAATCTACCAAAACCACCTATATGATCATAATAAAAGACGCGTACTGCGTCTTCTTGAATACAAGAAAAAAGGAGCTATATTGAATCTACACCTGTAATTATCTTGCATTGAAATTTGAGTATTAAATGATAAATTCTTACTGCCAAGCATATGAAATCAACATTTAAACTGACTGCTTATAGTGTCGTAGTAATTGCCCTAATTATAAATTTAGTACACTTTGTCATTTATTATACTCAAAGCATACCTCTCGAATCAGCATCCAATCAAAAAACTGACATACTTATAGTCATTACTAGCAACACGCTAGCCTTGCTTGCTATCGTTCTATTACTCTTCGAAAAACTAAAAGACATAAAAACTTCACATCAAAGACCAAGAAAAATAAGGGATGTACAGACAGAATTAGATCAACAACGCTTTGCACTAGACCAGCATTCTATTGTCGCCATTACAGATATCAAAGGTAACATCACATACGTAAATGATAAATTCACTGAAATCAGTGAATTTAGCCGAAATGAGCTCATTGGAAGTAATCACCGAATATTAAATTCAAATTTCCATGATAAAGATTTTTTCCGAAATCTGTACCTAACCATCAGTAAAGGAAAAGTATGGAATGGTGAAATATGCAACCACTCAAAGTCTGGTCGTATCTACTGGGTAGATACGACAATAGTGCCATTTAAAGACACTAAAAATAAAATAACCAGCTATGTATCCATAAGAACAGATATCACTCAAAAAATATTAGATCAAGATAATTTAGTAAAAGCTAAAGAACAAGCAGAATTAGCCGTTCAAGCTAAAAGCGATTTTCTCGCTAACATGAGTCACGAAATTAGAACACCGATAAACGGTGTAATTGGTATGCTCACATTAATTGAAAACACAGAGCTTAACGACAATCAATTTAGAAAACTTAAAATTGCTAATCATAGTGCGCAATCACTACTTACGATAATAAACGATATATTAGATTTCTCAAAGATAGAAGCTGGGAAACTAAATATTGAGCACACCAACTTCAATCTCATAAAATTATTAGATAACATAATACAAGAACAAGCGATAAAATCTGAAGAAAAGGGTTTAGCGCTTATTTTAGATACCAATAGAATTACATTACCAGAAGTTATTGGCGACCCTATACGCATCAAACAAATCTTAAATAATTTGATTAGCAATGCTTTAAAGTTCACAAATAAGGGAGAAATTGTCGTCAAAGCGTCTCTTCAAGAAAAAAATAAATCCGAACTTGAATTAACCTGCTCTATTCAAGACACTGGAATAGGTATTTCAAAACTAAAGAAAAGTGATTTATTTGAAGCATTCACCCAGGCCAATACATCCACAACGCGCGAATACGGTGGCACAGGACTAGGGTTAAGCATATCTAAGAAACTTTGTAAGCTAATGGGTGGTAATATCCATGTATCCAGTACAGAAGGGAAAGGCAGTTGCTTTACGTTTATCATTAAACTAAAGAAAAGCGAAAGTGCTCGTCTTACTATGCAAAAAATAGATCTCAATAGATTGACAATATTAATAGTGGATGACAACACAACCAATCTTGAAGTACTAAAGGAACAGTTAGAAAATTGGAATGCAACAATACTAATCGCTAATAGTGGGAAAGAAGCACTGAATACATTGATAGCCAATGAATCCAGCAATGAAAGCAACATTGACATTGCTATTTTAGATATGCAAATGCCATTTATGGATGGCGTTCAACTAGGGCAGATAATTCGTGAAAACAAACAGTATAATGATATTAAATTAATAATGATGACCTCGATGTGCCAACACAAAAGCAGCCAATATTTTTCTGATTTAGGATTTCAAGCTTACTTTCCAAAACCAGTTTCTACAGAAGATCTATACAAAACGTTAACACTTCTAGCTCAACCCAATAAAAACCTAAAGCTGCCTAGTATTATTACCACTAATACCTTGCAAGGAATAGAACCACCTAAGCAAGAAAAAAATATAACAGACGAGACAATAAATATTCTTTTAGTGGAAGATAACCTCATCAATCAAGAAGTTGCACTTGGTTTATTAGAAGGCATGTATACTAACATTATCGTTGCGAATAACGGCATAGAGGCACTTGAAATATTAAACAGTAATAAAACTAAATTCGATGTGATTTTAATGGATTGCCAAATGCCATTGCTAGACGGTTACCAAACCACTCAGGCCATTCGCAACAATGAAGCGGGCGAACATTATAACAATATAAGAATAATAGCCATGACCGCTAACGCAATGAAAGGCGACAAAGAAAAATGCATAGAAGCCGGCATGAACGAGTTCATTAGTAAACCAATAGATATTGAGATACTGGCCAAAAAACTTTCTATTTAGAGATTCGCTAACACCTTCCTAACTACTAACGCTAGCCGCTAATAATTTCACTTGCTTCCTAAACTCCCCATCATTATATAATCAGACGTTAACGCCATAAACTACCAACTTAAAAGGATCATTATGGACCTCAGTCAAGTGCAGTTATACCTAAGTCAGAAACCTGAGTCGCAGTTAAGCTACCCATTTGACCCTGCTGTCCCTGTCTACAAAATAATGAATAAGGTGTTTGCGTTACTCGCTCCAAGTGGCGGAAATATAACTGAGTTTCCATTATTAAATTTAAAGTGTGATCCTGATCATGCCCAAGAGCTTAGAGACGTTTTTGACGCCGTAATCCCAGGCTACCATATGAACAAAAAACATTGGAATAGCCTAATTCTTGATGGCAGCCTGCCAGAAAGTGAAATCAAGCGCCTTATTGACCACAGCTACGCCCTAGTGGCCAGTAAATTAACCCGATCACAGAAAACTCCCTTAGAGCTCAAATACCCTAAAGCAACTCTCTACCAATCTCTTAAACCATATGAGTAAAGCAACACTAGGCAACCCAGCCTCATACCACTAAAATAGGGCCATATTTTCATACTAATTAGTGAGTGCGTCATGGCATCGTTACAAGAACAACTATTAAAAGCAGGTCTGACCAACAAGAAAAAAGTCCAGCAGGCCGAACGAGCAAAGAAAAAAGTCGCCAAACAGGTACGAAAAGGCGATGACGTTGTAGACGAGGTGAAGCTACAAACTGAAAAAGCACGCCAAGAAAAACTCAACAAAGACAAAAAACTAAACGAAGAGCGTAAAGCACAAGAGCAGGCCAAAGCCCTAGCCGCCCAAATCAAACAACTTATTCAAAACCACACCATTAAACGTGAAGGCGGCGAACTGGATTACAACTTCCAAGATGGCAGCAAGATCAAGCGCATACAAGTGACTAGCTTACTACAGCATCAACTGAGCCGTGGCATGCTGGCCATTGCCAAATTAGACCAAAGCTACTTCGTTATCCCTGCCGTGGTAGCTGATAAGATCCGTGAACGCAATGAGAGCTTCATTGTGTATCAGGCCGAACCATCTAAGAAAGAAGTCGTAGAAGATGATCCGTACGCTGACTACCAGATTCCGGATGATCTAATGTGGTAACCCACTAAACCACTCAGATTTAAAATAAAAGGCCTAATCAGAGATGATTAGGCCTTTTATTTTGGCCAAAACCTACTATATTCAAATGAACTAATGAAAATAAAAAAACTCAAAGCAGGTTATAAACAAAACCCAGATTGAGTCTGCTAGCTAAATAACACCACCTGCATATTGTCATTTGTTAGTAACCTACTCATTACATAATTACTTTAGAGGTAACGGACTATTATGAGTGATTTAAACGATATTAAAAAAACCAGAGAGCATTGGTATACAGCCTATTTCAACGGCGATACAGATGTACTTAAAGAAATTGAAGCATCTGACTTCTATGTAAGCAGCCCTAAAGGTAAAGAAGAGCGCACCACCCGCTATGACACCATTAAACAAGCCATACAAAGTGGTAAGTGGTTCAAAGCAGGCATCACTCTTGAGGAGAATGCGCTTGAGTATCTATTGAACGATCGCAAGGCTAAAGTTTTAGGCCACGGTCGTACACTTGAAAATGGCTCCCCTTTACTCGAAATGGATTTCGAAGAAAAATGGGTAAAGTCCAAACATGGCTGGCAAGTACAGGCTTTACATTTAAATAAAGTTGGTTAGCGCTAAAACCTCTATATCGCCTCTGGCGATGCCTTTGTTATAGCGCTATATTCTAGCTTAACTGTTTCGAGGGGCTCTTACCCATGAGTTACATTGATGGCTACATGCTAGCGGTACCCTCCGACAACAAACAAGCTTATATTGATATGCTAAAACGCTGCACTCCCGTGTTTAAAGAACACGGCATGATCAGCGTCACTGAGTGCTGGGGAGATGATATCCCTGAAGGCAAAATTACCTCTATGCCCATGGCTGTAAAATGCGCAGACAATGAAACCGTTGTATTTGGCTGGATGGTTTGGCCTGATAAGGCCACCCGCAACAAAGGTATGAAAGCGGCCATGGTCGACCCTAAAATGGACATGGAAAACGTTGACATGCCATTCGATGGAAAACGCATGATATTCGGTGGGTTTAAAATCGCATTTGAAGCTTAAAAGCACCTACAAAGAACAACTCACAATAAAAAGGTATCCCTATGAAAACCCCTCTTATTATGGCAGTTAGTTTATTTGCCCTACTCACCCTAAGCGGCTGTGAAAGCATGCCTGACAAAGTGAAAGACGATGGTCAAGCCGCAGCTGAACGCGCTAAGCAAAGCGCAGAGAAAGCCTACGAAGGCATGAAAGAAGACATGAAATAGTTTTCCATTGTTTCAATAAAAAAACGGCTTAAGAATCACTTCTTAAGCCGTTTTTTTTGTGCCTCAGTTTAAACGCTATTTAAGCATCTAAACCTTGAGAAACAAGGTAGTCATCATAGCTACCGTGGAAGTCGACGATACCTTGATCCGTAATCTCAATGATACGCGTCGCAATGGAGCTTACAAACTGACGGTCATGAGATACAAACATCAAGGTGCCTTCGTAGTTTTCAAGGGCTAAATTGAGCGCCTCGATGGATTCCATATCCATGTGGTTAGTTGGCTCATCCAGTAGTAAAATGTTCGGAAATTGCATCATCAACTTACCAAACAACATACGACCTTGCTCACCACCAGAAATCACTTTTACAGACTTCTTAATATCACTGGCACTGAACAGCATACGACCAAGTTGACCACGAACCACTTGCTCGTCATCCCCTTCGTTTTTCCACTGATCCATCCAGTCATACAGGTTTAAGTCTTGCTCGAAGTCACTAGAGTGATTCTGAGCATAATAACCAATATTGGCATTCTCAGACCACTTAATGGTACCTGCCATAGGTTCCATCTTACCTGCTAAGGTGTGTAGCAACGTGGTTTTACCAATACCGTTCTGGCCAATCACGGCGATTCGCTCACCCACCTCAACCATAAGATTGACTTTATCGAACAATATATTGTCGTCATAACCTTGCTTTAGCTCTTCAACCACTAACGCATTACGGAACAATTTCTTTTCTTGTTCGAAACGGATAAACGGTGACTGACGGCTAGAGGCTTTTACTTCATCTAATTTAATTTTATCAATTTGCTTCGCACGGCTGGTTGCCTGCTTAGCTTTCGAAGCATTTGCACTAAAGCGACTTACGAAGGTTTTCAGTTCTGCAATTTGTGCTTGCTTCTTAGCGTTATTGGCCAGCATGCGCTCACGAGACTGAGTCGCTGCCGTCATGTACTCATCGTAGTTACCTGGGTAAACACGTAATTCGCCATAATCCAAGTCGGCCATGTGCGTACAAATACTGTTCAAGAAGTGACGGTCATGCGAGATAATAATCATGGTGCAGTTACGTTCGTTAAGCACCCCTTCTAACCAACGAATGGCATTGATGTCCAAGTTGTTCGTCGGTTCGTCCAGTAGCAATATCTCTGGATCAGCAAATAACACCTGCGCCAATAGCACACGTAGCTTCCAACCTGGTGATACAGCACTCATTAGACCGTAATGTTGCTCTGTTGGGATATCCAGACCTAATAGCAATTCGCCAGCGCGTGCTTCTGCTGAATAGCCATCCATCTCGGCGAATTCAGTTTCAAGGTCAGCCACATGCATGCCGTCTTCTTCGGTCATGTTTGGGTTGGCATAAATCGCGTCACGTTCGCTTTTTACTTTCCAAAGCTCAGCGTGACCCATTAATACGGTATCAATCACTGAATATTCTTCGTACGCAAACTGGTCCTGATTCAACTTGGCCATGCGTTCGTTTGGATCAAGGCTCACATTACCTGTGGTCGGCTCAAGCTCACCACCTAGGATTTTCATGAATGTGGACTTACCACAGCCATTAGCGCCAATTAGACCGTAGCGGTTTCCTTCACCGAATTTAACTGAAATATCTTCAAAAAGGGGTTTATCCCCAAACTGCATGGTGATGTTAGCCGTTGAAATCAAGATGAATACCTAAAATACGTGTATTTAACAAATGGGCGCGAAGGGTACCCTTTGTTGGCTATTTGATCAAATAATAATGCCTTCTTCACGCCCTTAAACCCCTAGAATTAAGCACGGATTGTCCGACCAAAAAGATTCACATAACCCAGAACTTGAATATCCACACAAGACGTATTAACTTGAATAACGCAAAGACGAAAAACTAGATACATCGACAGCTATTTATTGGATTAACCATGATCAAAGTAATCATCGAGCGTAATATCGCTGAAGGCCTAGAACTCAACTACGTAGACGCCATTCGCACGACGCTTAAAGCAGTATTAGAGGCGCCAGGCTATATATCTAGCCAATCGCTCACCGATATTCATCGACCAAACCATCGCCTAATTGTCACTAACTGGACATCAGTTGAAGCTTGGGAAAAATGGCAGTCATCTCAAGAGCGCAAAAAGGCCCTCGCGGATATCACACCAATATTACATGATGGTGAAAAGATCACCGTGGCCGAAATCAGGTAATTACCCTAAGAGCAATCTGCTTCAGTAGGTTGCTCTTTTTGGCCTAAGCCGCTTGTGGAAGCCTGCATAACCCCTTATATTGCCTTCACTATTTTTTGTTAATGCTAGGTTTTATCTCTGCATGCATGCTTTATCTGAACCCACTGTTGGGTTGGCCTCAGCCCAAGCAATTATCGACTTTTTCTTACAGTTCAACATGGACACCCATGCGCTGGCCAAAGAATTAGGCGTTGATGAAAGCCTCATCACCGAAGCCGATCAACGCCTTCCACTGAGCATTTATCATGCAATGTGGGACTTAGCCATAAAAAAAAGCCACTGCCCAGAGTTAGGTTTAAGCATCGCGCAAAATGAAGGCATCGAAGACTTAGGTTTAGTCGCACATGTGGTGTACAACAGCGCCACACTCAAAGAAGGCCTAGAGCATTACATCCGCTTGTTTAGCGTGGTTAATGAAGCTATCGAATTAGAATATGAAAACATCGATAAGCGTTGCCACTTACGCTACATCTACAAATCACCTGATTTTTATAACATCCCAGATATCGAGCGCACTCTGGCTATCGTGGTGCTGCGGACAATCAAATCAATTGGCTTAGAATCACGCTTCTATGAAGTCAATTTTCAGCACAGCAAGCCCGAATACGCACATAAATTTGAAGAAGTATTCCCATGTAAGGTCAACTTTGATCAGGCCCGATGCGAAGTGGTATTTGACAGTAAAATGCTGGCAATGAAACCTAAGCGTCGCAATCCCCATATGCGCGTGGCAACACTCAACTATGCCAACCAAATACTTTCACGTTTATTTAAACGCAGTATTTCGAGCAAAGTGAAACGTATTATTGAAAAGCATTTAAGCGATGGCGGATTCGATGCAGAACAAACGGCTAAACAACTGAATATGAGTCGGCAGACTCTATACCGAAAATTAAAAAATGATAACTCCTCTTACAGCGACTTAGTTGATGAGGTCAAACAAAACAAAGCATTCTACTTGCTTAAACAAACCCAGTTACCGCTTACCGTTATCGCCTATGACCTTGGGTTTTCTGAGTTAAGTGCTTTCACTCGTGCGTTTAAACGCTGGACAGCACAAACACCTGCGGAATATAGAAAACTTAACGCGACGGATAAATAAGGTCGTAATAACAGGCAGTATTGGCAGGAAAGCCATAATACAAGGCACCTGTCACTAGGCTAAGTGCTTCAGCTACTCACGCTCAGAAAGTAACAGAGCATCATTTTCTGAGAAATTTCACTTAACTTGGTCCAAGCCCCCTGCTCGCACCTTGCCTCTAATCTTTGTAACAGTCTAAATGTCATTCGAAGCACAATAGCCCAGACTAAAATACTACTTTGTCGTGTACTGTTCAGGATTAAGAATCTTAACTTCACGTTGAGGGAAAGGAATTTCGATACCATTTTCTTTCAAGGTTTCTAAAATAATCAGCATCAAGTCACCACCAACCCTATTTTTACCGTCGTCGATGCCGTACATCCAAAATTCGACAAACATATTAATACCAGAATCCCCAAAGCTATCTATCTCACAATCAGGTCGCTCTTCAAACGGCACATCTAAACCACTTATGACTTGTTCATGTTTTGCTACGGCCTCTTTGATAAATTCGACCATGCTACGAACATCTGTCGAATAAGGCACAGAAAAATCGACGCGGTATCGTTGTTTTGGATCCTTGTGAGTCCAATTCACCATCAAAGAAGATATGAATTTTTCGTTAGGCACTAAGATATCTTTGCCATCGTAGGTTTCTAGTACCGCATAACGCATTCTAAATTCACGGACAAACCCTTTTTGTCCGTCATCTAACTCTACAAAATCACCCACGGTTAGTGAACGGTCTAAAAGTATAATAATTCCTGAAATAAAGTTTGAAGCGATGGACTGTAAGCCCAATCCTAACCCGACCCCAACTGCACCGCCAAATACGGCAAGTGTCGTCAAATTCACCCCCATAATGTTGAGCAACAACAACATAACGACGCAGAATAAGCCCACTTCAAATAACTTGCTAAACACCTCTTTGGTTGGCACATCAAGAGATGCTTGTTTTCTTATAACTGCCTTACCAAACGTATTTGAAGCACGACCTAACCAAAACAAGAAACTACCAAAAATCAGGACTCTGGTGACACCATAAGCCGATATACTAATGTTACCGACCTCTAATGATATGTCTTCAAGGGATTTAATAACCGCCGGCAATAAACCTAATAAATGTAACAACAATATAGGTAAGCCAACCCATCTAAATAAAGATGCTGCAAATTCATGCTCAACAAATACGCGTATTAAAGAATTAAAAAATAATAACACGGCAACCGTTATCGCGGTTTCAATTAACCAGGGGGTGAATGCAAGGCTTTCACCTGCTGTAGTTGATATCTGAAGTAGGATAATGGCTAACAATGGAAACAATATCCCGCCAACTCTAAAAGCAAGTTTGCGTACAGGATGGGCGCTGCCTAAAGGCTCATTATGGGTCAGGCCAACGCTATGCCTTATTTTATAAGCAACCGCAAAAGACAATACATAAATAATGACTATAACAAGTAATTGGATATACGTATCGGTATCATTGACGGCTAGCTGAGCTGCCTGCAACGACTCGTCTATGATTGTCGAAAATGGTTTTATGTCCATGCTATGTTAACTCTTTCTATAGTGAGTTGGCGCATTAGAAAAACGCCTTATTCTGTGCCGTACAATAACAAACAATATAACAACCAAAGCAATCATACTAAGAAAAAAGCGCTAATCGACGCTAATTCAAGATATATATTGGCGCGAGTAGTTGATTCGTGTTTTTTAAAACAATCCACTAAGACTACTCTTTCACAATTTTCTTTACAGAATCCGCTTTTGAAGACGTAGAGCCCAATTTCCTCCAGGCTTCATACTCTTCACTATCAACCCAAGTGACGCCTATATACTCTTCCCAAGTCTTAAAATCTGCACTTCGATAACGCTCCCCCGTCCATGAGCCAGCACCAAAAGTCTGGCGATCAACATTTAGAATGATATATTCACCATCGTACTCTAGATAATTTTTGTGAGGTTTGTCTTTCGCACAACGGGTAAAAACCCTAGATGGGACATTGAATATAACCCGCTCCGACTTGATACCAGCATCATTACGACTAACTTGAATAACAGAGCAAGTTCGACCATAAAATTCATGATCACCGATAACAATAGGTTGAACAGCATCCCGCCATGATATGACCAAAGGCACTGCCTCATTCACTGCGATGTCATTCTCGCTGCAAGCCATGACCTGAGTGGTACAGACGATAATGAAAAGTAGGGCTCGAAAATTACGCATGACTCCTCGCAGTAGCCGTATAATCGGCCATGACATATATGGCTTTATTATTTTATTGATTCTCAATATTCAAATTTGACTTAATCGCCCCGTAAGATAAAAAGAAAAATACCCACATTCAAATATTAAGCCCATCACGCATAACCCGTTATTTGTTATAAAACCGTTATCGTTGACCATCAACAAACGCATTAAAGTGACCAATAACACCAACTGGGTCTTCTACTTGAGGATAATGCCCGATGTTTGCCAACACGCCTAGATAATCTAATCGGCATTCTAATTCTTTATAGCGCGCGACCATATGTGCACCCGAGACAGGGTCAACCGAACCATTAATTAACGCCAAAGGAATAGTCGATCGTTGTAAGGCACTTACCCAACGCTCTCGATGTAATTTACGATCTCGCATGTAGGTAATTAAATTATGAAAAATATGCTTTCCGCCTTTCTCATTAATTAATTGCCAAAATATCGACAACTCTTCTTCTGTCGGCTTAGTTTGTTTACCAAATACCGAACTAAACCTAGCGCTAAACTGCTTATACCCGGCTAATTTATTGATCAATGGACCTAACGGGCTCAACAGTAATTTTTGCGTCAGTATTGCGCGGTGTGTCTCAGGAAATAAACCACCATTTAAAAAGCAGCACGATAACCATTGACCCGCACCCACGCCTTGTTGCTGCCTCGCTAATAGCTCTTGGGCCACGGTATCACCGTAATCATGCGCCAGCACATGAAACTGACCTAACGATTTGGCTACCACCAGTGCCTCAACAATATCAGCCTGACCATGAATCGAGTAGGTGCCTACGTTGGGCTTATCTGAATAACCAAAACCCAACATATCCAGTGCAACCAAACGGAAGCGCGTTTTGAGCTCATCCCAAACGCCATACCAATCCCAGCTAGAAGTTGGAAAACCATGTATCAGCAGCAACACAGGTAAATGACTGTCGCCTTCGTCTTTAACGAATATTTGATGCCCCTGTAGCTCTAGCCATTCGCCGCTTGCCTTCCAGCTGACAAGGGCCGTCTTTAAGTTGCCTGTATTTTCAAAGCTCATGCTTCCCCCTAATTCACCATAGTGATTAACCAAAGATCATTTATTAACTGCATTCATTTAATATGAACTTGACGTCTAGTTCAAGTTATAGCTATATTGTTTACAAGCAAACGCTTCATAAACCGTAATAACCGACAATTAGAGCCAAGCAATGAAAGCCATTCCAACTCAAATGAGAGCCAAACAAAAACGCTCCGCTTTAATTGCAGCAGCAACCGAATGCTTTGTTAGTCATGGCTATCACGATACCACGGCCAAAACGATAGCAAGCTTGGCAGGCGTTGCCACTGGCACCTTTTATCAATATTTTGATAACAAAGAAGACATGCTTCGCGTCATAGCAAAACAACGCATGGAAGATCTCTATCAACAAGTGCCGTCGGCAAAAGCGTTATTATTACTGAGTGAAAAAGCGCAAAAAGACAGCGAAAAAACGGGTTCTACTCAGAAAATTTTTCATCATGTACTTGAACTCATCTATACCTTTCACGAACAAGCGCCCGAACTTCATCAAGTATTAGAGCAACGCAAAGAACTCGACTCAGAACTGGCGGCAATTTTAGGCCAAGGTGAAGTTTTGCTGCATGAGCGCGTATTACTGTTTGTGCAAAGCTTCAACATTAAAAACGCCGACGCCGTTGCATTTAACTTATTCGCAATGGCAGAAGGTTTAGTCCATCGCCATGTATTCGGCCACCCCACTCAATCAAAAACGGTCACGCTGCAATTAGGTGCCGCCATGCTCGCAAGCTATTTCGATAACTTATAACTATAAAAGGTAAGCCCCATGAGTTCATCAGCAATAATCGACACCTTAATACAAAATGCTAAAATTTTTAATAATGGTGAACCCGCTATTGTTGAAGACATTGCAATCGCTAACGGTAAAATTTTTGCTCGCGGGGAAAATCTCAACACACAAAACGCAACACGCGTGATTGATGCCAGTGGCAAATGGCTCATGCCGGGGTTGTTTGATATTCACACCCATTACGACTTAGAACTAGAAGTCGCCCCAGGGTTACCAGAATCAGTGAGACATGGCACCACCACTGTCGTAATCGCCAACTGCAGTTTAGGTCTGGCCTTTGGTAATCAACGCAGTGGTGAAATAGACCCTATCGTCGATTGCTTTGCCCGTGTCGAAAACTTGCCTAAGTCATTGTTGCGCAGTTGTGCAGACAAGGTCGACTGGACATCACCAAAAGCGTATTTAGAACACTTAGAGCAACTTAATCTTGGCCCAAATGTCATCACTCTCGTTCCTCACTCTATGCTGCGTATCGATGCAATGGGTTTTGATAACAGCATAAGCCGCGACCCAAGTGACAGCGAGTTAAAGACCATGCAGGCGAACTTAGGCGATGCGCTTAAAATTGGCTACGCGGGCTTTTCGACCGACGCCCTGCCGTTCCATTACTTAGCCAACCAACCCAATTGTGATAAAACAATACCCACACAATTTGCTAAATATAATGAAATTAAACAGCTCACCCAAGTCGTACGTGAACACGGCGCACTGTGGCAAGCAACTCCACCAAAAGACAGTGTGATCAACACAATCAAAACGTTTTTACTAACCAGCGGTAAGCTACATAAAAAACCATTAAGAACAACTGTAGTGGCCGCATTAGATGTGGCAAATAACTGGAAAATTTTACGACTAGCTAAATTACTCGCCACCGTTTTAAACTCAAAACTGGTACAAGGTGACTTTCACCTACAGGCTTTGGGGGCACCGTTTAAAGTTTGGTCTGATGGAGCCATAACACCGCTATCAGAAGAAATTCCTGAACTGAGAAAACTAAATGAAACCGATTTAGAAGATCGCACCGCTAGGCTAAATATTCTTAACGACCCTGAGTACATCAAAGCGTTTAAAGCAATGTGGCTAAAAGGTAAGCAAGGCTGGGGCATGGCAAGATTAAAACGTATTATAAATCTTGAAGACTATGCCTTTAACCGTAACTTGAATGACATGACAATAGAAGGCTGCCCTATTGACCATTGGGTTGGGTTAAACATGCAACATTTGCTTGATCGTATTGTTGCCATCAAAAACGGTGAAACAGCTAGCAACAGCAGTGAACAAGAACGAGAGATTGTGAATCGTGACTTTTTTTGGATCAATGATGAAGCAGACTTTATGCTACAGCTCCTCAGAACCTTTGACCTTGACCTAAGCTGGAGCACCGTCACCGCTAACCGTAAGCCAGAGACCACCCGCGAATTATTAATGAACCCACTGCTTATTCCTGGCTTTAACGACTGCGGTGCGCACCTAACCAACATGGCGTTTTATGATGTAAATTTACGCAGTCTTAAACTTGCATCCAGCGGTGGTGATAAAGATATCACTTATATCGTAAAACGATTAACTAAAGACGCCGCCGATTTATTTGGCGTTAAAGCGGGCACGATAAACGAAGGCGATGTAGCAGATTTAATATTAGTTGACCCACAAGCACTAGCTAACTACGACGGCGAAGCCCATATCATTCGTCAACACCGCACGGAATATAACAATGACCAGTTGGTTAATCGCTCTGACGGTGTGGTGCCACTGGTAATGATTGCTGGCAATGTAGCATGGGAGAACGATGAATTTAGTCACCACCTAGGTGACAAACCAATGGGGCGCTTACTTAGAGCTGCATCACTTTAAAAGCTCATAAAAATAAAGTGAATCATAGATAAAACTGCCATTTGATATGTCACTTAAAAGTCATCCGCTTCCCTACTTTACTTTAAATCCTCTAGGGGATTTAAAGTAAACTTATTATTCAACCTCATTAGGCACCAGCAGGGCTAACTTAGCTAAATAAGCCCATTTAGTGACACTAACTGCTTATCTTGCACTGTTTTCACTGCAACCCGTCTTTTATTAGGCCCTTCTTAAGGTATGCAAGCTGCCTGCATCGATTATTTGATAGTAATACCTAGAGGGGACAGATAAAATCCCCCGCTCAAAATGACAACATTAGCCCGGCAAAGACTGAAGTAGGTTTGTATGACTAAAACAATAGAGCTATTAGCCCCAGGCGGTGATGTTAATGCAATTAAAGCGGCCATCGTGGCCGGTGCCAATGCCGTATATTGCGGCCTAGACACCTTTAATGCCCGCAACCGTGCGGCTAACCTCTCCTTTGATGACCTAACAGGTGTCGTCAAATTGGCTCATAAGTATGACTGCGAGATCTTCTTAACCTTAAATGTGGTGATCTTAGAGCACGAAGTCGTTGGCATCGTTAAGCTATTGAACAAGCTGGTGAACACGGGCATCGATGGCATTATCGTTCAAGACCTTGGAATGTTTAACCTAGTTAAAAAGCATTTTCCAACATTAGACATACACGCCTCAACACAGCTAACCACCCACAATGAAGGGCAAATCCAGTTTTTGTCTAAAATAGGTGCGACCCGCGTTAACTTATCGCGAGAACTCAACCTAACTGAAATTAAAGCGTTAACAAAAGTTGCCCATGATGCCGACGTATTAACAGAAGTATTTGTTCATGGTGCATTGTGCATCGCATTTTCTGGCCAATGTTATTCAAGCTCCGTTAGTGTCGGGAATTCTGGTAATCGTGGTCGTTGTAGCCAAGCATGCCGTGACGAATACGAACCTACCGCCATGGGTAATAAATTCCCGCTTAATTTAAAAGATAATTCCGCTTATTTTGATTTACCAGAGCTGGTCGA
>JAWUYY010000062.1:0-43455 GCA_034110565.1 Bermanella sp. | reverse complement strand
ACACATTTTGACAGCACGCGGTAAAAGCAAGTATATTGCGTGCGTCGAATTATTTCGATTTCGTTCTCGGGGCGGGGTGAGATTCCCCACCGGCGGTAAAGAATTATTTCTAAGCCCGCGAGCGCCTTTAAGATTCTTCTTTTAGGGTCAGCAGATCTGGTGAGATTCCAGAGCCGACGGTTATAGTCCGGATGATAGAGAGCGTGTCAGACAAAACCTAAAATAGGACCGTATATCTATGCGTCCTCTCATAATAGGTATGCCGTTTTATATGGTGTATTTGCCTGTCCGTTCGCCCTGATTCACCTTATATGTATAGGATTTTATAATGAATCAGAGCTCAACGAATTTCACTCCTGCAACTAAACGCATTGCTTTTCTGCATGCCACTTGGCACGAAGACATTGTTTTAAATAGTCTGGATGGATTTAAAAAAGAGTTAACCTCGCGCGGTTATGACGTATCACTGATTGATGTGATTCCTGTTCCCGGTGCGTTTGAAATTCCACTACAAGCAAAATTACTTGCCAAAAGCGGTCAATACTCTGCGATTACAGCAAGTGCTTTAGTGGTTGACGGTGGTATTTATCGTCATGATTTTGTAGCGCAAACGGTTTGCAATGCGCTGATGCAAATTCAACTAGAAACCGAAGTACCTGTGTTAACTGCCGTACTGACCCCTCATAATTTTCATGAACATGATGAGCATAAAGAGTATTTTAGCCATCACTTCATAAAAAAAGGCATAGAACTCGCCAATGCCTGTGATCACGCCATTCAACTAACTGAAAAAAATAAGTAAGCATTTAAGCCATCGGCGCATCATCCAATGATGCGCCCACTAAAATAGCCTCTTATTTTCTTTTCACCTTGATATCTTTTAATACTAACTAACCATGCATTTTTCAAGCTTACGCTTTAAGCTAACAGACATTTCCACTGAGATAAGCAAACAAAACGGCAATGCTAATAGAAAAGCCACCAACCACTAACAAACAGCCATACGTCACTTAATAAATGCAGAAGAGATTTAGCGCAATGATTTTAAGCTAATACTGTTGCTCGTTTTTTAGATCGCTGTTTCACAATATATCGCTACCCCCGATAATGGTCTTCGTTGATGTACGGGTTTCGTGACTCATGCATGCTAAATGCGAAAGAACTCAAATATAGCGCCTCTGGCCTCTAATTTGGCGGCATCCGAATAAAGCACAAATCCAATCAATAAAGTACTACAATCATCACATATGATTTAAGGCTATTTCCTATGTTTTTTGCTAGCGACAACCAATCTTGTGCCTCCCAACCTATTCTTGATGCCATCGTGGCAGCCAATCAAGGCTTTACCCATGGCTATGGCGATGATGAATTTACACAGCACGCTATTGATGAGTTAAAAACCACGTTTGAATGTGAACTTGATGTGTTTTTTGTACCCACAGGCACCGCAGCTAACTGCTTAGCATTAGCTAGTTTGGTTAAACCTTGGCAAACGGTTTTATGCCATAGCAGCTCCCACATTATTATGGATGAGTCCACTGCCCCAGAATTTTTCACCGGCGGTGCTCGTATGTTAGGGATTGCCCAAAGTGAAGGGAAAATAAACGCTCATCACATCCAAGATCACATTTCACTGGCAGGAGACGATAGTCCCCATAATTCACAAGTCGGTGCCATTAGCATTACTCAAGCCAACGAATTAGGGCAAGTTTATACACCTAGCGAGATCCTAGCCATTAGCGAAACATGTAAACAACATGGTTTAAAATTGCATATGGACGGCGCACGTTTTGCGAACGCGGTTGCCAGTTTAAATTGCAGCCCAGCTGAATTGACATGGAAAGCAGGTGTGGATGTATTAAGTTTAGGCGCCACCAAATGCGGTGCCTTATGTGGTGAAGCCGTTGTCTTCTTTAACAAAGACGATGCACAAGCCATGACCCACTTACGTAAACGCGCAGGTCATTTAATTTCTAAAGGACGTTTATTCGGCGCGCAGTTTAGTGCTTGGTTGCAAGATGATCATTGGCTTGAATTGGCACAACACGCCAACCAACACGCACAGCAATTAGTACAGAAATTAAATTTAATAGAAAATGTTAGTTTGGTTTGGCCAGTTCAAGCTAACGAGTTATTTATCACGCTACCCAAGGTCCTAGCTGATTATCTGAATGCTCAAGGTGCTGAATTTTATGACTGGTACCCCATTACCCTGCCTAATGGCATGACGCTTAATCCTAACGAGCGTTATGTTCGCCTGGTCACATCATTCTTAACCACTGATGAACACTGCGCTGAATTCATAAAGCACATTCAAAAATTCGAGCTAACGCATCAAACATATGAATCATAAGACTAAGTGTAATAGTCGATAATCTATGTGATCTTTAAATACATGATTAAATATCACCCACTGTCTACATGAAGGTTAATATGGCAAATAAGCATCCAGTACTGTTTTTATCACACGGTGGCGGCCCTATGCCGCTTCTAGGTGATCAAGCTCATGCAGAAATGGTCGAATGCCTACAAGATATTGCGAGCAAGATTAAAAAGCCATCTGCCATTATTGTTATTAGTGCTCACTGGGAAGAGCGCGTTGCGACGATCACTTCTAGCAAGCAGCCTGATCTTATATACGATTACTATGGTTTTCCTGACGTCGCTTATCAAGTCCAATACCCTTGCCTAGGTGAACCCGTTTTAGCCGAACAAATACATGAGCTATTCAATAATGCTGGTATATCTTCAAAGCTGAATGAAGAACGAGGTTTTGATCATGGCCTGTTTGTTCCGTTAAAGATTATGTTCCCTGATGCTGATATCCCTTGTGTACAAGTGTCATTACTTAATAATTTAAATCCAAGTGAACATTTAGATTTGGGTAAAACATTACAAGAACTTGATTACGATAATTTACTGATCATAGGCTCTGGCTTCTCATTCCATAATATGAAAGCATTTTTTAGCCATGATACTGATGCCAACATTCAGAACAAAGCATTTGAAGAATGGCTGATAGAGACCTGTTCAAGCACAGACATTAGCGAGCAGCAACGAGCCGAACGCCTCATTCAATGGACACAAGCCCCCGGTGCTCGTTTTTGCCACCCAAGAGAAGAACATTTACTGCCTTTACATGTTTGTTATGGCGCAGCGGAATCCGCCTGTACCCAATATTATGAGTTGACCATACTGAATAAGAAATCAAGCATGTACTACTGGCCAAATGACTGAAAACTTGATATTAAAGTCTCTCAATAAAAGAGTCTTCAAAATAAAGCCAAATATAGAGCCCTTAAAATGAAAACACTGACTAAAGATATGCAAGAGTCTATTACCCCAGAAAAGGCATTGGCTTTATTAAAAGAAGGCAATAAACGTTTCATTAATAACTTAAAAGCTAACCGTAATTTATTACAGCAAGCCAATGAGACCTCTGAAGACCAGCACCCTTTTGCAATTATCTTAAGCTGTATTGACTCTAGAACATCCGCCGAAATTATTTTCGACCAAGGCCTTGGTGATATATTCAGTGTGCGTATTGCTGGCAACATTATTAACGAAGATATTTTAGGTAGCATGGAGTTTGCTTGTAAAATTGCTGGCTCAAAAATCATCACCGTATTAGGGCACACCAATTGCGGTGCCATTAAAGGGGCATGTGATCATCTGGAAATGGGGAACCTAACCTCTCTGCTTGCTAAAATTCGTCCTGCTATTGATGACGAAAAAACCATTACAGACAATCGCAGTTCCGAAAATGAAGCCTTTGTTGATAAGGTTACGTTGATCAATGTGAAACGCACAATGACCAGTGTGTTACAAAGAAGTCCTATTTTAAAAGAAATGATTGAAAATCATCAAATAAAACTGGTTGGGGGAATTCACAATATCTCAACAGGTGAAGTGACTTTTTATGAAGGCTAAGTTTCATACGATGCTTTCGTACAGTTAATTTCAGCTCACTGCCTCATATTTTAAATAGCACCAGATTAAAACAATATAAATATTATTGTTCTTATCTGGTGCAAAATTTCATCCTAAAACGCCCTTCCCCCTATAAAACACTGAATTAATAGCCAATTATCGAATGGCATAAATATTGATTATATAACCCACCATACCTAAACCGGGACGACCCGGCGGTGCATCATTATCTTATAGCATCGAACTTTTCTGGACGACCAGCATCTCTCCATATTTAAAAAAGGAGCTGCTATCATGCCAAACCATCAAAATACATCACACACCGCTTTTACCGAGCTGCCTGTTGTGGATATTTCCTTGTTGTTCTCTGACAACATCGCTGATCGAAAAAAAGCCGCACAGTCATTAGATAAAGCCGTTAGAGATGCAGGCTTTTTTTACTTAAAAGGACACGGTGTAGCACCGCATTTAATTGACAACCTAAAACGAGAAGTGAAAGCCTACTTTTCACAAGATATAGATAAAAAAATGGATAACTATATTGGGTTATCTAATAATCACTCAGGTTATGTGCCTAAAGGAGAAGAACAGTTCTATAGTCACACGGTTAATAATACCAATGCCGACCTGAAAGAGGCTTATGATATCGGCCCTGAGTCTGCCAGTCTCATGGCTCGGTTTATTAAAGATGCCTCCACCCAATGGCCAGATAATTTGGGGTTTAAACAAGCTGTTCGTGAATACTATGACGCCATGCTTGCACTGAGCCGTACTCTATTTACAGGTTTTGCTTTAGCCCTCAAATTACCAGAAGACACCTTCACACAGTATCTTACTGTTCCTCCTAGCCAGTTACGCCTAATACATTATTTTGATAACCCACAAGCCAAGAAAAGTGATTCCGGAATTGGTGCTCACACAGATTATGAATTCTTTACCGTGCTGCTGCCTACGGCCCCAGGTTTACAAGTATTAAATGGTGCTAATGAGTGGATTAATGTCCCTCTTTTTGACGACTGCTTTGTGATTAACATTGGTGACATGATGGAACTGGTCAGCAATGGGCAATACGTAGCAACCTCTCACCGCGTCAGACAGGTAAAAGAAGAGCGTTATTCTTTTCCATTTTTCTCAAGCTTAGATTACGAAACGGAAGTAGCGCCCATTGCGTCTTTTGTAACCGACAATCAACCCTCTACATATGAGCCATTAATATGCGGGGATCATCTACTCGCTCAAACCATGCAAACATTCGGTTATCTCAAACAGCAACTAGAAAAAGGTGACATCAGTCTTCCTAAAAAATCCAAATCCTTACTGTCATTTGGACAAGCATCGATTAAACAAGGCTAAAGAATCAGGATATAACCATGCACCTTAAAGAATTAATCAAGCAGTTTCCGCAAAGCCCATCAAACAGTATTCCCGACTGGATGATAGGCTGCTTTAAGCGTCGAAGTATTTCATTTGCCAATGGTCTGACAGATGTACAAACCCATGTGTTTTGGCTACAAGGACGCAACCTAACCATTGATTTACGCTTACCTCAATTGAACGATCAAATAAAAAATCACCATTGGCAGTCATGCAGTCACGATGAAATTTTACAACTGGCTAACTATGAAGGTTGGTCTGCTGATACTAAATGGGATAACCAAGTTTTAAGCTGGTCTGGAGGCTCGGCATTTCAAATACACAACCGTTGGCCGGAACCTGCAATCTTAAATAGAGTGGGTGATTGCATGATGGAATACTCCCCTAACAACACTTATATTGAAGATTGGCGACTCAAGTCTCGCACAACAGGACCCTTGATCAGTCTTGAATTAATTGAAGAAACTAACTTAACCACAGGAATATGTCGTCACCGTGGCGGCGCGTTAATTATCAATGGTGATTGGGCCGGTATTGTATTAGGTCGTGCAGAAGAAATACCAGAGCAAACTGAAACGACCCAGTTACGGGATTTAATTAAAATAAAAGAATTTGACCCTGAATTTTGTAAGCAAGTCTTTAATTTTGAAACGTCTGTTGCACAAGGCAACCTAGATAATGGATTCAACATCGCCTATTCAACGCAAGCTTCTAGATTGAATCAATCTATTTTTAATCTTGATGGGTTTGAAATAGATGAAAACAAAAAAGAGGTTATACATACATTTGAAGATAATGAGGCAGTCATTCAAAGACGATTTACAATTGATACGCTAGAACCTTCTTTCAACTATTCACCCTTAACAAAATGGAGTGGTGAATCACAAAACTGGTTTAAACAAGAACAACAAACCATTGGCCGTTATTTAGAAATTATTAAATAGCACCATTTTGTTGCTTGCGCACCATTACTGCGCAGGTTATTCCTGAAATTCAGAAATAATCGCGCTAAAACCCAATAAAATAGCTAAAAATTTATAATTAAATTTGGCATAGATATTGAAACACTCTATGTGAGAAAGTAGAAAGTAACTTAATACAAACATATTAACTGGAATAATTGTTAGATCGGCTAGCACAAAACTTACAATTAGAAATAGTATCACTAGGGTTCCGGCTTCTTTTTATATATTTAAAATGGAGTGCATACTGGTCCGAGAGTGATCGACCTCTTAGAGGTTACACGGCGGGATAAAAGCCCGGGAGATACAAATCGCTTAGCCGATTGATTGTTCTCGTGTAACGTAAAATACTTAGAGGTAGTCCCATGAAACACTTCAAAAATCCAATAAAGCAATTCTTCCTGATTATGTCAGTCTCACTAATCAGTTTTATTGCCCATGCAGCTACACCATTAAAAATAGGATACTCAGATTGGCCAGGATGGGTCGCATGGGAAGTGGCTATTGAAAAAGGCTGGTTCAAAGAAGCCGGTGTTGATGTACAGTTTGAATGGTTTGATTATGTAGCCTCCATGGATGCATTTGCAGCAGGCCAATTAGATGCTGTAGGCATGACCAATGGGGATGCATTAGTGCTAGGTTCGTCAGGTGCCAAAAATGTGATGATTTTAGCGACTGACTACAGCAACGGTAATGACATGATTGTTGCCAAACCAGGCTTAAATTCCGTTAAAGATTTAAAAGGAAAAAAAGTTGGTGTTGAAGTGGGTTACGTCAGCCACCTAATGCTATTGGATGCATTAGAAAAAGCTGGGATGTCAGAAAGTGATGTAACGTTAGTTAATGTACCTACCAATGAAACCCCTCAAGTATTAGCCTCTGGTGATGTAGATGCCATCGTTGCTTGGCAGCCAAGTTCTGGCCAAGCCTTAAAAGCCCTACCTGGTTCTAAAGCAATCGCCACTTCAAAAGATGCCCCTGGTTTAATTTATGATATGTATGTGGTTTCCCCAAGTTCTTACGCTAGCCGTAAAAGTGACTGGGGAAAAGTTGTAAAGGTTTGGTATCGCGTTGTTGATTTTATAAATGATCCAAAAAATAAAACTGAAGCCCTTAGCATTATGGCTGCACGAGTAGGTCTTTCTCCTAAAGAGTACGCCCCTTTATTAAAAGGCACTAAGATTTTAAATCTTGAAGAATCTAAAGTCGCATTTAAAAATGCCGATGGATTTTCTTCAGTTTATGGCTCTTCAAAAATAGCGGACGAATTCAATCTAAAATATGAAGTATATAAAAAATCACAGTCTCCTGATGACTATATTAACCCTGCCATTATCATGGGCCTTTAAATTTAACTAATAAGGAGGCAATAAGAATGAATCAAAGACAACCATGGTTTTCTGTACGAAAAGTATTAACACCGATACAGGCACGATGGCTAACCCTACTGTCATTTCTATTGCCTCTGTTAATTTGGTCAACTGTCAGTTATGTGCCCTTCGTTTGGCATCCTAAAATTGAAATAAGCGAGCCGGGAGGTGTTAGCTGGTTTCAAAAGGGTATGTTAATTGACCGAAGCACTTTTACTGCTGAAGTAGATAAGGCGATAGACAATAACATGGCCTTACCTGAGGGATTAAGAGCTAACCCAGTATATTTACCCGCACCACATGAAGTGGCCGTTGCATTTTATTCCGCGTTCACTACTGAACCGAAACGAAAAAGTGAGCAATGGTTACATGAAAGTTTATGGCATAGTGTCACCATTATATTTTGGGGGTTTATATTGTCGTCAATCGTAGGCGTACCTATTGGGATACTCTGCGGTACCTTTGCAACTATTTCTAAAGTACAAGAACCATTTATCGAATTTTTTAGATATCTTCCCGCACCTGCCTTTGGCGCCCTAGCGGTTGCCGTACTGGGTATTTATGACGCTCCTAAGATTGCTATTATTTTTATTGGTACTTTTTTTCAGCAGGTATTAATCGTAGCAAATACAACTCGTAAATTAGATCCATCCTTAATTGAAGCTGCACTAACATTAGGTGCTAATAGAATGCAAATTCTCTTTAGAGTGGTTATTCCAGGCATTCTCCCTGATTTATTTCGTGATTTAAGAATATTACTTGGCTGGGCTTGGACTTACCTGATCGTGGCTGAATTAATTGGTACTAGCTCAGGTATTACATGGTTTATTACTCAACAAGCTCGTTACAAAAACTTTGATAACGTGTTTGCCGCCATCATTATGATAGGCATTATTGGCTTGCTGTCAGATATTATTCTTGCCAAGATGTCTAAATATATTTTCCCTTGGGAACGTTCACAAAATAAGGCTTAGATGATGAAGCATTTAGAATTACCTAGTTATCTTGAGCAAAATGAGCGCGTCGCGAAACGTTTTGAGAAATTAAAAAAGCGTGATGTCATTCTTGAGGTAAAAGATTTATACAAAACATTTGAATCACAACAAGGTAGTGTGACCGCATTAAAAAATATAAATTTTAAAACTTATCGTAGAGAGTTTGTTTGTGTGATTGGTCCATCAGGTTGTGGTAAATCAACCTTAATTCGTATTCTTGCAGGCCTTGAAACCCCATCAAGTGGTCAGGTTTTATTAGATAATGAGCCAAAAAGTGAACCTGGGCCTGATCGCGGCATGGTCTTTCAAGGTTATACATTATTCCCTTGGTTGACCGTCAAAGAGAATGTAATGTTTGGATTACGCATGGGGAAAGCATCTAAAGCCAATGCAGAAAGCGAAGCATTACAATGGATTGATTTAGTAGGCCTAAGCAAATTCTCAGAATCCTACCCCGATCAACTTTCTGGTGGTATGAAACAGCGTGTGGCTATTGCAAGGGCATTAGCCAATCAACCACGCATTTTGCTGATGGATGAACCCTTTGGTGCACTAGATGCCCAAACTCGCTTTAAAATGCAAACTAACTTAATCGACATATGGAAGAACATCGACATCACTGTGTTATTTATCACTCATGATTTAGATGAAGCAATTTATTTAGCTGATCGTATATTAGTACTCAAAGCGCACCCTGGTGAAGTGCAAGAAGTCATAGAGGTACCAGTACCCAGACCAAGAACACCCGAGCAATTTCTTTCGCCTGAATTTTTAGCGACTAAAAAGCGCTTAGAAGAATTAATTCACCCTCCTGAAGAGAGTGATGATGACGGACTGAACTTAATTCGCATGACCCGAATAGGTGATGATGTTGAAGACATCGAGAGTTAATAATTATAATCAGATGCTAAGTTAGTATATGAAGATAGCCAAAAAATGGTTTCAACAATACAGAATTGATGATCGCATTACGCTTATCAAAGAACCACATGTATCCGAATTTGCCCAATGCAATATTTGGCATGTAAAGGGACGTGATGCTGATTTATTAATTGATGGTGGCATGGGTATAAGCAGCTTAAAAGAAGCTATCAATAACTTGATTGATAAACCTTTGATCGCAGTAACCACCCATACTCATTTTGATCATATTGGTAGTATTCATGAATTTGAACAGCGCTTAGTACACCCTCTTGAATCTCATTCACTGAGTAAACCGGATGACTTTCCTGTGCTGTGCAGCTGTCACTGGCCTAAAGGCATGCGCGAAAGTATCAATCAACAAGGTTATGAGGTACCAGATTTACTAATTGATGCTTATCCTCATGAAGGATTTGACCCTGAATATTTTCGTATTAAGGGATGTGACGCCACAAGACTCATTGATGAAGGTGATGTAATAGATCTAGGCGATTGTGTATTTGAAATTATGCATCTTCCCGGTCACTCTCCTGGTGGCATAGGGCTGTGGAATGCAAAAGATAGGGTATTATTTTCTGGTGATACTATCTACGACGGACCCTTATTAAATAAAATCGAAGGTGCTAATCTAGAAGACTACGAAAAGTCATTAAACCGTATTAAAACCCTACCCGTTAGCATAGTTCATGGGGGGCATGATCCAAGCTTTGGGCGAGATCGCCTAATGAAACTTATCAATCAGTATATGGATGAAAATACTTAAGTATTTATCTATAAAGATAAAAAAACCTCAACTATATAATAGAAGAGGTTTTATTTTCACGCTCAAACCTTGAGAATTTGGTTTATGCATTCAATTATTCTATTTTCGTCATTTCGTTTATTGTAAAGCTTGTCACTGCTCCTTCTGTTTCTTGCATGTAGTATTTTAAGTGTGCATTGTTCATATGAGTTTGCCATATTTCACGGGACGCCCAGCTTTCAAAAATCATGAAAATCTCTGGGTTTTCATTGTCTTGATTCAAGTCGTATTGTAAACAACCTTTTTCTTTTCGTGTTGGCTCAAGCAACTTTATTAATGCAGCCTTAACCAATTCAATTTTTTCTTTCTTACTTTCAATTCGAGCTATAATAACTAATTCATTCATCATTAAATCCTTATTTGGTTTTTAATCGATTATTTTTTGTATCAATTAAAAACCCTCTAACACAACTTTACCCACTGCTTTATTAGTTTCGATGTGCGCATGGGCTCGTTTTAAGTTTGCAGCATTGATGGTGCCGTAGTTATCACCTAGCGTGGTTTTAATCACACCATCATCAATCAGTGTTGCAATTTTTGTTAGTAAGTCATGCTGTTTTTGAATATCCCAAGTATTGAACATTGAGCGTGTGTACATGAATTCCCAATGCAGTGATATGGATTTCATTTTCATTAATTTAATATCAATCACACCTTCAGGGTCATCGATCAATGCCAATTTTCCTTGTGGTGCAAGCACCTCAACTAATTGGCTGTAATGTTGATCCGTCTGATTCAAGCTAATAACATGAGTGACACTATCAATACCTAAAGCAGTCAATTGTGGTTGCAGTGGCTTGTAATGATTAATTACATGATCAGCGCCTAACTCTTTTACCCACGCTTCACTTTCTGGGCGCGATGCCGTACCAATTACAACGGCATTAGTCAGCTTAGTGGCCAACTGGGTTAAAATAGAACCCACACCACCTGCCGCTCCCATAATTAATAAACGTGGCTGTTGTTCATTATTTTTTGCAGTGGTGCTATTAACCGCAGGCGTAAAATCTAAACGATCAAATAATAACTCCCAAGCCGTAATCGCAGTCAAAGGCATGGCCGCCGCTTCAACATTTGAGAGGGTTTTAGGTTTAGCACCTACAATGCGTTCATCGACCAATTGAAATTCAGCGTTTGAGCCTGAACGTGTGATATCACCTGCATACCAAACCTTGTCACCTACTTTGAATAGTTTTGCTTGGTCGCCCACGGCAACGACTTCACCAACAGCATCCCAACCTAGCACTTTATACTCGCCCGCTTCAGGTGATGCATTTTCACGCACCTTCGTATCCACAGGGTTCACCGATATCGCGCTGACCTTCACCAAAAGGTCACGACCAGTGGCCGTGGGAGTAGGCAGCTCGATATCCATTAGGGATTCATTGTTTTCAATGGCTTGTGCTTGTAAGTATCCAATCGCTTTCATGTGTCACCTAAGTCTGTATCTTCATATGAGTGTCTCGCTGCATAAGCGAGGAGATTGGGTCTATTATTCACGGTTATAACCATGGTATAAATAGGATAATACTCGAAACATAATCAAATTATTTTTGACAATGAATACTAACGATTTAACCTTATTTGTACGCACAGCAGACAGTGGCAGCATTACTCGAGCAGCTGAGCAGCTTGATATCACGACCGCTGCGGCCAGTGCAGCGCTTAAACGCTTAGAGAAAGAGCTGGATATTCAACTCTTTATTCGCTCGACTCGCCAACTACGCATTACAGCTGAAGGTGAACGCTTTTTAGTTTATTGCCGAAAAGCCCTAACAAACCTTGATGTAGGCAAAGCCGCTATTTATGCACTCGAAGGTAAGGTAGCCGGTGAGTTAAGAGTCTCTATTTCATCTGACCTTGGGCGCAACCTTGTGCTGGGATGGATTGATGAGATCATGGATGAACACCCAGACCTTTCGATCAACCTGATTTTAGGTGACACCCTATCTGATTTTTACCTAGATAGGGTGGACCTCGCTATTCGTTATGGTAACCAAGATGATTCATCCATGGTGGCCTTCAAGCTGACCACCATAGATAGAGTGCTGTGCGCGTCGCCGAGTTATTTATCCACATATGGTATGCCTACAAGCCCAACAGATTTATCCAAACACAACTGTTTACTACTGCAACGTAACAGTCGGATTGATGATGTTTGGGATTTTACTGGTAAAGAAAATAATGAAAAATTAAGAATTAAAGTGGCCAGTAATCGAGCCAGTAACGATGGTGATGTGGTTCGCCGCTGGGCGGTCGCTGGTAAAGGAATTGCATTTAAATCGCGCCTAGATGTGAGCGAAGATTTACGAGCAGGCCGACTAATGCGGGTACTGCCAGATTACCAATCTAATGATATTGACCTAAGCCTTATGTGCCCTTCACGTAAACAAATAACTCCAGCGGTATTATTGCTGCGGGATATTTTGCGTGATAAGTTCTCAGCCCTACTCAATATATAATAACAATGGTGTCACGGGCGAATGAACATTAATAATCCTGCTGGTTTTATACTCGAGCTAATGAAGCAGCCAGTATGGGTGATAGCTTGGGTGTCTGGATTAATGGTGATCAACTTAGTAAGTCTTGTTTATTGGGAGCATTTACTGAGTAAAGTCATTCTAGTGATATTCATGGTGCAAGTTGTCGCCATGATGGGCTTATATGCCGTTTATGGGTTTAGCAAAATTTTAGGGGGAGCGCATATAGCGTGGGTGCCCTTGTTGTTTTATATCCTATTCACGCTGACACAATATACAGGTGGGTTTTATAACTATCTCATTGTGCTTTCGTGCTTCATTGGAATTTCACTTTTGTTTGATGGTTATGATATCCATCAATACTTCAAGACTAAATCAAATAATAAAAGTAAGAGCTAAAATATTTACACTCAAAAATACCTAGATCTTACTTTCACTATCGGAACGTATTTGTTACTCGCCCTAAATGAAAAACACAAAATCTATTAACTAAAAGACCCTTAAAATGACAAAAGAAGCAGAAATTCAAGCCATCGACAAAAAAATCATGATGGTAAGCATCATGGATGCACCAGGGAGCATTTTAGTAGGCTTGGCTCTTTACTCCAAGTTCGCCACTAATGGCGACGCTTTTCATCCACTGCTTAATGACCCTGACGTGGTTAATAGTATGATAGTGCTAGGTGGCGTAATTATGGCGTGGGGTGCTTATAAAATTCTCACATTAAGCCAAGCGAAACGTAAACTGGCTAAAATGCTTTAGGTATCTCATCATGGAGGATTATCCCTTGCAGTCTTCACATTTATTCAGTTGGCTGCACATCTCTAAAATATATCCTTAAATACAATTAACATTCTTTGACCTAAAGTTGGCGCATAAAACCTTAGTCATTTTTTTGTAATCCTTATACTTCATGGTGGACATGCCTAATGTTAGGCATTCTAATTTTTGCTAAAGGATAATAATAAATGAAGCTTAACGCCCTACTCTTACACTTTACGTTGGTTTGTCTAATATCTTCGCAAACCAACGCCACGGACTTTGCCAAATTAGATGAAGCCCTCCCTACTAACGATATTATTAATAATCTGGAACCCGTGTTTGACTTTGATGGTGATGGTTGCCTACCCAGTGCAGGCATCTCTCGCACAGGTCAGCAAAACTCAGGGTTAAAAACCTCAGGTAAGATTACCGGCGACTGTCGTTCTGGTAATTTTTTACTCACATCTAATACGCTACATCGTTATGTCTGTAAGACTTCAGGTGCGAATCAATACTGTGCACATTTCTATGCGTTATATTTCGAGAAAGACCAATTATTTAACTACTTTGGTGGCGGTCATCGTCACGACTGGGAACATGCTGCGGTTTGGACCACAAATGGCGCTGTCACCCATGGTAGCTATAGTGCTCACGGAGACTTATATACAAAACCAGCATCAGAGCTTCCGTTTGAGAATGGCCATCTAAAAATTGTTTATCATAAAGACGGCATTACCACCCATGCATTACGCTTCGCGCAATCCAATGAGTATGCTGAGAATCCATATGGTTCATTTTTAACACCAACCATTATCAGCTGGTATCAGCTTGAAGGGGACGGTCTTAATAACCAAGCAATGCGTAACAAGCTCAATACTTACGACTATGGTTCAGCTACCATTCCTATGAAAGACAGTAAGTTTTTAACGAACGTTAATGACAATCTACCATCTGGCTACCCAAGCTTTAATAGCACTGATGTAAATAACTCACTGTAAGACCCTGAATCACACTGTTAATTGGAACAGTGTGATTCAACCTCGTATGTGAACTCCCCAAACACGCAACAGTCCTCTACACTGTCATCTTTGAAATTAAAGCAGGAGCCTAACATGAGCAATGATGTTTATACCCCACCTAAAGTTTGGAAATGGGATACCGAAAGCGGCGGTAAATTTGCAAGCATCAACCGACCTATCGCTGGCGCCACTCATGACAAGCCCCTGCCTAAAGGTGAGCATGATTTGCAACTTCATTCGTTAGCCACACCTAACGGTGTAAAAGTCACCATAATGCTAGAAGAGCTGCTTGAGAAAGATATTAAAGAAGCGGATTACGATGCCTTCCTTGTAAATATAATGGACGGCGATCAATTTGGTAGCGGGTTTGTCAGCATTAACCCTAACTCTAAAATTCCAGCGCTCATTGATTACAGCACTGAACCTGCCACACGCGTGTTTGAGTCTGGCTCTATTTTGTTATATTTAGCTGAAAAATTTGATGCATTCCTACCTAAAAACCAAGCTAAGCGCACAGAGACTTTATCTTGGTTATTCTGGCAAATGGGCAGCGCCCCTATGTTAGGTGGCGGTTTTGGTCATTTCTATGCGTATGCCCCTGAAAAATACCAATACCCGATTGATCGTTACACAATGGAAATTAAACGCCAGCTGGATGTACTTGATCGTCAATTAGCAGACAATCAATTTATCGCTGGTGATGAATACACCATAGCAGATATGGCTATTTATCCTTGGTACGGTGCACTGGTTACTAATAAGGTGTATGAAGCGGCTGAATTCATTGAAGCCCATACCTACAAAAACGTGCTACGTTGGGCTGCGGAATTAGAAAAACGTCCAGCGGTACAGCGCGGTAAAATGGTAAACCGAACATGGGGCGATTTACACGAACAACTACGCGAGCGTCATGACGCTAGTGACTTTAAATTAAAAACTCAAGATAAAGTATCTGAGTAATAGATAAAAAAACAAGCTTGATACTCTCAAGCTTGTTTTTTATTGCATACTAACGAAATGTCATTATACAAAAACGAATGATCACTTTAAAAACTTAGAGTGATACCAGTGAGTCATCTTGATTCGCCTCACCTTTCTGTTTTGCTAAACGCTGTTGTTTTGCTTGTCTTTGCTTGCGACGCTTAAACCACATATACAAACCTGTAATCGTCAACACTAATGGGGCAAGGCCAACAAGACACCACCAGAGCTTACTTATAATTCCTGCAAAATTACCAAAATGTAACCGTCTAAAGGTATCCACAAATACTCTTAATGCACTCGCTTCTCTAATATCAATATGAGATAAGTATTTACCATTATCACGATCAAAGGATATGAAACTCGCATATTCACTGATTAATGGGTTATTGGTATGCACATCTCCAAAAAATGCAAATGTGTCTTTATCCCCATTGGGAAAGCGTATATAGGTAGCTTCGAAATTCTGTATACGACTTTGAGCTTCTTTTTGCAACGCATCAACCGAAAGCTCATCACTATATAGACGCTCTTGCATAACAAATGCTACTTCTTCTTCATGCTCTTCATATTCATGAAGAAGATGAGCAATATTCCAATAACCACCTGTGATGCCTAGAACTAAAAATATAGGGGTACTGTAAACGCCAACTAACTTATGTAAATCACTAAAAAATAAAATACGTCTTACTTTAGTCCGTAATTTAAATAAATTAAGCCAAAATTTCCGATAAATAATCAACCCTGAAATTCCTAAAAACATAAGGATAAGTGCATAAATAGTCGTAATGATTAAGCCGGTATGATCCAATAAAAAAGAGGCATGAAACTCTACTAACCAATCGGTGAAATAAGTTGTCGCCACAGATGGCGGCGATAAGATCTCACCTGTATAAGAATTTATATAAATATGATACCAATCTGAAGTGCCTTTTTTCATTAAGTACACGACGTCACTTCGCTTAGGTTCTTGAAATAAAACCCAGCCAGATATTTCATAATCAGGATAGACATTATTAACTGTATTTTTCAATTCATCAGTGGTTAATCGCTCACTCACATGAGCAACATTAACCATATCTCCTCTAATCAAGCTATCAAGCTCATATTTAAAAATAAGAATACTGCCGCTTAAGCAGATTAATAAAATTGGGATAAAGGCAAATAGCCCAGCATAACCATGCCATTTAAATAGGGTTTTATTCATATCTCTCACCACATACAAGACATTATGAAAGCAAAAAAACCATGATCAGTTTCCTGATCATGGTTTCATGCATTAATAATTAAAAAGAAAAGTTTACAGATGCAGAAATGTTACGTGGCGCACCATAATAACCCTGATCCCATTTTAAACTGTTGATGTATTTCTCATCGCCTAGGTTATTAATTACAATATTAGCATTTAAGTTTTGACTAAACGCATAACCTGCCATAACAGAACTGAGTAAATAAGAATCTTGTGTAACAGTACCTTCTATTTCACTCTGCCAATCTAAAGATGAGCCAAGCGTCAACTGGCCAAGATTATAGCTAACCGCTAAGTTAAACGTTCTTTCAGGCGTGTATAAATTAGTACGGTCACCATTGTCATCTTCAATTCTCACTTGAGTGAAACCAGTAGCGATATTTATGTTTTCCGATACTTTACCTGACAGTTCAACTTCGACCCCTTCACTGCTAATCCCATCTTCTGCCGTATACGTATCAAAACCATCAACTTTCACACCTGTTGATGTCGCTACATCATCTTGCTTAGTTTGAAAAACAGCGATGCTGGCATTTAGTGCGTTAATTTCTGCTTTTAAACCTAGCTCATAGTTAACGCCTGTTTTAGGATCAAGTCGTTCTAAATTAGCATCTAGCTGTGTTTGGTTTAAAAAGGTTTCTGTGTAACTGGCATAAGCAGATAGCTCAGATGAAAGATCATGCACAAAGCCGACATATGGCACGAACACAGTATCTTTTGTCGTTTTGTCACTACCATATGCATCACCACTGCTTTCCCACTTACTTAGACGACCACCCAATATCACAAGGTTATTATCGGAAAGTTGCAATTTGGACGTCGCAAACGCACTGCTTTGCTTATCTTCAAATACACCACCGCCACCAGCAATAGTAAAATTAGGTTCAGGATAAGCGCCATCAAACTCGGCCACATTGATTTGCGTTAATGCAGATGCATCAGTGAAACCAGCTATTGTCGTTGCATCATATAGTGACAGCTGGGATACGCGCGATTCAGCATAATTGGCTCCTACCACTAATTCGTGGGAGCGACCAAACGCACTGAACGGGCCAGAGGCATATACTTCAATCATTTGTTGGCGTTCATCTACATCATATTCACTGGCATATGCAGCCGCTACACCTGATTCATCAGTGGCGCTTGGCGTGCCATACAAGTAAAACAATTCAGAATCGGTTGCTAATTCAACATAATTTGCCGTGGCCACCGCTTTCCAACCATTACTAAAGGACTTAGCCAACTCCGCAAAGCTACGCTGCTCTGTGGTGTTCATATAACTCCAGTCTGCTGAAGTGCTAGTAGAGCGATCATAATTGGTTGCCGTACCATCACTGTAAACTAAAGGTAGCGCCCCCCATAACGGACTATCTGCATCGTTTAGTTGAGTGCTATGTCCTAGGGTTAATACTAAGCCTTCGGCTAAATCCGCTTCAATCACACCGTAGCCCAAGGTTTTATCTTGCTCATATCGATCAAGGTAAGATTCTTTATTTTCTTTTGCCACAACGATGCGACCACGAACTTTCTCTGTTAGGGCACCAGATACATCCGCATCTAAACGAGTTTTATTCCAAGAGCCCACGGTCAAGCCCACACTTCCTTGGGTTTCGCCGGTTGGTCGTTTACGAATCATATTAATGGTGGCTGAAGGATCGCCTGCACCTGCGGTCAAACCGTTCGCACCACGAATAATTTCAACCCGTTCGAACATGGCTGTATCAATGTCACCCACAACATTGCTGTTTGATAGTGGCATCCCGACACCATCCATCTGGAAATTAGTAATATCAAACCCACGAGACGAATAATAAATACGATCGGTTTCAGGTCTCTCTACCTGAATACCTGGGGTTAATGCCAAAGCATCATTGAGGCTAGTTAATTGAAAGTTTTTAAGTAGTTCACCACTAATCACTGAAACAGACTGAGGTGTTTGGCGTAAAGAAAGGTCTAATTTAGTGGCTGTATTCATTTGCTCGATGCCAAAACCCGCATCCTGCTGCCCTTTCACCACCACTTTTTCTAAGTCTTGCACTTGTCCATTTTCTTGCAAACTATCCACATCCTGTGTTTGCGCCATGCTGGTTTGCACCATCAGTAAACCACCTAATGCAACCGCGCTTGATAGCAACACCTTATTAAACAACATACATCCTCCAATTCATTGGGATAAACCTAAAGGATGCAGATACTAATGATAACTACTATCATTTGCAATAAGATTAACTACATGCTTTTAGAAATACTCTTGATAAGGCAAGTTTGCTAGTATTAGCGCCGCTCTGCGTAGCCACTAAAAATAACCAAAAGAACCCAAATAAAAGGTCCGCCTGTGTCATTACAACCCTTAGATATTTTGGCCCTTGTGGGCTATTTGCTGATCATTACTGGTATTGGCTTTTACTTCTCGCGTAAAAACACGAATACAGAAGAGTATTTTGTAGGTGGGCGCAGCTTTAGTGGCTGGGTCATCGGCTTGTCTTTAGTGGGTACCTCTATCAGCTCCATTACCTTTTTGGCCTATCCTGGGGATGCGTTCAAAACCAGTTGGTTACGCTTTGTGCCTAACCTAATGCTGCCATTTGGTGTATTGATTGCCGCTTATTTGTTTTTACCCTTCTTTCGTCGTGGCAAGGTGACATCCGCCTACGAATATCTTGAAGATCGCTTTGGTCCTAGTATTCGAGTCTATGGCGCCATCGCATTTATCATTGCGCAGATTGTTCGTGTGAGCATGATTTTGTTTTTACTTTCGTTAGTGATTCAGGAGTTAACTGGCTTAAGCGCGACCAGCTGTATTTTAATTGGTGGCATCATCGTGGCGATCTACACCATTGTAGGAGGAATTGACGCGGTAATTTGGACAGACGTATTGCAAACCTTCGTGTTACTAATCGGTGGACTTTTATGCCTATGGGTCATTGTGGATGCATTACCCGGCGGCCTTGGACAAATTTTCGATGTCGCTAATCAGTTTAATAAGTTAAGTTTTAGCGTGTTAGAAAATGGCAACTTACAAGCGGTAGGTTGGGAAATTCGGTTTGATGAAAAAACCATATCTATGATGTTATTTATTGGTTTAATCGCATGGTTAACCGAATACTCTTCTAACCAAAATACAGTACAACGTTATTGCGCATCTAAGTCCACCCATGAAGCACGCAAGGCCATGTTTGTAGCCGTTTGTAGCTCACTACCTATCTGGGCGTTTTATATGTTTTTAGGTACGGCTTTGTTTGTATTTTTTCAGGAATTCCCTGCCGTTGCCGCCACGGAGATGCTCAACGGCGAGCGCGCGCCAGAACAGATTCTACCGTACTTTATTAGCAATCACTTACCGGCAGGTGTTGCAGGTATTGTAATTGCCTCTGCTCTTGCTGCAGCCATGTCATCACTGGATAGCTCAATCAATGCCATTTCCACCGTATCGGTTGTGGATATTTACCGCCGTCACATTAAACCAGACGAAGATGATAAACATTATTTAAAAGCCGCTTGGTTGATTGCGTCCATCAGTGCGGCACTCATGATCGGTGGCGCCATTTACTTAGCTAATGCAGAAACAAAAACATTACAAGACACTGCAACTATTTTGACCAGTATCTTAGGTGGCGGGTTATTAGGCTTATATTTAATTGGTTTCTTCACTAAAAAAGGTGATGCACGCGCAGCATGGGCGGGGTTAATCAGCACTATGGTATTTACGGTGTGGACGATATTAAGTAAAAACCAATTACTCCCTGATGTTATTAGTGTCCCCTTTGATCTTTACTACACCGGGTTTGTGGGTAACGTCATTATGTTTGTGGTTACTTACGTAGTGGCTAGTAAACTGCTTAAAACTGAGAAAGATTTAACTGGTTTAACTGTTTGGGACATGCCAAAAACAAAATAACTGTCAAAATCTAAGTATAAAAAAACGGAGCGAATGCTCCGTTTTTTTATCTAGCCTAACTACAATCTTAGACTTTGGCCGACTCTAAGATACTCACAACACATTCGTATCGTTTTTCATAAGAATACAGCAATGAATATGACGGCCTAAATATAAGTAATCATTATCAGTAAGGTGCGTTAACATAAAAATACTGACTTGAAAGTTGGACTGTTCAACAACACCTTACAGCTACTTATACAAATACGATATATTGTGCTTCGTCATCAAACGCTTGCTCTGGAAGAACATCCTCTAAAGGATACTTACCAGTATCATCGCACCATTCGAAATAGGCTTCCTGATCTAATACCAGATCACCGTTTTCTTCTTCAATAAGCGCTTTGGATTTTTTTAAGGCTTTTTGAATGGTTTTTTTCTGATTGTTGCTAACACTGATTTCTTGAATGCTCATAGGGTCTCTTATGGTTTGGCTAATTTAATATTTACTTATCTTCCGCTTTCTTCACGCGAATGGCGTTGCCTGCGATCTCCATACCATTCAAATTTTTACTGGCCGCTTTTGCTTCACCCGGATTAGGCATTTCAATAAAGCCAAAGCCTTTTGACTGGCCTGTTTGTGCATCCATCACGAGGGTACAAGACTGTACAGCACCAAACGGCTCAAACAAGGATTTAACCTCATCTTCAGTGGTAGTACGAGCAAGGTTACGGATTAGTAGTTTCATAAATTAACCTAGAATTGATATGCCTGATAAAGGCGTCTAAAGGTGGCAATAATAGCAGATTTTTAGCTGAAGCCCTAGATGATGATTAGACCTCAGGCTTAACCAGTACAGACAGGATGGTCCTCACCATATTCTCATCATCTATAGGCTTTGAAATATGACCATTCATACCGGCTTCCTCACACTGGCGTATATCTTCATTCATGGCATTTGCAGTCATAGCAAGCACAGGCAAACTATCGAGATGGGGACGTTGACGTATAGCTTTAGTAGCTTCATAGCCGTCCATAACCGGCATTTGAATATCCATCAATACCACATCAAACTTCGCTCCAGAGTCCAGTACCTCTAACGCATGCTGACCATTAAAGGCTTCTGCCACCACCGCCCCATAATGCTCTAATAGCTCAGTTGCTATCATTCGGTTTATTTCAATATCTTCAACCAATAATATTGTAAAGCCCTGCAATGGTTTCTCTGGAATCTGTGATTCTTCACTGCCAAGTAAGGAGTCATCTTCTGTATAAGTGATTTTATTTAAGTTTAATAAGCCTACCTGCTGACTTTTCTTAAATGGAATAGTCATGATAAATTCGCATCCTTGGTCTAGCTCACTTACCACGTGAATATTGCCCCCCATCAGCTCTACCAGCTGCTTGCTAATTGCTAAGCCTAGACCTGTCCCACCGTATTTACGCGTGGTGGAGTTATCAGCCTGCTTAAAGGATTCAAATAATGTTTTTTGCTGCTCTTTTGATACGCCAATGCCAGAATCTTTCACTGATATTGCAAGTGTATATTCTTTTGACGTCTCACTGAGAACATCCACACTAAGCGTCACATACCCTTTTTCAGTAAACTTAAGTGCGTTACTGCATATATTTAATAAAATCTGTTCAAGCCTAAGTGCATCACCGATTAAATACTTTGGCAAATCATTTTTCGATTCTAATATAAATTCAATTTCTTTTTGTTTCGCTTGAGAGTGGAAAACCGCATAAATATTTTTTATTATTTTAGATAAATTGAATTCAATATTTTCTAACTCCAATTTTCCAGCTTCAATCTTTGCATAATCGAGCGATTGATTAATCAATGACATTAATGTCTGTGCGGACAACTTCGATTGATATAAATACTCTTCTTGTTGGTCCGTAATACGCGTTCTCAAACACAAATTAATTAAGCCAACAATTGCATTAAGAGGCGTTCTTAATTCATGGCTCATATTTGCTAAAAACATCGATTTTGCTTGGTTAGCACTCTCTGCCTTTTCGATTGCTTGCGTCAATTGACGTGTTTTAATTTTAACCACATTATTGGTGTGTTCAATGGCACCCGTTATCATCAATATAAAAGATTGTAATAATGCGGAGATTAAAAATCCACCAACCAGTATCACCCAACTTATCCAATCTTTTTCATTTTTCTCATATTTATTCGATGGTTGAAATATCACTTGATACTTACGGTCTTGAAAGTTGATCATTCTAACCATACTAGGAAAGTAAAGATGAGAGTCTACTTGACTATTAATTAATGCTTGGGGATCTGCATCCTTGGTTATGTCATTAATCGTTATACCTAGATTTTCTTTTTCAGCTTCATCTAATATCGAGCCTAAAACCCCTCCTACTCGAAATACTCCACTGACAAATCCTTTCAATGTCTGATTATATGGATAGCGCTGCCAAACCGGTAAATACAGAATGATAGCTTTTTGATTTTCTGATTCTTGAACCAAGGTAATAGGTTGAGTCACCTTTGCGGCACCGGTAGTTTCTATCGTTTCTAATAATTCTAATCGACCAGGCAAACTGGCAAGATCTAGACCGAGTGCTTTCTCGTTCGATTTATAAGGATAAATATATAAAATTGGGTAATACTTATTTTTATCTTCAGCTCTAACTAATCCTATATTTTTCTTATATTCTTTAAATTCAAAATCGTCATAACCTTGATCTTTTATATCTTTCTCTACTTTTTTTCTATCGGAATGATTAACAGCCTCAGTCCAACCCACGCCTTGCAATACCTGATCACCATCTAACAATACTCTAGAGAACTCTTCAAATTCACTATATGTTATGTGGCTACTGCCTTGAAAATATGCTTGATAAGAAAGTAATTTATTTTTAGACAAAAACAATCGTTCTTTAACACCTTGAGAATATTGATCAACTTTGTCATTAATATCTCGAATTATATTTTTCTGGCGAGCTTCGATCGACCATAGAAACAATAAACAAGTACATGTGAAAATTAAAACAGAAGGAATAACTATTTGAAGTTTACGTGAAAATTTAAACTGACTTTCCTTTGTTAGCACAATCACTAACATTGGTGTAAACAGCAAAACCCCAATAGAATCTCCCAACCACCAAGTCAACCAAGAAAAGACAGCCGCTTCCTTTACAATAATATTGTTAGCGTAAAGTGCATACGTACCAAAACTTGCCGCAATTAAACAACTAAAAGGCACCACTACCAATGAGAAACGAGTAATAGAACGTCCCACATCCGCGACAATTGATGTTCCCATCAAACGTTTAAATAAAATATAACCAGCTAATAACTGTAATGATGCACCCGTTGCAATGGTTAACGGTATGCCGATTAAAGACAGGCTAGGTGTCGAAAAATTTGATGAGACTAATTGATAATTTAATATAAATGAGGCTAAAAATGTACCTATAACCACCCATTTTCCAGGCCGGACAACCATCAAAGCTAATGCAATACCGGCCGCAGGCCAAACCGCAGACGCAAAGCCTGGAGGTATAGCTAACTCTAGCCCAAACAGACCTGCAAAATAATACGCAAGTATGGAGACGACAAAAGAGCTAAGTTGATGGGGTATAGATGGTTTTACACTCATATTTAAAGTGTAGTCGGTTTTATTTAACCCACTAACATCTCAATAAAAAGTAGTGAAAGGCTCGATATTAACCCGAACTAAAGCATTAGCCCCAATAATTGCCCCTTCACCTATGGTAACTCCGGGCAGTATTTTAACCCCTGCTCCTACCCATACATCATTTTCAATGATTACCGGTTTTGCGATACACAGACCTTGGCGACGTTGAGATGAGTCACGAGGGTGATCCACGGTATAAACATGCACATCTGGGCCTAATAGCACATTATCCCCAATGGTAATGGGGCCGCTATCTAGCAAGACACAATTAAAGTTAGCGAAGAAGTTTTCACCTAAACTTATATTGGAGCCATAATCGCATTGAAACCCAGGCTCCATAACCAGTTGTTGCGGCTTAGCTTTCAATAAACGGGTGATGTGCCTAAAGTTACCCTTACTTGGGTGAGCATTGTATTTAGCACACGCTAGACGAGCCTGCTCGCGCAGGTTTCTTAATGCTTGATCAACGGGGTTAAACCATTGACCTTGCAGCATTTTTTCTTGTTCACTCAGTAAGTCACTCATGAGGTTTTTAAGATCATTTCGTCAGCTGCCGCTTGTGATGTAAATAGTACATACAAAACCGGCACCACAAACAAGCTTAATAAAGTTGATACCAACAAGCCGCCAATAATCGCCCAGCCCATAGGTGACCACATGCTTGACCCGCTGAGCGTCAATGGTAATAAACCGGCAATAGTTGTCACCGTGGTTAATAAAATAGGCGTCATACGTACTTTGGCACTTTGTGCGATGGCATCTAAAATGCGGTCACCTTCACTGAGCTTTTGGTTGGCATAATCTACTATGATAATGGCGTTGTTCACAACTATTCCCACCAATGATGTTAACCCCACAAACGCAGTAAACGAGAAGGTGTAGCCACTAATAAATAAGGCGAAGAAAGCACCGGTTGCGGCAAAGGGTATGGCACTAAAAATGATTAATGGCTGTTTAAACGATTTAAACTGCATCACCAAAACGGCAAAAATACCAAGCATGGCAATAATCAATGCTTTGGCCATGCCGCCAAATGATTCTTGTCTGTTTTCTTGCTCTCCACCAATTGATAGAGAGATGCCTTTTGGTAGCTCTAAATTATCGAGTTGTTCGGTGATCGCTTTGGTTACGACTGCCACATTATGGCCACCGCGCACATCGGATGTGACTCGCGCCATGCGTTGTATATTATGATGCTGAAAGCGTGGAATGCTGGTTGCTAACTCAACACTGGCCACTTGTTTCAATGGCACCATATCACCGCTTGGCGTTTGCAGTTGCATTGTATCGAAGGCGCTTAGTTGGGGTTCAACTGAGTCCGATGATTTGAGCACAATCGTAAATTCATCACCCTGCTCATCTTTGTAAATCCCCATGGGTAAACCCACTAGTGCTGCCCGAATGGTTTGGTCAATGGTGCTCACCGACAAACCCAGCATGGCGGCTTTATCACGATTGATTTCAAGTTTGATATCAATCTTATGTTTGCCTATTGGGTTTTCGATATTGACTGTGCCATTTTGTTGATTAAAAATACCTTCAACCAAGTTAGCCCCTTGTTTAATGGATGGCCAATCATCTCCTAGCACACGAATAGAAATAGGCGCGTCGGCAGGCGGACCTTGATTAAATTCTTTGATAAATACCCGTACCCCAGACAGCGCGCCAAGTTCTGTGCGCAATGATGCTACAAATGGTTCAACCACACTTAATTCACTGGCCTGTAACTTAACAAATAACTGGGCAAAGTTTGGTGTCTGACGATTTGGGCTCACATTATAATAAATACGAGGGTTCCCTCGGCCGACATTCACCACAATATCTTGCACCAGTTCTTTTTTTAGCAGGATTGCTTCAACCACATTTGCTTGCGCTTGAGTTTGCGAAAAGCTCGCCCCTTCTGGTAATTCTAAATTCACTAATATCATCGGTTTTTCGGCTTTGGGAAATAAACTCACACCAATAAACGGAAACAAAGCCAGCGCCAGAACAAATACAGCAAGGGCAATGGACATGACTTTTTTAGGATGTTGCAGCGCCCAATTTAATCCTCGTGCATAAGGCCCAGAACTTAACGCATCTAAACGGGCTTGCATCTTGGTTGAGCTATTTTTATTAACCCGTAAGTGAGTACTTAATAAAGGCGTTAAGATTAAAGCCACCAGCAAAGAAGCCACTAACGTTAATACAACCGTCACGGGCATAGAACGAATAAACATACCGGAGCCATTTTGCATTAATAGCATGGGCACAAATGACAATACGGTGGTTAATGTGCCGCTAATAATTGCTAGCGCCACTTGTGAGCTACCTTTCTTTGCGGCTTGCTCAGCCGATAAGCCTTCACGCTGTAAGCGCATAACATTTTCAACTACCACAATGGCGTTATCCACCAGCAAACCCAAAGCAATAACCAGCCCCACAATGGACATTTGCTGTAAGGCAAAGCCTGTTAAGTCTAACCAGCCAATAGCAATAAAAATCGAAATAGGAATGGCCATCACCACCACAAAGCTTGGGCCTCTACCCAATACTAATAAACACGCAACTGCGACTAGAAGTAGACCCTGCAATAAACTGGCGAAGAAACCATTAACGCGCTCTTCAACGCTAATACTTTGATCATTGATGATATGCAATTGCACATCGCTGTTTAGTTTTTGTTGGTATTCATCTAACGTTTTTTTTACGCGTTCACTGACCTTAAAAATATTGCTGCCACCGCGTTGTATGACGCTTAAAAAAACACTGGCTTGACCATGATAAAACCCTCGATAGCTGGGTAAACCTTCTCCCATTTCTACTATTGCTATATTCCGTAAATAAATAGGCTGATTATCAATTGCGGTTATCACCGTGTTTTCTATTTCATCTAAATGCTTAAAGTCACCACTAGTAAGCACACTAAAACGTCGCTCACCGGCATGCACATGTCCGCCAGGGATATTAAGGGATGCACTGTTAACCGCTTGATAAACCGTTTGCAAACTAATGCCAAGGGCGTGCAATTTGGCAGGTTTTAATAATATTTTTACCTCCATGTCAGGCATAGCTTCAACATCTATGCGTTTAACACCCGGTATACGCTCTAATTTATTTTCAAGTAAGTCGCTCATGCGGCGCAGTGAAATAAAATCATGACTTTGGGAGGTTAAAGCGATTTGTAAAATACCGACTTCACTAGGTGATATTTTCTTAACATCTAGTTTAACAATACCATTAGGTAAATTTGAGCGAATATTATTAACCGCCGTGAGCACATCGTCATATTTTTCATCTGGGTCTGAGCCGTATAGAAATTCCACCTCAAAACGTGCCAAACCATCTTCGATATTGGTTTTTATCACCTTGATATCTTCCAACTCATTTACGGCCGACTCTATTGGGTCTACCACGAGAGATTCCATATCTTGAGGGTTTGTCCCTGGGTTGACCACTATGATAGAGACAGACGGAAAATCCAGTTGAGGGTCTTCGGCTCTTGGCATGGTCAAATAAGACACCACCCCAAGCAGCACTAAAATACTGATCAGCAAATAACTCATTTGATGATTGTTAATGGCCAACACAGGTAATTTCATGATCAGCCTCTACATTTTCACAATGGCAATGTCTTCGCCATTGTTGATAAAAGGTCCGCCTTCGATAACGATTTGTTCGCCATCGCTCACGCCACTTTTAATGTAGGCATATTCAGAATCTACATAGGCTAGATTTATGGTTTTAAGTTGCGCATGGCCTTTTGCATTAATGACATAAATGGTGGCCTCATAACCTGTTGCTTGAATAAGGGCACTCATGGGGATTTTAGCCACATAGGTTTGTATGCTGGGAGTAATTTGGGTATGCGCAATTAATCCTGAATATAAACGACGATCCGTCTTGATAATCAAATCCACTTCGAACGTTTGCGTGCGAGTATGGGCTCGACCTGCAATTTCTCGAATTTGCGCGTTAAACTGCTCACTTGGGTAGGCATCTAGTTGAATGACTGCTTCATCACCAATGTTTAGTTTCACCACATCTACATCAGCTACCGCTATGTGCACGCTCCAGCCTTGCTTGTCATCTGCAAATACATAGACAGGCTGTCCACTGACTATTAGTTCGTGGCTTTCGATGTGGCGACTTAGAATGCGCCCATCAGCGGGTGCGTGTATCTGCGCGTATTTACGATTAAAGCGGGCAATTCTCAAGTCAGACTGGGCAATATCCACGGATGTTTTAATTTGTCGGATACGTTCATCAGAGGTAAGTTGACTGCCCTGTAATGCAGTTAAGCGCGCTAGCTGGCGTTTCGAGTCGGTTAATACGGCTTGCGCCTTAGCGACTTGGGCATCTATTTCTTCTAGCTCAAGCTCCGCCAATAACTGGCCTTTCTTTACTCGCTGACCTTGCTTAACCGAGACTGTCTTGACAATACCTGACGCTTTAAAACTTAACGTTTGTTCGCTAACTGGCCTAACCACACCGCTGGCCACCACGGCTTTAGCGTGATTGGCAAATTCTATCGGCGCGACTTTTATAGAGATAGGTTGCGCAACCCCATAAAAACTTAAACAAACCAGCACAATGCCAGCGACCCCTTGAACCTTCACCATGGCACCCTCCCACTCAACGCATCTAAACTGATTTATTATTGTCTAATGTTTACAGTGAAAACATACTAGATTCAGATGTTTACACTGTCAACAATAAGATGAATAATAGGCCCATGACGTCAAATAAAACACAATACCACCACGGAGACCTCGCCAGCGCGTTTATGGATGCTGCCATTAAACGTATTGCACAAGAAGGGGTCGAGAAACTCAGCTTACGTGCCGTCGCACGGGATCTTGGTGTTAGCCAAACAGCCCTGTATCGACACTTCGATGATAAAACTCATTTGTTAACATTATTGGCACAGCAAGGCTTTTCCCGTTTGGCACAAGTAAGTTCGGATGCAGCAAGCCAGCATGGTGACGATACCTTTGCTGCGATTATGGCATTAGGAATGGCGTATATAGAATTTGCTCAATATCACCCTGAACATTACCGCTTAATGTTTGGAGGAATGCTTAAACGTGACTGTAAAGATGATGCCCTGCCAGAAATCAGAATGACTTCCTTTGATGTGATTCTACAACAAGCCAACTTAGGCCTAGCACGAGGCGACTTAATTCAGCTAGAGCCCCGTTTATTGGCAAGAAGTTGCTGGGCGAAAGTACACGGCATCGCCATGTTGCTCATTGATGGTTTTTACGCCGATAACAGTCCAGCACAACTAAATAGGTTATTGCGCGATATGCTATGGATTAACTTACGCGGTATCAGCACTCAGTTACTACCAGAAACACCACCTGCCATTTAGTAGTCTGTTTTTAACGCTCGCTGAACCCTAATGTTTTAGACATAAGGTTAAACCATCGGCTATAGGTAATTGGCTTAATGTAATGCGTTTATCCGCTTGTAGTTTTTTATTCAGCGCACGAATGGCTTTAGTGTCGACATCTTGTTTTTCTAACTCAATAACATTGCCACTCCATAACGTGTTATCAATTAAAATTAAGCCTCCTGGGCGAATTAATTTTAAGCACGTTTCATAGTAGTGATCATAATTTTCTTTATCGGCATCTATGAATGCCATATCAAACGTGCGTACTTCGCCTTGCTCAATCAACTGCTGTAATGTTTCTAGCGCAGGGGCCAAGTGCAACTGACAAATATCATCCACACCCGCTTTTTGCCAATATTGTTTTGCGATATTCGTCCAGTTTCCGTCCATATCGCAGCACACCATTCGCGCAGGTCGAATCATATTTTGCGCCATGCATAGAGAGCTATATCCGGTGAAGGTGCCCACCTCAATAATATTACGCGCCCCCATAAGTTTAACGAGTAAAGCCATAAACTGCCCTTGCTCAGGAGCGATTTGCATTCTTGCCATGGGATCTTGTGCCGTCACCGCCGCCAGCTCAGCTAATAACGCCGACTCACGCCCAGAGGTTTGCAGTAAGTAGTCATATAAACCATCACTCATTTCTAATGTACGCTTTGTCATGGTTTTTCCTCGTTGTCAGTTTTATGCAAGCCTTATTAAACTTTACTTTTGCTTAACACTTCTTATGTTTTAACTGCGCTATTGTGTCTAGGTTGTTTGGCGCTAACTGATTTATCCCGTGTTACGTGCTCAACACCATAGTCCCTTCGCCCCACAGGTTTATGCCTGTTGGGGCTTTTTTTATCTTCTATTTTTAATCTCCGTCAATATCGCAACTAGCCATACATTTTAACGAAAGGATTGGTTTTTTTCTCATGGCCAATGGTACTCATCGGGCCGTGACCCGGAATAAAGTGGGTTTCATCAGGCAGAGTAAAGAGTTGGTCTTTTATGGCGTTGAGCAAGGTTTGATGATCACCTTTAGGGAAATCTGTTCGCCCAATGCCACCATTAAATAGCACATCGCCGACAATGACTAATTGAGCCGCCTCACTATAAAACACAACATGACCAGGCGTGTGGCCAGGACAATGCTTAACGCTCAAGGTTTGATTACCAACGTGTACGGTGTCTCCTTGCTCCAACCAACGGTCAGGGCTAAATGAATTCACGGCAGGGAAACCAAACATGGCACTTTGTTGCGGTAGCATGTCGATCCAGAATTGTTCTTCTTTTTGTGGACCAATGATGGGAATTGAGAAGGCTTGGCTGATATCGGCTACACCACCTGCGTGGTCAATGTGACAATGCGTTAACCAAACAGCGGTTAGCTTAACACCAAGAGATGTGAGCGCGGCTTCAATCCTGTGCTGGTCACCACCTGGGTCAACCACAACCGCTTCCATGGTTTCATCGCACCATAAAATCGAGCAGTTTTGCTCAAACGCCGTGACAGGAACAATTTTAAATTGAAGGGCCATTCTGCATATCCAAGATAATATAAATGGCGTTAGTTTATCAGCTCAAACCTAGGCTTCACAGTGACTAATATTGCTTAGGTTTTGTGTGGTCTCTATGATAGCGCTCTATTTGCAGCAAGCCTTTTTTCACTAAGACATCAAGCTCTGGATGCTGAAGGTGCTGGTTTTTCCATAATAAAAACAAAAGCTTTTTAAGTTGTTTCATTTGCCATTTGATTTCACCATACATAACTTCTAAACGCTCAATAGCAATAAAGTCATCATGAGTACGGGTTATCATGCTCTTTAACATCCAGTCTTTGTGCTCTTTTTGTAAGATGCCAGAACCCACTAAGCAAAGATGAATGCGTTGCGCCATATTGGTTAACATGGCACTGCGTTTACTCTCTTCTAAATGTGGGCGCACACTGGTAACCAGACCATACAGTACACTGTAATCATGCTGGATCCATTCATTTTCAAGCTTTAGTCGGTTCATAAGCTCAGGCATTTTGTCATTACTATAAACTCGCTCGTTTGGCCATTTCACTTCACTGATTAATGAAACCGTTGCGTGAAAGACCTTACGCGAATACATATCAGGGTTGAGCTGTAATATAGGCAGTAAAGAATCGATACCCAGATTTCGACTGGCCAGCTCACGGCGATAAAGTGCAATACACGTGTCTGCCATACCGACAATTTGTCCCATCACTGAAAGCTCTAATCCCTTCTTAGAAAAAGGATAACCCGAGCCATCTACTCGCTCATGATGCTCCAACACAGCTCGTGCGATAACAACCGGAACATGTTCGATGGTTTTTAAAATATCATGACCAATTAAAGTATGACGCTGCATGGCATGCCATTGCTCAGGCGTATATTCACCTGTGGTGATAACCAAATTGGAGTCTAAGTGCAATAGGCCTATGTCATGTACTAGCCCAGCCAAAAATGCGGCGTCGCACTCTTCTTCTGGCGCGCCGAGCTGCCGAGCAATTGCGAGACTAATGTAAGCGCTGTAAATCGCTTGCTTAAATAAACGAGGCATGACGGTTTTCAGTATGGTGATTTTTTGCACCAATAATGGAAAACCATGGTAATAATGACAAGCCCTTTTAAGAGACTCATCCAACCCCCACAGTTGGTGAAATAATCCAATATTAGGGTATTTTTTAAACGCTAGGTCATAGCCATGCCATAAAGCGACACCATCAACATTTTGATTCAGTGTAATGCAATGTTCTAAGGGCACTTTTAATGTGTGATTAGCAATTCTTTCAGTGAGCTCTGGGTCTAGCTGGCGGCCTTTAGGAATAATAACCGCACCATGTTCGTTGCGAACATCGTCACTAATGGTCACACCATGTACTTGAGAATACGAGATGATGTGTTTTAAATAGCTTTTATGAATATCTACAGGACGCAACATAGTTTAGTCCCTCCAATGAACCTGCGAAACTTGTGAACCTGTTAACAGATTAACCGTGATGGACCACAATATATAGCGAGTTTTGTCGATATTCAGTGATAATAAAGTTACACCATGTAATTGAACTACGATTCAGTTACATATAAAACCGTCCGGGGACGGTTTTATTACATTTACTTATTACACTTGTCAGTTTATTAAGAAAATAATTCTGCCATGGCGTCTTTCGCCTTATTGTAGGCTGCTGCTTTCGCCTCATCCCCCATATTTAAGCCTTCAGCATAAATAAACTCAACATTTTTAAAGCCAATAAAGCCAAAAAAAGTTTTGATTAAACTGGTTTGACTATCACTCGGCTGCCCTTGGTGAATACCACCGCGCGCTGCAATCACATAAACGGGTTTATCTGCTAGCAAGCCTTGTGGGCCTGTTTCAGTATAGTTAAAAGTAATACCGGCGCGCGCCACTTGATCCATATAAGCTTTAAATTGTGAAGGGACACTAAAGTTATACATAGGTAAGCCTAGTACGATGGCATCCGCATTCGCGAGTTCATCAATCAAGCTCTGACTGCGATCAACTATGGCCTGTTGTTGCGGCGTACGATTTTGAATATCACTTGTAAATGCTGCAATCGTCGATGCATCCAAATGAGGAATCGGATCACTAATCAGGTCTCGAATCACCACGTCTGTTTCCTTGTGCTGAGAAACATACAAGGCAGTAAATTCATTTGCCAGTGTGGTTGAGTTAGATTGATCAGCGAAGATGCCGGCATTGATCTGTAATAATGTGCTCATGATACTTGCTCCAAGTTTTAAGGAATCTTTAAACGTTGAAGCAAGTTTAAACCAAGTAAATCGATCTAATAGCGCAATAATTAGCGCATTTAAATCGACTAAATAGATGGGTTAGGTTTTTTGGGGTCTAATCCGATAATCACCTAGCATGTAATAAGCAAGCACCTGACAGGTAAAATACACAATAAAACCGGCTGTCACGATGTCACTGACAAAGTGGCCCCCTTGTACGATTCGCCCGAAACTAACCAGAGTTCCTATCAGCAGGCCACCTAATAAATATCGACGCTGACGAAATACCCAAGCAAACGCCATAAAGAAAAAACCCATAGCTGCATGCCCACTCACAAAACTTTGGTTCTTACCCGGCTGTTCAGCCATGACAAACGCTGGAGTAAATTCTAATTGGCCACCAAATTGCTGTACGTCTCTTGGGCGTGGTCGATCCCAATTATCCTTTATAATCGGGTGTACTATGATCCCAGGGCCAACCAATAACACTACCAATAAAAATCCAGTATATTTACGCGATGGTTTAAGGGATTTTTTAATCCAAGGCAACATAACCAGCAGCAATAATGCAGGTACTAAAAAGTGGGGCATGTAGCGAAATACTACATAAACAAACTTCACCACTGGGTTTTCATTTAAAGCAAAGCCCACTTCAGGCTGCCAAAATAAACCGGCAACCCATAGATCAAATTGTGGCACTGCGTAGAAGAAAACCGATACAAGAATAAATAATGGGATTGCCCAATGGCGCTTCAGAAATGTCATGAGATATTCACACTGATCAAAAATGCGAATTGTGCCATACAATGGCGTAAGCTTATAGCGACAGAATCAAGCGAGTTACTCCGGTAAGCGACTTTCAATTCCTACTAAAAAGAAATATCCATCGCTTAAGTCACCATCGACCCCTGCAATACTGCCTTCCCCCATCATGGTCAGACCAAATTCAAGTTTAAGCTGTAATGGTGTTTTGAGCGGTTTCAATAAAGCGGCCCCTACTTTCCAACGCGTCATACCAAATGAAGCAATCGAGCCGTCTTCTTCGCGATATCGCCAGTTTCCGCCATCCGGAGTCATAAATAGCCTAAGCGAGTTATCTTTTTTAAGGTTAATTTCAGAATAAATATTAGGGAAAACCCAGTGATGGAATATTTTTCGATTTGGCCGAGCTTCTAGCCCAAATACCGGGTACATCTGCGTACTGCCAAACAAGGTATCTTGGCGTAAACCGACTACCCAGTTTAATTTGCGATTCGCTTGATACTTCACTTGCCAAGCATATTCATTCACATAACGATTTTGATCAATTAACGACTCATCGGAATAATATGAAGGTGCAAAGCGCCAAAAATGCTGCCAGCGGCCAGAAGAGCTAGCCTCATATTCAATAGGTAAGGAAAAACGATAAAAACGTCGAGTCGCCGAAGTGGTGCCAGAAAGAACCCAGCGGTTCTCAGAAAACTGCCCAGCAGCGAACCAATCCCCAGCGTAAGTCGCTAACACCAGTACAGGCATGTTGAGCTTGGTCTCTAGGCGTTTCACCTCTAAACCCTCTATGCCACTAAAGGTACTGGTGGTGTCTTGCTGATGGCTTGCGCCCACTTGCAGCAATGCATTTTGCGCAAAGCTTAAGCCGGGCAATCCCATTAATATCCAAGTAAAACAACTGACAATCCATTTCATGGTTTTAGTGTAGTCAAAACCATAGAATTTTGACGTTATAAAACCAACATCAGCACTGTTTGGCTAATTGCTCAATACCGGCCCAATCCTGCTTTGCCAGTAAATCCTTAGGACAAAGCCATGATCCACCAACAGCCAATACATTATTTAATGCTAAATAAGATTGGAAATTATGGGCAGAAACCCCACCGGTTGGACAAAAGCGAACATCTTTAAACGGCCCAGCCAATGCTTTTAACATGACCACACCACCCGCTTGTTCGGCTGGATAAAACTTAAATTCATTTAAACCGAATTCTAAACCTTGAATAACATCTGACGGTGTCATAACACCAGGCATAAACGGCAAAGCCAAATCCGCCGCCTTTTGCACAAGAGATTCACTGATCCCAGGACTTAACGCAAATTGTGCGCCTGCATCATATGCTTGCTGAACATGTACAGCCTGGGTCACGGTACCCACACCTATAATGGCATCGGGCACTTCTTTTGCTATTTTTTCTATGGCTGCCAGGGCAACCGGAGTGCGCATAGTGACTTCTAGTAAACGCACACCGCCAGCCACTAAGGCTTTGGCCAAGGGTACAGCTTGATTTAACTCCTCAATGACAAGCACAGGAATAACAGGTTTACTTTGTTTCAACCACATATCAAATGACATATTACTCTTCCCAATCAATGCTAATGGCGCCTTTGTCGGCAGAGGTTACATGTTTCCTAAAAACAGAAAATAGCTCTCGCCCTACTCCTTTTTGAATATGAGATTGAGGCTCTGATGAACGCGACTCTAAATCCACATTAAGTACATTTAATTCACCACTTTGTGCATCAAGATGAATGATATCACCATCTTGAATCCGATTAATCATGCCGCCTGCTGCGGCTTCTGGTACACAATGAATCGCACTGAGCACTTTACCTGATGCTCCAGACAATCGACCATCGGTTAGCAGTGCCACCTTAAATCCGTGATCTTGCAGACTGCCAAGTACTGGCATAAGTTTATGCAGTTCAGGCATACCATTGGCTTTTGGCCCTTGGGCTTTGAGTACCACGACGACATCATGATTAAGCTGTCCTTGTTGAAAAGCTGTAATCACATCAAGCTGATCGGTAAACACTTTTGCTGGCGCTTGAAGAGCTCGGTGATCAACACTAACCGCAGACACCTTCACAATTGCTTGTCCTAAATTACCCGAGAGTAAAGTTAAGCCACCTTTTACGTCAAAGGGTTTTTTACAGGTTGCTAAAATTTCACTGCGCTGCGTTTCATTTAACTGTTTTGCATAATGGCTTTGCCAATGACGCATACTATAAATAATATCTTGTGCAAAGGTTTTTTGCGTAATGGTTAAGACATCCCCATGCATTAAACCGGCATTTAATAATTCATTAAATACAAACGCAGTACCGCCAACATGATGAAAAGCATTGATATCGGCTTTACCATTCGGGTACACCTTACAAATCATTGGCACCACTTGTGACAAGTCATGCATGTCCTGCCAAGTTAAAATAAAGCCAGCGGCTTTGGCTATGGCGATCCAGTGAATGGTCAAGTTGCTTGAGCCGCCTGTAGCTAACAAAGCCACAATGGCATTCACTAAGGATTTTGCATTCACCATGTGCCCTAGCTGAATGGCTTTGTTTTGTTTAAGCATGCTTAATTGAGTATTACTGGCAAGTTGCTCGCATGCTTGTTGATTAAACTCTTCACGCATATTGGATATTGGCTGCTCAAATGCACTGCCCGGCAACATTAAACCCATGGCTTCTAGTAACATTTGATTCGAATTGGCTGTACCGTAAAACGTACACGTGCCAGGGCTATGGTAAGCAGCTACTTCGCTGTCTAGTAATTCCTTATCACCTATTTTCCCTTCAACATATTGCTGTCGAACTTCCGCTTTTTCTGAGTTACTAATACCGGTTGTCATAGGCCCTGCGGGTAAAAACATGGCGGGTAGATGACCAAAGCGTAACGCCCCCATTAATAGGCCTGGCACAATTTTGTCGCAAATTCCCAGTAACACCATGCTGTCGAAACTTTGATGAGATAGCGCTATTGCGGTCGATAATGCGATGGTATCTCGTGAAAATAATGAAAGCTCCATACCTGCATAACCTTGGGTAACACCATCACACATAGCAGGCACCCCACCTGCAACCTGTGCTGATAACCCCATGCGATACAAATGCTGCTTGATCATTTCAGGGTAACGATAATAAGGTTGATGCGCACTTAGCATGTCATTATAAGCGGTGACAATCCCCACATTTAAACCCGATGTGGTGTCTTTTAAAATCAGCTTGCTTTCATCGTTTTGTGATGCCATCACATGAGCTAAGTTAGTACACCCCAACTGGCCTCGTGTGGGTTTCTCCTGTGCCATGCTATCCATCAGGTCTAAATACGATTGACGAGATATATGGCTACGTTCCTCAATGTTTTTTGTCACTTGAGCCACAACTTTATTGATCATGATTCACTCCAATAAATGGTTACCGGACAAAGTGTTTGGTTTAATAAATAATAAATAGGCAACGGCTGAGTTATATCAGCTAGGCTTTGCTGCTCAATTAATTGTCGCTTAGCGTTGCCTTTTATAAAGACATAAATATGTTGAGCCGTTAACAAATAACGTAATGTTAAACTCATACGCGCGGGCTTATCCGCTGGGTTAGCCGGCAAGCAATACGCGGGCTGCGTTAAATCTAATAATGCATCTGTATTAGGCATACTTGGAAATATTGAGGCGAAGTGTCCGTCTTCCCCCATTCCTAGCACGACACAATCGAGTTTAGATGCGTTTTGTTTTAATAAATGATCAGTGCGTATTTGACCCGCTTGGGCGGTTTTTTCAGGATTTTTTAATCCAATAAATCGTGCCATCTTTCCTTGGTTTTTAAATAATGTTTGCCTCAACATATTTTCATTACTGTCTGCATGACGAGGGTCCACCCAGCGTTCATCGGTTAATGTAATATTAATATTTGACCAATTTAATTCGGTACGACTCAGTTTCTCATACAAGCCTTTCGGTGTGCCGCCACCAGCTAAGGCCAGTGAATATGTAGTTTTCTGCGTAAGACCCTGGTTAATTACATCACTTAACTCATTCAGCAGTGCGTCTTCACAGGACTCTATTGTGGTAAACGCTTTTAGATCCATACTTAATTATTCTCCTGCCATAGTCGACCATCTTTCGCGAGTAATAAAGTCGATGCCGCAGGCCCCCAGCTTCCCGCGTTATAGGGCTCAGGACGTTGATCTGCTTGTTGCCAAAACTGTAAAATCGGATCAGCCCACTGCCAAGCGCTCATGAGTTCATCTTCACGTAAGAACAGTGTGGCATTACCATTTAAAGCATCCGCTAATAATCGCTCATAAGCATCAGGCACTCGCTTTTTCTGTCCTGTGTTATTTAAACTTAATGTCATGGGACGCACCTGCATATGGTTGCCGACACGTTTTTCACACATCTGTAAACGTACGCCTTCATCAGGCTGTAAGCGAAAGATGAGTTTATTAGCCATGGTCTTTTTATTTTGCATTTCAAATAGGCTATGAGGCACTTCTTTAAATTGCACAACAATTTCACAAGAACGTTCAGCAAGACGCTTACCTGTACGCAAGTAAAATGGTACGCCTGCCCAACGCCAGTTATCTATTTCTGCTTTGACGGCAACAAAGGTATCGGTATAGGAATCATGACTGACACCGGGTTCATCACGATAACGGGGCACCATTTCATTTCCGTTTTCAGTTTGAATGAGGCCCGCCTCATATTGACCTCTTACCACTTTATCGAGTAAGTCGTCACCAACAATAGGTTTGAGCGCTTTAATGACTTTTACTTTTTCATCCCTTACCGCTTCTGCCTCCATACTGGCCGGAGGTTCCATGGCGGTCATACACAACAATTGTAGCAAATGGTTTTGCAGCATATCTCGTAATGCGCCTGTACCTTCGTAAAAGCTAGCCCGCTGTTCGACGCCTATGGTTTCAGAAATAGTAATTTGTACGTGATCGATATATCGCTGATTCCATTGATGCTCAAAAATAGAATTAGCGAATCGTAGCGCTAACAAATTCTGAACAGTCTCTTTGCCTAGGTAATGATCAATTCGATAGATCTGTGATTCACCAAAGAATTCTGCCACCCGCCGATTAATGGCTTTACCACTTTCATAATCGCTGCCGATGGGCTTTTCTAAAACAATAATGCTGTGTTCGTTAATAATATTTTGTGCAAAAAGTTGTTCCGAGATTTCAGGGTATAAACGAGAATGCACTGCACAATAAAAAATACAGCGATTATTTGAAGCCTGTAATTTTTTCGCAAGCTTGCTATAGCCAGATGCTTTATCAAGGTCCATTCCAATATGGCGAATACGGTGACTAAACTCTTTCCATATTTTTTCGTCGATTTGTGTACCGTACTGGTGCGCCGCATCCTTAATGTGCTCTAAATAAGACTCTAAGTTAGTATTATTTCGAGTAATACACCAGATTCGTCCTTCTTCATGAAGCCGACCATCTAGGTGCAAGTAATAAAGTGCGGGAATCAATTTACGCAGGGCTAAATCGCCCGAAGCGCCAAACAAAACCAAATCAAACGGCTCTGTTATATCCGGCATTCGCATTGGTTATCTCCTGTTACTGATCATTATATGTGCACAGTAATCCAAAAGTGTGCCGCTATTATTTCAATATAGATGGTTTGACACTAACAGCATTTTCATCAAATCACACCTGCACTATCTATGCCCGGTGTTATTCAACCTGCTTATTTCAATAACACTCTGTTTGATAGGATCTCTCCATAGATGACTTTAGCTGCTTTAAAGCCTATTGAGTAAAGGTGCCTTAAGCGAACAAGACACACACCCTGATTATATTGAACACTTACTGACATATATTAATTTAAACAACCTGAAATCGCTTAACATTGTATATAACGCAGGCGCTGGCGCGGTAATATATGATATTAAAGGTAACTCCCCTTTAAATGGGTGAAAGTCCATCACAATGCCGATGTAAACCTCTCTCACGGTGCACCTAACCCTTTCCATGGCCTCGTCTAGTTTGGAACACCATTGATATTTACGAAGAATTTGGGGCAAAGCCGTAAAAAGTAAGACAGGCTACGCATTCACTAAAGAACCCATGCGCTTAGAAGATGCTATTTACACTGACGAAATACGCGCTCAACATTACTTCCGCGATTTTGCATACTGTGACAGCGGCATGACCCCTTGGTTGCTAGCCTCTGAATCAGCACCACTGGCAAACCATTATCCGTCACTGAGCTGGTTGTGTGCTTAAACGTCAGGCCCCAAGGTGATACTAAACTCAAACTAATACCCCGCTTAAGTTAATGGCAAAGTTTGATGCCTAATTGAGTATAAAACAGACATAAAAAAAGCCGCTATGCGGCTTTTTTTATGTCTGTGTTTTAATACTATCCGTTTACTTTCTCAAACAATTCTTTATTGAAAGGCACTGTAATATTCATCAAAAATACAAACACAGCTGCACTTTCAAATAATTCACTAGATCGTGATACATCCTTAATAAGCAACTCTGCCACAATCGCTACAACAAACCACGCCACCACCTGATGGTAATGAGCAATAGGAATACCCATATAATCACAAAAACGTTTAAATCCGGCAGAGCGACGATAAGCAAAGGTAAACACTAATAGGTATGTTAATAGAGATAAGCCTAATAACGCACTAAAAATAATTTTATTTACCTTCTTACCTTCTACTATTAAATTATGAAGGTTGGTTTCTTGCTGGGCATTATTTTGTTTAAACCACTCAGAGCTTTCAACATTAAAGATACGCTGACCCCAAGAAATTTCTTCACCCGCACCAAAAAAACAAACCAATGCAAGAAAGGCCCAAACCACAAGAAAACTAACATTCTTCGTTTTGCGCAACGTTATAACGCGATATAAACAGACCCCACATGAAAGTAAAAGCCCAACCACAGTCAACCATTCAATCGGACCATCTTCTTTTGCCAACACGCGAGTATAGAATTCAGGATCAGACAGCGCGAAATAGCTGCCCACTGCAAGCATTAATACAAGAAAGGAATAGCATATTTTTTCAACTTTATGTAACTGGCTAAACATTTTTAATATCCAACGTTTTAGATCGATCAAATAAAACACAACACCCTTTAAGCAATACGCTCACAAGGCACATAATAACGGCAATCGGGTCAATCAAGTATACCCAGAAGTTTTGGCTCTCATACAACTGAAAACCATTTGCAATGACAGCTAGCATAATAACAGTCGCTAGATGTTGCCATCTCATAAACCAAGCAAGCAAGCCAAGAGCGGTGCTTATTAATAATAAAACATTATATAAGTGATTACCCGAGTACCCCATTGCAAAAGGATCAAACTGAGTTAAGCCCATACTCATAGGGTACAATACAAGCGCAATACCAATCACAAACCAGTGTAAAGACACCTGTGTCTTTTTAGCATCAGGTCTGATCACTTGCCATAAATATAAGCCGCACATAAACAAGGTTGCCATACTTAAATCGGACACATAGCCACGTATAAACTCAATAACAAGCCAATGATTTATTGGAATAATAAGCAATACTGAAACAACAACGTAAGCCACTACCCACATACGCCCCCATCGTTTCACTTGCAATAAAGCAAAACATAAAGCCATAAAAAATAAAGCGCTGCCAAAGAATGAAAACAGACTCGTCATAATAGTGACTCCAGCCAAGCTTGGTTCACATGAACGTGCTTAAACAACGCTCTATTCCATGTATAAAAAATATGCACATCATCACCCGATTTTGTCACCCAAGGATACCCGTATCGACCTTCGTCTGTATCCAGCTTTTCAGGGTTTTCAAAATAATACTTTGTTTGCCAAGTTTGTCCCTGATCATAAGAAACCGCTAACGCGAGATTGTTTCGAGTCAACTCTGTCTTGCGCGTCGCATCATTGAAAATCATCCAGCTACGTTGTTTCTCACCAACAAAGGTAAAAACAGCTGAGTTAGGATTATCGACTTGCGTTGCATGGTAGTCACTCCAAGTCTGCCCTGCATCCAAAGAAGTAGAACGTTGCACCTTTTCAATATCATGACTGCTATCTCGCATCATCGTCACTGCGGTCTTGTCATCGTATATCATGACACTTGGTTGAATTGTATGGTTACCATAACTAATTCTATGGCTATTAATAACATTGCCGGCTAGATCAACACGGACTATATGAGAGAATTCGCCTAATAATTCATGATATGCCGTAATGCCTATGGTTCCATCGGCATAAGTAATTACATCATTTTTAATTAACGTACTGATATTCAAAAACGGAGTTAATACTAGACGCTTAGATGCATTCCAGGTCTGCCCATCATCATAAGATAGGCTCATATTGACCTGACTAGTGGCCCAACCCGCCATAGAAACAGACACATAAAATAAAACCGTCACACCACTTGGATGACGATACAAAACAGGGTTGCCAACTTTTTTAATATAACGGTGCAAGTCATCAGAGACCTGATAACGATTTAAAATACTGCGTGATGCAGACCAAGTGTTATCCGCCGAATTAAAGACCGAGCTATAAATTTCTACATCTCTATGGCCTTCACGGGTTCCACCGTACCAAGCGGCAAGCAAGTTACCATTATCTAGCACAACACTTGTAAGACTGTGCATACTTTTCGCTGAGTCAGCACCCACATCAAAACGCTCAAAAATAGGTGTTTGATTAACAAGAGGCGTATGGCCTTTATCTACAAAGAAGTCACTCTCACTACTGCCTGGCAAATAATAAGAAAACAATAAGCCAACAATCAGTAAGCAAGGCACTGAATATTTCATAATATATTTTGTCACGTTCACCCCTTAATAAGCTGGCGTATTATCCTGTTCACTGACACTTGCTGCAAGTAAAGCGTTTGCTAACGGCTCACATATTTCATTCCAACCTTAGCTAGGCAGGATAAGGGGGTTATTTCAAATGTACTAAGAGGTGATATCCCTTTGGTCTTGGGGTCGGATAAGGCCATTATTCAGCCCCGTTCCGCATTGCGAGGAGAAGCCTAAGGAAGACGCTTGGGCAGGGGTTGGCTGCATTTATAGATCAGTAATAACCCTCAAGCTTCGCTTGGTCTGGCCAGTACAGTCATACACTTTCTTACAGGCAAAAAAAATCCCCAACCGAACTAACGATTGGGGATCTTAGATTT
>JAWUYY010000061.1:0-20510 GCA_034110565.1 Bermanella sp. | reverse complement strand
AGGAGATACTTCAAAATCTCCATGTATATATTGACCTCGATTTAAATCAAACAATACAGCTGTCCAGTTTGAGCTAATCCATGTATTGGTAGTTTTTGTATGTCTTTCATAGTCACCATTTTCGTCACCCGCATAGTCATAGCTCTCAGTCAGTTGATTGCCATACTGATCATAAGTGTAAGTGAAGGTGCTATCGCCTTCAGAAGGGGTGTTGAGGTTAAACTCAAAATGATCCGTCAGTAGATTACCATTAGTATCATATGTGTAGGTGTTTAAGGTATTTGGTGCGCCATTATAATCTTTATTCTGAGTCAGCAGATAACCATTATCATCATAAGTATAGCTATAAGTATTCGGGGTACCATTATCTTTTGTTTCTAAATTGCCATTAGTATCGTAAGTGTAGGTTGTAGTTTGACCATCTTTAAATTCAGTTAATAAATAACCATTAACATCATAGGTATTTTTAAAAACATCTTCAGAACCATTATTGATAGACACTAGATTACCATTGGCATCGTAGGAGACAGTGATGGTATAGGTCTCGCTACTGCCTACTTTAACGGCAGTCGTTATCTGGTTATTGGTATTGTAGGTATAGGTAGTGGTGATGCCATCGAAGGTACTAGTCTTTAGATTGTCTTTATCATCATAGGTATAGGTATTGGTGAAGGTATCACCATTTTCAATATAACTTACAGATTGTTGATTACCATTGTCAAAATAGCTGTAGTTGCTGGTCCCATAAGGCGCATTTTCTTCAAGTATATTACCATTAGCATCAAACCCGTACTCGTAACTATTATCCTCATCTATAACACCGTCATCGTTATCAATCTGAGTTAACATATTACCGTTAGTATCGAAGGTAAAAGTAGTGCCGTTGGAGTAATCCAAGGTACCAGCGTCATACACCTCCGTATTACTCGTCAGTTTATTGCCATTGGCATCATAGGTATATTCGGTAGTTTCATTTGGAGAAACTAGGGCATCTTCGATATCATTATCGGTGTTTATTGTTGCTATCGCCATAAAGTTCTGGCTGATATTTTGTGCACCATAGAAATGATCTAGCGCATAACCCATAGGCTTAACGGCCCCTGAATCAAGTAATTCTAGGTTAGTTGCGCGGATGGTGACAGAAAGTAATTTACGTTTAAAATCTGAAAAATTATCTTCTTCAAAGTTGATGTCTCGCCCTGCTAATACATCAGTAATCCCAGCAGGAATGCTTATGCCGTTATCTGGGTTAGAGTCTTCGTCTAGGCTTTGTAGAAATGTAAGGGTATTTGCAAATTTGAAAAAGGCGATGCGCTCAGGTGCAGTCGAGTCTGCAGAAAGCATTTTTTCTACTTGCTTATTGGTTGTGTATAGGACGGCTCCAGGAATAAGATCAAGCGGAGTCATATCTTCTTTAGCGGCAACCGTTTCACCTATAGTGATATCACCAAGAGAGAAGGTAATAGTTTCGCCATCCTTATAGCTAAACGCACCATTATCGCCCGTAACGCCCGATTGTGTTGCAGTTGTATAGGTTAAGCCAGCAATCGCGCTATCGGTTAGATAGCCAATATTTGCTGGAGTAGAACCAGAGTCACTACTGCCACAGCCCGATAAGGTTATAAATAAACCTGATATCACAGCGAACTGGGGGATTTGGAAAATCTTTTTCATGAATGCATCCTTCTTTATAGCTAATGCGTAATTAATGTGAAATAAATATAAAAAAATAAAATTATGCTGATAGGTATTGTAAAGAAAAAACAGGGGGGCAGATATATGTCGATGTGGTGAATACTTACCTAAAAGTATCAATCTTTATCGTATATGTCTCATATTGGTATGTTGCTACAGTAAAACTTGGTTTAACCATGCGCTTATCAGCAAAGAGTTAACCGTAAGCTGCTCATTGGGATCATTTAAATCAACCATTTTGCAGGTATTATTTAACTGGATAGATTCTGAAGGTGATATCCCAAACTCTTCCTTAAATAACAAACTAAAATTAGATAAAGATTTAAAACCTGACTGAAAGGCAACTGTCGATATTTTTACTTTTGTTTCTTCATTACTGCTCAGTAAGCGATAAGCATGGTGTAACCTCTGCTTTCGAATAAAACTTGCAACACCCCCTAAAGGTTCAGTTATACGGTAAAGTTCTGCCCTAGAAATATGATACTCTGTACAAATATTAGTCACATTATGGGAAAGCTCACCATTACCAACCCTAATCTTGCCCTGCACTTTTATATGAATTAATTTGACCAAGAAAAACCTGAGCAGTTACTTGAAATCATGGCCACACAGCAAGTAAACAAGCAAAAGAACACCTTTACACTTATACCAAATGCGCCTTCTGCTTTAATATTTTCTAATTTAAAAAGCCATTAACTCCTAACTGCATCATATGGCTGTAGCGATAATTTGTTCAGCTATACCGCCCATAGTGTTTGCTTGAATATCTGGCTTTAAATACAAAGGGTGATATGGCGTTGCACTACGATCAATATACGCCGCCTTTAAGCCTGCCGATAAAGCGCCATGTGTATCCCAGTCATGAGTAGCCACCAGTCGTAAATCACCTACTGAAGATTCTAATTTTTTTGCCGCAAATTTATAAACCATAGGATCAGGTTTAAAACTGCCCGTTTCTTCAACTGAAATTATTTGATCAAAATAATCCATTAACCCAGCATTTTCAATTTGGGCAGAAAGAAGACTTAAAGAGGAGTTTGAAAACGCGACTGTTCGAAAACCATTATCGCGTAATAGACTGAGTGCTGGTTTTATATCTGCATGCGCTTGCAAACTTGCAAAACTGCCTAATAGGTCTTGTTTGGTAGCGACTGACAAACTCACATCAAAGCGTACTGCTATTGAATCCAACATGGCACCAGCAAGATCAGCAAAACCCGTGGCTACTTTTGTTGATATACATACGGTTGATGTATGTAACAATTGCGAAAACCAAAGTGCCAGCGCATATTCATTGTTAAACGCCGCTTCGAATTTAGGTTTTAATGACACCAGATTAAGTACCGTTTCATTAATATCAAATAGTATTATTTCTTGTTTCATATATCACCTACTTGCGCTGGTATTCAATTAAGGTAAATAAAGCGGTTTAACCAAGGATGGTTTATGTTGATTTCACATGTGACTCTAGAGTATTCGCGCTAATTAACAAGCGTAAACTGCCACCATGAACCCTGTTAATACTGAAGTATTCATACTCGTCACTTCTATTATTGTATATGGCAGTGCCATAATCTAAGTTCATTAAATTGGCTGTATACTAAGCCAGTAAACGCTCGGCCTTGAGTTCAATACAATTAGGGGAAATAAAATGGCAATTGGTCTAATCGCAAGATTACAAGTCGTCTCAGGTAAAAACCAAGAATTTGAAACTGCATTTAAGCAACTGGCCGAAACTGTTAAAGCCTCAGAAGATGGTTGCTTGCTCTATGCACTGCATCAATCTAGAGAGGATAAACAAACCTATATAGTGTTAGAGCAATACGCTGACGAACAAGCATTAAAAACTCACAGCAAAACCGAGCATTACCAAGACTTTGGCCGTCAAGCTTCCGCTTTTATGGCTGCTGCGCCACATATTGAACTAATGGATAGTATTTAGTCATACCGCGCAATCTAGGCTATTAAATATTGTAGTGTGGGCACTGTCCTGCATCGAATAGATGCATCGGGCAGTGCTCAACCTATAAAATTAACCGCAAAAAAGTCTACTTAAACTAATAAGTGTGCTGGCGCGCTATTGTTTTGCTTCTAAAGATATCATTTTTATTCCAATGCTAATCAGTGTAATACCCGCGGCTTTATTAATTAAATTTGTCACCCATGATTTAATTTGTTTTTTTGCTAAGTGCGCACCCATTCGGCCAAACATGCTGTAAACCAGTAAGTCCGCTACAAAACAAGTCATCCCCATGAGGAGCATCTGAAATATTAAAGGCTCATTCGGATCAACAAACTGTGGTAATAGTGCAGAAAAATACATTAAAGCCTTAGGGTTAGCCAACTGAACAACCAGGCCTTGTGAAAAGGCTTTAGTGGCATTGATATCCGTTATTTTGGCTTCAATTTTTATTGCGCCGGCTTTACTGAAAATCACCGATACACCTAAAAAAATAAGATAAACAACACCAAACCATTTAATTACAGAAAAAACGAGGCTTGATGCGACAATCAAAGATGCGACACCAGTAGCGGACAATATAAAAAACAAGGCATCAGCGCTTGCTACACCAAGCACACTCAAGAAGGTTAACTTTGAGTTATGAGAGGCCGCCTGTTTGATAACAGTAATGGCAGCAGGCCCCGGAACCAACACAAGCATTATGGTTGTCGCAAAAAAGAAAAGATACAGCTCAATATTCACACGCCACCCTTACCATCTTAATAATAAATTCTATATTTTAACTAACTAACGAGTGTTGCAATCGATCAGTGATAACTCATATTTTTAGCCCTATAGACCTCTAGTCTTTCATTCGCTCTTTATTACCCGCTAAAAACCCCATGTCAGCCATAAGTGGCACCTCACAACTAATTGCTGATTTTAACAATACCGAACGTTGAAAAGTAGCCGTTAAATACACAATCACACTGCAATGCATACCTTTTGATGCATGGTGGTAAACTGCCAACATGTTTGTTGGCTTATCGTCTGCCGCATAAATATTTGACAGTTGAACTTCAAGCTCCGCAAGTGCCCTAGTCGCCAGCATGGCATCGCCTAAATTCACTTTAAACCATTTATACATAAGGCTACCCTATTTAGCTGACTATTTATGGGAAACAGTGTTTCTTTCTCATTCCAATTATAAAGTAAATCTATCGCTTTTTACGTTTTTATTATTTATTGCTTGTTCAAACTTATTTAACTTTTTTAATCCAAACAAAACCAGAGCGACCCTCGGCTCACAACCCCTATTCTGCTACACTTACAGCACTTTATATCTTCCGCTATTTTTTCTTATTGAGACACCCATGCTCCCCAAAAACAATAACAGTAGCGGTCTTTTACTGGCCATTTCAGCATTTAGCTTATTTTCAGTTATACCCGTTTATTTACAGCTATTGCAGCCTCTTTCTGGTTATACGGTTTTGTTTCACCGTATTTTATGGACGAGTCTTTTACTGGTTGTCTTTATGCTTGCTCTGGGCAAGTTTAAATCCAATCTATTGCCTTTATTACAACCCAAAGAATGGCCGGGACTTATTGCCGGTAGCTTATTAATTGGGGTGCAATGGGGTGTGTTTGTTTGGGCGCCATTAAATGGCCAAACGCTGGATTTGTCTTTGGGCTATTTTTTATTGCCCTTGGTTATGGTTTTGGCTGGTAAGCTTTTTTACGCAGAGCGTTTGCGTATTAAACAATGGATTGCCCTTGGTTTTGCATCTATTGGTGTCGGCATTGCCTATTTGCAGTCCAATGGCTTGTCTTTGGTGGTGGTGATTATTATTGTAGGGTATCCCGTCTATTTAATGTTACGTCGTCATCAACGCCTGCCAACATTTTCGGCTTTTTTAATTGAGAACATATTACTGCTTCCCGTTGCGATTGTGGGCATCATGTTAAGTGGTGGTTTAAATGGTGAAGCCCTGCCTCATCCTTTTGCCTATGACGTTAACTGGTTGTTTTTATTTATAGGCGTTGCCGTGCTAGGAGCCGTCCCTATGCTGTGTTATATCGCCGCTAATAGTCGCTTACCCTTGGGGCTGTTAGGTTTAATTAGCTATCTAGAACCTACATTAATTTTCATCTTTGCTTTTTTATTCATGGGTGAAACACTAACGGCTGAGCAATCCATGACATATGTATTAATTGCGGTGGGTTTGGCCATTACTCTTTGGGATGGTATAGATCAGTGGAGGATTCAAAGGCGTTATATTAAATACGTTAAATCCACCAGCTGACTGGTTTTTATGTTCGGTTTATTGGTTATATCACTCACGCCGTAAGCTCTCACTTATTGATAAGCCATAAAAAAACCGCAGTCTTAAAAGACTGCGGTTTTTTTGTTTACTACAAATGTTTAGCTATCCCAAATTAGCTTGGGAAAGACATGCTCACGCCTTCACGTACGCCACTTGAAGGCCAGCGTTGAGTGATGGTTTTACGTTTAGTGTAAAAACGAACACCATCTGGGCCGTATGCGTGCAAATCACCAAACAATGAACGCTTCCAACCACCAAAGCTATGGTAAGCCACTGGTACTGGTAACGGTACGTTAATACCGACCATACCCACTTGGATATTGTCAGAGAAATAACGAGCCGCTTCACCGTCACGGGTAAAGATACAAGTACCGTTACCGTATTCGTGATCGTTAATTAGCTGCATGGCTTCCTCCATGGTTTTAACACGAACCACTTGCAGTACTGGGCCAAAGATTTCAGCTTCGTAGCTATCCATGCTTGCCGTTACGTTGTCGATCAAGGTTGCTCCAACAAAGAAACCATCTTCATAACCAGCAACTTTCGGGTCACGACCATCTACTACGATGCTTGCGCCGTCTTTTTCAGCAGAGGTTATGTAACCTTGTACTTTTGATTTGTGTGCCGCTGTAATAACAGGACCAAAATCGTTAGAAGCATCTGTGTATGCACCTACGGTTAGGCCTTTCATCGCGTCTTTCATTTTAGAAACTAGTGCATCACCTGCTTCGTCACCAACGGCAACAGCAACTGACAACGCCATGCAACGCTCGCCTGATGAACCAAACGCCGCACCTAGCAATTGGTTTACTGCATTATCAATGTCAGCATCTGGCATCACGATAGCGTGGTTTTTCGCGCCACCTAGTGCTTGGCAACGCTTGCCATTTGCATTAGCCGTTGTGTAAATGTATTCAGCAATTGGCGTTGAACCTACAAAGCTAACAGCTTTCACGCGTTCATCTGTTAATAGAACATCAACTGATTCTTTATCACCGTTTACAACGTTCATTACGCCATCTGGCAAGCCTGCTTCATTAAGCAATTGTGCGATGAACAAAGTAGAAGATGGATCACGTTCAGACGGCTTAAGTACAAACGTATTACCGCAAACAATCGCCAGTGGGTACATCCACATTGGTACCATAGCTGGGAAGTTAAACGGTGTAATACCGGCAACGACGCCTAGTGGTTGAAACTCACTCCAAGAATCAATACCAGGGCCTACGTTATGGCTATGCTCGCCTTTTAGTAATTCTGGTGCGCCACATGCGAATTCTACGTTTTCGATACCGCGTTGTAATTCGCCAGCGGCATCGTGAGAGATTTTGCCGTGCTCTTCACCAATCATTTTGCAGATTTTATCGGCATTGGCTTCTAGTAATTCTTTAAAACGAAACATGATGCGCGCGCGTTTCATTGGCGGCGTGTTACGCCACTCAGGATACGCCGCTTGTGCCGCAGCAATGGCTTGCTCTGTGGTTTGCTTTGACGCAAGTGCCACTTGTTTTACCACTTTACCCGTTGCAGGGTTAAACACATCTTGAGTGCGGGCGGTATCGTTTACCATCTCACCGTTAATTAAATGTCCTACTATGTTCATGTTTTTTCCTTACCACTTATTTTAAATTCTGTTTATGGAGGCTCTTGTCAGACCTCCACACTAAAAATACTTACTCTACTTCGTTAAACGTTTCACCAAGGGCATTTATTAAGCTATCAATTTCACTAAGCTCGGTGGTAAACGGTAGGCCCAATTGAATGGTGTCGCCGCCATAACGTACATAAAATCCTTTATCCCACATTTTCATTGCGATTTCATATGGGCGCAGCGCAGGCTGACCATCTTTCGCCGCTACTGTCATGGCACCAGCAAAACCATAGTTACGAATATCAGTAATGTGTTTCGTGCCTTTTAAACCATGTAGCATTTCTTCAAATTGTGGCGACATGGCTTTCACACGCTGTGGTAATTGCTCTTTCTCTAGAATATCTAAAGACGCAAGACCCGCGGCACAAGCTACTGGGTGTGCTGAGTAAGTATAACCATGTGCCATTTCTAGCATGTACTCTGGGCCACCGTTTTCCATGTAGGTATCGTAAATTTCTTGTTTCACGATCACTGCACCCATAGGCACAACACCATTAGTTAACTGTTTGGCTGTAGTCATGATATCTGGAATAACATCGAATTCTTCTGCACCCGTTTTAGAACCCATGCGGCCATACGCGGTAATTACTTCATCAAAGATCAATAAAATATCGTGCTTAGTACATAACTCACGCAGACGTTTCAAATAACCTACTGGTGGTGGAATCACACCTGCAGAACCTGATACAGGTTCAACAATGACGGCTGCAATGGTTGACGCATCATAAACACCAAGCAAACTTTCTAGTTCATCGGCTAAATAAGCACCCTCTGCTGGCATACCTTTAGAGAATAGGTTTTCAGGTAACATGGTATGCGGTAAATGCGCCGCTTCTATACCTTGGCCAAAAATCGCACGGTTAGGACCAATACCACCGACTGAGATACCACCAAAGTTCACACCGTGATAACCCTTAGCACGACCGATAAAACGGGTCTTAGCGGCTTGGCCTTTTTTGCGCCAGTAACCACGAGCCATTTTCAGTGCTGTTTCAACTGATTCAGAACCTGAACCCGTAAAGAACACGCGGTTTAAACCTTCTGGGGTGAACTGTGTAATTCGATGAGATAACTCAAATGCTTTAGGATGACCAAACTGAAACGCTGGAGAGTAATCGAGCTCTTTAGCTTGCTTAGCAATGGCTTCGACAATTTCTGGTCGACCGTGGCCTGCACCACATGTCCATAAACCAGAAAGACCATCAAAAATCTTACGACCTAAGGCGTCCGTATAGTAACGACCTTCGGCACTCACGATAAGACGCGGGTCTTGTTTAAATTGGCGGTTAGCCGTATATGGCATCCAATGGCTGTCTAGCTGCTCTTGGCTTAAGCCTGCGTACTTTTTGTTATCGCTCATGTCACTTCCTAGAGATCGACGCAATCTGTTGGTTTAATTTATGCCCTGATTATTGACCTTAGCTTTAGTTTAATAAATTCTAGATTTATAAAGTTAAGTTAACTGTTTACTTATCTATTGGTCTATTCAACAATAACCCCACACCCAAATGCCGCCAACTAACATATTATGAGTAAAAACAAGAACTTATTGCCACGCCAACTGGGTGATGCCCACATCCGTCTACTGCGAATCTATAAAGTTGTGGTGGAGTCCGGCGGTTTTGCCCCTGCGGAGGTTGAGCTCAACATTAGTCGACCTGCCATTAGTCTGGCCATTAGCGAACTCGAATCCCTATTAAATATGAAGCTTTGCCTGCGCGGGCGATCTGGTTTTTCAGTAACCGAACAAGGCAGTCAGGTGTATCAAAGCGCCCTGCAATTATTATCTAGTCTTGAAACCTTTAAGTCTCAGATCAACGCCATCAATACTGACTTAATCGGTAACTTAAACATTGGCATCACAGATAACATGGTGACCATTCCGCAAATGCGTATCACCCGTGCTCTTAGTACGCTCAAGCATCGCGCGCCGCAAGTCACCATTAATATCCGCATGATGCCGCCCAATGAAATCGAAACCGCTATTTTAGATGGCCACCTTCACATTGGTGTGGTGCCAGACCTTCGCACCCTACCGGGTTTAAATTACCTACCTTTATACAAAGAGAAGTCTTTGTTGTATTGCTCAAACCAACACCCTTTATTTGACCAAGAACTCGAACACATAAGCGACCAAGCGCTATCGCAATACGATGCCGTGTTACCCAACTACCCTCAACATGCCGACATCAAACAACAACAAACCATGTTAAAGCCTAGCGCCACCAGCAGTGACCGCGAAGGCATTGCCTTTTTGATTCTCACCGGGCGGTTTGTCGGCTTTTTACCTACCCATTTTGCCGAGCGTTGGGTATCACAAGATAAGCTGCGACCTATTGGCGAACATAGCCGAATGTTTCACACACATTTTTCAGCTATTACTCGTAAAGGGGCTATGAATAATTTGATTTTAGATGCTTACTTAGAAGAATTAGATAAAGCCTAACGAGCCTCAACGAAACAGACAAAAGCCACTAAACTGAATTCATCTACCTACCAAGCTATATAGACACTGGCGCTTAGGGCCAGCAAGATAGAGCCATATTAAGAAAGCCGTCCTACACATCAAAGGGCTAACCCCCTTACCGACGGCCCAATGCATAACATTGTGAGAATCATTATGTCAGACGTGAACAGCATCAACTGGGAAGCACTAGCAAAAGACACCCAGTACCCAAGCCAAGCCATTATTAATGGTAAAAACGTAGATTCTGTCAGTGGCAAAACCGAAGCCACCGTCAACCCAGCCAATGGCCAAGTCATTACTCAGGTAGCCGATTGCTCACCTGAAGATGCCGATATTGCCGTTAAAAATGCCCGCGAAACATTTGAAAGCGGCGTTTGGTCGCACATGGCTCCCAGCGATCGCAAAAAGATTCTATTGCGTTGGGCACAGTTAATTGAAGATAACCACGCCGAAATTGCCCTACTTGAAAGCCTAGATGCCGGCAAACCCATCAGTGACACCTTCGGCATTGATGTGCCAAGCGCATTAAACACCATTCGCTGGACAGCCGAAGCGGTCGATAAAGTGTACGAAGAAATCGCCCCAACCGCTCACAATACTATCGCCCTGATTGAGCGTTTACCTTTGGGCGTAGTGCTCGCCATCGTGCCTTGGAACTTTCCGCTTTCAACCACAGCTTGGAAATTAGCACCTGCGCTAGCCACAGGTAATTCTGTAATTCTTAAGCCTGACCCTAAAACGCCAATGACCGCCCTACGTATTGCACAACTGGCCACCGAAGCTGGCTTACCTGACGGCGTATTAAACGTATTACCAGGTGACGGCATTAACCTAGGCAAGCATCTTTCATTGCACCCTGATATCGACGGTCAAACCTTCACGGGTTCAACCAACGTAGGCAAACTGTTAATGCAATATGCAGGTCAGTCGAATCTTAAACGCACTTTCTTAGAATTGGGCGGCAAGAGTGCCAATATTGTATTCGCCGATGCCGACTTAGAAGCCGCCGCCGAAATGGCCGCCGTTGCTGGTTTCTTTAACTGCGGTCAAACCTGTACAGCAGGAACCCGCTTATTAATTCAAGACAGCATTTATGATGAATTTTTAGCCAAAGTGGTTGAACACGCTAAAGCGTGGAAAGAAGGCAACCCACTAGACGTCAACAATCGCATGGGCGCTATTATTAACCCAAGCCAACTAGAAAACATTCAACGTTACGTTAACATCGGCCAAAAAGAAGGCGCACGCTTAGTACTAGGCGGTAAAGTAACACAACGCGAAACCGGCGGTTTTTATCACGAAGCCACTATTTTTGCAGACGTAGACAACAGCATGCAAATCGCACAAGAAGAAATCTTTGGTCCCGTTATGTCTGTGATTAAATTCAAAGACGAAGCCGATGCCATTCGTATTGCCAATGACTCGCCATACGGTTTAGCCGGTGCAGTTTGGAGCAATAACATCAACACCGCACTTAAAGTCGCCAAAGGCGTGCGCACCGGCACCATGGGTGTGAACAACTACTTTGGCGGTGACATTACCGTGCCGTTTGGTGGCTTTAAAGAATCAGGCAATGGTCGTGATAAATCATTACACGCCATGGACGATTACACTGAGCTAAAAACCACTTGGATTGAACTTAACTAAGTCTAACCAAATAAAGATAAACGAAGCCTCGTGTTGTTCGTTAAATATAAAAGGCGCGACTACTAAAGGGTCAGCGCCTTTTTTATTTTTAAAACTCAATCAAGAGGCCATCATGAAAATCATACAAGCCAATATAGAACATCTCGAGGCGGTGGCTAAATTATTTGATGACTATCGTCAGTTTTATAAACAAGAAACCAACTTGCAAGGTGCCACTGAGTTTTTACGTCACAATATCAATAATAGCGAATCCATTATTTTTATTGCCCAGCATAACAATGAATTAATTGGCTTTGTGCAGCTGTACCCTACTTGGGAATCTATCACCATGAGCAAACGTTGGATATTGTATGATTTATTTGTGACACCTTCTGCCCGTGGTAAAGGTGTCGGACAAAAACTCATGCAGCGCGCCAAACATTTAGCGCAAGAAACCGGTGCTCAGTTTATTACCTTGGAAACCGCCAAAGACAACCTAGTAGGACAATCGCTTTATGAAAGTGAGGGCTATGAAAGAGACACCGTATTTTATACTTACAACCTTGCTTTATAGTGATTACTTAAACCTCTCACTAATTAGCACAAATTTACCAAATTCACATTGAACTTAAGTGACCCAAGACTAAGCTTAGATTTGTAAGGATACCACGGACTCCCCAATGAAAAGTTTAACAGCACGCGTCATCGCGCTCTCATGCATTCCTTTAGCCCTATTCTTATTGGCCATCGGCGTCTTATTGCTGGATATCAATGATTTATCGACCGGCTTTAGTGCGCAACAAAAACAAGCCATCAGCAACACCACTAACCTCAATAGTCAACAGCAAGCACTGGTAAAGCAGGCTGCCTCCCTTGAAGGTCTTGAGTTGGCACAGCAACTTCAAACCCTATTTACCGAAATTATTTATTGGAACTTTGATGCGATCCAACAAGTAGACGAAGACAGCTTAGAAAATGGTCGAAAAAGCATTGAAGACTTTCAATTGGTTGCCAATGATATTGCAACTCGCTATCCCTCTCAGACAGAGTTAATCACCAAATTGGGGCGTGAGATAGATGACTTTAGTACCTTTATTGGTGCATCGTATAAATTCTACGAACTAGAAAATGAATTCATAGGTAGCATGCAGTTCACTCAAGCCAGTATTAAATCGCAAAATATTTCTGCTACCTTAAAACAAATTGGCGAAGTCTTTAATGAGCAAGTCACACATTCACAAGAAGCGGTAAGTACTTTAACGCAACCATTAAAAGACAGCGCCACTCAGTTAGAAACGTCTGCGCAAGAAAGCCTTAATCACATTAACAATTTAATTCAAGTTGGCTTAATCATTATGGCCGTAGTGAGTGCTTTAGTAGCCGGTTTTATTATGTATTTAGTTAAAACCATTCGCACTCCAGTTAAGGGAGTGCAAAGAAAATTAAAATACATTTCACGTGACAGTGATCTAACCAGTACCATTAAAGGCTATGGTCTTAATGAATTTGAAAACATAGCCGCTGCCATCAATTCCTTATTCTTATCATTCAACAAAGCGCTTTCACTTATTAAAAGCAGCGTAACGGACCTTGGCAACCAATCTAATCAAGCTCGTAACATGTTTGAGAAAGTCAGCCAAAACTTAAACCACTCAACTAATATCATTGATTCTGTGGCCGATGAACTGCATCAACAAAATAAAGACTTTCAAACCACAACCGACCAAGTCAAACAAGCAAGCAGCCTAGCCCATCATGGTTATCAAAACGGTTTGAGTACCGTTAACATTCTCAAACAAACTAACCAAGAGATGAACAAACTGGATGAGCTCATTGCCGACAGCAACACCAGCATGGACCGATTAAAAGCGGATGTGACGTCTATTAACACTGTCTTAGATGTCATTAGAGGCATTGCCGAACAAACAAACTTATTGGCATTAAACGCCGCTATTGAAGCAGCAAGAGCCGGTGAACAAGGCCGTGGCTTTGCTGTGGTTGCTGATGAAGTACGCAACCTTGCCAATCGTACTAGCAACGCCATTGGTGAAGTAGAAGGCATGGTACAAAACGTGATAGATGGCGGTTCTTTAGTTGAAAGTAAACTGAGCAGCATTTCAGACGCAGGGCTTCAGTTTCGTCAAGCATTTGAAAAGAGCTTCAAAGAAGTGGAAGTTTTATCCATGGACTTTGAAAAAATCGAAGACGCCCTCGGCAATGCCGTAAGCCTTGTAGAGCAACAATCGGAGCGCTTGAATCAATCGGATCAAAGCTTAAGTGAAGTAAAAGAGACCACCGGCCATTCCCAGCAAAATATTAGTAATGTTCTAAACGCAATCGAACAAATTAACCAAAGCACTCTGCTACTCGACGGCCAAGTGAAAATATTCAAAACCCAAGAGGGCTAACTAGTCTTTTCCTCATATGACGCGTTTTCGCGTCCATGAGATAAAAGGCTTAGCCCTTCTATCGCTAAGCCTCACATACACTAAGCTACCTCCCCATACATGCACAAGATTAATAGTACACCATGCAAAATATCAATTTCCTAAATATTACTTAAAGTATTACTCTTACTGGCAATAGCATTAATCATATTGAAATAAAAACCAGTAAGGAGCCATATAATGGAATTTGAATACAGCGATAAGGTTAAAGGCCTCATTACACAACTTGAAGCCTTCATGGAAGAACACATCTACCCTCGTGAACAAGACTTCATTGACCACCTAGAGACAACCGATAACCGCTGGGGCACCCACCCAATTGTTGAAGAACTGAAACCTAAAGCCAAAGCCGCGGGTTTATGGAACCTATTTTTACCAGACCCAGAGCACGGCGCAGGCTTAAATAATCTTGAATACGCACCTCTGGCTGAAATCATGGGCCGCTGCCTTTGGTCATCTGAAGTGTTTAACTGTTCAGCACCTGACACAGGCAACATGGAAGTGTTTTCACAATACGCCTCTGCTGCGCAAAAAGAGAAATGGTTAAAACCACTTTTAAATGGTGACATTCGTTCTGCATTCGCCATGACAGAGCCTGAGGTTGCCTCTAGTGATGCCACTAACATCGAGACGTCTATTGTACGTGATGGCGATGAGTACGTAGTAAATGGCCGTAAATGGTATATCTCTGGCGCCATGAACGATCATTGTAAAATTATGATTGTGATGGGTAAAACAGACCCTACTAATCCAAACCGCCACATTCAGCAATCACAAATTCTTGTACCAATGGACACTAAAGGCGTCAAAATTGTTCGCCCAATGCAAGTGATGGGTTGGGATGATGCACCTGAAGGTCACGCTGAAATTATTTTTGATAACGTGCGCGTGCCAGCTGAGAATATTATTCTGGGTGAAGGTCGTGGTTTTGAAATTGCCCAAGGTCGTTTAGGGCCTGGCCGCATTCATCACTGCATGCGTTTAATTGGCCAAGCACAACGTGCACTAGAAGCTATGTGCAAACGTGCCGATAGCCGTGTTGCTTTTGGTAAAAAACTGGCTGACCAAGGCTCTGTACGTGAAGATATCGCACGCAGTGCGTGTGAAATTGACCAAGCTCGCTTATTAACACTTAAAGCCGCTAACACCATGGATCTACACGGCAACAAGGTCGCGCAAGGTTTGATCTCACAAATTAAAATCATTGCACCTATGATGGCGATCACTGTGCTAGAGCGTGCCATGCAGATGCACGGTGCAATGGGTCTTAGTCAAGATACTTTCTTAGCAAGATCTTATTCTTATGCTCGTACTATCCGTTTGGCTGATGGTCCTGACCAAGTGCATATGTCGCAACTCGGTAAACGTTTAATCCAACGTTATACCGCTGAATAATCCGTTAAAGGCACATAAAAAAGGCGCGATTTAAAAATCGCGCCTTTTTTATGTTCTATAAATTTACATTTAATACTTAGTGAGCCGCGTCAGAGGAACCCGCTGCTGCCACTTGACCGCCATCTAATACAATCGTGTTACCTGTCATCCATGCTGTAGCACGTGATGATAAGTAAATAGCCGCACCGGCAGCATCTTTAGCATCGCCCATACGACCACGCGGCAAGCTAGCCGTTAACTGGTCATGCAAAGCTGTATCGTTTGCTAGAAACGCCGTCATATTACTAGGGAAAAAGCCCGGTGCTATGGCATTAACGTTAATATTATCTTTGGCTAAATCCACCGCCAGATGTTTAGTTAAATGAATAACAGCTGCTTTAGATGAAGAATAAGAATAGGTTTGCATACCTGGATGAGTTAAACCATTCACCGACGCGATATTAATCACACGAGCTGGGTCTTCATAGGTTGCGGCTTTTTTTAACGCTGGAGAAAGCTGCTGTGTTAAAAAGAAAAGCGACTTAACATTTAAGTCCATTACTTTATCCCAGTTTGCTTCTGTAAACTCTTCAAACGGCGCACCCCAAGATGCACCCGCATTGTTAATTAAGATATCGATCTTGCCTTCACGTTTTTTTACTTCGTCTGCGAATGCAACGACGCCTTCATGAGTCGATAAGTCAGAACGTATGGCAATACATTCACCTAGCTGACCAAGCTTCTCTTCAGCTGCTTTTAATTCAGCTTCTTTACGAGCAGTTATATAAACCTTTGCACCATTTTCTAATAAGCCCTGCGCCATCATGGCCCCAATGCCCCGTGAACCGCCTGTAATAACGGCTACTTTTCCTGCCACATCAAATAAATTTTTCATAGGGTCTCCTGCATTCATAAGCGATTGATCTGAATTGGAGCAAAATAATAGGAGGTTTTCACCTCGAATGTCACTGAAAACCATTTATAGACCAACATTGACCAGCCTAATAGTGACGCCTTGATCTTATTCGAGCGTCTCAAAAATCTGCATTAGTATTACTTGCAAATAATCAATCTACTCCCGGAACGATTTACCATTTTAGCGTGAGTAAATTGAACCCTTAATAACTATAAAATCCTAGTCACATCAACCTCTACTTAAAGCCCATGCCAATATATGTCTCACTAAAAGAGGCCTCTTACTTTTTGGACTACACTTAATTGATTATTACATCATAGGTAAAACCATTATGTATAAGAGCAATCCCATCCTTATTGTTTTATTAGCCTTGGGCGCCAGTTTCGGGGCTCAAGCAACAAACGGCCTGTTCCCTGCGGGTAATGGTATTGTGGCTCACGGCATGGGCGGAGCAGGCCTTGCTAATGCTGGAGAAGCTATGTCTATGGTAGATAACCCTGGGTTAGTTCACCGCATTGGGGACATGGCAGGTTTTAATATACATTTTTATTACCCTAATCTGAGTGCCAATATTGCGGGGCAATATGTGGACAGCGATATGGATAACACCATCACTCCCCAAATGGCTATTACTCATAATATTAATGAACAATTCAGCTGGGGTATCGCTTTAACCTTACTCGCTGGAGCAGGCAGTGATTACCCTGCAACTCTCATAGGAGAACGAGCAGGTGTAATTGCTGGTGGCATCATTTTATCCCCCAGCCTCGGTTATAAAATCAATGATCGCTCTACCATAGGTTTAAGCCTGCAATACGCTTATGAAGAAATCGATACGGATGGCTTCACAGGCGGGTTTGGTGACAACAAAGGCAATACCACAGGTTATGGTTTTAAGTTGGGGTATGTTTATGACATATCAGAACACACATCTGTTGCCGCGACTTATCAAAGCAAGATTGATATGGGTGAAATAAACAAACATTGCTCTGGCACTGGTGTGTACACCTTATATAAATCAACGGGTGGTGATTGCTCGCTGGATTTACCCGAAATCATGTCCGTGGGTATAAAACATCAAGTCCACCCAAGTGTAAAAGTACTCGCAGATATTCAATATATTAACTGGGAGGGTGTAGGTATTATTAAAGATGTTTTTGGCTGGGAAAACCGCTGGGTATACAAGCTAGGTGGGGAATATATGTTTAACAAAGTTATTGCTTTACGAGCTGGGTACAACCATTCCAAAGCACCACAAGCGAGCAACAAAGTAGCTGATAATATATTTACCGGCGGCATCATTGAAGACCATTACACTCTAGGTATGAGTTATGACTATCAAGAGCAATATTCTTTCAGCTTTTATTACTCCTATGGGGCTGAGAATACCTTGACGCAATCTGGTCCCGTATCCAATCCAGGACTGTCTCCTATTTCAAAAATCAAGATGTCGGAACAAGTTTTAGGGCTCGGTTTAGATATGAAATTCTGAAGCCTATTTGAATTCAATGGATGAAGCCGTTATCCATGAAAACGGCCGCCTCAGATCCTTGGTATTATTAGGTGATAGAGCAATAACATTTAAAAGCCAAAGCATTGCCTGCACCATGCCACCTCCCCAATTAAAGGCTTGGCTATAGATCAGTCACGCCCAACACGCCCCCTGAAAGCTGCACATAAAACAGCCTAAAAGGCCAAAAGACCCCGCCTCTTACTTGTGTTCATTTACCAGTTATGTATGATGCTTGCCTTGAATTTTTGGCAGCATCTGGGTAAGCCTCCCTTGTTTAGAGGGTTTTGGCCTACATAGCTGCCTTTTTGCGTTTAGGCTGCCGGGGAAACAAAGATGCAACCTATTATGAACACCTACGGACGTCTACCTGCCTCTTTCACTCACGGAAAAGGTGCGTACGTCTTCGATGCTGAAAACCGCCCGTACCTAGATGCCTTAAGCGGCATAGCTGTGTGTGGACTTGGTCACGGCCATCCTGCCATTACAACAGCGATTTGCGAGCAGGCTGGGAATTTGGTTCATACCTCTAATTTATATGGTATCGGCCGCCAGCAAGAACTTGCCGAAAAACTAACCCGTGTCAGTGGCATGGACAACGTATTTTTTAGCAACTCTGGCGCAGAAGCCAACGAAGCCGCTATTAAAATCGCCCGTAAATTCGGCCACAATAAAGGCATCGACCTGCCGACTATTTTAGTAATGGAAAACGCGTTTCATGGCCGTACCCTTGCCACACTAACAGCAACTGCAAATAAAGCCGCACAAGCTGGTTTTGGTCCATTACTAGATGGCTTTCAGCGTATTAATTTTAACGACTTAGATGCCGCTAAAACGGCGTTTGCCAGCAACCCAAATATTGTTGCTGTATTAATTGAGCCTGTACAAGGCGAAGGCGGCGTAACCTCAGCCACTGACGAATTCATGAATGGTCTGCGCAACTTGTGCAACGAATACGATGCACTATTAATGCTTGATGAAATTCAAACTGGTAATGGCCGTACAGGGAAATACTTTGCGTTCCAACATTTCGATTGGTACCCAGATGTATTAACCACCGCAAAAGGTTTGGGCAATGGCGTACCTATCGGCGCATGTCTAGCCAAAGGTGCCGCCGCCGAAGTATTACAACCAGGCTCACACGGCAGCACTTATGGTGGTAACCCACTGGCTTGCGCCGCTGCATGTGCTGTCATTGACACGATTACCGAAGAAAATCTATGTGCACGGGTCTCTCAGTTAAGTGAGCGTATTCGTGAACAACTTAAAAAACACCTAGACAATACCGGATACGTTAAAGAGTACCGCGGTAAAGGTTTAATGATTGGTATTGCACTTAATACCGAAGAAAACGCAGCAGGCATTATGAAGTCTGCTTTAGAGGCAGGTTTATTGTTAAACGTTACTGCCGGCAATGTGGTGCGCTTATTACCACCATTTGTTTTAACCGACGAAGAAGCGGATTTAATTGCAGAAAAAACCGCTGAGCAAATTACTGCTTACTTCGCCGCACAAAAATAAAAAGGCCAAAACTATGGCAAATCGTCACTTTTTAACTTTATTAGATTTCACGCCATCTGAACTTGAGATGCTAATTAAACGCGCGGTTGAATTAAAAGCCATTCAACATCGCGGTGAAATTTATGAACCGTTAAAAAATAAAACCCTTGGGATGATTTTTGAAAAATCCTCCACCCGTACTCGTGTAAGCTTCGAAGCAGGCATCGCGCAACTAGGCGGACAAGCCATCTTCTTATCATCACGAGACACCCAGCTGGGTCGTGGTGAGCCAATTGAAGACAGCGCTAAAGTATTATCACGTATGTGCGACATCATCATGATTCGCACCTTCGCCCATGAAATCGTTGAGACATTTTCTAAAAATTCTCGCGTGCCAGTTATCAATGCCCTTACCGATGACTATCACCCGTGTCAGCTATTGGCAGACATGCAGACCTATTTAGAGCATCGTGGCAGCATTAAAGGCAAAACTGTCGTTTGGGTTGGCGATGGCAACAACATGTGCCACAGCTATATCAATGCGGCTCGCCAGTTTGATTTCAACTTGGTGGTTAACTGCCCTGAAGGCTTTGATCCAATGCCTGAATTAGTTCAAGCCAACAAAGATCGCGTTCGTATTATACGTGACACCAAAGAAGCCGCCAAAGGCGCGCACCTTTTAGTCACTGACGTGTGGGCTTCAATGGGCCAAGAAGAAGAACAAAAAGCACGTGAAAAAGTATTCAAATCTTATCAAGTTAGCCCAGCCATTATGGACCTAGCTGATAAAGATGCTATTTTCATGCATTGCCTTCCGGCTCACCGCGGCGAAGAAATCAGCCACGATATGTTAGACGACCCTCGTGCGGTGGTTTGGGATGAAGCAGAGAACAGACTGCATGCGCAAAAAGCCTTAATGGAATATTTACTAACGTCTGAAGAAGCGTAAATTACAAATAAGCCAAACATAAAAAAAGCCTCAACTGAGGCTTTTTTTATAACTGTTCTATTTCATCTGTCATTCGATCCAAACATATCATGACTTGATCGCTCGCCGA
>JAWUYY010000060.1:0-9787 GCA_034110565.1 Bermanella sp. | reverse complement strand
TTTGAAGCGAGATACATTTTCAGATTGCTCAACCCGTAAATTCCACTCTAAGCCCGTGGTTAATGCTGCCTTGGTAATATTACTTGAACCGATAAAGGCACTGCTGTTTGCCTCATTATCTTGTATAAAAATATAAGCTTTCATATGAAAGCTGATACCTTTGCTCTCAAAAACTCGAACCTCTGCACAGCTGCCTTGATCATTAAAAGGTTCTTTTAACAGCAATAAAGATCTTAGTGCCGCAGGATCGGTTATTTGCATATAGTCACAAGTCAGAATCCTTACTTGTGCACCCCGCTCTAACGCTTCTTTTAAAGCAGGCATTAATAGCTTCATACCCGTATCACGAACAAACGCTACGGTCATATCGATTTTTACAGCGCTATTAATTGCAGCTTTTAACTTAGGTAAAAATTCATCTTTGCCACCCGTGGTCAAAGAAGAACTGTAAGCTTGTGAAGTAACATCCGTATTCATTTACTGCTTTACCTTGCGTACAAGTCCGTTTATCCAAGTTTGATCTTTACCGCGTAATAGCTCTGTTTCTTGCCACAGTTCGATAACGTCTAATTCATCAAGCTCATTCTCATTAAGTTTGGCGATCAGCGCTTTTAAACTCTCAAGCGTGTAATCATTAAAGAAACGGCCCCAATCATCTAAGCGCTCGCCTTCACCGTGCTTAAAAGAAAAGTAAAATACGCCGCCTTCTTTTAAAGCAGCAATGCAATTCTGCATCACATATTCAATTTGGCTTTTAGGGCAATGTAATAAACTGGCGCAGGCCCAAATACCATCGTAGGTATTTTTTACCTGAAGTTGTTGATAGCGCATATTTAAAACAGGCTGGCCAATATGTTCTTCGGCTAACAAGGCGAGTTCTTTTGAAGCTTCTAATGCGGTAACTGTATAACCTGCATCAGTGAATACTTTACTATCACGGCCAGCGCCACAGCCTAAATCAAGGATATGCTGCTTATCTGAAGGAGCAGAAGATAAAGTCGATAAGAAGCGATCACACACATGATTTACATCGTTCGCGAAGGTGTCGTCATAATAAGCGCTGGCATTGTTAGAATAGAACTCAGCCGTTGGCTGAGCTTTGGCTTGCTGCTTTAACGCTTCAATAATAGGAAGATCCGCAGGTGCCCACTTTAAGCTATCGAGCTCTTCAATAGGCACCCAACGAATTTCATCATGGTCTATCAGCTGAAATTCACCCGATAAGTGTTTTACCTTGTAGCCTAAAAGACGAATGCGTTTATCACCGTAATCAAAGATGCTTTCTGCAACGAATTCACCGATTTCAGATTCAATAGTGAATTCTTCTTTTAGCTCACGCTTTAGGCATTGTTCTGGGGTTTCACCCCGCTCGATCTTGCCACCAGGAAATTCCCAGTGGCCGGCTAGGTGCTTACCTGAAGATCGTTTAGCCGACAGAAATTTATTCTTATCAATAATAATTGCTGCGGTTACATCCAAGTACGACAAACTTACTCCAATAAACTAAATTCAGTAATTATGAATGATGGGGTTAAATGTAAATCAATAATGAGAGTGATGATCAAGTTTTGCCTTAAACACACGAAATAAGACCTGGTCCCATCGCCATTTAAGCTGAAGCCGCCGAGAAAGTCATCCTATAGCATATTTCACTAGTTAATTTTTTGATAGCGAGGGGCCGTCTAATAAAGCCTGGGAAGTCAAAAGTTCAGGATCCTGCATGGTGAATCAGTTCTTTTGTCTTTTGATTCAGTTCACCAGGTAGCTGGTGAACCACTTTGGGTATAGGACTTCATCAAAAACAGGCTGCTTCTGTCGGGAATTTACGATGAACAATGAAGAGATGAGCGATTTCAAGATCAGCTCGGCGGCGGCCAAGATAGTGATGACTGGCTAAGATAGCATCTTGCGGATTAACGACAGGCACAAAAAAAGCCGCACAGGGCGACTTTCTTCGTTATATCCGCTTGTGCAGGAAGTTTCGAGCAAGAGCATTCTCAAGCCGTTCACCGACACCCGGTAGCGCCGCACCGCTAATTCACAGGTCTGATGATGATTTTAGTAATCGGGCAAGGAAAAGTCAACACCTATTTAAGTTAAACGGGATATGCTTCGATCAGGCCTGCTATCATTTGCTCCGGCTCGCCTTCAATCCCAAAGTCTGGGGCTAAACGCAGTAACAGTGCTCGATACACCTCACTCTCGGCTTTAGTTTCCGCCTCCTGCGCGGTCAACAACTTGTTCGCTTCGTGATGTATCCGCACGACGGCCGCCTTCTCACGGTACTTAGTTTCACTACCTACCAGTTTTTCTTTCAGCTTTTTCACATCGGCGAGTTGATTCGAGTAATAACACGCTAAAATCCCCTCCTGTACCGCACGCTTGTCATCGCCTTTCAGCTTGACGTCTTTTCCGTGGGCCAGTCGCCACCCCTTACTATCTAGCAGTGGGTAGGCGCGATAGCTGGAGACGGTCGTCATCCAGTTTATAACTGCGCTTGAGTCGTTTTTCTTACCGCTGTAGCGTGAATGTAAGCCCTTAAGGACGCTGGGGCTAACCACGTGTGCATGCGGGTTGTCATTATTTAAGAAGCTAGTCGACAAGGGCACTACAGTCAGAGCGTGCTCGTTGATGTTGATAATCACGCAAGGCCGCAGCTTGTGGTGTTCACCAGGCAGGCGCGCTACGGCATGCACAGTGTTGATCTCACCATGGAGCTCCCCATCTTTATTCGCAGCACTTGGCTTTGTCATGACGCGAGTGTGCGGGCCAAAATCTACCTCAACCAATTGCCAGTCTTGAATTATCTGCGACGGCGTTTTATTCAGACGGTCGGACTCTTGACCATAACTGTTTCCGAGGCGAGTTCCTGCCTCAACAAAGACGTTGACCTTGCCCACTTCCAGCTCGTAGCGATTAACTTTCCAGTGCGTGTGGGGGGAACCTTCAAACACAATCCGTAAGTAAACGTCATTGCCTTGACTAAGGTCCGGCAGCAACGCTTCAGTCCTCTGGGTATACTCCTCGCAGCCCAGTAGGTCGTTGTCCGTGTTAAAATATTCTACCTGCATTATCGTCCTGTGGAACCATTAAAAGTCGACTAATTATACCCCGCTGCTGGCGATTCCCCACCAGCGGTGTAGTAATAAAGGAAATTTGCAGGGTTAATCGTATTTCCCTGCATGTAATATGCTGATAATTTACTGCACGAACATCGCTCAAGCAACGCCCTACCGTAGACTGTACAGTTTTGATGCAGTTACTGCCCCAATGTCCGCTTTCGGGAGTAAATAACGCATCTTAACCAAGGTCCGCCTCTGGTCAATTCCGACTACAATCTGAATCTCGGAGCTATGACTGCAGCACACTCAACTTCGGCCCTTCACGTGATCACAAAGTTACGCGCTAACAACTGTTGAAGTAATGGGTGCGTTCATATTATTAATTCAATAAACAATGATACCCGATTATTCGGGAGATATTTTAACAGGTACTTGACGGAGAAATCCTAATGCGTGACCCCAGACCTCTAACTAAAACAACTATATCAATTAATTTCATCATAGATACTGAACAGCTCTATCCAGTAATATTTTTTCAAAGTCAGTCAATGCATTTCGAACCGGATGTGTATTTGAGCTCTGTTTAATTTTAACAATAACATCATCAACACTATCCTCCTCTGTCAACTTTGAATAATTAACAATTTTTTTAGAAACCTGAAAAGGAATTCCAAATTCCTCCAAAATAGTTAAACTAGGCAATTCAAAGAAATTTTCCAACTTAACAACAAATGCAGTGTAATCCCCTACGCTATACCCAAACCTAGGAAATATTTCTTTTTGAATATCATTAATTGCATATATTATTTTAGGTAAATTATAACTTATCAGATTACGTTTAAAAGCAAACACAACCTGAACCGCTTCGTCCACTCTATAACTACTATCAATTTTTTTTCTAAAGGTATATTCATTCTCAATCATTTTCTGATCAGTAACATTATTCATCACATCTCTGATTCTACTCCTCAAGTGCTTAGCACTCCTAACACAGCCACCTCCTAACGTGGACACATTAAAATATTTCCACAAAATCTCTGTCAAATGATTAAGCTGTATGTCAGTAGGGTAAGCACCAGACCATGTCATTCTGGGATTCCAACCACCACAATTTTCTAATAAGTCATTTGCAAATAGTAACAATTTATCAGGAGAAATTCCTTGATGTTTCTTTAAAATAGATAAAGGCAACACATCTTGAGTCATGTATCGAGAAATTTTTTCTTTCTTGCTTTCATCAAGCTCATCGAATATTTGCAACAACATAGAGTCCGATGCCTTGTCACTTTGAGTAACGATTGGTATATCAATCAGCGGCAATTCATTTTCTGGCCTACGACCTAAGATATAAACATCACCTACAAAATGTTCAAACATCCTTCCACTTCGACCTGATATATTATTAAAAGTAAATGAGTCTAATTTTGTTTTCCTTGTAATACAGTCATCATATATGACAATATTTTTTGCATTTGTATTAACACCCTCAATCAAAGTCGACGTACAAATTAAAATATTTATTTTAGATTCGTTAAACCACTCTACAATTATTGAACCAAGTGAGCGAGGTAGTTTTGCATGGTGGCATGCCACACCATACTCAATAGCCTTTGCAAGGCTCCAGTCAATATGATATGTATTTTTCAACCAACCGGAAAGTAAATTACCTTCTAGTTTTCTATCTAGAATCCCATAATCAAGTATCTTCTCCATTAATGAATTAGCTCGCTGAGGAGACTTGCAATAAATTACCGTCTGCTGATCCTGACCAATTCCTTTTAAAATATCAAATAGATGACGATCTCTAGAGATGTCTATATCAGAATCTTTTCCCTTAGATTCGATATCATAATAGTACTCATTTGTGGAAACAGTTTTATAGTTATCATATTTAATAAACTGACATTTCAAACTATCCTGCAATCCTTTTGACAAGCCATCGATATTTGGACCTAACATATAGAATCTGTTACAAACCTGATATAGCTTATGAAATGCTAAATTTAGCCGATCACACCGGTAATCATCCTTGCCACTTGGTGATAACTTATAAAACTCATCAATAATAAAAAAATCAACAAGCCCAAGATCTTTACACTCAAGAACTCTCTCCTGAGTAAATATAAAAACATTCCTATCCACAGTTAACTGTGTGGACTGAGTTATTATTTTATAATGATCCTTATATTTATTTAATTTATTTTTCAACTCATCAATTAATGCAATAGTTGGAACTACAATTACAATATTGGCGAATTCTTTTGAAGCTATAACAGCTTCAATAATCAAACTTTTACCAAAACTAGTTGGCGCACTCAAAACAACATTCTCACCAGACATCAACCGATGAAACACTTCAGCCTGCTTTACATGAAACACTTTTTCCATCGAATCTGGCGCTGAAAATAACGATTGCCTGACTTTATCCCTATAGCCTAAAACTTTCTCATTTAAATATGGGAAAAGGCCTAGCTCACCTATCAAATGCTCAATCAACTTATAACTGCCTGACAACTCCTCCTTCCTCTCCATTAGCCTAAGAACTAAATCTTGAACATAATCAGTATCTTCATGCTGATTATATAGATTAACAATCCCTACGACTAACTCCTCCCATTCCATATATTCTGGATCAGCTATACGAGCCTTTAGCTCAAGATATGTTTCGATACTCATCAAGAAAATTCCTCTAAAAGTTTCTCATGTAACATTTCTCCATTATCAACCGGGAAAACAAAAACCTTCAAATCAATCAACTTAATAATCTTACTATCGAACACCCCACTAATTATTTCACGACAACTATCTATTTCATCTTGAAATAAATTTAAAAACTCGTCTTCAACATAAGGATTAATAATACCGCTGTCATAAGCAATAAATACAGGTACCACTATTCGATCAAAGCGATCTTTCAGCGGAATACTATTATCTGAAATTCTTTTCAATCTTTCTTTAAATGGCCAGTCATCATCCATCTCAGAAGTGATCAATACCAACCTATTCTTAATATTTGGTATAGTTAATATTTTCTTTATATTCTCCACCACTTTAATAACTGCTGCACTTAGATTTTTTTCGACAACAGAAGCTCCCAACCAAATTTCTAATCGCCCTTTATCTAACACAACATGCGAACATGAAAATGCATCACCATCCTGAGTATTTATAACTTTATTTACTATAGGTATAGTTTTATAACTTTTCCTAATCGCCATATGCAAAAATAAATCGCTCATGACATTAATGTCCTTATTATCAAATTGACTGATAGCTTCATTCATTTGACTTTTAGGCCTATTTGCCAAGCTTACTTTCTGAGAAGCCGTTAAAGAATAATCAATAATCCAGTCACTTGAATACGATATAAGCTCATCACTCCGCCATACTCCATAATCAAAACCAATATCGATACCTTTAATATTTGGAATTCCAACGTCACAATCTATGCATGTTTTAAAAGGTGTTGGCGGATGTTCCGGCACCACATAGTCGATCTCTTCTTGCCTTGAATACCCTGGATTTATCTCAGCGTACTGTAAACTAGTAAACTCCAAAGCATCTGAAATCGCTATTACTTTTAAAGTTGAAGCCCCCTGCTGTACTACCAACAATCCTATTGCATAACCATTATAAATAACTGGCGACCCAGACATTCCAATATAATGTTTAACCACAGGGCTTTGCGAAACTTCATAACTATAATTATGCGTCGTAATATCATCATATACGTTTGTCACCGCTACATTTATTGGCGCTGGCAAATACCCTTTTTCAACAGGATAACCACACGACTTAAGAGCCACCCCAATTTCAATATCGACGCCACCTAATTTTAAAAACGATTTGAATTTTCCATTTATTTTCTTTAATATCGAGAAATCCCACTCTGAATTTGAATACTCAAAACTCAAAACATGATGATTTTTTTTATTGAAGTCATCACTTGTAAGATAGCATCTATAATAACTTGCCTCAGCCAAAACATGTTTCGCTGTAATTACATGCCCATCCTGTATTGAAAAACATGTCCCTCGACTAACAACCTTACCATTCATATCTAAGGCTTCAATAATATAAACCGAATCAATGCAAAACTCATTTTTCAAAACGTTATTACTCACAACGCCATCTCCCGAACATCAAATATCATTTCAACATCTTTAAATTGCTCAGCCATCTTTTCAGAAAACTCACCTGAGATATGAGGCAATTGGTTATTCATATATATTTTCACATCCCTTTTTTTTGAATATCTAGCTATCTTTGAAATCGCTTCAACATCAGGATGGGAAAATATCTTTCCATTCGTACTAATAAAATATTTATTGCAATTCAATCTACTCATAAATTCTTTATTAATATTTCCTTTACTCCCATGATGAGAAACCTTTACAGCATCAACATCGAGCATTTCAATCCCATTACAATCCATCCATTCAATGATTGTTTCAACATGAGAGTCGCCCAGCATCAAAACTGACTTCCCATTCGCCCTCACGATGAAGGCCAAACTGGTTTCATTCGCAAGTGATTTATCGGGCAGATACTTAGATTCTGACAAATCAACTATTGAGTCAGATATATCGTAAGAGATGTTAAATTCAGATTCACAATCATCTCCTAAGTCATTCACATAAGATTCAAATGCTTTCGCATGTTGTTTAGAAATTATTTTTCTTTTCAACCCTCTCTCATTCAAAACAGTAAACCACTTATCCTTTAATCGCTTCAACGCATCTCTACTGGGCCCTATAAAATCAATTTCAAAACAACCAATCGTAATAGGATCTTCAAATGAATCCACATGAATAGCCTTTCCAAAATTAACTTCATTTACCGAGTAATTCTTTTCTTCAAGAATGTACGATAAGGAAGTACCTTCTGAATAACCAATATCTACACCAGTATCTGGGATTGATGTAAAATCAATTGCTATGGCTTCGTAGTAGCAATCATCCTCACAAAAATTACCAACATCCAATTCAAGAACCTGCTTTGCACCATTAAATATTATGTTTTTAATTTCAACGCAATTATCACTAGAAATAAGCTTTATGATACCGTTCACATGATCATCATCGATGTGCGTAACAAACAAGCAATCTAAAGCAGGAGTATTCGTAATTATTGATTTCCATTCCTCGAAGGAGGCAGCTGTTCCACCATCAATAAGAATACTACTAGATTCACTTTCAATCAGAATACAATCTCCATTCCCTGCTTGATTCATTCTTAAGATCATTATCTACAAATACCTTTTATACTTACTAAAAAATTTATATTATCAATTACGATTAAATACAACTCAAATACTTAAGATATACTCTCCTACTACGATCAAACCCTCTCCACCATCCTCAATAACAATCGGCGAATAACCATAAGCATTGGTTTCGGGTTTAAGTACGATGCGTTGATTAACCAACACACCATCTTCTTCTATTTTTTCACTGTGATACGTTTTAACTGTGTACGTGCCACCATGATCTGGGTCTTCAATATCACGGTGTTGTACTAATACTATTTTGCTATTACGGCTGCCGCCGGGATTGGCTTTAAATAAACACCAAGAACCGTTGATGATTCGTTTGTTCATCGACTCGCCCACTACGCGGGTAACGAACATGCCTTGTGTGGTATTAATGTGTTCTGGTAGTTGTACCCATTCGCTGTCTTCAAAGTTGCCTGCGTTTTCTAAACCTTGCTGATCACTGAAGCCGCCTGCGGCGACTTCTAAATCAAATATGGGTACATAGCCTTGGTAGGGTTTTGCTTGTTCGAAGCTGACTACTGGCAGGTCTAGGCCGCGATAAAATCTACTATGGGCATTGCTTGCTTCTAATTCAGCAGGGTCTTCTTGTTCTAATTGTCTGCCGGCTATTTGCTGGAAGTATTCTCGGGTTTCTTGATCGGTGCAGAATATAAAGCAGCCTTTTTGGCCACGGGTCATTCGGGTGCGGTAGGTATTTTTAATGACTTCTGTGGCGGCGGTTAGTGCTGCTTCGGGTTCTTTTTTTAATCGACCCCGAATACCACTGAGTGCTTTGTCTCTTGATGGGTGCTCTAACGGTTGTATAACAACCTTGCCATCGCGCACGATGAAGTCGTTACCAATGATCACGCCAATGTAATCAAGTTCTAGCCCTTGGCAGGTGTGTATGCAGCCTATTTGTTTTACTGAATTTTCTGCGATTAACCACAGGCTGCCGTCATCGGTTAAATTCCATTGCGCTTCAAAGTTAAACTCTGGAATGATGATGTCCATGGCGTCTTTGTCTTTTTTACTGGCCCACTCCCAGCAATACCCTGCCACCATGCGGGCTTTGTTATTAACGCAGTTTTTGTCGATTATGGCTTTGCGTAATTCATTGGGGTCGTCGAAGATTTTTACGTCGTAGTCTATGTCTTCTAGGGTGGGGTTTGCGGTTTCACGTATTTGCAGGCTGTTATCAATCCACGCTAGGTAGCCGTCTGATCCGTTGCAGCGAAACTGTGAGACTAGATCTAGCTCGGTGACGGTGGACTGGCATTTGTCGGCCCACTGGTGAATGGTTTGTATGCTGCCAATGTCTTTTAAGGTTACGCGTTGTGCTTCGTCTATAAAAAATACGTTAAAGCGGCTGGCGTTGATCAGTTCTTTTATTTGGTTTTCGCCCAAGTTGCCATACAGGCCTGATTTTTCATTTAGGCGATGGGCTTCATCCACCAGCAATGCGCCAAAG
>JAWUYY010000059.1:0-7644 GCA_034110565.1 Bermanella sp. | reverse complement strand
CTATAAATACCGCCACTGTTCACTAGTTCTTGGTGAGTGCCTTGCTCTACGATGCGACCACCATCAAGAATCACCAAGCGATCCATCGCCGCAATCGTGGATAGACGGTGTGCAATGGCAATCACTGTTTTATCTGCCATTAACAAGTTTAAGCTGTGCTGAATGGCCGCTTCTACTTCACTGTCTAACGCGGAGGTGGCCTCATCTAAAATTAATATCGGCGCGTCTTTAAGCAGTACTCGTGCAATAGCAATACGCTGGCGTTGACCGCCACTTAGTTTCACACCGCGCTCACCTACTTGCGCATCAAACCCCGTATTGCCAAACGGATCCGTTAGCTCTTGTATAAAGTCATACGCTTCGGCTTTTTTAGCCGCTTCGATGACGTCTTCATCGGTTGCCGATGGATGGCCATATAAAATATTGTCGCGCACGCTACGGTGCAGCAATGAGGTGTCTTGTGTCACCATACCAATTTTAGCGCGTAAGGTTTCTTGTTGGACGTGTGAAATATTTTGCCCATCTACACAAATCTCACCACCTTGAACATCATAAAAACGTAATAGCAAGTTCACTAAAGTGGATTTACCCGCACCGCTGCGCCCGACTAAACCGACTTTTTCACCGGGTTTAATATTCAATTGCAGCTGTTCGAATACTTTTCGTTGCTTAACACCGCCCTCGTGTTTTTCATCGTAGAAAAAAGCCACATTATTAAAATCGATGGCGCCATTTTTCACATCTAATGGTTTGGCTTTTTGTGTATCTTGCACATCTTGCGGCTTAGATAAGGTCTCCATACCATCAACCACAGTACCGATGTTTTCAAATAGGCTGCTCACTTCCCACATAATCCATTGGGCCATACCATTTAGGCGCAATGACAAACTAATACCCACTGCAATGGCACCCACAGAGATTTCCTCTTGGCTCCATAAATATAAACCCAGCGCACTAATACCAAATACCAATAAATAGTTAATAGTGTGCACACTTACGTTTAAGCCAACGGCCAAACGCATTTGCGTATGTACAGTTTTCAAGAAGCCATCCATGCCCTCTTTTGCATAATCACTTTCACGCTGCGAATGGCTAAATAATTTCACCGTGCTGATATTGGTATAACTATCAACAATGCGCCCCGTCATATCACTGCGGGCATTGGCTTGGGCGGTTGCGACATTTTTTAATTTAGGAATAAATATCCACTGAGCAATGATATACAGCACCAACCAACCCAGTACAGGAATAATCAAACGCCAATCCGCTTGCGCAATCACCGCCAACATAGAAATAAAGTAAACGAATATGTACACCATAACGTTTAACATTTTCATCACGCTTTCACGCACGGCCAATGAGGTTTGCATCACCTTGGTGGCAATACGCCCAGCAAACTCATCTTGGTAAAAGCTCATGCTTTGCTTTAACAAATAACGGTGGGCCATCCAACGAACTGACATGGGAAAGTTACCCATCAAGGCTTGGTGAATCACCATGGCATGTAAGGCTACCAATAATGGCATGCCCACTAACAACATGAAGCTGATGAAATAAAGGGTCGAGCCCTCTTCACGCCAAAGAGTCTGCGGGTCTTTATCCACTAACCAGTCTACTAACTGGCCCATAAAGCCAAACAAATACACTTCAAAAATAGCGACCAAAGCCGTTAGCACCGCCATGGCTATTAAGGGTATCGCCATGCCTTTGGTGTAATGGCGGCAAAATGCCCAAAGTGTATTAGGCGGTTGCTGCGGGTCTTCAGGTGGGTACGGATTAATCAGCTTTTCAAAATAAGAAAACATATTGGCAAACTTACGCAGGTATAAAGCGCGCCATTGTACGCTAAATTATATTGAAAATCGTGGTTTGATAGGTGGGTCTCACGCAAGTGTCTGTTGCAAAATACGACCGTTCCCAAGCCAAAGTGAGGCTTGGGTCGGCTGTAATTGATATGACTATCTAAGCGTTTACCGCTGCATATTGTTTACGTAACTGCTTGGCGGCCTTCACCATTAGGGTAAGCGCTTCGCGGGTTTCAGGCCAGGCACGGGTTTTTAAGCCGCAATCTGGGTTCACCCATAACTGCTCTGGCGCAATGGCTTGCGCGGCTTTTTCAAGCAGCTGCTCCATCCATTGCTGCGTCGGCACGATCGGGCTATGAATGTCATATACCCCTGGGCCAATATCGTTTGGATACTGGAAGTCTTCAAAGGCTTGTAACAGCTCCATGTTTGAACGACTGGTTTCAATGGTGATCACATCCGCATCAAGCTCAGCAATGGCCTGAATAATGTCGTTAAACTCGGCATAACACATGTGCGTGTGAATCTGCGTACTGTCTTGCACCTTAGCCACCGACAAACGAAACGCATCCACCGCCCAGCGCAAATACGCCTGCCAATCACGTTTGCGCAACGGCAAGCCTTCACGCAGTGCGGGCTCGTCCACTTGTATCATGTTGATGCCGGCTTTTTCTAAATCCAACACTTCTTCTGATAAAGCCAGCGCCAATTGAAACGCTTGCTCTTTGAGTGAAATATCTTCACGGGTAAACGACCAACACAACATGGTGATAGGCCCTGTGAGCATGCCTTTCATGGGTTTATTGGTCAGGCTCTGTGCGTACTGGCTCCAGCGTACCGTCATAGGTTGTGGGCGATGCACATCACTGGCAATAATGGGTGGCTTCACACAGCGCGAACCATAGCTTTGCACCCAACCGAAATCCGTAAACGCATAGCCTTCTAGTTGCTGGCCGAAATATTCCACCATGTCATTACGCTCGGCTTCGCCGTGTACTAATACATCAAGGCCGATGTCTTCTTGCTCTTTTACCGCACGCTGGATTTCATCCTTCATCGCCGCTTCATAATCTTGCTGCGATAAACTGCCCTGCTTAAACCCTAAACGGGCTTGGCGAATTTCTTTAGTTTGCGGGAAAGACCCTATGGTCGTGGTAGAAAATAACGGCAGGTTAAATTGGGCTTTTTGTATGTCTTTACGAATTTTAAACTCATGACTGCGCTTAAACGATTGCTCAGTTAGGCTTTCGATTGTTTGCTTTAACGCCACTGCTTTCGCGTCCAGTGCTTGCTCTGTAATGGCCGCGTTATTCGACACATCTGCGCGCTCCAATGCAGCTGCTAGAGCGGTTATTTCGGTGCACTTTTGTTTCGCAAACGCGAATTTTGCTTTAATGGGTGCAGCTAAATGAGTCTCTTGTTCTAAGTCTTCAGGCACATGTAATAGCGAACAACTGCTCGATACCCATAAACGCTCACCCAACGCCTCATAAAATGGAGCAAGGCTTGAAAGCAGCTGAGCTTGATTGGCTTTCCAGATATTACGGCCATTAACCAAACCAAGCGACAAGACTTTATAAGGGGGCAAGCGATCTAATATTTTAGGCAGATCTTGCGCACCGTTAATGCCATCCACATGCAAGCCAGACACAGGTAACTTACACGCAAGGGTTAGGTTGTCATCTAACTCAGAAAAGTAAGTAGCCACTAATACTTTAAGTGACCCGCTTTTAAGTTGGTAATAAGCCATTTCAAATGCTTGCTTCCAACTTTGTGGTAAATCCAAACCTAAAATCGGCTCATCCAACTGTACCCATTCAATGCCCAGCTCATTCACTTTATGTAATAGCTCTGCATACACAGTTAGTAATTGAGGCAGCAATTCAAGTACATCAAAGTCTTGCTGAGTTTTGCCTAACCAAAGATATGTCAGCGGGCCAATCAATACAGCTTTTACATTCGGCGTTAATGCTTGGGCTTGTTTTAGCTCGTCTAGCCAGACATCGGCATTTAACTCAAAGCTTTGTTTTTGGTCGAACTCAGGCACAAGATAATGGTAGTTAGTATCAAACCACTTGGTCATCTCACAGGCGGCGCAATCATCCCCTTGAGCACTGCGCCCACGGGCCATACGAAAATACGTATCCCACTGCCAGCCAGACTCTTTCACATTAAAACGTTTAGGCACCACACCAAATAGATAGGAATGATTCAACACATGGTCATACAGGGCAAAGTCCCCTGCTGTAATGAAATCTAGGCCAGCATCCAGTTGGGTTTGCCAATGTTGCTGACGAATAGCCGCGGCTTCGTTCAACAACTGCTCCTGGCTAAGCTGACCTTTCCAATAATCCTCCAACGCCCATTTCAATTGACGTTGAGGCCCCATGCGCGGGTAGCCTAAAATATGGGTGGTGAGTTTTTCACTGGCATACACAGTATGTATATTAGGTTTATTCACGTTACTATTGCTCTTGATGAAATTTACTAATACACAATGCACCCTAAAACAAATTGAATCAAACTCATTATTTTCAAATAATTGTTGAATATTTCTAATAATGGTACTTTAATTGGCCCTCATACTTTTCGCTGAGGTCGCACGTGAATATCGAGCTTCGACACCTAAGAACCTTAATGGCTTTGGATCAAACAGGCAGTTTGGTAGAAGCAGCGGCGCAGATACATCTGACTCAATCGGCACTGTCTCACCAATTAAAAGAACTAGAAGGCCGCTTAGATCAGCCTTTGTTTTATCGCAAAACCAAGCCGGTACGCTTCACCCCTGCTGGGCAACGCCTGTTAGAGCTGGCTCAGTCTGTATTGCCACAAATCGAAGCCAGCGAACGAGATTTATCGCGTATACGCCAAGGCCGTAAAGGTCGCTTGAATATCACCATCGAGTGTCACAGCTGTTATGACTGGCTCATGCCGACTCTTAATGAGTTCCGTGGCCATTGGCCAGAAGTCGAATTAGATATGCTAGGCGGCTTTCACTTTGACTCCATCGCCAAGTTAAAAAATGGCGAACTGGATTTAGTGGTCACCTCCGACCCTAAAAACGACGAGAACGTGCAATACCTGCCTTTGTTTAAATACCAAGCCATGCTGGTATTAGCACCTGACCACGCCTTAACCCAAAAACCCGTCATCGAGCCCCACGACTTAAGCAAAGAAACCCTCATCACCTACCCAGTGGATTGCTCAAGCTTGGATGTTTTCCAATGCTTTTTAACACCCGCCGGCATCGAGCCTGGCAGCGTGCGCCAAGTGGAATTAACCATGATGATGGTACAACTGGTGGCCAGTGGTCGCGGCATTAGCTGCTTACCTAACTGGGCCGTTCACGATTATGTGAAACAAGGATTTGTGGTAGAAAAACCATTAGGCCGTCACGGCGTATGGCGCACCTTATATGCCGCCGTGCGTGCAGAACAAGCCGAAAATGCGTTCATTCAAGACTTTAAAAACATCGCCCAACGTGTGTGTCATCAACATTTAGAAGGCATTAAACACGCGTAACACTTAAAAAGTTTAGCCCATAAAAAAAGGCCCATTTAATGGGCCTTTTTTTTGTTAATGGCTTTATGCCCTGCTCTTTATCTCATACAAATAAACAGGGGTTTGATACAAATCATCCAAGCGAAGAGTTTTACTAGGTTTATATGACGGCAACGCAAAATGATGACTAATTAAATACTCAAGCTTGTTCATCTCACTGGTTAACTTAGTCTCAAGCTTTGCCATACCACCTGAAAATAAATAACACACCACCACACACGCGCCGCTCAAGTCTGCCTGTAAAAAGTTTTGCCTGCGCACCTGCACATTATGCAAACCCAAAACCTTTACCCACACCACGCTCACCAGCCAAGGCAAAAAAGATAACTCATACCCCACTATACTGCGTTGCGGATACTGTCTTGCCAGCGCAATCAATAAATGCCCCCAGCCACTGCCTAATTCATAAATGGGGTTGTCAGTGGCGTCATCACTAATATCATCACACAAGTGCAACATCGCCTCACGGGCTTTGCGAGAGCTGGGCATGGGGGAAATGCCCAAAGACACCGTGCTCCAAAGGATAGAAAGCAAAATAAATAGCGTGAGTGAAAGAAGCGTGATTTCGAAAATGGTCAAAGAGAGCCTGTTTTATAGTTAAATTGGAGGGTGTTTTTTTAACGCCCGCCAGCAGGGGCGCAGAATGCGTCCCTCTGGCTGGCTTTGTTAGTAGCGTTCCTTTGCCAATGAAAGGTAAATCGCTACGCTTAATCCAAAAAACATACTGAAGAGAATGAGCATATTTTCAAGCCCTTTCTTCGACATCGCATCATCTAAAAAATCACCATGTTTATTTAGAGACAATAGAGCGATAAATACTATAAAACTAATTGATGCTACTAAAGCGAAAACAAGGCTTGAAGCTATTTTATTCTTTCCTCTGGATCTAATTTCCCCAAATAACCAGCTTAGAGAAATAGGAAGATAGGTTACTATAAGACCAACCTTGAATATCTCAAATACCGCAAGTCCAGAGACAGCTATTGATTCACCGGTAACAAGAAGCTTCACAAAATAAAAAGCTATCACTACTACGAGCAAAGCAATCGAAACCGAGGAAGTTACAATTACAGGATAATATTTCATAAATTCAGACTACTAACGTTTAAAGCAGCGGCGAGCGAAGCGAGTCCAGCACGCTTGCGAGCGGTGCTGGCTTTTTTTGTTAAGAATTACCATTCTGGTCGATGCCTATTCTGGGATCGGATTCTATTCATTTGTTTCTTACGTTTAGCACGAACAATTTCATCTTGTTCTTTTAGCTGCTCTTCGGAAACAGAATCCGTAGGTAACGCCAGCGGTACTTTGAACCTTATTTGGTTAGTTGCGCTACTACTCTGGTTGGATTTTCCACCAGCACTTAACTCCAAAAGACTAGCTACATTTAATTTTGCTTTAGCATCAGTGCCAGTTCCCTCTACAACAGTGACAGCTATGTCAAAATCTACCAAGAAAACGTTCTGCCCTGTTCCTATAACACCGAAATGCGATTCATTTGAATTCTTAACATCGGCACGATGCGCAGGGTTTACAAAACCACCGCAGTCTCGCACTTCAGTTTGAGCCTCTTCAATGCCAGCAACAACTTGAATCAATGATTCTCTTACAAAGTCTTTTAATTCCATGGATTATCCAAGTGATTCTTAACGCCAGTAGCAATTGCCGGAGCAAGTTGGCTGCTTTTTTGCTCCGCAAAAAAGAAGACAGCTTGCGGAGGTCGATTGACTACTTTTGTTAAGTGTATTCACTGTAATCAACTTGTTCTTTGATAAATTGGCCGCTAGCTAATAGAGCACCTTCGATATCGGCAATTACCTGGACATTATTCTCGGGAGCATGAATGAAGAAAGCCCATATATCGTCGTCTAATTCATACTCCCCATTTTCGTACACCCATAGAGTAATAAATTCATCCGTGGCTATAGCGAGAGTAGCAGTATCTAATGCTGGGTGTTTCGCAGGCTTTGCATTTAACTCCTTAGCCAATATGCCTTGTATATCCGGGAAGTTTTGGCTTCTATGCTCTCCCCAAAATTCAACCAGAAGTTCTTTCGTTTTATAGCCAGGCCTTACTCGGAATTTTTCCATGCTCAATTTACACTTAACAGTTTATTAAAAAAAGTTTTGAGTAGAAATCTATTAGGTCGACTTCCAAATATGTTGATTACTGTAATTGATCGAAGCCGTTTTTGATTCTTCTCTTCTAGCGCTCTTTGCTGTCACGCAAAACTCGTTTTACTGCAGCGACGAGCGCTAGAAGCGTAAACTAATAATTCAA
>JAWUYY010000058.1:0-8433 GCA_034110565.1 Bermanella sp. | reverse complement strand
GCTATGTGATGGAGTATTTTCATCGGGTTAGTTTGGATGTATTTTGCATGAAATGATGATGGTGTAGCGCATGATGTTTTTTCACCTTGATGTTAATTTTATCACCTTGGTGGTTTCATTTTTTACGTGATCATTGGCGTCTATGTTAATTGCTTGGGTGGGGGATTTATTGATTTTTTAGTGAATTGGCCGAACTCATCGAATTATGATTTCGTATTTTTAATGGTAGAGGCTTGAGCTGAAGATACAGAAATTATGGTGCTAAAAGATACAACGTAAGGAGGGGGGAGCGTGCTTCGTTTTTACCTTTGGTCACGGTGCAATGGTGGGTATTGTTAATTGGTTGGCTAAATAATACGACAGGGCGATTGCCCAATAAAAATGGCGACCTTAAGTCGCCATTTTTATTGTCTATCGTAATTGGACGATAGGACGTTATTCGTCGGTCCAAACCCAGCGAAGTAACTCACCAAAATCATCATAGACAGGCTTTTTCGTTGGACGCTTAGTGGTTTTTGCTTGGTTTTTTTGCTGCTTGCGTGAATCCATGCTTTGTAATGCTGTGCGTGCGTCGGTGCGAGCTCCGCTTTTTTCACTGAATAGCACAGGCACAAGGGCTTTCATGGGGTTTTCTCGACCACTCACGCCTTGTTCGACATTGCTGACTGTGCCACCTTTAGATAAGAAGTTTTCAACTTCTTTATCTAGCTCTGCGCGTCTATCTGCTTTGCTTGGTCGCGTGTTCACAGCTCAACTCTTGCTGTTGTATAGCTTGTTGGGGTCTTGAATTGGATCGGTACTGACAGTAAGGCCATTTGGCTTAATCTCGTTATAAAAACAATCACGGCGTCCAGTATGACAGGCTGCGCCTTTCTGATCCACTTTTAACAATAGTGTATCTGCGTCGCAGTCTGTTGACATGCTTACTAGGGTCTGTTGATTGCCCGAGCTTTCGCCCTTACGCCAATAGCTATTACGTGAGCGGGACCAGTAGCACACCTGGCCAGTGGCTAGGGTTTCCTCAATGGCGGCACGGTTCATCCATGCCATCATGAGGACTTCGCCTGTGTCGTGTTGCTGTGCGATGGCCGGAATTAAGCCCGCATCGTTGTATAACAGGTTGTCTAAGGCTTGATCTAGTGAGATTTCGGCCCCTTTACTTTGTTTTTCAAGCTCTTTGAATACATTACTCATAAGTGGCAATGGCCCCTTTACCTATGCCTTCGAACGCTTTAACGGTCACACTGCGACCGGATTCAAGCAGAGTTTTGGCTATGTGGTTGGCGATTTGTTCAACCGTGGTATCGGTTTCGATATCGTAACAAGCGGCTTTTGGTAGCGTTAGGCTGAACTCACCTTGAGGCGCTGTATAGCGATAGTGATTATGCTCTATGCCTTCAATGGTGGTTTGGTTGTGTAAGTCTTCTTGGGTGCCAATATAAATATCTTGCCACTGGTTAGCCCAGTTTTTCTCCATTTCTGGCTGGCGAGTGCCATTGACGAAGATTTCGATCTTAGAGCGGTGACCATGGGCAATGCGCTGACAGTTACCGTTATGCTTTTTAAGGCCGTGGCTGTAGTGATAAAACGCACCGCCAATTAGCTCGGTGTTCAGAGAAACATTTAATTTTTCGATATCGCCCGGAATCGTGGTATTGAGTTCAACTTCAAGCCACTTGGCGACACTGGCTGGGTTGATTTCTTTGCAGTCAATGAAACAGAAGGCTTCATCGGGTGCGCTACAGATAAACTCGCCACCTAAAGGATGAGGGAAGCGAACAGTCGTCAGGTTGTCATGCTTGCTGATATGCAATTGTGGCATTTGTGTGGGTACAACAAGGCGATGGTCAATGAAGTCATCTAACCAGTCTTTTGCACAGCGCTTTACTACGCCAAAATCACAGATCATGCTTTGCTGATCAAGGTTACCGGTAAGCATAATGCCCGCCATCCAAGACTCACCCACAAGTCCGCGCTTTGCATCTAGGTAAGAGACGTCAACATTGGTAAGGTTTTCAACAAAAAGTTTCACCAGAGGTACTCGACTGAATAAGTGGATCGATTTTATATCATTGTAGTTGGCTTTGCATGGCCAGGATCAGGAATTGGGCAGCTAGGCTGCCCAATATAGACGGTTAACGAGAAAGAAGGGGCTCGTAACCGTTGGTAACGCCTTTAGTAGCAATGGCCACTGCGTCATGTGCATGTAGGCTTTCTAGATGTTCAATGCGCAACCAGAAGTCATTGAAGACCTGTTCGTTTTGGTTCAGAGCGCTTTTCACTCGACGAGCGGCATCTTCACAGAACATTAGGTTATGACCGTTTAGACGCGCAAATTCTTGCTCATCTTCACGTTTAACGGCTGTTTGTACCGGGGTTTGCAGGGCATTTTCAATGACACCTATCACATCAGTGATTGGGAATTCTTCTACGCTGTCATCTAGTTTTACCCAGATTTTAGCGATACTGCGCTGGCTGTGCGGCGTAGCATAAGTGCCTTTGTCGCTGCGTAACCAAGCTTCCACTTCATCAGGGGTTACCGTGGCTTTATCGCCAAAGTCTTTGTTGAACTGTTGCTGGATTAACTGACGCGCAAGGGCAGCTGAGCAAGGGCAGGTGGAAGAGTAAGGAACGTGAATACCTAGCTCTAATGATACGTTGCCGTCTTTCAAGGTCGCGCGAATCTCAGTTGGGTAGTCTTTCCAGCCAGAGAACTGGCTTTTAAGCGCTTTACGCTTAATCACATAATCAAATTCAAAGTTAAGTGTTGCCTGATCACTAATATCTTCGTGGCTGTCTAGCATGTGGGCTAGAAACTCACGCAAGTTAGCAGCGCTTAAAATTTGGTTATCAGAAAATTCTGAAAGTAATAAATACAGACGAGACATGTGAATGCCCTTTATGTCTGGATTGCAGATATTCACATAAGTTTGAACAAAGGCATTCACCTTATTCACGCCGATATGAGCGTCTTGGATGTTTAGGGGCAGAGCGATACGGTTCATACCCACCCAGTTTAGGGTGCCATTAATTTGAGGAGCTTGGCTGGCAGCCACATCGGGCATTTCGTTTGGGCGCTTTTCAGTCATAGGAGCAAGTTCTTTGGGCCACAATAAAAATAAGGCGGCTATGTTATCCGATAGGTCAACTTGAGACAATAAATCCCGACTATTCTAGTCGGGATTCGGTGGAACAATCCGTTGCTATTAGTGCGTTTTAGTCTGTATTAATTCAATACTGTAGTTGTCTGGATCTTTTACAAAGGCGATTTGAGTGGTACCACCTTTCACAGGGCCAGGCTCACGGCTCACTGTACCGCCTGCGGCTTTGATAGCATCACATGTTTTATAAATGTCGTCAGAGCTTATGGCGATGTGGCCATAAGCCGTGCCTAGGTCGTATTCACTGGTGTCCCAGTTATAGGTCAGCTCAAGAACAGCGCTATCGTCTTCGCTGCCATAGCCTACGAAAGCTAGGGTGTAGCGGTATTCTTCGTTATCAGATTGTCGAATTAAATTCATACCCAATACGCGGGTGTAAAAGTCGATGGAGCGTTGTAGGTCGCCCACTCGTAGCATGGTGTGCAAGATGCGCATAATGACTCCTAATCTAATTCTTTGTGTTTGTATTCGCACAGATCTTCAATGATGCAGCTGCCGCACTTAGGTTTGCGCGCGGTACACACATAACGTCCATGTAGAATCATCCAGTGATGTGCATCTAATAAAAACTCTTTCGGGACTAAACGCATTAGACGATCTTCAACTTCTAATACATTCTTACCGGGTGCGACTTTTGTGCGATTGCCGAAGCGAAAAATATGGGTGTCCACCGCCATAGCGATTTGCCCAAATGCTGTATTTAGTACGACGTTGGCGGTCTTTCGGCCCACACCTGGCAGTTCTTCTAGTTCTTCGCGGGTTTGTGGTACAACCGAGTTGTGTTTGTCGATTAACAGCTTGCACATCTTTATGACGTTTTTTGCTTTGCTGTTAAACAAGCCAATGGTCTTAATGTATTCTTTTAAACCGTCTTCGCCTAGTGCATAGATTGCTTCAGGCGTATTGGCCACAGGAAATAATTTCCGCGTGGCTTTATTGACGCTGACATCGGTGGCTTGTGCCGATAGGGCAACCGCTACTACTAATTCAAACGGTGATGAATATTCTAGTTCGGTTTCAGGGTTTGGGTTGTTGTCCCTTAAGCGAGTAAATATCTCGGTGCGTTTGGCTTTATTCATAACTAAACAATTTTACCGGTTACACGGACCCGTTTAGAGCCTGCGATGACAGGTTCTTTTTTACGGTTTTCAATGTCTTTTAATTTATCATCAATGATGTTTTTCAGGGCAATCAACAGTCCCATGCCCACAAACGCACCGGGTGGTAAAATGGCAAATAGGAAATTTGGATAGTCGGTAAATAACGTCATTTTCCAAGTCTTAGCACTGTCGCCAAATAATAAATCCATATTTGAAAATAAGGTGCCTTGACCAATGATTTCACGCATGGCGCCTAAAATTACGAGCACGACTGCGAACCCCATGGCCATCATAAAGCCATCTAGCGCAGATGGCAGAATCGGATTTTTAGCGGCAAACGCATCGGCGCGACCCAAGATGGCACAGTTTGTTACGATCAACGGAATGAAAATCCCCAGTACGGTATAAAGTTCATAGGTGTAAGCCTGCATGAGCAATTCGGTGCAGGTTACATAAGACGCAATAATCATCACAAAAGCCGGTAGGCGTACAGCGGCTGGCACATAGTTGCGTACCATAGACACTGCAATGTTAGAGCCCACTAAAACGAGCATGGTGGCCAAGCCTAAACCCAAGGCGTTAACCACGGTGCCAGTCACCGCCAGTAATGGGCATAGACCTAATAATTGAACAAGAGCCGGATTATTCGTCCATAAACCGTCTTGGGTGATTTGTCCGTAAGATTTAGTGCTCATAAAGCATCTCCACGGTTAAATGTTTTTTTGTGGGTGTTTAGCGTCGATAAAACGGATTTATCTTTTTCAAACATCAATAAAGATTGCTTGATGGCGTTTATCACCGCGCGCGGTGTAATGGTGGCGCCGGTGAAAGAGTCAAAATCGCCACCGTCTTTTTTAACTTTCCATTTTTCAATGTCAGGGTTGTTTAGTGATTTACCATTGAACGATAAAATCCAATCTGATTTTTTAAGTTCAATTTTATCACCCAGCCCTGGTGTTTCTTTATGGTCGACAACGCGCACACCAGCAATGCTGCCATCCTGTTTAATGCCAATCAGCAACTGAATAGTAGTGGTGTAACCGTCCGGTGCGGTTGCGGGAAAAAGATAGGTGTGGGTATTGTTTTCTTTCTGCGCTAAATGCAGTTTCGCATCATCGGCAATGGGGCCTAAATAGTTAACATGTAAATGTTGTTTGGACTGTTCGGAATTAAGCTCAATGTAGCTATTCAGTACGTCGTTATCAACCTGACTTTCAGGTGTGATCTCATATAAGGCTTTAGCTTGGGCTTGAGCAATATTTGCGTGTATTTGCTCTTTAGTGCCTTGTTGCACAAGTGCGATAACACCTGCTGTTACAAATGCAAATATGGCAAGACCAATGGCATTTTTGGCTATGGATTGCCCAAGGCTCATTTCGGCTTTTTCATTTTCATTAGTCGTCATATTGAATCCTAATCTTTTTTCGCCAAACCGCGCACTGCTTTTTTGTGGCCATAGGTGCGAGGTTGAGTGTATTGGTCAATAAAGGGAGCAGCAAAGTTCATCAGCAATACGGCAAATGCAACGGCGTCAGGGTAGGCGCCCCAAGTACGAATCACGTAAATCAAAATACCAATGCCCGCACCGTAAATAATTTTACCAAGGTGAGTCGTGGATGCAGTTACAGGGTCAGTTGCAATAAAAAATGCCCCCAGTATGGTGGCACCGCCAAGCATGTGAATAGTTAAAGGCACGAAGCTATCGTTATCCCAACCTAATGTGCTTGAACAAAGAAATAGGGCGACTAATAAGCTAGCAGGTATGTGCCAAGTGAAAATCTTTTTCCAAATTAAAAATAAACCGCCTAATAAAAAACCAAGACTGACCCACTCCCAAGCGAGCAAAATATGTGTATTAGCTGTACCTTGGAATAATGGGTTGGTTAAGATTTCATCAGCTGTGGCGATGGCCACTTGATGTTTGTATTCATCTAATGGCGTGGCCATGGTGAAGGCATCGATGGCTTCGCGGGATGAAAAAATAGCCGTGAGTGAATCGCCAATAGAAATACTGCTGGCCAACAACTCACTGGGTGCGCTCCAAGACGTGGTCATAGGAACAGGAAAACTTACCAGTACTAATGCGAAACCGATCATGGCTGGATTGAACGGATTTTGCCCAAGGCCGCCATATAAATGTTTGGCCACGATAATGGCAAAACCAGTTGCAATAATCGTTACCCAGTAAGGCGTGTAGGGCGGCAGTGATAAGGCCAGTAATACAGCGGTTAATAATGCGCTGTAGTCTTTTAAGTAAAAACTAATAGGGCGCTTGCGTAATTTTAATACCAAGGCTTCGCATGCAATAGCCGTCGTGGCGGCAATGATGATTTGAATTAAGTGGCCAGGGCCAAAAAAATACGTCAGTGCGATCACGCCAGGGATCAATGCCAGAATGACCGTGCGCATAACATCGGCTGTGCTGAGTGGGCGAGTAGCATGTGGCGAACTAATGTTTAACAGTTTCATGCGCTGGCCTCAGCTAATATTTTTTTGGCTTCATCTAATTTCGCTTGTTGTTTATCAAGCCCAGTCTTAAATGCTTCGATGGTATCTAGATTTTGTTCTTGTGCCATTTCTAAGCGCTCTTGTGCTTTGTCCACTCGTGTTTGCGCGGCCAATACTTTTTGTTTGAGCTGTTCGATGTCTGCTGCGTGTTTGCTTTCTTGCGTAACGGGTGTGTTAGCAAAATCGATCAAGGCTTGTTTGGCTTCTTCTACGCGTACTTGCTGTTTTTCAACAGCGGTTTTTAGCATGTCTACTTTGTCGCTGTTGCTTGCCAATGCTTCATCGAGACGTTTTTGTGCGGTGACTAAGCGAGACTGTGCAAGATCTACCTTGTTTTGCATTCGCTCTGGTGTCATTTCTATTGAAACAGCACCACCGTCCGTTGTATTTTCAGAGGTGGCTTTGGCCGCTTTTTTTGCTTCGGCTATGGCTTTAGCCGCGTCTTTCATTTTTTCTTGTGCTTTTTTTAATGCGCCTGTTAATAGCTCGACCTTATCGGTGTCATTTGCTTCTTGTGCAACTGCAATTTTTTCTTTTGTCTTTTTAATTGCAGCTTGCGAGGCTTCAAGTTTTTTCTGTAGTAAGTCTAAGTCGGCACTGGGAACAGGTATTGGTGTTTCACTTGCAGCAGGCGCGTTGGCTTCAGCGGCTTTTTTCTCTGCTTGTTTTTTAGCAGCAGCTTCTGAGCGGGCTTTTCGCTTGGCCTCTTTTTCGGCGACTTCTCGTTCAAGTCGAGCAAGACGTGTTTCAAAGCGATCTTTTGCGCGGTCACTTTTTTGTTTGTCAGCGTTGGCTTGTTTTATTTCGCCCTTTGTATGGCGGTAATACTGCACTAATGGAATATTACTGGGGCAAACATAAGCACACGCGCCGCACTCAATGCAGTCTGCAATGTTGTGAGCTGTGGCTTGTTCTAAGTTACTGCTTTTAGAAAACCAATAAAGTTGCTGCGGTAATAATTGTGCTGGGCACGCTTCGGTACACATACCGCAACGAATACATGCTTGTTCCATGGCGGGGTCAGGCAGCTCTTGGGTGCTAGAAGCAATGATGCAGTTACTGGCTTTTACGATAGGGATGTTTGGGTCTTTAAGTGTAAAGCCCATCATTGGTCCACCCATAATCAAACGATGAACTTTGTCGGTGTTAGTTTGGGTAAGCTCAAGCAGGTGGCTAACGGGTGTGCCAATTAAGACTTCGAGGTTTTGTGGCTGCCCACATGCCTCGCCTGTGAGGGTGGTAATGCGACTGATTAATGGCTCGCCCTTACTGATGGCTTTATAAATAGCAAAACACGTCCCCACGTTTTGACAAACGATACCGATATCTGATGGTAGGCCACCGGCAGGGACTTCTTTGCCTGTGAGTATTTCAATGAGCTGCTTCTCACCGCCGCTTGGGTATTTGGTAGGAATGGCGACGACTTCAATATTAAAGGTGTTGTCTTTGAAGTTTTTAAGCGCGTCTTTCAGAGCCGCGATGGCTTCTGGCTTGTTGTCTTCAACGCCAATTAAGCACTGTTGGGGCTTTAGGATTCGTTCGAGAATTTCAATGCCCTTGATGATGCCGTTAGCATGTTCACGCATAAGCATGTCATCAGATGTAATGTAAGGCTCGCATTCGGCGGCATTAATAATCAGGGTGTCGATCTTACTCGGCTCGAC
>JAWUYY010000057.1:0-31658 GCA_034110565.1 Bermanella sp. | reverse complement strand
GTATTGAAACGCTAAAAGCCATTTACTCTAAGGTTTGATTTTTTGTTTTTTTTAGCGCGAAAAAAATCAGCTTAATTGTGTTTGTTGGCTCTTTATCACTTTGATTTATAAGGTGGTTAGGGGGCTTTGGGGTTTTAGAGGGTGGGGCGACGAATGAATCCTGCGAGGGTGTTAGGTCAGTCATAACAAAATATGATTGCGTGAGGGGGGGGTGTGTCTGTGAATGTTGTGTTTTTGCTTTCTAAAACGAAAAAAACCGATAAATTTTCATTTATCGGTTTTTTAGAATTTGGTTGCGGGAGCCGGATTTGAACCGACGACCTTCGGGTTATGAGCCCGACGAGCTACCAGACTGCTCCATCCCGCGTCAATTAAACGCTAAGCTGCTAGTCATACCGAATATTCAATTAAGAGGGTTGATCCAGCCAAAGGCTAAAGTTGCCGTTCATAAACTAAATAAAAATGGTTGCGGGAGCCGGATTTGAACCGACGACCTTCGGGTTATGAGCCCGACGAGCTACCAGACTGCTCCATCCCGCGACTATATCCGTTTCTGGTTATTCAAACATGACTTGAATGACGGATTGCTTACCCGCTTCGGCTATTGCCTCAGCGAGGTTGCGCATATTACGGATTTGGGTCGTACGTGTCAAACCTTATTATCGGAAAACCCTAATAAATTCAATTACAAAGCGTTACTTAAGGTTTTATTCAGCTTTTGCGACCTGGTTATTCAGTGTGTCGAAAAAACGCGCATGCAGGGTGTCGTAGTCTGCATTTTGAGCGTTAATAGCAAACCAACGGCACTGCAAATCTTCTAGCTGGGACTCTAGGCTGGGCAGGCTTTGTCCCATGTTCTTTTGTAGCCGTTCAACTTGTAAAGACATGCGTGTAGATTGCTCAGCGGCGGGACTTTCTACTTCTAATAAGATCTCTAGCTCTAAACAAAGTCGTTCTAACGTGTCTTTATTGTTCTCGTTAACACTATTTAACCGAGTCTGTAGAATAGTTTTAACTTGGGCAGGCAGTTCAGTGGACTCTAAATCGTCAGCTAGTACGTCACTGTCTATTTGCCCGCGTTGCTCAGCTTGTCCTAGGCTTTGTGCTAACTGTTGGGCGTTTATCCATAATGCATGCTGTGCTTGGCGTTTTTGATTTTTAGCTTCTTGATTCAGTAAGTGCTTAATATCAGATAAAACTTTAGAGGTGGCCTGCTTTACTTTAGCGGGTAGTTCAAGGCTGTTTAGTTCTTGAGTGATATCGTTTAGCTGAGTAGAGGCGTCTGCGACGTCTGCCCCAGTAAGTTGTTTGGCGGTATCAATGAGCGCGTTGGCTTTATTGATATTTTCATCGAAATGCTGCTTACGAGCCTGGCTGGCGGCATTGCGTTTTTCAAATAAGGCATCGCATTGCTCACGGAAATCGCTCCAAAGTTGACGTTCAGCACGACCGGCATTGCCTTTCTCTTTCCATTCATTTTGCAGGGCTTTGCATTGCTCAATGGCTTGCACAATATCTTGTGCATCGTGCAATGCTTTCACGTCATCTATTAATGCTTGTTTCTGTGCCGCGTTGAATTTGAAGTGTTCAACTAACTGATCATGAATATTACTCGTAGCGTCATGGAAGCGTTGCATAATAGCTTTCTTGTCAGTGTGATTGACGGGAGAGAATTTTTTAAACTCATCATGAGCTTTATCGAGTATTTGTTGTACTGATTTCCAGTTAGCATTTTCCCAGTCATTATTGGTAAAGAATTGCTCTAGCTGTTCACAAATGATTGTACGCTGCTCTAAATTGTAGGTGCGTAGTTTTGCCATCTCTGCGAAATATGCTTGGCAAGGCTCGTATGCGAGGTCTGATGCTTGTTTAAATTGCTGCCATAATGCTTGCTGTTGCTTTTGGTCTGGCAGACTGCCTAATGATTTCCACTGCTCTTGTAGCTCACGAATAGCATCAGCTTTTTCTTTCGGGTTAATATCAGTATTCACTAGTGCTGTCATGTCAGCACATAATTGCTCAAACTTGGGTAAGGTCGCAAAACCTTGCCAGTCTTTTAATTCATTGAAAGATTGTAATGATAGCTGGAACTGAGCTTGTAATGATTTTGTTTTATTCGAGTCTATTTTTTCAAGTTGTTTACGAAGTGAATTTTGGATGTATTTTGCTTCTTTTATTTGCCCTTGTGTAATGGCTTTTTCGAAGTCTTTTAAGGTGCGTTCAGCCATGATGATAACTTTATCTTCACCTTGCTTTAGTGAAGAAAGTGCGTTTTCTATCTCATTTTTAAGGGTTAAAACGCTATTTAAAATACTGCTAGCAGGAAACTCACTTGGCCAGTTAACTGTTTTTACTATGGTTTTTATATTTTTTTCTTGCTGCTTTAAATCGCTTAAAGATTGATTTTGCAAGGCATCTTTAATGGGTTCTAAATCAATACTGCTTTCATCCATAAATTCTAAACTGGTTTGCAGGTTGAATAACGGTTTAAGTAAATTTTCGTATTCATTTTTTATTTGTTTGTCTATGTTAGAGGATAACTCTAATGCTGTTTTCCAGTTTAGTTGTGCGCCATCTAATATTTGCTTTAATGCTTCGCTTAATGGGACCGATGATTTGCATTGAGTGTACAGTACTTGAAGTTGGTTGATGCTATCGAGCTGTAACGCTTGAGCTTGCTTTTGCGCCGCTTGATTAGCATCTATTTCAGCTTGCTGCTGTTGGTGGTCAGCGAGTACTTGATCACATTGCGTTATAGCTTTTTCAAAATAAATCTGTTGATCACTACTGACTTGGCAATCTTGCCAAGATTGTTTTAATAATGCAATTTGGCCTGCGTAAGTTGGACTAAAGGCTTGTTGTGTTAACTGCTGTGCATTGCTAAGCAATTGTTGCACTTGCGCTTGTGCTTTTTCTGCAATGGCCGCTGTTTCTACAAGAATCGCTAGCTTTTCTTTTACATGGCGCACCAGGGTTTTGTCTTTATTTAAAAAGCGTTTTTCAATGGCTTTTAACTTATCTTTTGACTGAATATATTGTGCCGCTAATAACCGGCTCTTAGCACTGGCCGATTGCATGATGAAATCAAACAAAGTGGCTTCATCTTTAATTTGATTGATAGCGGCTTGTGCAAGCTCTGCTTGTGGTGAAAATGTGGCAACGGTCATTAGCTGCTGTGCATCTTTGATACTTGATATGGCTTTCAGTTGATCTTGTGGTGCGTCTGTTTTTAACAGGCTCTTAAGATATTGGGCAATGGCGGATTGTTTTACATTAGACGATTTATCGTTGAAAAGGCTTGGTAAGTATTCAGGGTTATTTATTAAGCTGATGGCTTTTAAGCGAACGGCTTCACTGGGGTCTTGTTTAGCGAGTAATTCAATCACTTGGGCATCGCTGAGTTGATCCAGCGCTTGTAGGCGCACATCAGAATCGGCATGTTGCCACTTGGGTGCAAATAGATTTTTAAGAAATGTTGCCATGGTGTCCGCCTAACAAGAGCCAATATCACTGGCTGTAAACAATATAAAGGGGGCTCATTCTACTGACTCAATGAAATGAGGCAAGTTTTGTACATAGGTGCCAGTTGTTTGTGGGCTCTGGTAATTATTGGCGGCTTATACGACAATCCCCCTTAATATAAAAACAACAATAAAATGATACCTGTTTCCATGCTACGAATTCTCAGTTTCATCTTCATATGTCTAGGCTTGTACGGTTGTACCGCCATGGGCACTCAAACTTTGCCATACGACGTATTGGCGAAAAAATACACCAACGAATCCAGTCGTTATGTGGACGTAAATGGCTTGACCATTCACTACCGCGATGAAGGCAGCGGCCCGCCTTTAGTCTTACTGCATGGGGTTGGCTCGTCTTTGCACACTTGGGATGCCTGGGTTAAGCAATTAAAAGGTAAGTACCGTATTATCCGTATGGACCTTCCCGGTTTTGGCTTAACTGGGCCAGATACGGCACCTAATCAAGAAACGGCCGAATACATGGTGGGGATGCTTGATGGCTTTGTTCAAAAGTTAGGCATTAACCGCTTCTTTTTAGCGGGTAATTCGTTAGGTGGGTATTACGCGTGGAATTACGCGGCCGTGCATCCAGAAAAACTTTACAAAATGACGTTAGTCAGTGCCAGTGGTTACCCGCAAGACATGCCATTTTGGCTTGGGTTTGCATCATTTCCTGGTATTCACTGGATCACGCCCTATGTTATGCCGCGCTTTATGCTTAACTGGACAGCCGAAAGTGCCTACGAACATGAAGAAGTACTGACGGATACAGTAAAAGAGCGTTATTTTGATATGAGTCAGCGCCGTGGTAATCGTGAATCCTATATTACTCATTTTCGTCAATTACGGGCCATGAGTGACGACGATACCCTAGGTGAAAAAGTAAAAGACGTGCTCGTGCCCACTTTGCTGATGTGGGGCGAAAAAGACGAATGGATTCCGCTGGATATCATGCGCTCATTTCATCGTGATCTCGCCTACAGCGAATATGTCATTTACGAAGGCGTAGGGCATTTGCCCATGGAAGAAGTGCCTATACAGTCCGCCCGTGATGCTAATAATTTCTTTATGTCGCAATTACAAAAAGTAAAAAACCATCCACAAGAAACTGAGATCAAGTTTTATGATGGCAAACAAGGTCAGCCTCAAGTGACCACAGCAGTGGACGAATAGCCTGAACTTGCTTAGGGTTTTGGCCTGTTCCGTGTCATACATGCTAGAATGCGGGTTGATTCATTATTTACAATAACAGTCGGCATTTTTATGAGCGAATCCATTTTTTGGTACGATTTTGAAACCTTTGGTGTTAGCCCTGTGTGGGATCGCCCATCACAATTTGCCGGCATTCGCACCGATCTCGATCTTAATATCATTGGCGAGCCAGAGAATATTTATTGTCGCCAAGCCGATGATTATTTACCTCACCCAATAGCCTGTTTAATTACCGGCATCAGTCCGCAAACTTGCCAGCAAAAAGGCATGCGTGAAACAGATTTTATCGCCCGCATTAATGACATATTCAGTGTACCGGGAACCTGTGCCGCTGGTTATAACAGCATTCGTTTTGATGACGAAGTCACGCGCCATACTCTTTATCGTAATTTTTTAGACCCATATCAGCGTGAATGGCAGAACGGTAATAGCCGATGGGATATTCTCGATATGATGCGCTGTGCGTATGCGTTACGCCCAGAAGGCATCAACTGGCCGAAAGGCGAAGATGGCAAAGTCAGTTTTAAATTAGAAAATTTAAGTGCCGCTAACGGCATCGTCCATGAAAATGCTCATGATGCGTTAAGTGATGTGTATGCCACTATAGGTCTTGCTAAGTTAATTAAAGATAAACAACCTAAGTTATACGAACATTTATTTAAGTTACGTCGTAAAGATGCCGTCGCGCCGTTACTAGATACCGTGCATCAGCGCCCTGTGTTGCATATATCCGGTATGTTCGGTGTTGATCGTGGTTGTACCGCTATGATGGTGCCATTAGCGGTTGATGCAAAAAATAAAAATGCCGTTATGTGTTTTGATTTAATGCAGGACCCAACCGACTTATTTGAGTTAAGTGTTGAGCAAATACAACAACGTTTATTTACCACCAAAGAACAGCTAACGGCTCAAGGGTTGGAGCGTATTGCACTTAAAGGCATTCACATCAATAAATGCCCTGTGGTATTGCCTGGTAAAATGGTGACACCCGATATCGCTGAAAAATGGCATTTAGATGGTAATAAAATGCGTGAACACTTAGCCATTATTAAAGATTATCAAGCGCGTGGACATAACATTACGCAAAAGCTACAAGCCGTGATGCATCGTGAATTTGAACCGCAAACAGACCCTGATGCTATGTTGTATACGGGCGGTTTTTTTGGCCCGTCCGATAAAGCAGCTATGGCGCAAATACGTGAAGCGCATCCAGAGGCATTAGATGACATGCCGTTTGCGTTTCAAGACCGTCGCCTAGAAGAAATGCTATTTCGTTTCCGTGCACGCAATTATTTAGAAACTCTAAATAGTGAGGAGCGCGAAAAATGGGAAGAGTACCGCACGCAAAAATTGTTGGGCCCAAATAATGGCCAATACTTAAACTACGAGCAGTTTGCGATTGCTATTAACGAAGCGGCCAAAACCGCACCCGTTGAGCAGCATGAGTTGTTACAAGAGCTAGCGACTTACGCCGAAAGTATCTATCCATATTAATTGATATTTTATTATTACGTCTAAATGTCGGTCGAATGGTGATGTGCCTATTCGACCGTTTTTTATATTACTTTATTGATTCTTCAATATTGATCCATAAATGCTCAAGTATCATCGGCTGAGCTTTGGCGGTTGGGTGCAAGCCATCTCCTTGAATATACTCGCTGCGGTTGGCATCGTTAATGATGTTTTCAAGTGGAGCGAGCATAAAGGGCACAAATCCAATATTGTTGTCATCGGCTAATGTTTTAAACGTGTTGCTGAACATCTCACTGTAGCGTCGACCGTAATTACTTGGCACGCGAATCCCCACTAATAAAACCTGAGCATTGCTGCGTAGGCTTTTCGCAATGATGTTTTGCAAGTTTAACTGCATTTGAGAGAGGGATAACCCGCGTAAACCATCATTTGCCCCGAGTTCAAGAATCACCAATTTCGGTTGGGTTAGTTCTAATAGCTGATCTATTTGACGTAAGCCCTCACTGCTGGTTTGGCCACTAATACTGGCATTGTGGACGTTGTAACCTGCAGCCATGCTATCTAGCTTTTCTTGTAAAAGACTAGGCCAGCTTTGCTCAATCTTAATACCATAACCAGCGCTTAAGCTGTCCCCCACAATTAATAGTGTGTTGTTTGTTTGGCTTAATGCTTGGCCGCTGAAAATAAGTAATGCAAATATAATCAGTGATTTCATGATGTTACCTTTCAATGCATAGTGCGTGCATGGTAATACCCATGCTCAGGGTTCGCAACGCCTGCTAGGGGAACAGTCAATATGGGCAACTAATGTGTGTAAAAAGGTCATATCAAAAATCTTCATAAACGCGTATATTGCGCCGCCTATTTATTGTTTCACCAAGAGATTGCTATGTCTGTAGTATTGGAACCCTGGTCATTTCAGATCAAAACTGACTTCTCCCTATGTGGCTGGCGTACTCGCTTTAGTGGCAAACCGGTTATTGTATTTTTGCATGGTAATGGCTTCAGTGGCCTAACGTACAAACCGATGCTGGATTTACTGGCTGAAGATTTTGATTTGGTCATCCCAGATTTACCAGGTCATGGTGATAGTGGCCTTGGTGATGAATTTAATGTGTGGAATGACACGGCTAAATTCATGTCTAGCGTGCTGAATAACCTATCTCATCAGATGCAAGCAACCACTCCTATTTTTGGTCTAGGCCATAGCTATGGTGGTGTTATTACAGGGTTGATGGCGGGTAGTGATGAGAAGCGCTTTAAAAAGATTATGTTATTGGACCCTGTTATCTTCTCCAAAGGCATGCTGAGTGTAATGGGGGTGAGTGAGCTATTTGGCTTACTAGAAAATACGCCATTAGCTAAGCAAGCCCGTAATCGCGTTACGACATGGGCAACCAGACAAGAAGCGTTTGATTACTTCCATGAACGTGGTGCGTTTAAAGGTTGGCGCGAAGATGCGCTACAAGCTTATGTCGACAATGCATTAATGGATTGTGACGAAGGTGTAACGCTTAAGTGTCCAACATCGGTAGAGTCGAAGATTTTCGGCAGTTATCCGAAAAAGCTTTGGTTGAATTTACGTAAAGTGAATGCACCGTGTAAAATCTTGATGGCAGAAAAGTCGTATCCGTTTATTGCTCGCTCTGTTGAAAAACTGACGCAATTACGTGCGTATTCATCTGAACGTGTGGAAGGTGGTCACTGCTTCATGCAAGAGAACCCAGAGATGGCAGCACAACACATCAAAGAATGGTTTCTTGCTTCTCGTATCTTTTAAAGATTACTGACCTTAATACAACAAGCGCTATTGTTTAATAATGGCGTAAGTGCCTTCAAACTCAACGGCCGTTTTGCCAGAGCACTCAATCACCGCATTGAGTGTGATGCGCGAACGGCCTTTGTGTTTAAAGTGAGCAATAAACTCATCAAGAATCTCTTTAGAAGGCGCCGTGCAGATCGCACGAATATCACCATGTACAGGGGCTTTATATTCAATGGAGCCTTTCGTCACCACCTGATTACACTCAATACCCGCTTCTAAGGTTTTTAAGTGGGCCATTCCCCAGCATGCCATGACGGCTGCGTTATATAAGCTGCCACCAAAGGCGGTTTGCTTGTCATTAATATTTGGCCCAAGAGGGGCGTGGAGTATTAATGTTTTACCGTCGTAGCTTTCCACATCCATTTTCATGAACTGGGTAATCGGCAGGTGGGTTTTAAAAAACGTAGAAAGCTCAGTGCTGACCGCTTTGGCATCTAAAGACATAATTATAATAACTTAATGATGTGTTGCGCGGCATTATACGGGGTGATCTTCTGATCTAAAACATCTTGTTGCAATTGAGGAAGTTGTTTTTTTACGTCAGAATTTTGTTTGAGTTTTAATTCCAGCATTTCTTTAATCAGTTTTTTCAACCAATCTCGGCTTTGCTTAGCGCGATGGTTTTTAAAGTGCCCATTGTCTTTGGCTTGGATTTCAAATTCACTGATCATATCCCACACTTCAGTAATTCCTATGTTCTCTCTGGCAGAACAGGCCTTGACTTGTGGTTCCCAAAAGCTTTCTTGGCTTAATAAGTGAAGCGCATTTTTATAGTGACTCTGGGTTTGTTTCGCAAGGTTAACGCTTTCACCATCGGCTTTGTTAATTACCAGCGCATCGGCTAATTCCATGATGCCACGCTTAATGCCCTGTAACTCATCACCGGCATTGGGCAGCATGAGTACTAAGAAAAAGTCCACCATGGCCGCCACTTCGTATTCACTTTGGCCAACGCCAACGGTTTCAACCAGAATCACATCAAAGCCAGCGGCCTCGCAAAGTAACATGGTTTCACGGGTTTTTTGTGCAACACCCCCTAACGCGCCTTCTGAGGGGCTAGGACGTATATAAGCGTTCTGTTCACGGCTTAATAATTCCATGCGGGTTTTATCCCCCAGAATACTGCCGCCACGTAATGGCGAGCTAGGATCAACCGCCAGAACCGCCACTTTTTTCCCTTGTTTAATAAGGTGCAAACCAAACGCTTCAATAAACGTGGATTTACCTACACCAGGAATCCCCGTAATGCCAATACGCATGCTCTTGCCTGTTTTGGGCAATAACTGATTAAGCAATACTTGAGCTTGCTCACGGTGTTCATCGCGTTTGCTTTCAACCAAGGTTATGGCCTTGGCCAGTGCGCGACGATTGCCGGATTTTATTAGTTCGATATCTATCATAATTTTATGAGTCGAGAGTCGGAGTCAGGAGCAAGAGGTGTTAGGCTCCTGACCTGTGACGTCAGACTTGATTATTAATCGCATCCAGCACTTTGCGGGCACTGACCGGAATTTTAGTCCCAGGGCCAAAGATGCCTTTCACACCAGCTTTATATAAAAAGTCATAATCTTGTTTCGGTATTACGCCGCCAGCAATCACCACAATATCATCAGCACCTTGGGCTTTTAATTCGGCAATTAAATCCGGCACTAGGGTTTTGTGACCTGCGGCTAATGAAGAAACACCAATCACGTGTACGTCATTTTCAATGGCTTGTTTGGCCACTTCACTTGGGGTTGAAAACATAGGTGATAAATCAATATCAAAGCCTACATCGGCAAAGGCGGTGGCGACCACTTTAGCTCCGCGGTCATGGCCGTCTTGTCCCATTTTGCATACCAGCATACGAGGGCGTCGACCGTGTTTTTCAACAAAAGCTTCGATATCCGTTTTAATTTGTTGCCAGTCGGCGTCGTTTTCATAACCCGCACCGTACACACCACTAATGGTACGAGACTGGGCTTGGTAACGACCGAATTCTTCTTCCATAGCGTCTGATATTTCACCTATCGTGGCGCGTAGACGTGCGGCTTTCACGCTTAAGTCTAGCAGATTCCCTTTGCCGCTTTTAGCAGCCGCAGTAATATCTGCCAAGGCTTGCTTAACGGCAGCGCTATCACGACTGGCGCGAATGCTTTTAAGGCGTTTAATTTGGGACTCACGCACAGCTACGTTATCCACTTCTAAAATATCTAGGTCGTCTTCGCTTTCTAATTGGTGTTTATTAACACCAACAATCACATCTTCGCCACGGTCGATACGAGCTTGCTTGCGCGCAGCGCTTTCTTCAATGCGCAATTTAGGCAAGCCTTCTTCAATGGCTTTGGCCATGCCGCCTTTTTCTTCGATTTCTTCGATTAATCCCCAAGCACGATCCGCCAACTGTTGAGTTAACGATTCCATCATGTAAGAGCCACCCCAAGGGTCCGCCACTTGCGGAATGCCGGTTTCTTCTTGAATAATAATTTGCGTGTTACGGGCAACACGGGCGCTAAATTCAGTGGGCAGGGCAACGGCTTCGTCCAATGCATTGGTGTGCAGGGATTGGGTGCCGCCAAATACCGCCGCCATGGCTTCGATAGTGGTGCGCACGACATTGTTGTATGGGTCTTGCTCGGTTAATGACCAGCCAGAAGTTTGCGAGTGAGTACGCAGCATGGATGATTTAGGATTGGTGGGTTTAAATTCCTCCATGATGCGAAACCACAATAATCGGCCTGCACGCAGTTTGGCGATTTCCATGTAGAAGTTCATAGAGATGCCCCAGAAAAACGATAAGCGTGGGGCAAAGGTGTCCACATCTAAACCCGCGTTGATGGCGGTACGTACATATTCACGACCATCACTTAACGTGTAGGCCAATTCTAGGGCAGCATCAGCACCGGCTTCTTGAATGTGATAACCAGAAATAGAAATACTATTAAACTTCGGCATGTGCTCAGAGGTGTAACCAATAATATCGCCAATGATTTTCATAGAAGGGGATGGCGGATAAATATAGGTATTACGTACCATGAACTCTTTTAATATATCGTTTTGAATGGTGCCCGATAATTTATCTTGGCTGACACCTTGTTCTTCAGCGGCCACAATATAATTAGCAAGAATGGGTAATACGGCGCCGTTCATGGTCATAGAAACCGATACTTTATCTAATGGGATTTCATCAAATAAAATCTTCATGTCTTCTACAGAGTCAATGGCAACACCGGCTTTTCCTACGTCACCGGTCACACGCTCGTGGTCAGAGTCATAGCCACGGTGTGTGGCTAAATCGAATGCAACGGATACACCTTGTGCGCCGGCTTTTAAATTTTTACGATAAAACGCGTTAGATTCTTCTGCGGTAGAAAACCCCGCATACTGGCGAATCGTCCACGGGCGACCTGCGTACATGGTCGCCATAGGGCCGCGAACATAAGGTGCTAAGCCGGGGAAGGTATTGTTGTATTCTAAGTCTTTAACGTCATCTTCGGTGTACAAGACTTTAATCGGCACGCCTTCTGGGGTGTGCCATTCCATTTCTTCGGGTGTCATACCTTTCATTTGCTTGGTGGCAAGTGCGGCCCATTCTTCGTAAGTGTATTTTTTTTCGCTCATTCTTTAGCCTTTTTGTCCGACGTCGGACGTAAAAAGTTTCGTAGGATGGGGTAGCTGCCATTATTACGAACAGCCTAACCCACCATTTGAACTTGATGGATTATGGTTCTCGTTACACTCAAACCTAACCCATCCTACAATTGTTTTAATGACCCATTGGCTGACTAAGTTCGATCAAAACCCCGTCACAGCTTTTAGGATGAATAAAAATCACCATGCAGTTGTGTGCGCCTAAATAAGGTGCATCACTTAAAAATTCATAGCCTTTGGCTTTTAAGCGTGTGATATCTTCTTCAATATTGTCCGAGCGAAAACAAAGATGGTGCATACCACCACCTTTTTTCTCAATATACTTTTGTATTGGCCCCTCACCGTTTAATGGATGAACCAATTCAATACTGGTGCTTTGAAGTGGAAAAAACGCGGTACTGGTTTTTGCACTTTGCACATCTTCTTTATGATCAAAGGTCAAGCCAAAGTCACTCATAAAGCGTTCGATGGCTTTGTCTAAATCCGGTACGGCAATGGCAATGTGATCTAATCCAGTAATCATGTAACACTCTCTTTACAGGCGAACCTGTTTAAATATTGTGACGGCTAGGGCAGGTGTTAATCTGTCCTCAGCGGTTTAACAAGGTTGCCTTAGGCTACCGTTATTAAGAATACATCGGTTTGTTCGCGACGGCGTGCTTGCACATCTTCAACCGTTTCGATGACCACTTTTTCATCGGCGATTATTTTAAACAAAGGTTGGCCTTTTTTAATGATGGTGCCGTCTTCTTCTATTAATACTTTTTCGATGGTGCCTGCAAACGGCGCATTCACCTTGTTGAACATTTTCATCACTTCAACAATATAAAGGGGCTGACCAGCTTCAAAGTGATCACCTTCTTTAATAAAGGCCGACATGCCCGGTGCTTCGCGGCTATAGAACATGCCACCGGAAGCGGCAAGAATTTCATCGCCCTTGGCCGTTGGTGGTGGTACGAGTACCTTCATCATATTCTTTTGCAAGGTTTCATCAAGTAAGGCTTCAGGGATATAAATACTGAGGTCTTCATTCACATCCAAGTCATAAAAGCCGGTTTCACTGGCAATGTATGGTAATAAATTGAATATCTCAAAACCGGATTGATAACCTAGGTGAGCGGCTTGCACTTGTTGCCAAATCTCCTTACTAAAACCCTCTGGCGCTGGACCATTAATGATTTCGCTCAGCTCAATGTAATCTAAATCATCGTGACCCGCGTCAACAAGTTGAGTCTCTAGCGTGTCATAAAAGCTTAATGCATCTTGTAGCACATCATTGTCATGGTCCCAAATCATGGTGGCGGCAGGGTCTTGATCGTTAAAGTCCATGTTTAAGAAATGATATGTGTCTGCAAGTATGCGAATCGGGTTCTCAAGCCACATAACTTGGTTATCTTGTTGAATGGCAAAGTTAGGTTGCTCTATGCTCAGCCAACCAGCCAATACATGAGGCTCACCTAGTAAGCGTTCAATAGGACGAGTTAGTAAAAGTTGTTTACGCACGAGTATTTTTTGCATATTTGTTTTGGCATCAGCATCGTTAATATCGGCTAACACTTTTGCGCAAATTTGTTGGTAAGCATAAGCCACATCTAGGTTGTTGCTTTGCTGCTTAAGTAAACCGACTGCTGTTAAATAAGGCACAATAAATTTAGTGGTCGGGCGTGCATTAATATTGTTGCCAATAAACCAATTTACTAAACCGTAGTGAAACTCTAAATTGGTCGATAAGTCTTTGCCTAGTAATACGGTGCTGCGTAATACTTCGGCCATGGCATCGTAAGTACTTAAGCGGTCTTGGCCCACTGTTAATAGCAGGGCAATGTTTGAGTCGTAGGCACCGGCTAGGTGATACTTCATGAATACGTCAGTGTCAGGGTTGTGTAAGCTGATACCTTGATCGTCACGAATCTCACCTTTTTGGGCGTCGCTCCAGTACTCAATGATGCCACCAGCGTGAGGGGCTAAGGCTTGGTTGGTGGCATTTAGGCGCGCTTCTACCGATGAATTATGGCGCAATACACGAGTGGGTTTTGGTAAGCGTGAACCATGAGCCGCTAAAAGCACCATGGCTTCTACTAGGCTTTCTACAATGAAGTATTCGTTTTCGTTATCAGGGTTGGCGAATTTCAAGCTGTAGCACAGTTCGGTAACGCGGTGTTCTACTTGAATTCGAGTGTTCATTTCCATAAAGAAATGTTTGTCACGATCCACGATACATTCAAAGGTGGATACGCTATCTAAACCCACTGCTTGGGCGAAGCGTTCTGCCTCTTCTTCCATTTTTTGTAGAGTTTTAATATCTTGGTTTAAAACGGTGGCTTCGCTGTCGCGACCTTCTTTGACCGCTACGGTTAATGCGCTTTCTAAATCTTCAGAAATGACCGACACTTCAAGTAATTTTTGCTCGTGCATTTGTAGTGAGCAATCACGACCACCCAAGGCTAAAGACCAATCACCATTGCCAATTACTTGGATTTCTTGGTGGCGAGTGGTTTCGATATTTAATTCGATGAGAATATTTTTGTTGTCGCCTTTACCTGTGGCTTTTACTTCATTCAAGATTTCTAGCACCAATGAAGGTGCTAGTTTAGCCACTTGATCAAGTTGCGCATCTAGGTCGCCTTCAAATGATGCTGGGTTAGGTAATATGCGTTGACCTTTGCCGCCACCACCACCAATACATTTTAGGCGCACACGGTTTTCTGGGAATTGTTTGCCAATTTCAATCACTTGGTCAGCTATAGTCGCTTGTAACTCTTCAATAGAATATAAATCAACGCCTTTATTATAACTGGCGGTTAGAACCACATCGGCTTTGTCTTCTAAGCTTTCGCAGGCGTCAAATTTAGCTTGATCAAGATCGAGTTTTTCTTTTTTTACCAAGGCGAGTAATGCTTTTTCATCCTTGTGTTTTTTAAGTAAGGTTAAAGCTGTCGCGTTATCTAAACCTGGTGTAACACTTACACCGACTTTTAGCGCGGTGCGTTTAGCTTCATCTTTAAGTCCAGCATCGTGAACCGTTTTAGAGCATGGGCCAATAAAATTCAAACCGGCTTTTTCCATGGCACTCACCATGGATTCGTCTTCGGCCATGAAACCATAACCGGTGTAAATGCTGTTGTAGCCATTGTCTTTGGCGATTTTAATAATTTGTTGAATACGCACATTGCGCTCATCTTTATCGACACCAGTATAATCGGGTACACGATGTACACGGCTTGGGTCAGTTAGCTGACGTAGCTCTGGTGCTAATGCATTTTGATAAACAATGCTGTCTTTTTCAGATAATAAAATACCGTAATGTTCAATGCCCATTTCGGTAAATACATCCATGGTTTCAATTCGAATAGGGCCACGGCAAATAATCAACGGGCGCATATTTGAACAGTTGAAACTTTGCACCCATTCACTAAAAGCATTGCCTAGTTGGCGATCTTTATGGATAAGCGGGTTGTTCAGGTAGTATTCATTACTCATTTTATAGTCTCTTTTATTCATGTGGTTTTTCTAAGTGTTATCGCGATAAAAATGACTTAGAAAAATTCTCGTTGAGTCGCCATTAATGGCTCCGGCGTGTAATGCCTTAAATGAAACGCCATGTTTTCACCCAGCACTTTACGTAAATCTCTTGGCATCACGATTTGTGAGATACTGCCAAGACTGAGTGCTTCGTTGGGGTTCATTAACTCTTCTTCATAGCGCTTACCTAATAAGGCTTCTTGTTCTTTGCCCCATTGCACGCTTTGCTCGCCCGTTTTAACGGCGCCACGAATAGCGCGTAGTTCATTTTTATAAACAAACTCCACACCTGCAGGGCCCATTACTGCAGCACGAGTAGTGGGCAGAGCCACAACAAAGTCGGCACCGGTTGGGTAGTTGTTGTAAGAGGCATAAGCACCCCCAAAGGCGTTGCGAATAATTAATAAAAAGCGTGGTGTACGCAAGTCTATAATAGCGTCCAACATTGCGCGGCCTGCTTGCACAATACCCAGTGATTCTTGTTCTTTACCAGGCAAGAAGCCTGTGGTGTCTTCCATGAAGATCATAGGAATGTTGTAAAGATTGCAAAAACGAATAAAACGCGCATTTTTATAGGCGGCTGCAATGTCAATTTGACCGGAAGCTACGGAGGAATTATTTGCTACAAAACCGATGACGTTGCCGCCCATTCGACCTAATGCACAAATGGTGTTGCGCGCACGATCGGGTTGGACTTCCATGAAATCCCCATGGTCACATAATTGTTGAATGATAATGCTCACATCCAACGGCGTATTAAATCCACTTGGGCTGTTGAAAGCTTTTTTCAACAGAATGTCTATGTCCCATGTTTTGCGATCAATAGGGTCGGATGTTTCTTGAAAGGGAGCAAATTCACTATTGTTATCGGGTAGATAATTTAATAAGCGTTTTACTTTTTTAAGAGCGGCCACTTCGTCTTTCACGACAAAATCGGTGACGCCACTTTGACTATGCACACCCGGGCCGCCTAGTTCATCTGGGGTAACATCTTCACCGAGTACGCTTTTCACAACACCTGTGCCGGTTAAACCAAAAAAGGTATCGTTTGGTTGAATCATAAAACTGCCTTGACGTGGTAAGTACGAACCCCCACCTGCATTAAAACCAAACATACACATGATCGAAGGCACCACACCGGAAATTTTACGCAAGGCAGTAAAGGCTTCGGCGTAACCGTCAAGGCCACCGACACCAGCAGGCACATAGGCACCAGCGCTGTCATTTAACCCCACTAACGGAATACGGCGCTTACCAGCTAATTCAAATAAGCGGGCTAGCTTCTTGCCGTTGGTGGCATCCATAGAGCCTGCACGTATGGTGAAGTCATGGCCGTATAGCGCCACATCACGACCGTTAATTTTTACCACAGCCGTCACGATGCCTGCGCCATCTAAATTTTTACCCCAGTTTTGAAACAGTACTTTTGGGTCTTCGTCGGTTAAAACCGAAATACGCTCCCAGATGGTCATGCGGTTTTTACTGTGTTGACGGGTAATGGCGTCCACACCTGGGGCGGTTTTAGGGCGATTAATTAAGTCGTAGCCTTTTTTGAGGCTTTCTTCATATAGGCCCGGCTCATAACTGGCTTGACCGGGAATGCTGAACTCCACTTCTTCTGATTGCGCGAAGGGGTTGGTCAGAGTGGCTGTGGTGGATTTTGTCATGGGGCGATGTCACCTAAATATGCGCTGGCGAGCGCAGTGGCTCTAAATCTGGAATCCTATTGATTCCCTGTGAGCGGGGCCGGCTCGCCAACTATGGTTCTTATAAAACTGCATGAATCATATAAGGGAATGTCTAGTAAGTGAATAGCCTTAAAACCCATAATAAATGACGAAATTTATTATAAATCCCCATTTAACAAGGGGTTTAGTTAGTTATTAGAGTAAATGACTCACAAAAAAGTTGAATTAAAATAGACATAATCGCTCGTTATGGTCACCAGAATACCCCAGATAAATAGACATAAATGATCAAAATAACTTGATCTTGCAGTTAGGTGTAGACAATACGGAGCAATCCCAAGCGATGACGGGCTCGATAAATACGGGGACGCCTATACGAAGGTGTTGTATTGGGTGCTGTTAGGTGGAGTGACGATTTGACTGAAATTAACGACTCAGCCGGTGGTCAGTCGTTAATTATATTAGTGAGGTCGCTTAGCCGTTATGGCGATTAGTGAGTGTATTATGGGGAAATGCTTCCGTTGAAGCTTTGGCTTGGTTTGCCGGTTTTAATTGAGCATCAGAGGCTAACTGCCAAGTTAATCCCGCCGCGAAAAGCACACCGCAAACCATAATGAGTTGTAATCGAATCATAAACGCCTCAGCTGCCAAATGATGAGTCTTCAGCATACTCGTTGGGTTTATTTGTGTTCAATATGAAAACAGGTAAAAGAATGGGCCTAATTAGACAATATTTTGCGCACAGGCTGAGCATGACTAAGTTATGACTCGATACCTCAACACGGACCGATATCCCTTAGCGGTCCTTGTTTGGAGTAGGCTCACTGGCGTTGGTGTCCGGCTCGACGTCGCTGTTGATGATGTCATGGTAGTCCACATCAACATCAGCCCACTCTCGTTTTAGCTCACTTTGTGGTACGTCTTCACTTATATCTTCAGCGCGCGGGTCAAGGTTATAAGCCTCGGGGGTTGTCATGCCAGCTACTGCTTGGAACTCTTCGTTATCATCTGTCATTACGGGTAATACATGGGATTTGCGCCGAGCAATCAAAATTGCGCAAAACAGAGTAAAACTGCCTCCCATAAAAACAAACAAATATTCATGACCAAAAAGGCTCATGAAGGCAGACGCAATAGGTGCACCAATTGCCGAGCTTAAGCCATAGGTGATCAGCATGGCGCTGCCAATATCAACAAAGTCCGAACTATCTGCATTGTCGTTAGCGTGGGCTAAACAGATGGCATACATCGTCATGCCAAACGCTCCCCACATAAACGCCAGCCCAGTTGAAGCGGTGCCCGCATAGAAATCTTGAAACGATGCCATAAAGGTAAGAAAGGAAATAATAGCACCGCCTAATGCGATAAAAATTAGAATTAAACGGCGGTCAAATTTATCAGAAAATCTCCCCAACGGAATTTGAAATAATGCACCTCCCAGTACGACGGCGGACATAAAGTTCGCCAGTTGAAACGTCGAAAAGCCACTGTCTTTTGCATAAATAGGGGCCAGCGCCCAAAATGAACCTGTGATTAGACCAGTGAAAATCGAACCAATTATGCCTATATGAGAGTGCTTCCAAACTTTAGCAAAGTCGACGCTCACTTTTTTAATGGGTGTGGGTGCCAGCGCCAAAGTAAGGGATACCGGCACAATTGACAGCGATAAGAAAATACCCGCCAAGGCAAATAATAGTAAGGTGTCAACGTTACCCAAGTTTAATAATTGTTGAGCAAGGGTGATCATTGCTAGGTTCATCATTGCGTAAAACGACAAAATGGCCCCGCGATTTTGCGAGTCTGCACGCTCGTTTAACCAGCTTTCAATGATCATATAAATGCCGGCGATCATAGCGCCGATCATAAAACGAAGGAGCATCCAGCCGAAAAAGCTTTGGCTCCAAACAAATAATAAAATGATGACGGTATAGGCTGAACCGAGTACAGCAAACGTCCGGATATGCCCCACGCGTTTTAATACAAAGGGTGTCATCAGACAGCCCACTACAAAGCCAACAAAGTAGCTAGAGGCAGTTAAGCCCACTTGGAAATCAGAAAAACCTAATGTACTAGCAGAAACAGGAAGCAGTGTGAGCAGTAAACCATGACCAAGCAAAACAAGGGCATCAGATATCAACAGTGCAGCGATTGGGGTAAGAGAACGGATCATGAATCACCAATACAGTCTTAAAAATTTAATCGCTTGAATAACAGCGCAAGGCAATGATGTGGGCTTGAGACTCAGTAGAGTTGAAATAACTGAATAGCAGATTTCATGCCCAATAGTCACATTGTATATAAATAAATGGAGGCAGAGTACGCTTTAATTATATTTCGTTAGATTGCTTAATACTTGGTTAAAAACCTTCAGTTTGACTATACGCGCTTGGATATTTTTTACCCAGCATATGGGGTAAAGAAGGGCCTATACTCTTTAAGTTATCCGCTTCTTGTGATTTTATGGCTGTCGTCATTAATTAATTGCTTGATAGGATCAATGAGTGATGCACTTAAAAGAGTTTTTCTATCTTTGCCACCTTTATCGTCTTTTACAGTTTAAGATAAATTCTGGAAATCGATATCTTGAATCCTCAGGCGTAAGCATTCGCTAATTCTCAAGCCTGAGCCATACAAAATGGAAAAAATCACACGATTTCTAAACGCAAGGTGAGCCAAGATACTTTGCACCTCTTGCTGGCTTAATACACAGGGAAGACGACGCTCTTTCTTTGCATGACTAAAGCTTAAATCCCCCAATGGTTGCTTTAAAAACTGGTTGTATAAAAACGGCAATGCGATAAGCGCAGTTTTTTGAGTGTTAATCACAACATCTCTGCGATTTGCCAAATAAGAAAGATAATCGACCACATGTTGAGGTGATAATAGATTTTGGTGCAGCCTATTGTGATAGCGAATAAAATCTTTAATCCAATAAAGATAGGTTTTTTCAGTACGCATACTGTATCCACGCATACGTAAGTGTTCACGAATTTGATTTTAAAAAGGACTTCTAGGCATGATTATTCCAAATTAAATTTTCTGTATGGATATACAGTGTATTTTTGGTGAGGCGAGAAAATAATAAATAAAATATAAAAAAATCAGAATGAAGTGCGTGTTTTTACTGGAGTGATTTAAAAAAACTGTGCAGAATCAGTTCTTTATAAAGGGACTGAGCCCTGTACACGAGGGTCTCGTTATTACCAATATGCCGTGCGTGCATGTTTTTCTAGTTGAATTTGAAATGGATTTCAAAGATACATCTTTCCTTTCAAGTACTTACCTTCGAAAAATGCCCTTGTCTGACAATGTGTAAACGCGCATGCGTATGATTAAAATGTTAGCTGTAAAATGAAAATAGAGCACGGAAGTAACGATGACGGAGAATGCTACGGTTTCTCCTTTAAAAATAGAAACATTTCTCGTTCTGGTACTGCTCAAATAATTGAGCAACTAGAAGGCACAGAAGTCACGCATTACCCTCGCTGGTCTGATAGTGATGTTTTCTGTACTTTTACCTTCCGAGGTATCGAGTTTGAGGCCTATGAAATGTGGGGTGACTCTGATAAGTATACTATTTCCGCAGATAAGCCCGATCTCGAAGAACTGAAAATAATTGCAAAGCATTTTGAGGCTTCTGCTCCAATGAAAGGCGGTGATTTCACTCATAATATATATTTCTTGGTAAATTGGGCAATATTTTCATGGGTAATAATCGGTATTGGTTATGCAATTTGGACAGGCGTCGAGTGGATATTCAGCTAACAAGTTTAACCAGCATCGCCCAGCCAAAAGAGGGCTGGACTTCGCTTCGCTCGGCCGCTGCTAAAGGCGTTATATTAAATGAAAATTTTCATGAAATTAGTTTTATCATTATTTTTAGTTCTATTCTCTAATTTTTCATCTGCCGATATGGATTGGTGTAGTTATGAAAAAGAAAGTAGAGAACCAACTAGGAATGAAAGTCAGATGTGTCCAGCGCAAAAAATTGGGAGCGAATACAGTAAATCATTAGATGAACTGGACTCAATAATTTCAATTGTTCAGCAGAAATTTCCCCAACATTCTAAAAGCTATCAACGTATAAAAACCGACCTGTTGGACGTTATTGATAAGAAAAAGGCCTATTACGATGCAAAATGTGCATTTGAATCGTACAGTTATCTTGTCAATGTTAACGCTACTTATAATGGAAATGATAATGGCGCTTACGAGGGCATTTGTAGAAGCAGTTATATGCCTGAGGCTACAAAAAAGATTAATGAAATAGTTACAGCATGCAAAACTGTTGATGAAATTTATAATCTACCTTGTGTGTATTAATATAATAAAGCAAGGTGCATCCGCACAGCAAGCTGTGCTGGACTCACTCATTCTTTTCTCGCTTGTGCTTGTGGGCGTTAGGTATTTCGATAGTTTTGGAGCAGTCAAATGAATGAAGTCACCAATTTTATATCGTGTATTGATAATAAAACCAGAAAATCCGACACCATTGCTTTGTTGTCGATATTGGAAAGAGTGTCAGGGTGTAAGCCTTATTTAGTGGAAGTATAATTGGATTTGGTAAATATCACTATAAATACGGTAGTGGGTGTGAATGCGATTCGGCAGTAATTGCGTTTTCTCCTAGAAAACAAAATTTAGTGGTTTATATAATGCCTGGTTTAAAAAATTTGAAGGTTTGTTATCAAAACTAGGTAAGCATAAGCTGGGTAAATCTTGTTTGTATATTAATAAATTATCGGATATAGAACTTGCTGTTCTAGAAGAGATCTCCAAGTTGTCAGTACAATATATGCAACAAAAATATGAGTGTAAAAATACCTAATAGGCTATTCAAACAAGATAAATAACAGTTGGCTATTTGCTCCTTCGTCGCTTATTTTAACCAACAATATTTGCCTCTTAATGGGGCGTTATAATTTAGAGATTTAAATGACAAATTTTAATGAAGTCTTGAAAGGATTTTTATGGGGGCTTGGATTTACTATATCTACAGCTCTTATTTATACAGGGTATGGGATGTACGTACAGGCAGCTCTAGAATTTTCTTACAAGGAAAAATTAAACTCATTAGTAGCTGAACAAGTTGTTATAGAAGCCAAAGACTTTGAATCGAAAATCATAGGGTTTAGAAAAACAAAATCTGGATTTATTATTGCTAGTAGAACCAAGGCAATACGTGGCATTGTTGGAGCTAAATATCGAATTAAATTTAATCTGATGGCTTCTGGTGAATTTGCTGGAACTTGCTACCAAGACCTTGATATGGAGCAAACCGAGAAAGAGTACTCTTTCTATCAAACTAGCTGTAATAACCTTTATTTAGACTCAGATATGCGTAATGTTACAGATATATCTGTTTCCATAATTAGAAAATAATATAACAAAGCCATTTAAGGAATAAACCCGTAATGGCAGGCGTTAAATTCAAAGGAAAGTCATGACTAAAACTATACTTCTCTTAGTGACTGCATGTTCATTATACGGGTGTGGCGGAAGTAGCGAAGAGAGTGATGCAAACTCGATCATTGGTGACTGGTATATTGAGTTTGAACGAAATGGTGCAACTGGAGAGTCTCACTTAGTTATTTCTGAAAGTAATATGGATACATATGAAATAGGAAACGGCCAAATTATGGATGAATGGTATTCTGGCTTAGGTATAGATAAGAGCTACAAGTTTACGGTTGATGGATATGAGGGTACCTACACAATTAATGGAAACACTCTTACTACCTCAATATCAATGGGCCAATCGAATACAGCCCGAATATTAGAGCTACCAAACGAAAATGAAATATATTCCTGGGAGATTAATAACGCTAATGCTGGAGAAGAATATAGTTATGACTACCAATTAGTTAATGGGTCTCTAGTCGTTACGACTTCGAATCAAGAAGAGTATATTTACACCTTAACCAGTAAATAAATTTAACAAGGCGTTCATGCTATGGATGCAATAAATTGCGTCCATAGCATGAACGCTACACAACTAAGGAAAGTTAAGTGAAAGTTTTTTTATTTTTTATTTTGGCTTCATTTATGTCAGTTTCATCATACTCCCGTGACGCCAATCATTTCTCATTTGGTCTTGGTACAGATCAAGGTGGGTTAGGCTTTCAATATTCTATCAGCAGTAATGATTCAAAGTATTACATTGCTTTAGGTTTACAAAGTTATTCAGAGGCCTCTGGAACAAATCTAGGCTATGGACTTGGCTGGGAAAAATTAATTGGAAAAAGTAGAAATAACTCTCTAGGTTTATTTTTAGGGGCTGTCAGTAGTTCCGCTGTGAATACAGAAAGAACAACGTATCACGGGGTTGCCGCCACTTATAATTATTATTTCAATGAGATTGCAAATAATAGCTGGATCGTTGGAGGAAGTTTAGGCTATGGGGAATCATCAAATAATGCCTCCTATTTTTCAGATTCTACAAGCCAAGCTTCTCTTAAGCTGTCTTATCAATGGTAATGCGTAACAACGCCAGTCAAAATCGCCAGCAAGCTGGCTGGAGAACTGCCCCCGATAATGTGGACACCTTTAAATGCTCGCCTTAAGAAAGAAGTTGTACGCTTGAAGAAGGAGAGTGATCTTCTAAAAAAGTGGCAACAGTTTCTAGCGGAACAACATCAGGCGATTTAGATTTTTTGAACAATATCGATCCGAACTAGGAACTAAATTATTATGCGATTGCTTGCTAGATTATTTTGTGTTGTTTTTACTGTTGTAGTTATCAATATGTTGATAGAAGGTGAATATAAGTATACGAATACAGGAAATGTTTATTATGTATCCGCAAACTCTAATCCAGTTAAATTTTACTTTTCAGTTGTGTGGCAATCTTTAATTGCATGTGTTTCATTCTATGTTGGATTCGTTGTTAAATTAAAAGCAGTCACAAAGAAAGAAGACAACTAGCAGGCTGCTTAAACAGCTGGAGGAGCTCGTTCTTCGCTATTGTAGCGACTGCTAGTAGCTACTTTTGTGCTAAGGCACGTCGCGGCTTTAAGTGTGTGGTATTCTAGTCAAGCGAATGTCTCGGATATAAGGTAGAGGCAATATTGCTAATGTGTTACATAATAAGTGGGTATAAATGAACAATAACCGAGATATTATCGCGCGGCTGCGTGATAACATTCCGTCGTTTGAATGTGTGCCAGGCTGTCACGACTGCTGCGGCCCAGTCACTACGTCTTCGGAAGAAATGTCCCGCTTGCCAGTGAAGTCTGACGCTGAGCATGACGCCGCATTAGAGCACTTTAATTGTGTACATCTTGGCCCAAAAGGCTGCGAGGTGTATGAAGAACGTCCGTTGATTTGCCGATTGTTTGGTACAACTGAGCGCATGGCTTGTCCGAATGATCGTCGCCCCGACAAGATGGTTGACCCTAAAATAGAAAGTCAGGTGCATCACTACATCGCCAACACTCGACAAGTCTTAGTATAAGTAGCTTCTGTATTCGTTTGACTGTGCTTAGTTAGATTAATGTCAGCCTTTCACTCAGTCTGTGGTTTCGGTAGCGAGCATCATTAAATACGTGTATTACGTAGTATGATGTTGTTATCAAAATTTGTAGTTATGACGATAGAAATACAATATTGAGGATAATATGAAAAAGTTTGTTCTGATCTTGATGTCAGTTTTTACGTTAATGTCGCCAGCCTTTGCTGAAGGCCCCGTTCAATATAATAAAGAGCTAGATGGCTTTGAGTACCCATTTACAGTCAGTACATTTAAATTTAATTCTCAAAATCAAGATCTGAAGATGCGTTATATGGATATTGGCGATAAGAATGCGCAGAACGTCATCGTCTTATTACATGGTAAAAACTTTGCAGGTTACTATTGGCAGAGAGTTGCTAGTGATCTACTGAAGAAAAAATATAGAGTCATCATGCCGGATCAAATTGGTTTCGGTAAATCATCTAAGCCAGATTATTATCAATATAGCTTCGGGCAGCTGGCGTTAAATACCAAACTATTAATGGATAGTTTGAATGTTGAAAAATTTGATGTTGTGGGTCACTCCATGGGTGGGATGTTGGCAGTTACATTTGCGGCTAATTATAACGAATCCGTTAATAAACTGATATTGGTTAACCCAATAGGTTTAGAAGATTACAGTCAGTATGTGCAATTTAAAGACGTTAACTTCTTTTATAAAAATGAACTGAATACTACGTTAGAAAAAGCAATAGGCTACCAAAAAAAGAATTACTATGATGGCAAATGGTCAAAAGAGTATGAAGCACTGCTTATGCCACTAAAAGGTATGCTAGCGGGTAAAGATTGGAAAACGGTAGCTTGGAATAATGCATTAACCTATGGCCCTATATTTTCAGAAAACGTAGTCGATAGATTTTCACAAATTAAAAATGAAACCTTCTTAATTATTGGCACTAGAGACACTACTGGCCCAGGCAGGGGTTGGTTAAAAGCGGGTGTGAACAGAAAGCTAGGGGAATACAATAAGTTGGGTAAAAATGCCAACAAGCTGATTAAAGGTTCAACGTTGTTTGAATTGCCAGGGTTGGGTCATATGCCTCAATTTGAAGATTACAGTACTTTCATTAAAGCGTTTGATAAAGCGTTAGAAAAATAATGAACAGAGCACCTAATAACTGACGTATCTCTGTCTTTTAGGATGAATTATTTTTCTACTTCAAGCTTTATTATTTCTTCATGAATGGCTTCAGCTTCACTACTGATTTGGGAATAAGCTTTAATATCGCCATTTCTTTGCGCATTCATGGCCTGCTCTAGCTTGGTCATATAGGCTTTTTTTAGCTTTTTGATTGGGTCTTGTTTAAATAGTGAGAACATAGATAACTAGCCTTTGAGTATGTGTTTTATGTTTATACGCTGGGCTTGTGATTTTAGATTCATTATGTGCGTATCTTAGCCGTAAATTAGCTAGCCAATCAGGCTAGCTAAGGTCTATAGCGGTGATAGTGGCTTAATGATGAAACTGTTTATAGCTAAATCACTTTCATAGCCAATTCGGGCGCGCCTAATACATAGGTATCTGCCACATAGTATTCTTCACTGCTGGCACTGTTCCACCAGTTTTTCCACGGCTCGTTCAAGGGCTGGCTATTAATTAAGGCGTTTTCTTTTAGCAAAGGTACGATGGCGCCCATGGACACACTTAATGCATTTGGTGTGCGGCGTTTTAACATGTTGGGTGTAAGCGCTTTGGGGTCGTCTAAGCCCATGCTACCAACTAGTTCATATAAGTTATGTATGGTATTGCGTTGAAAGTTAGCCACACGCTGGCTTTTACGTTCGACATTTAATGCACGGCTACGGGCTGGGTCTTGGGTGGCAACACCGGTCGGGCAGTGATTGGTGTTACAACTGCGCGATTGAATGCAGCCAAGGGCCATCATCATGGTGCGCGCGGCGTTTACGGTATCAGCACCGGCGGCAAGTTTGCTTAGCAAATCAAAGCTTGAGGCGGTTTTACCAGCTGCAATGATCTTAATTTTATTACGTAAGCCACAGCCAATTAGTGCGCTATTAACAAGATAAACCGCTTCTAGGCATGTCATGCCTAAGCGGTTACTGAATTCAACAGGGGCCGCACCTGTGCCGCCTTCTGCGCCGTCTATGGTAATGAAGTCAGGTAAAATATTGGTTTCTAGCATGGCTTTGCAAATGCTTAAGAATTCAGCTGGGTTGCCTACGCATAATTTAAAACCAATTGGTTTGCCTTCGCTTAATGTGCGCAGTTGTTTAATAAAGCCCAGTAGTGCTTTAGGTGAGCTAGCCATAGGGTGGTTAGCAGGGGACACACAATCTTTGTCCATTGGCACACCACGAATAGTGGCAATTTCTTCGTTAATTTTCGATTTTGGTAATACGCCGCCATGGCCAGGTTTTGCCCCTTGGCTTAATTTAATCTCAATCATTTTAATATTTGGCAAGGTAGCAGTTTGCTTGAATTTTTCTGCATCAAATTCACCTTCGTGGGTACGACAGCCAAATAAACCAGAGCCCACTTGCCATACTAGATCGCCACCATGTTTTAAGTGATACGGGCTAACACCGCCTTCACCTGTGTTATGGAAAAAATCGCCGTTTTTTGCTCCTAAGTTTAATGCTTCGATAGCATTAGGGCTTAGGGCGCCAAAACTCATGGCACTGATATTTAAATAAGCGGCGCTATAAGGTTGAGTGCAGTCGTCACCGCCAAATATCACACGATGATTTTCTTTTTTCACTTCTTTAACGTGCAGGCTTTGCCATAAGCTTAGGTAGTTGTTTTCAAGCAGATCGCGTTGAGTACCAAAGGCAATGGTATCGCGCTCATTTTTAGCACGTTGATACACTAGTGAACGTTGTTCGCGGTTAAAGGGTAATTCTTCTGTGTTGTTGGCAATAAAATATTGTTGAATCTCGGTGCGAAACGATTCTAAAAAATAGCGGATGTAAGCGACAACAGGGTATAGGTGATTAAGGGTGTGTTTGTTGGCAAGTACATCATGGATGCCCACGATGGTGTACAAAATAGTGAAAGCAAAAAAACAGTATGCGAGGGTGCTTGCTTCTAGCCAAATCCAATAAGCGGTTAACGCGTTACCCAAAGTGGCGATGAGCAATAATACTTTTTGCATGATGGTCATAAGCGGGCTCTTATCTTGGTGGTAATTATTTGTTACGCATCAGTTTTTGTTGGCGATATTCTTTAGGAGTGTACCCACTCCATTGCTTAAAGGCACGGGTAAACGCACGGGGCTCGCTAAAATTCAATTGTTTAGAAATATTGGCGATACTCAAAGCGCGGTTACTTAATAGTTTATTGGCGAGCTCTTGGCGCAAATTATCTTTGATCTTTTGGTAGTTACTGCCCTCGGCGTTAAGCTTACGCCTTAGGGTTTGTTCGCTCATGGACAAGGATTTTGCTAGTTCGTCTGATGAGGGCAACATAAGCACGTCGTTATCTTTGAATGGGCGCGGGTCTAGTTGTTGTTTTATCAAGGCGGTTAAACTGGTGTCTTCGCCGGGAATGGTGAGCATATCAATAGGTGCGCGGCGTAAAAATACTTGTAAGTCGCCTTGAGATTTAACCAAGGGTTTTTGTAAGTATTTTTTATGAAACACCAAACGGTTGTACTTACTTTTTAAGTGAGTAGGGCAGCGGAAGAGCAATTCAAATTCGTCACGATCAAGTGGGGTGTAGTTAATGTAAGCCCCCAATAATTTAATGGGCTTACCTATGTACCAGCTGGCAAAGCGATGCCAGATAACATGCCAGTACTCCACATAAAAATGCTCGAAATCTAGTTCGGGGCGGCGAAACTCACTGGTGAAGTATACGTGATCGTCTTCGATGTCTAATGACATCTGCACTTCATCGGTAATTTGATTATAAAAGCGAATGGCTTTTTGCAGTAACTCTTCAAGTGTTCGGCTGTGACTGACCCACTCGGCCATTAACTCAAAGGTGCCCACTTTAATGGGCTTTTCGGTAAAGCCCATAAATTCATCATTTAATTCAAGGGCGATACCAGCATAGAGTTTGGCTACAAGGTCGACCCCAAAGCGTGCTTTAGGATCTTTAAGGGGTTTTTCTGGGATGCGGTATTTTTTAAGTAGAGCGTGGGTATCAATCCCTTTGGCTTTGGCACCGCCGATTGCGGATAAAATGTAATGGGTGCCGATACTTGCCATATTTATTTCTCGCGTGCAGGCACGCTCCTACTTGAGTGATTATTGGCCTTTAAAGCCTTTACCCACAAGGTACACTTCACGTGAGCGGGCCCGTGACGCAGCGGGTTTACGGATGACAACTTTATCAAACGAGGTGCGCACATCTTTAAGGTACTCTTCGTAGCCTACCCCTTGGAATACTTTTGCACAAAAGCCGCCGCCGGGTTTTAACACGTTACGGGCCATATCCAGCGCTAGCTCTACTAGGTACATAGAAGAGTACTGGTCAGTGGCGTTTACGCCGCTCAGGTTAGGAGCCATGTCTGAGATCACGACATCCACGGTGTCACCATTAAGAGCTTTAAGAATCTGCTCAAATACGGCTTCTTCTGTGAAGTCACCTTGAATAAAGTTGACGTCAGCTATGGAATCCATCGGCAGAATATCCGATGCAATGGTGCGCCCTTTATCACCGACCCAAGGGGCCACGATTTGAGACCAACCACCAGGGGCAGAACCCAAGTCCATAACCACATTGCCTGGGCGGATCAGTTTGTCTTTTTCGTTGATTTCGATGAGCTTGTAACTGGCACGCGAACGATAACCGTCAATTTGAGCCTTTTTTACATAAGGATCGTTGACGTGTTCATCCATCCATTTTTTACTGGTTTTTGATCGGGCCATGGGGCGAGTCTACCGTTGGTACTTCTAAATAGCCGCTCATTGTACGCGCAGCGGTGTGATTCGCAAAACCTGCTCAGCAATAAATGCCTGATTTGAGGCCGTTTGGCCTGACTTTAATAGGGTATAAAGCTACAATGCGCTTTTTAAAACCTAATATATTTATACAGCCTAATACCTGTATACCTTTGCCGGAGACACCGGCCAGGACTCATGCCTTATGATTCGTGTTACAGAATTAGCCCTACCACTTGATCACCCACAAGACGCCATCGAAGCTGCATTGCTAAAGCGCTTAGGTATTCCTAAAGCAGACTTAGTGGACTTTATCGTCTTCAAGCGCAGTTATGACGCCCGTAAAAAGAACACCGAAATCAAGTTCGTTTACATCTTAGATGCCACCATTAAGAACGAAGAAGGCGTCTTAGCCAAATTTGCAGAAGACGCTCACGTTAAGCCTTCCCCCGATACCAACTACTACCCAGTACCGTCAGCCCCAGCGGACTTAACCGAGCGCCCTGTGGTCATCGGCTTTGGCCCGTGCGGGTTATATGCAGCATTGATATTAGCCCAAGCCGGTTACAAACCCATCGTGTTAGAGCGCGGTAAAGAAGTACGCGCGCGTACCAAAGACACTTGGGCGTTATGGCGCAAACATGAGCTAAACACTGAATCCAATGTGCAGTACGGCGAAGGCGGTGCGGGATTATTCTCCGACGGCAAACTGTACAGCCAAATTAAAGACCCTAAATTTTACGGCCGTAAAGTCATGCATGAGTTTGTGCGCGCCGGTGCCCCTGAAGAAATCATGTTTGTGAGCAAGCCTCACATCGGTACTTTCCGTTTAACGGGCGTGGTTTCGAAAATGCGCGAAGAAATAAAAGCCCTTGGTGGCGAAGTGCGTTTTGAAAGCAAGGTATCAGATATTCAAATAGAAGACGGTCGCATTACCCAAGTGGGCTTAGACAACGGCGAAACCATTAATAGCCGTTATGTGATCTTAGCCTTGGGCCACAGCGCCCGTGATACCTTCCGTTTATTGCATAAAAAAGGAGTGTTCATCGAAGCCAAACCGTTCGCCATTGGTTTTAGGGTAGAGCACCCGCAATCATTAATTGATAACGCTCGCTTAGGCAAATACGCAGGTCATCCAGAACTGGGCGCCGCGGATTACAAAGTGATTCACCATGCGAAAAATGGCCGCGCGGTTTACAGTTTTTGCATGTGCCCGGGGGGCACAGTGGTGGCGGCCACATCTGAAGAAGGCCGAGTAGTCACCAACGGCATGAGCCAATACTCTCGTAATGAGCGTAACGCGAATTCTGGCATTGTTGTAGGCATTCACCCCGAGCAAGATTTCCCCGGTGGCCCACTAGCGGGTATGGAACTGCAAGAAAAGCTAGAAAGTCATGCCTTTGAAATGGGTGGCCGAGATTACAGCGCACCAGGGCAATTAGTGGGTGACTTTGTTAAAGGCAAAGCCTCAACGCAATTAGGGGACGTTGTACCGTCTTATAAACCGGGAATTAAATTAACCGACTTAGCAGACGCCTTACCAAGCTACGCCATCGAAGCCATGCGTGAAGCCTTTCCTGCCTTTGGTAAAAAGATTCGTGGCTTTGATAGACCAGACGCCATTTTAACCGGCATAGAAACCCGCACTTCTTCACCAATACGCATTACCCGCGACCATGAAACCTTGCAAAGCTTAAATACTCGCGGCTTATATCCAGCAGGAGAAGGTGCCGGTTACGCAGGCGGCATATTATCCGCAGGGGTTGACGGTATAAAAGTAGCCGAAGCGTTAGTGCATGACATGCTGGCCGATTTTAGTGAAGAGCATAAAGGTGAAGTGAAATGAAATTAGACGACGCCAAAAAACTGCATCAAAAAAAATACCGCACGCAATTAGGTTATTACCTAGTTGAAGGCGAGCATTTAATTTTAGAATTGCAAAAAGCGGCCAAACTTAATCCGTCTAATTTTCGTAACACACAGCTATACGTGACAGAAGAATACCAAGATTGGGCCAACCAGTTAGATAGCGACTTTAAAATATTCACCATCAGCAAAAAACACATGGCCCAGTTAAGCGATACTAAAACCCCACAAGGCATTATCGCGTGCGTGCCACTGCCAGATTTAAAACAATCTAGCGTAGAAGCCAAAGAAGGCGAGCGCTGTATTTATCTACATGAAGCACAAGACCCCGGCAATCTAGGCACCATTTTAAGAACCCTTGCTTGGTTCGGTAATTTTAGATTATTGCTTAGCCCTAATTCGGTTGACCCATTCAACCCAAAAGTCGTGCGCTCAAGCATGGGGGCTATTTTTCATGTGCCTATGGAATTGGACGTTGAGCTGGCGGATCTTAAAAACCGGTTTGAAAAATTCGCGTATTTAGATATGCAGGGCGAACAAATCAACACAAGCGCGTTTGCTGACTT